>NZ_JBBOQV010000002.1:0-662500 GCF_038050115.1 Aeribacillus sp. FSL K6-1305 | reverse complement strand
GTTCGATTGGCATTTCACCCCTACCCACACCTCATCCCCGCACTTTTCAACGTGCGTGGGTTCGGGCCTCCAGCAAGTGTTACCTTGCCTTCACCCTGGACATGGGTAGATCACCTGGTTTCGGGTCTGCGACCTCGTACTATTTCGCCCTCTTCAGACTCGCTTTCGCTGCGGCTCCGCCTTTCGGCTTAACCTTGCACGAAATCGCAACTCGCCGGTTCATTCTACAAAAGGCACGCCATCACCCGTTAATGGGCTCTGACTACTTGTAGGCACACGGTTTCAGGTTCTCTTTCACTCCCCTCCCGGGGTGCTTTTCACCTTTCCCTCACGGTACTGGTTCACTATCGGTCACTAGGGAGTATTTAGCCTTGGGAGATGGTCCTCCCTGCTTCCGACGGGATTTCACGTGTCCCGCCGTACTCAGGATCCACTCGGGAGGGAACGGAGTTTCGACTACAGGGTTGTTACCTTCTCTGACGGGCCTTTCCAGACCTCTTCGTCTACCCCGTTCCTTTGTCACTCCTTAATCGAGTGTCCTACAACCCCAAGAGGCACGCCTCTTGGTTTGGGCTGTTCCCGTTTCGCTCGCCGCTACTCAGGGAATCGCTGTTGCTTTCTCTTCCTCCGGGTACTTAGATGTTTCAGTTCCCCGGGTTGCCCTCCATACCCTATGGATTCAGGTATGGATACTGCCCCATTACGGACAGTGGGTTCCCCCATTCGGACATCTCCGGATCGACGCTTACTTACAGCTCCCCGAAGCATTTCGGTGTTTGTCCCGTCCTTCATCGGCTCCTAGTGCCAAGGCATCCACCGTGCGCCCTTTCTAACTTAACCGTTTCTTCCTAACATGAGCGATCTATTCGTGAATGTCTTTCCGTTATCCAGTTTTCAAAGAACAATGCTTTTTCTTTCAATGAGCTCCCTTGCTGCTTGAGTTGCTTCGAGCCGAACATCCGATCCTTCGAATGGGCTCTCGCATAGGAGCAATGCTTCCAATATTCATCAAACTTATGGTGGAGCCTAGCGGGATCGAACCGCTGACCTCCTGCGTGCAAAGCAGGCGCTCTCCCAGCTGAGCTAAGGCCCCAGGATGGTCTTATTTATGGTGGGCCTGAGTGGACTTGAACCACCGACCTCACGCTTATCAGGCGTGCGCTCTAACCGGCTGAGCTACAGGCCCATCCTGTATTTTTTATTCAGCTTCTATTCGCTGGGAAATCAACTTTGCGAATTCACCAGCAAATGGGGAAGGATGTGATCCTTCAAAACTAAACAAAACGGAAAAGCGCACCCTATTTCAATGTATATATCCTTAGAAAGGAGGTGATCCAGCCGCACCTTCCGATACGGCTACCTTGTTACGACTTCACCCCAATCATTTGTCCCACCTTCGGCGGCTGGCTCCCGTAAGGGTTACCCCACCGACTTCGGGTGTTACAAACTCTCGTGGTGTGACGGGCGGTGTGTACAAGACCCGGGAACGTATTCACCGCGGCATGCTGATCCGCGATTACTAGCGATTCCGGCTTCATGCAGGCGAGTTGCAGCCTGCAATCCGAACTGAGAGTGGTTTTTTGGGATTCGCTCCACCTCGCGGTTTCGCTGCCCTTTGTACCACCCATTGTAGCACGTGTGTAGCCCAGGTCATAAGGGGCATGATGATTTGACGTCATCCCCACCTTCCTCCGACTTTTAGCCGGCAGTCACCTTAGAGTGCCCAACTGAATGCTGGCAACTAAGGTCAAGGGTTGCGCTCGTTGCGGGACTTAACCCAACATCTCACGACACGAGCTGACGACAACCATGCACCACCTGTCACCCTGTCCCCGAAAGGGGAACGCCCTATCTCTAGGGTTGTCAGGGGATGTCAAGACCTGGTAAGGTTCTTCGCGTTGCTTCGAATTAAACCACATGCTCCACCGCTTGTGCGGGTCCCCGTCAATTCCTTTGAGTTTCAGCCTTGCGGCCGTACTCCCCAGGCGGAGTGCTTAATGCGTTTGCTGCAGCACTAAAGGGTGGATACCCTCTAACACTTAGCACTCATCGTTTACGGCGTGGACTACCAGGGTATCTAATCCTGTTCGCTCCCCACGCTTTCGCGCCTCAGCGTCAGTTACAGGCCAGAGAGCCGCCTTCGCCACTGGTGTTCCTCCACATCTCTACGCATTTCACCGCTACACGTGGAATTCCGCTCCCCTCTCCTGCACTCAAGTTCCCCAGTTTCCAATGGCCGCTCGCGGTTGAGCCGCGAGATTTCACATCAGACTTAAGGAACCGCCTGCGCGCGCTTTACGCCCAATAATTCCGGACAACGCTTGCCACCTACGTATTACCGCGGCTGCTGGCACGTAGTTAGCCGTGGCTTCCTCGTCAGGTACCGTCAAGGTACCGCCCTGTTCGAACGGTACTTGTTCTTCCCTGACAACAGAGCTTTACGATCCGAAGACCTTCTTCGCTCACGCGGCGTTGCTCCGTCAGACTTTCGTCCATTGCGGAAGATTCCCTACTGCTGCCTCCCGTAGGAGTCTGGGCCGTGTCTCAGTCCCAGTGTGGCCGGTCACCCTCTCAGGTCGGCTACGCATCGTCGCCTTGGTGAGCCGTTACCTCACCAACTAGCTAATGCGCCGCGGGCCCATCCTGCAGTGACAGCTAAAAGCCGCCTTTCAACCGAAAACCATGCGGTTTTCGGTGTTATCCGGTATTAGCTCCGGTTTCCCGAAGTTATCCCAGTCTGCAGGGCAGGTTGCCCACGTGTTACTCACCCGTCCGCCGCTAACCTAAAGGAGCAAGCTCCCTTCGGTCCGCTCGACTTGCATGTATTAGGCACGCCGCCAGCGTTCGTCCTGAGCCAGGATCAAACTCTCCAAAAAAAGTTTGTCACCAAATGCTCTTGTCAGAATCAACAGGCACGCTTTTCGCTTTGTTCAGTTTTCAAAGATCATATATCAAAAACAGCGACTTTTACATTATAAAATCATACTTTATGGTTGTCAACACTTTTTTTATTTTAATTGCTGACTTCAGTGATTATAGCAGTTTCAATCGTTTTTGACAAGCATTATTTTATATCTTCGAAAAAACTAAAAAACCTTTATAATCGACAAATCCTTGCTCTTTTCCAAAGATATAATTTGATCGGAATCTTCTGCTTGTACCATCGGCTTTGTAACCAATTTTTCATTTATAAAAACGATTTTCCCATAAGCTCCATTAGAAAGCTTTACTGTTCGTCCTACCATATCTTTTATAAATATTTTTTTGAAAGCTTGAACAACCGATAAATCAAATTTTCCAAATTGGTCTTTTTCTATTTGATCCAATACGTGAAAAGGCGATTGTCCATTGCGATATGGACGAGGAGAAATCATTGCTTGATATGCGTCTGCAAACGAAATGATTTTGGCAAAAGGATGAATTTGAACGCCTTTAATTCCTAAAGGATAACCTGATCCATCAAATCGTTCATGATGCTGCAAGACTGCAACTTTCGCACCTTCTGTTAAAGCTGGTAAATCTTTTAATAATTTATAGCTGTGAATAGGATGTTCTCTAACCTCGAGGAACTCTTTTTCTGTCAGCGCTTCTTTTTTTGTTAAAATTGCCGGCGTAATTTTTGCCATCCCACAATCACTTAACAGACCTGCAAGAGCAATTTGATTTACTTCACCAGTTAAAAATCCCATTTTTTTTGCAATTAAAGCGCTTAATAAAGAGACAGAAACAGAATGATGGCAAATATAATTTTTTGCATCACATGTTGTATAAGTCTCCATTATTTTGCTTGGTTGATCAAACCCAGCTTTTAATACTGGGAGGAGTAATGTTCTAATTTTATAAATATCTACTGAAGCACCCGACTGCCAAGATAAAAAATACTTTTGGAGCTGTTCTACTGAATGTACAAAAATTTCTTCAAAAGCAGTTTTGGATGAACTTTCCGTTTTTTGAACGTCAGCCTCATTTTTTTGAGGTTGATCAGTGGAAATATCTTCTTTCGCTTCTTTTACTCCTGTAGTAGTAGAAGTCCGGACTTGAACTTCTTTAATTAAAAATGCACGAAAAAATTCAATATGTTCCTCATTAATAACAGTGCCTTTTTTCGCAATTGGTTTTGGTGACAAAGAATAAACATCTTCTGCTAAGACAAATCCCGGCTTCAATTTTTTGACATGAATCCGCAAATGAACCCCCCTCCTTTAAATAAAAATCAATTAGCACCCATTCATTTAGGAACGTAAACAAACCTCAAAATGAAAAATACCTTTTTTTCACAGAATATAGATCAGGAAATATTCGTTTGATCTCCATAAATTAACAATACCACAGCTTTGAAAGCTGTGGTAGACCTAAAATTAGTATTTTTTCCTTCCGATGGCAGAATATGTTTCAGCAGATATCACCCTTCAAAAAAGAGCACTTTTTATTCTTCTTCCTGTTGTTCCTCTTGCTCTTCCTTTTCAACGAGCGCAACCGTTGAAACATGTTCATTTTCATCAAGTTTAATAAGCTTTACACCGACTGTATTACGTCCCATTGAAGAAATATCATTGACATCCATGCGAATCAGAACGCCGTTCCCAGTAATGATCATTAAATCTTCGTCACCGCGAACAGCTTTTACAGAAACTACCGATCCATTTTTAGGGGTAATGTTGCATGTTTTTAAACCTTTGCCGCCCCGGGTTTGGATTCGGTACTCGCTTTCGTGCGTACGTTTTCCGTACCCATTTTCAGTTACGACTAATACATCGACACCTGGGTCCAGCACTTCCATGCCGACAACTTCATCATTTTTTTCCAACGTAATTCCCTTTACGCCCGTAGCTGTGCGGCCCATTGACCGGACATCTTGTTCATGAAAACGAATTAACATTCCATTTTTTGTTCCAATTACAATATCTTTTGTACCATCTGTCAAATGTACGGAGATAAGCTCGTCCCCTTCGCGTAAGTGCAGCGCAATTAAACCGCTGTTACGTATATTGGAAAATTGAGAAAGCGGTGATCGTTTACATATTCCTTCTTTTGTCGCAAAAAATAAAAACCAATCATCAACAAATCCTGGAACAGGGATGATGGCATTGATCCATTCATCTTGGTCTATTTCCAATAAATTAATGATCGGAAGCCCTTTAGCTGTTCGTCCATATTCAGGGATTTCATATCCTTTTGCTCGATAAACTTTTCCTTTATTTGTAAAAAATAAAATAGTATCGTGTGTACAAGTTGTTAAAAGATGCTCAACAAAGTCGTCAGCATTAGTTCCCATTCCTTGAATTCCTCTTCCGCCACGCTTTTGGCTGCGGTAAGTAGAAACAGGGAGACGCTTAATATAGCCTTTATGGGTAAGCGTAATGACAATATTCTCTTTTGGAATCAAATCTTCGTCTTCAAAAGCTTCTAAACCAGTTGCAATTATTTCTGTACGGCGCTCATCATTAAAACGCTCTTTTATTTCTTCCAATTCCTCGCGAATAATGTCTAAAACCTTTTCTTCGCTGGCTAATATACCTTTTAACTCTTCAATTAGCTTTACCAGCTCATTATATTCCTCTTCTATTTTTTCTCGTTCAAGGCCTGTCAGACGCTGGAGCCGCATATCCAAGATTGCCTGTGCCTGCTTTTCCGTTAAGCTGAATTTTTCCATTAATCCTTCGCGGGCAATATCTGTTGTTTTGGAGCTTCGAATCAGGTTAATCACTTCATCGATATGATCTAATGCAATTCTTAACCCTTCCAAAATATGCGCTCGCGCTTCAGCCTTTCTTAATTCAAAAGCAGTACGTCTTCTAATAACGACTTTTTGATGATCTAAATAATGCTCTAAAATTTGTTTTAAATTTAATACTTTCGGTTCTCCGTCTACTAAAGCAAGCATATTAATTCCAAAGCTTGTTTGCAATGCCGTCTGCTTATATAAATTATTCAAAAGTACGTTGACATTTGCATCTCTCCTAACTTCGATGACAATGCGCATACCTTTTCTATCAGATTCATCTCTTAAATCGGAGATCCCGTCAATTTTTTTCTCACGGACAAGCTCTGCGATTTTTTCAATGAGTTTTGCTTTATTCACTTGGTACGGAATCTCAGTCACTATAATTGCCTGTTTTCCGTTTTCTCTTTCTTCAATTTCAACTTTCGCCCGGATCGTGATTGATCCTCGTCCGGTCTCATAAGCTTTTCGAATGCCGCTTTTCCCCATTATTTGTCCTGCCGTTGGGAAGTCAGGTCCAGGAATGATTTCCATTAGTTCTGCAATTGTGATGTCTGGATTTTTACTTAATGCCAGAACACCGTCGATCACTTCACCGATTTGATGAGGAGGAATGTTGGTCGCCATTCCTACTGCAATTCCGGATGCGCCATTTACGAGCAAGTGAGGGAAACGGGAAGGGAGAACGACAGGCTCCTTTTCAGATCCGTCATAATTATCTTGATAATCAATGGTGTCTTTATTAATATCTCGCAAAAGCTCCATTGAAATTTTTGACATTCTCGCCTCTGTATAACGCATCGCAGCTGCGGCATCTCCATCAACGGATCCAAAGTTTCCGTGGCCATCCACCAGCATATAGCGATAGTTAAAATCCTGGGCCATTCTCACCATCGTCTCGTAAACAGCTGAATCTCCGTGTGGATGGTACTTACCGATCACATCTCCTACAATCCTTGCAGATTTTTTATGCGGTTTATCCGGAGTCATGCCAAGGTCATGCATGGCATAAAGAATTCTCCGGTGAACAGGCTTAAGTCCGTCACGGACATCAGGCAAGGCGCGCGACACGATGACGCTCATCGCATAATCAAGGAAGGATGAACGCATTTCTTGGCTTATATTGACTTCCTGTATTTGCGATTCTTTGTTTTCAGCCATTTTTTATTACCTCCGTAAAAATCAATTCCCAAACCTCACTTTATGGAGAAAAACAAAATGAGAATGGGGTGAACAAATCGATTAAATATCCAAATTTTTTACATAACGGGCGTTTTCTTCAATAAACTGGCGGCGAGGCTCCACTTTGTCTCCCATTAAAATTTCAAACGTTTCATCCGCATCAATCGCATCCTGCAATGTTACTTGAAGCAGCGTTCTAGTTGATGGATTCATTGTTGTTTCCCAAAGCTGCTCAGCATTCATTTCTCCAAGTCCTTTGTAGCGTTGAATGCTTGGCTTCGGTTGGCTTGGAAGATTGGACAAAATTTTATCGAGCTGCCGATCATTGTACGCATATTCAACCCTTTTCCCTTGTTGAATTCTATATAAAGGAGGCTGCGCAATATAAACATATCCTTTTTCGATAATTCCTCTCATGTACCGATAGAAAAAGGTAAGCAGCAGTGTACGAATATGCGCTCCGTCCACATCGGCATCCGTCATAATCACAACTTTATGGTATCTCGCTTTCGAAACATCGAAATCTTCGCCAATCCCTGTTCCAATGGCTGTGATTATGGCACGCACTTCATTGTTGGATAATATTTTGTCAAGACGTGCTTTCTCAACATTTAAAATTTTTCCTCTCAACGGCAAAATAGCTTGGAAATGTCTGTCCCGGCCCTGCTTAGCAGAACCGCCGGCAGAATCACCCTCAACAACAAACAATTCTGAGATGGATGGATCTTTTGACGAACAATCTGCTAATTTTCCAGGCAAATTCGAAACATCTAATGCGCTTTTTCTTCTCGTTAATTCCCTTGCTTTTTTGGCAGCTAAACGGGCTCTTGCCGCCATCAAACCTTTTTCCACAATTTTTTTGGCTGTTTGCGGATGTTCGAAAAGAAACGTTTCAAACATTTCCGAGAAAATGGAATCCGTAATTGTTCTTACTTCGGAATTTCCAAGCTTTGTTTTCGTTTGTCCCTCAAATTGGGGATTAGGATGTTTGACAGAAATGATCGCGGTTAACCCCTCACGAACATCTTCTCCTGATAAATTTTGATCGTTTTCTTTAATAGCTCCTGTTTTTCTAGCGTAATCATTAATAACTCGAGTTAAGGCAGTTTTAAAGCCGGATTCGTGAGTGCCACCCTCATATGTGTGAATATTATTAGCAAAAGAGTAAATATTACTTGTATATCCATCATTGTATTGAAGAGCGATTTCTATTTTTATTCCATCTTTATCTCCTTCAATATAAATCGGTTCTTCATGAAGAACCTCTTTTGTACGGTTGAGATGCTTTACATAGGAGATGATACCGCCCTCATAGTAATATGAATTTTGCCGTCCTTTTTCGTCCCGCTTATCTTCTAATGTAATCTTGATTCCACGGTTTAAAAAAGCAAGTTCTCGCAACCGCGACGCCAACGTATCATAATCATATTCGGTTGTTTCTTTAAAAATTTCAGGATCAGGCTTGAAATGCACAATGGTTCCCGTCGTTTCAGTTTTTCCAACAATTTTCAAATCTTCACAAGGCACACCTCGGCGATATTTCTGGTAGTAAATATTTCCATCGCGATGAACAAAAACCTCCAGTTCAGTTGACAGTGCATTCACAACTGAAGCTCCTACACCGTGGAGTCCACCGGAAACTTTATAGCCTCCGCCTCCGAATTTTCCTCCTGCATGAAGGACAGTCATGATGACTTCAACGGCTGGTCTTCCCATTTTCTCATGTATTCCGACGGGTATTCCTCGCCCGTTATCTTTTACTGTTATACTATTGTCTTGTTCGATCGTCACATTTATTTCTGTACAAAAACCCGCTAAAGCCTCATCTATACTATTATCGACAATTTCCCAAACGAGATGATGAAGACCTTTGGAACTGGTAGATCCAATATACATTCCAGGTCTTTTTCGAACAGCTTCCAACCCTTCCAGCACTTGAATCTGGTTTTCATCATATGTTGTTTGTTCCTCATGATTTTGTTCCATCGCCACAATGATCACCTACACTTTTATAAACATAAAATCGATTGAATAGATAAAAAATCTTTTTTCCACAAAAAAATCTAAATAGATTGATCCGCTTTTTTCAAAGTAATGACACGATCTATGCATGAGTAAAAAACAAGCTGCAGATGTTAAAATTCTTAATAGCATCATGATCTGTTTCAAAAAAAAATAATTTATATTAATTGTCCGGAAGATACACGATAGATAGCCGCTTCCTTCAAGGTTTTGTGATCAATTCCATCTACGCTTGTTGTTGTCACAAATGTTTGCACTTTCCCTTGAATGGCATTTAATAAATGAGATTGCCTAAAATCATCTAATTCTGATAAAACATCGTCCAACAATAATACAGGATAATCGCCAATCTCTTCATGGATCAAATCTATTTCGGCCAATTTCAGCGAAAGAGCTGTTGTGCGCTGCTGGCCTTGCGATCCAAATGTTTGAACATCCCGGCCGTTCACATAAAAAATAAGGTCATCTCTGTGGGGACCGGCTAACGTCGTTCCACGTTCTATTTCCTTTTCTCTTATTTTAGCAAACCTGTCATAGTATACTTCTACTATTTTCGACAAGTCTGCTTCTTCTGATACATCAACAGAAGGCTTATACTGAATTCTTAATTCCTCCATTCCCCTAGAAATGCTGGAATGAATCGGTTGTGCCCATTTTTCAAGCTGCTTAACAAACAAATATCTTTTTTTAATGATGCTGCTTGCTGTTTCACACAGCTGAAGTGTAAGCACATCCAACATTTTTTCATCCGTTTGCTTTCTCGTCTGGAGGAGCTTTAAATAATGATTTCTCTGCTGAATGATTTTTTGATATTTGTTCAGTTGGTGCAAATAAACGGGAGAAACTTGTCCAATTTCCATATTGATAAAACGCCTGCGAATTTGCGGACTTCCTTTTACTAAATTCAAATCTTCCGGAGCAAACATAATCACATTGACGTGACCGACATACTCGCTTAATTTTTTTTGTTCTAAATAATTTAATTTAGCTTTTTTCCCTTTGTTGGAAATAATTAATTCAACCGTAGAAAAACGATTTTGTTTTTCTATTCTCCCTTCTATTTTAGCATATTCCTTCTCCCATTGAATGAGCTCTTTATCATTGCTGGTTCGATGGGATTTCGCCATCGCCAAAACATAGATGCCCTCCATCATATTTGTTTTCCCTTGGGCATTTTCTCCAATTATCACATTGACTTTGTTTTCAAATTGTATATGAAGGGACTCATAATTACGGTAGTTCTTTAAACTGAATTCTTTTAAATACAATGAAGGTCACCAACTTCAGTTTTTTACAATAAAGGTTCCAGTCTCTTTTACTTCTACTATGTCTCCGTCTCTCAGTTTTCTCCCCCGGCGCTCTTCCCTCTCAGAATTTACGAGCACTTCATGCTCCTGGAGAAACCATTTTGCCATTCCGCCAGTTTGGATGACATCCGCCAATTTTAAAAATTGTCCGAGTGTAATATATTCACCTTTAATTTGAACAATACGCTTCATCTGATTTTCATCCGCTTTCTCAAAATAGTCTCTAACTTTTTATTTTACTAAATATTTCCCAATTCGAAAAGAAAGCTACTAGCTTTTTTGATTACTAGTAGCTTTCTTTTTATTTCCAGCACTATAAAATAGTGGAATTTATCGTGAAGAATCCGACGACAGCTGTTTAATATGTTCGAACAGGAAGAATCAGCTGCAAAACTGTTTCATCTTCGGGAACACGAATTAAAAACGGCCTCATCGCCCCTGTAAAGCTGATGTGAATTTCTGATCCTTCCACTGCTTTTAATGCATCTATCATATATTTTGCACTAAAGGAAATTTTTAAATCTTCTCCCTGAACATCTTTGGCATGAATTTCTTCGACAACCTTCCCAATTTCCGGTGAATTTGACAAGATTTCAACCTTCCCGTTAGGAAATGTTGTCAACTTGACGACGTTATTGCGTCCTTCTCTTGCAAGAAGAGATGCGCGGTCTATAGCTTGTAAAAAATCTTTTGCGTCAAGAACAATATCCGTTTTACTTTCCATTGGAATAAGTCTGCTCGTATCAGGGTAATTTCCGTCTAAGAGACGTGAAAAGAATAATATGTTTTTCGTCTTAAACAAAACTTGATTTTCTGTAATGACAATTTCGACAAGATCATCGTTTTCATCAAGAATTTTATTCAGCTCATTTAAGCTTTTTCCCGGAATAACGACATTATGCGCTTCAGAAATATTGGTTTCCACTTTTGCTTTCCGTAAAGCTAATCGATGGCTGTCCGTTGCAATACATGTTAATTCGCCAGTTTCTAAACGCCAGTTTACACCGGTTAAAATTGGTCTTGTTTCTGAAACCGAAACAGCAAAAACTGTTTGTCGAATTAAGGTTTTTAATAGATCTGATGGAATTTTAAAAACGTTTTGCTCCTCAATTTCCGGCAATCTTGGATATTCTTCTGCATCCAAACCATGCAGATTAAATTCCGCACTTCCTGATCGAATAATAGTTAGAAAGTGGTTTTCCACTTTCATTTCCACTTTATCCTGCGGAAGCTTCCTCACAATATCACTAAAAAAACGAGCTTGCAAAACAATGCTTCCGGGCTCGATAATTTCCGCTTGAATCGTTCCATTTTCTTCTGCAGGTATAAAGGACTCAATCGAAATGTCTGAATCACTGCCTGTTAATGAAATGCCCTCTTCTGTTGCGACAATTTTTATTCCGGTCAATATAGGTATGGTTGTTCTAGAGGAGACGGCCTTCATGACATCTTGGACGCTTTCAACAAGCTTATTTTTTTGGACAATAACTTGCATGTAAATCCTCCTTCTAAGGCTGCACTGCCATCTATCAAACAAATACATTTTATATTATTATTATTTTTTAATTAAAAAATATAGTATAAGTAGTAATAGGGCTTGTGGATATGTTGATAACAATGTTAATGAAAGGAAGCACAGTCTATCCACATGTGGATAAACTGTGCATGCCAACGTCAAAATTATTCACAATGTCCTCAACTAATGATAATGAATGGAATGCTTTAACTGTTCTTTTATTTCATTTATTTGATTTTGCAGCTGTGGGTCTTCTTCTAATAACTTTGAAATTTTTTCATGAGCATGAATGACTGTTGTATGGTCTCTTCCTCCAAATTCTTCTCCAATTTTCGGCAAGGAAGAGTCGGTTAATTCTCTTGATAAGTACATGGCAATCTGTCTTGGAAATGCAACAGATTTTGTCCTCTTTTTTGCTTTGAAATCTTCCAATTTAACATTAAAATGCTGTCCAACTACACGTTGAATTTCTTGAATGGTAATAATTTTTGGCTTGGAGCTCGGTATAATGTCTTTTAATGCTTCTGCCGCAAGATCCGCGTTAATATCTTTATTGATGAGAGAAGAATAAGCTACTACGCGTATAAGGGCACCTTCTAGCTCACGAATATTTGTATCAATTTGATTGGCAATATAAAGCATGACTTCGTTTGGAATATCTAATCCGTCAGCTTTCGCCTTTTTTCTTAAAATGGCAATTCTTGTTTCGAGGTCAGGAGGAGTAATATCTGTTATAAGCCCCCATTCAAAACGTGATCTCAGTCGGTCTTCAAGAGTAGGAATCTCTTTTGGCGGCCTATCGCTCGAAATGACTATTTGCTTGCTTTCCTCATGTAGTGTGTTGAACGTATGGAAAAATTCCTCTTGTGTTTGTTCTTTTCCAGCAAGAAATTGAATATCATCTATCAATAGAACATCAACATTCCGGTATTTATTGCGAAATTCATCGGCTTTATTGTCACGGATTGAGTTAATAAATTCATTCGTAAATTTTTCTGATGACAAATAGACGACTCTTGCGGAAGGATTATGTTCTAATACATAATGGCCGATTGCATGCATTAAATGAGTTTTTCCGAGACCGACGCCACCATAAATAAACAGCGGGTTGTATGCTTTTGCCGGCGCTTCCGCAACAGCCAGGGATGCAGCATGGGCAAATCGATTTCCTGAGCCGATAACAAACGTATCAAAAGTATATTTTGGATTCAGCAAGTTTTGGGGAAATTCATTTGTCTCTTCCCCTTTTTTTGGCGATGTTTTAATGGGGGCTTTAGGCATAAATTCATCGTCTGTCAAATTTTGCGGAATGATAAATTTTATACCGATTTCTTCTCCTGTTAAATCATATATTGTGTTCGCGATTAAATGCAGGTATCTGGATTCCAACCAATCTCTCGCAAATTCATTTGGAGCAGTAATGATGAGCAAATCACCTTGTAAAGCGTGTGCTTTTGTAGATTTTAGCCAGGTATCAAAGCTCGGTTTACTGACCTTTTTTTTAATTTCGGCAAGCACCCGATTCCACAAGTCCTCTATGTTCTCCATGGCTCTTTGGGGTCACCCTCCTTTACATCGGCTGTAAAAAATGAACAATGAATAAATATGCATTCCACATATGTTTGCACAAAAATATTTAATATAGTAGAAAAATAACTTTTCTACAAAATTCAGAGAGTGTGGAAAACTTCCTTCACAGGGCCGTTAACAACTTTCCACAATTTATCCACAATGTGTGGATAATATAATGATAAATGAAAGATATTCAGAGGTAAAACACAAATATCATATCAAAATAACCTATGTGTTGCAATGGGTTTTGAAAGTTTATCCACAAGACAACATGCTGTTGAAAAAAATATTCACATGTCGATAAATGTGTGAAAAAAATGTCGATAATTGCTGTAAAACTGTATTTTTTATAAAAAAATATCCACAATGTTGTTTGCCGATAGTACAATGGACCTTAGTTGACAATTAGGATATTCCTTTACTATAATTAGAAAGACTGTCTTTTTAGAGTTAATCCTCGGGGAGGTGTCATAGAATGAAAAGAACATATCAACCAAATAAAAGAAAACGCAGCAAAGTTCACGGATTCCGCAGCCGGATGAGCACAAAAAACGGTCGAAAGGTTTTAGCTCGGAGACGCCGTAAAGGAAGAAAAGTATTATCAGCGTAGACCACTGAAAAAAAGTCAGTGGTCTTTTTTACACAAAATGAAGTTACTTGATCTCTCGAGTAAATCGGAGAGTCGGAGTGAATGGAATGAAAAAAAGGAACCGGATAAAAAAAAATAAGGACTTTCAAAAAGTATTTCAAAAAGGAAAGTCAATGGCGAACAGACAGTTCGTTATTTATATGCTTGATCAGCCGGATATAAAAGATTTTCGGATCGGGCTGTCTGTCAGTAAAAAAATTGGCAATGCCGTGACGAGGAATAAAGTAAAACGTTTGATTCGTCAAGTATTTTTAGAAGAGAAGGACAATATCGCTAAAGGGAAGGATTATATTATTATTGCGAGGAAACCGTCTGCGCAAATGAATTATCATGAGGTAAAAAAAAGTCTTGTTCATCTTTTTATAAAAATGAACATTTATCAGACAAAAAATCATTAAGAAATCAAAAGCAATTTTACAAAAAAGATGGTAAAATACTTTTTGAATGGAAACGGATTATTTTTAATTATGATATATAGAATTTGTTAGGAGGAAGTTTTTTTGAAGAAGCGAATAGTATTATTGCTGGCTATTCTTGGTCTAGCATCTGTTTTGTCCGGGTGTACGGAAATAAATGAACCGATTACAAAAGACAGTGAAGGTTTTTGGAACCAGTACATTGTTTATCCGCTTTCTTGGTTAATTACATATTTTGCGCAGCTATTTGGAAATGATTATGGTTTATCCATTATCATCGTAACCATTTTAATTCGATTAGCGATTTTGCCGTTAATGATCAAACAAATTCAAAATTCAAAGGCCATGCAGGAAATTCAGCCGGAAATTTTAAAGCTGCGTGAGAAATACAGTTCGAAAGACCAAAAAACACAGCAAAAGCTTCAACAAGAAACAATGGCTTTATTTCAAAAGCATGGTGTTAATCCTCTTGCCGGTTGTTTACCACTATTAATTCAAATGCCAATTTTAATTGGATTTTACCATGCCATTATGAGAACCCGGGAAATTGCTGAACACAGCTTTTTATGGTTCGATCTAGGTGAGAGAGATCCTTATTTTATTCTACCTCTTTTAGCAGGCATTTTGACATTTGTTCAGCAAAAATTAATGATGGCAGGAACAGAAAACATAAATCCGCAAATGCAAACAATGCTTTGGATGATGCCGATTATGATTGTCATTTTTGCGGTGTCGTTCCCAGCAGCTTTATCACTTTATTGGGTAGTCGGAAATATTTTTATGATTGTCCAAACTCTTGTGATCAAAGGTTCAGATATACGCAAAGCTTCTGAAAAGGCAGGAGGAGCTCAAAAGTGAGAGAAATAACGTCTACTGGACAGACCGTTGAGGATGCTGTGAAGAAAGCCTTAAAAGAATTAAATGTTGAGCAGGAACAAGTGGATATTCGAATTATCGATGAAGGAAAAAAAGGGCTTTTTGGGATATTTGGCCAAAAACCTGCCATTGTCCATGTGAAATTAAAGGAAACAAGCGAATTGACGGATGCTTTGTTAAAATGGAACGAGAATACGGACCTTAATCCATTGGACGAGGCGAAAAATTTCCTTGAGCAGGTTATAAAAGAAATGGGAATTACAGCTTCCATTGATATTAAACTTGAAGAAAAAACAGCGTATTTTAATATTAAAGGGGAAAATTTGGCAATTCTAATTGGGAAAAGAGGACAAACGTTAAATTCCTTGCAATATTTGACACAGCTTGTAGCGAATAAAACGTCAACCGATTACGTACCCATTATTTTGGATGCTGAAAATTATCGTGAAAAGCGCCGAGAGACTTTGACTCAATTGGCGGTAAAATTGGCAGATAAAGTTGTAAAAACAAATAAGGAATTTTCTTTGGAGCCCATGCCTTCTTTTGAAAGAAAAATCATTCATTCAACGTTAATGGAAGATGAAAGGGTTCAAACGTATTCAGTCGGAACAGAGCCCAATCGATATGTCGTCATCGCACCAAAATAAGTTTTTTGATGAATTGGAAAGCCAATTCATCATTTTTTTGTGCGCCCGGCATGTATATGAACTATAGGGTGTAAGTCCCGAACCCCGAAGACAGAAGTAGAGGTTAGCCAAGAGCAAGGGTGTCCGTGGTGACGCGGAATCTGAAGGAAGCTGGAGGCAAAACACCGGTCCGAGGAACACGAACCTCATATAAGGCTAGGTATGATTGAGTGAGTTTGCAAAACAAAACAAAGCTCTTTCTGTCGAAGGTCATATCGAGTAAATGAGGCGGATAGATGGTGTGAAAGTGCATGTACTTACCCGGGGAGGTCTGGTGGATATGTGAAGTACGCTTCATAACCTACTTAGTGATAAGTAGCTGAACCGTCAGAAGTCAGCAGAGGTCATAGTATTAGTTGGTCTAGAACAACTAAGAAGGACCGAACAATTAAGAGAGAATAGCCCTTGGCATTCAGTGAGTCATGATGAACACAGAAAACGTAGTACCTCACTTGAGGGAGGAAGCGGTGAATCCCGTGGGAGACCTCTTGGAGGGTGGAGTGACCACTGGCATAAAGAGAACAGCTATTCACGGAAGTTATGAAAACTTGCGTCAATTATCTTAATTGAACCGCCGTATACGGAACCGTACGTACGGTGGTGTGAGAGGACGGGAGTTAATCGCTCCCTCCTACTCGATTAGCCTCCAAATTGATGCCTTTAAAAAGAAATTTTCGGTTTCTGTCAACCTCTATTAAAGACTCTTCAACTTTTTTGGTACCTCTTTGATTTTTCAAGGCAGTTTTTTAAGCTGTTTCTCCAGTTATCAAATCATTTCGTTTTTCATTATTTTGAATTACGAGACATGCAGATCTAACCCCATGGAAGATTATCTGGCTTGTTTCTTAAACGTTACGGTATTGTGAATAAGTGAAAAGTAGCGAAATATTGTTATGAACATGTGGATAAGTTAAAATAATAAATTAGATAATTTTTTTTGTGGATAAACATTGTGCTTTTCTTTTTTCTAGACTATATGGTATTTTTAAACTTTGGTGAATGAAAACAACTGCCGGATTGGTTTATGATAGATCGCAACAAAAAGCGAGGTGAGACAATGGAATTTGATACAATAGCAGCAATTTCCACCCCGATGGGAGAGGGAGCCATTGCGATTGTCCGCTTAAGCGGCGATGAGTCGGTGGACATTGCGGATCGCATTTTTCAAAGCCCTGCAAAGAAACAATTAAAAGATGTTCCAACCCATACGATTCATTATGGAAAAATAATTGATCCCGATACGCAAGAAATGGTTGAAGAAGTGATGGTTTCTGTCATGCGGGCGCCTAAAACATTTACAAGAGAAGATGTTGTTGAGATCAATTGCCATGGAGGTCTCGTAACAGTTAACCGCGTTTTGCAGCTAGTTCTTAAGCACGGCGCTCGTTTGGCGGAACCAGGAGAATTTACGAAGAGAGCATTTTTAAATGGAAGAATTGATTTGTCTCAAGCGGAAGCTGTGATTGATTTGATTCGGGCTAAAACCGATAAAGCAATGAATGTTGCTCTTGGGCAAATGGAAGGCCGTCTTTCAAAGCGCATCAAACGGCTGCGTCAGGAAATTCTTGAAACGCTCGCACATGTTGAAGTCAACATCGATTACCCCGAATATGATGATGTCGAAGAAATGACACATAATATGTTAATTGAAAAAGCTTCGTACGTGCGAGACGAAATTGAAAAACTGCTTTCAACTTCTAACCAAGGGAAAATATTGAGGGAAGGCTTATCAACCGTTATAATTGGGCGGCCAAACGTTGGCAAATCTTCTTTGCTCAATGGACTCGTTCATGAAAATAAAGCGATTGTAACTGATATACCAGGAACGACAAGGGATGTAATAGAAGAATATGTCAATGTGAGAGGTGTTCCTCTCCGTCTTATCGACACGGCTGGAATTCGTGAGACGGAAGACATTGTAGAAAAAATCGGTGTGGAGCGATCCCGACAGGTATTGAAAGAAGCTGATTTAATTTTATTTGTGCTAAACTATAACGAAGAGCTCTCGGAAGAAGATAAAAAATTGTTTGAAGCCGTGAAGGGAACGGATTTTATTGTCATTGTCAATAAAACTGATTTGCCGAAGAAAATCGATATGGATGAAGTGCAGAAGCTAGCCAATGGACATCCAATTGTGACCACTTCCTTAAAGGAAGATAGAGGGATCGATGAATTGGAAAAACAGATCAGTTCTTTGTTTTTTAAAGGGGATCTTCAAGCAGATGATTTAACTTATGTTTCCAATACACGCCATATTGCGTTGTTATCTCAGGCCAAAAAAGCTGTTGAAGAGGCTATAGAGGGAATAGAACAAGGCGTCCCAATCGATATTGTTCAAATCGACTTAACAAGAACGTGGGAACTCCTCGGCGAAATCATTGGCGACAGTGTACATGAAGGCTTAATTGATCAGTTGTTTTCGCAATTTTGCTTAGGTAAATAGGAAAGGGTGTGAATTTGATGCGATATCAAGCCGGTGAATATGATGTAATCGTGGTTGGCGCAGGTCATGCGGGCTGTGAGGCGGGTCTTGCGGCTGCAAGGCTTGGTGCTAAAACTTTAGTAGTGACCATTAATTTGGATATGGTAGCTTTTATGCCATGTAATCCTTCAATCGGCGGGCCGGCAAAAGGAATTGTCGTCCGTGAGATTGACGCGCTTGGCGGAGAAATGGGAAAAAACATTGATAAAACATATATTCAAATGAGAATGTTAAATACAGGAAAAGGACCTGCTGTTCGTGCACTTCGGGCACAAGCCGATAAAGTTTTATATCAAAGGGAAATGAAAAAGACGCTGGAGCAGGAAGAAAATTTAACATTGCTTCAAGGAATGGTCGAAGAATTAATTGTAGAAGACGGTATATGCAAAGGGATCGTGACGCAGACAGGAGCCGAATACCGTTCGAAAACAGTTGTTTTAACAACAGGGACGTTTTTGCGTGGAAGAATCATTATCGGAGACCTTTCTTATTCAAGCGGACCAAACAATCAACAGCCGTCCATTAAGCTGTCAGAGCATTTAGAAAAGCTTGGATTCGAACTTGTTCGTTTTAAAACAGGGACACCTCCAAGAGTCAACAGTAAAACCATTGATTACAGCAAAACAGAAATTCAACCTGGAGACGAGGAGCCGCGTGCATTCTCCTACGAAACAACAAAATATATTACCGATCAGCTTCCTTGTTGGCTGACGTATACAAGCAGTGAAACTCATAAAATCATTGACGAAAATTTGCACAGATCTCCCATGTATTCTGGTATGATCAAAGGGACAGGACCTCGTTATTGTCCGTCTATTGAAGATAAAATTGTCCGTTTCCATGATAAACCGCGCCACCAAATCTTTTTGGAGCCTGAGGGCCGTAATACGGAAGAAGTCTATGTTCAAGGGCTTTCTACAAGCCTGCCGGAAGATGTACAGCGCCGTATGATATCTACCATTCCGGGGCTTGAAAATGCACAAATCATGAGAGCTGGATATGCCATTGAATATGATGCGATCGTACCAACACAGCTATGGCCGACGCTAGAAACGAAAAAAGTGAAAAATTTATATACGGCAGGACAAATTAACGGAACTTCAGGATATGAAGAAGCAGCTGGTCAAGGGATTATGGCCGGTATTAATGCCGCTAGAAGAGCGTTGAATAAAGAAGAGATCATTCTCAGCCGTTCTGATGCTTACATCGGTGTATTAATAGACGATTTGGTGACGAAAGGAACGAACGAACCATACCGTCTTTTAACATCAAGAGCCGAATACCGTCTTCTCCTTCGCCATGACAATGCGGATTTGCGTTTGACAGAACTCGGATACAAAATCGGTTTGATTAAAAAAGAGCGGTATGAAAAGTTTTTGGCCAAAAAAGAAGCGATAGAAAATGAGAAAAAACGCCTCCGTTCCATCATTATCAAGCCGAATGAACAGACTCAAAAATTGATTGAAGAAGTCGGAGGAAGTCCGTTAAAAGACGGCATCCGTGCCTCAGACCTTTTGAAGCGTCCAGAAATAAATTATGAACATATAAAAATGCTTACCGAAAGTGAAGCTTTGCCTAAAGAAGTGGAGGAGCAGGTAGAAATTCAAATCAAATATGAAGGATATATTGAAAAATCGTTGCAGCAAGTAGAGAAATTAAAACGCATGGAAAACAAAAAAATACCAGAAGACATTGATTATGACGCTATCAATGGACTTGCAACAGAAGCGCGGCAAAAATTAAAACAGGTTCGGCCGATATCAGTTGCACAGGCTTCACGCATATCAGGCGTCAATCCGGCGGATATTTCTATTTTACTTGTTTATTTGGAACAAGGCCGTATCGCCCGCGTGTCTAATGAATAAAGAGATTTATTACAATGGAGACGAAAGGATAGAGCGATGGACAGTATTCAGTTTCAAACGTTGCTGGAGGAAAGAGGGATTTCACTTTCCTCACAAGCATTGGAACAATTTGAAGCATATTTTAAGCTCCTAACGGAATGGAATGAAAAAGTGAATTTGACGTCCATAACGGATCGGACAGAAGTGTATATCAAACATTTTTATGATTCTATTTCGGCTGCTTTTTTTTATGATTTTAACAGACCTCTTTCCGTTTGCGATGTTGGAGCGGGTGCTGGTTTTCCCGGCATTCCGCTGAAAATTTGCTTTCCTCATTTGCAGTTGACAATCGTTGACTCTTTGAAAAAACGAATTACGTTTTTAGAGCATTTAACTGCTCAACTAAATTTGGAAAATGTCTTTTTATACCACGATCGTGCGGAAACGTTCGGTCAAAAGAAAATATTTCGGGAATCTTTTGATATCGTGACAGCTAGGGCTGTAGCACGATTATCCGTACTAAGTGAACTTTGTATCCCGCTCGTGAAAGTAAATGGTGATTTTTTGGCATTGAAGGCTCAATCGGTAAAAGAAGAATTAAAAGGGGCAAATAAAGCGATCTCATTATTTGGCGGACAAGTCCAGACGATTCATTCCTTTCAATTGCCCATTGAAAAAAGTCAGCGCAATATCATTGTGATTCATAAACATCGTGCTACTCCGAAAAAGTATCCTAGGAAGCCCGGCACACCAAATAAAATGCCTATTGAGTAACTTGTTCGAAAATAATATTTTTTGTTTGTCATTTTTAGCAGGAAATTTGTCTAGAAAACGAGAAATTTAATAAATGCTGGTAGTTTCTAAAGGTGGTGTCAGCATATGAAGCATCCTTTTTCTCGATTATTTGGCTTTGGGGAAAAAGATGTGACGGACTTTGAAGAAGAAAAAGATGTAAAAGAAGAAATTTTGCATATTCCTGTTGATGAGATCGTCCCTAATCCATTTCAGCCGAGAACTGTTTTTTCTGAAGATAAAATTGATGAATTGGCGCAAACAATCCGAACTCATGGCATTATACAGCCGATTGTTGTCAGAAAAACGGATGAACGGTATGAAATTATTGCCGGGGAAAGAAGATGGAGAGCTGTCAAAAAACTTGGATGGATGGAAATTCCGGCTATAGTAAAAAATTATAATGATAAAGAAACCGCTTCAATCGCCTTAATTGAAAACTTGCAGCGGGAAGAATTATCAGCCATTGAAGAAGCAGTTGCTTATGCAAAATTAATTGAACTCCATCAGCTGACTCAAGAAGCGCTAGCTCAAAGGCTTGGAAAAGGACAATCGACGATTGCCAATAAACTACGTCTGCTGAAGCTCCCAAAAGAAGTTCAAGAGGCATTGTTAAACAAATCCATTACGGAACGTCATGCGCGAGCACTCATTCCTTTAAAAGATCATGAATTGCAAATTAAATTGTTAAACGAAATTATTGAAAAACAGTTAAATGTTAAACAAACAGAAGATCGCGTAGTTAAAATGTTAGACCAAAAAGAAGAAAAGCAAAAACCGAAAAGAAAAGCTTTCAGCAGAGATACGAGAATTGCTTTGAATACGATTCGGAAATCTTTGACCATGGTGGCTGAAACAGGAGTTAAAATAGATTCAAAAGAAGAAGAATTTGAAAACTATATACAATTAACGATCAAAATTCCAAAATAACTCTTCACACTTTTTCGTGAAGAGTTTTTTATTATAAAAAAACTTAGCAAAAAGACTTGGACAGAATGTTCGACAGCAACAAATTATTTTCCGGGAAATACGACAATATTTTATTTTTTTCGAAAAAAGGATGAATTCCTAGCATTTCCACCTACAAAAGAAAAAAGTTTGTGAAACATCCCCAAAGATATCACCTACAATTAAGCATTTTCGTGATAAAATAAAATACAATAGAACATTTGAAGTAGGAGAAAGCAGGTGACACCGTGTGTAAGATCATTTCCATAGCGAACCAAAAAGGCGGCGTTGGAAAAACAACAACTTCCGTTAACCTCGGAGCTTGCTTAGCATACACAGGAAAGCGGGTTCTATTAGTCGATATAGACCCTCAAGGTAATGCGACAAGTGGGGTTGGTATTGAAAAAGCGGATGTCGACCTTTGTGTGTATGATCTTTTAGTAGAGGATGCAGATGTAAAAAAAGTCATTAAAACAACACAGATTGAAAATCTTGATGTGATTCCAGCAACTATTCAACTTGCAGGTGCTGAAATTGAATTAGTTCCGACGATTTCCCGTGAAGTCCGATTAAAAAGAGCGCTTGAACCAGTGAAGCAGCAATATGATTACATATTAATAGATTGCCCGCCTTCGCTCGGACTTTTAACACTCAATGCGCTAACGGCTTCGGATTCGGTCATTATTCCAGTTCAATGCGAGTACTATGCTTTGGAAGGATTAAGCCAGCTGTTAAATACTATTCGGTTGGTTCAAAAACATTTGAATTCGGATTTGATGATTGAAGGTGTATTGCTGACAATGCTTGATGCGCGGACTAATTTAGGCATTCAAGTAATTGATGAGGTAAAAAAATACTTTCAAGACAAAGTGTATCAAACCATTATTCCACGAAATGTGCGGCTTAGTGAAGCACCGAGCCATGGACAGCCTATTATCCTTTATGATTCAAGATCCAAAGGAGCAGAGGTTTATTTAGAATTAGCAAAGGAAGTGGTGGCAAATGGCTAGAGGATTAGGGAAAGGAATTAATGCACTTTTTGCCAATTTAGAACTGAATAAGGAAGAAGTGGTGCAAGATATTAAAATAGGGGATTTACGTCCAAATCCTTATCAACCGCGAAAAACATTTGACCCTGGTTCGATTGAAGAGCTTAAGCAATCCATTTTGCAGCACGGAATTTTACAGCCGCTGATAGTCCGAAAGAGCATAAAAGGCTATGAAATTGTAGTCGGTGAACGCCGTTATCGAGCAGCAAAAGAAGCGAAGCTTAAGACAGTTCCGGCAGTTGTGAAAGAGTTGACAGATGAGCAAATGATGGAAATCGCTCTATTAGAAAATTTGCAAAGGGAAGATTTAACCCCGATCGAAGAGGCGAAAGCGTACCAATCGCTTTTGGAGCATTTGAACATTACACAAGAAGAATTGGCAAAACGTCTTGGCAAAAGCCGTCCGCATATTGCCAATCATTTGCGGCTCCTAAGCCTTCCACCGTTCGTCCAAACATTGATATCTGAAGGCAAGCTATCAATGGGTCATGGGAGAACATTGCTTGGCATAAAGAAAAAAGAGAAACTTGAATATTTAGTGAATAAAATTTTAAAAGAAAATTTAAATGTCCGGCAAGTAGAACAGTTAGTGCAGCAGATGAATGAAAGTGTTTCACGTGAAACAAAGAAAAAGATAGAGAAAAAAGATGCTTTTATACGTGAACAAGAATCGTTTTTACGAGAAAAATTTGGAACATCCGTTTCCATTAAGCAGCAAAAGAAGAAAGGTAAAATAGAGATTGAGTTTTTTTCGAAAGAAGATTTGGTGCGTATTTTAGAACTGTTGGATGTAAAAGTATCATCTTGATGTTGAAGAACAGCTAAAATTCAAACCCTCTTCGAAATAGCGATACGTTTGATTGTTCAGATTCCCTTATAGAATTGAAGGTATTGATCAAACTTGCTGAGATGACGTCAGCCATGCTCATAACAAGATGGAGCCTCGTATTTTGCAAAACAAAAAACTCCATAAAGCCGCTGACATTAACGATTCCAGTGATGTGCATGTCTCCGACCGCCGGAAGCGATTTATTGACAGCTGCACCTGGCTTTAAGGGACCTTCCGCTACTTGAAAAGAACCAATGTTTTGATAGAGACCTAAACAAGCATCCACAGCAATGATGAAGGGATGTTCGAACTGATTGTTTATTGTCTCAATCGTTTCTCCTAAATTGACAGCATGAACCGGAGATTTCAAAGTCCCAAATATATGAACATGAGTTAAATTTTGTTCCATTAGCTTCGTTCCGACTATCGGACCTAACGCATCTCCTGTTGAACGATCTGTTCCAATGCATAAAACGACGATGGAATCTTGATGTTCTTTTGGTATAAGACTTCCAATTTTTAGTGATAATTTAGTAACAGCATCTGTATGATGATAAAAGATTCTTTCTTTTTCTTTTTTATAAGGGAAAAAATTTGTTTTTACATTCATCGGCCATTCACCCCCTGAAATAGTATTACCAGTATACGGAATATTTAAATTTTCTATACCTAAAAATGAATAGTGTTTATACCTTCAAACGGAATTGGCTTGATGAAAGGTACAAATCAAATACAAAACTTGTTAAAATAAATCTATCATGGCGCCATCTAAGTATAGATGGCTTTTCGCTTTAACTAAAAAGATATACTGTATGTTTGCTATAAATGGAATATTTAAGGAAGGGATGATGACGGCTTAGATGGTTAACAAGGAATTTGACCTTTATGATATTGTTGAAATGAAGAAACCTCATCCTTGCGGAGAAAATCGCTGGAAAGTGATCCGAATGGGAATGGATATCCGTATTAAATGTGAAGGTTGCAGCCATAGTGTTCTCATGCCGAGAAAAGAATTTGTAAGAAAGATGAAAAAAGTCATTGAAAAACATAGTGAGAAGCAATGAAAGACTGCTGCCTTAAATCGGCAGTCTTTTTTTTATAGAGCTGATCGATTTGGAGGATGAAAGCTTGTCATTTTTCTTGTTCCTATCTATAATGGGTGAAGATTAGTGATGAGATAGTGTCCGTACAAAAAGAGGAGTGGAAAATTCATGGGATTAACTGCTGGTATTGTTGGTCTTCCGAATGTTGGAAAATCAACGCTATTTAATGCGATCACACAAGCGGGGGCCGAGAGTGCGAACTATCCGTTTTGCACCATTGATCCGAACGTAGGAATTGTTGAAGTGCCTGATTATCGCCTGCAAAAGCTTTCAGAATTATTTAAGCCGAAAAGAACGGTTCCGACAACATTTGAATTTACTGATATCGCAGGAATTGTCAAAGGGGCAAGCAAAGGAGAAGGCCTTGGCAATAAATTTTTGTCTCACATTCGCCAAGTGGATGCAATTTGCCATGTTGTTCGCTGTTTTGATGATGAAAATATTACGCATGTTGACGGAAAAGTGGATCCGATTGCAGATATTGAAACAATTAACATTGAGTTAATTTTGGCTGATTTGGAAACAGTTGATAAACGGATCGATCGCGTTGCCAAAATAGCAAAACAAAAAGACAAGCAAGCTATGTTTGAATATGAAATTTTAATGAAGTTAAAAGAAGCGTTTGAAAATGAAAAGCCCGCCCGTTCTGTTTCATTCACGGAAGAACAGATGAAATATGTAAAACAGCTTCATTTGCTCACCATTAAACCTGTACTTTATGTAGCAAATGTTAGTGAGGAAGATATATCCTCTGGAAGTAATGAATATGTGGAAAAAGTGCGCAAATATGTTGCTGCGGAAAATGCAGAAGTAATTGTCGTATGTGCAAAAATTGAATCTGAAATGGTCGAGCTTGATTCGGAAGAAAAAGAAATGTTTTTGCAGGAGCTTGGAATTCAAGAATCTGGTTTAGATCAATTAATTAAAGCATCTTACAGCTTGCTGGGGCTCGCCACATATTTTACTGCTGGGGAACAAGAGGTTCGGGCATGGACGTTCCGAAAAGGAATGAAAGCACCTGAGTGCGCAGGCATCATTCATTCTGATTTTGAACGGGGATTTATTCGGGCCGAAACAGTTTCCTATACAGACTTAATTGAGGCAGGTTCGATGGCTGCTGCAAGAGAAGCTGGAAAGGTTCGATTGGAAGGAAAAGATTACGAGGTTCAAGACGGAGATATTATTCATTTTCGATTCAATGTCTAATCTTGCGGGATCAATAAAAATTTGCTATAATTTTGGTTTGTGAGTAATGATAATTACTCCTTGCCCGAATTGGGCCGTCAAGACCAAAAGGAGGTGTAAGAGAATGAGAAAATACGAAATTATGTATATTATCCGTCCAAACATTGAAGAGGATGCTAAAAAAGAGCTAGTTGAGCGTTTTAACGGCATTCTTGTAAACAATGGCGCGGAGATTACAGAGGTGAAGGAATGGGGAAAACGCCGTCTCGCTTATGAAATTAAAGATTTCCGAGATGGTATTTACATGATTTTAAACGTTCAAGCTTCACCTCAAGCGGTTGAAGAATTTAACCGTTTGGCAAGAATCAATGAAGATATTTTACGTCATATCATTGTTAAAGAAGAAGAGTAATTTGTTCCAATAAACGCGTTAAAATGGTAATATCATCTTAAAAGACATTTTAGGAGTGGTTCTGAAATGATGAATCGTGTCGTTTTGGTCGGTCGGCTTACAAGAGATCCCGAATTACGATATACGCCCAGCGGTGTAGCCGTTGCAACCTTTACATTGGCAGTTAATCGGAATTTTACAAATCAACAAGGGGAACGCGAAGCAGATTTTATCAACTGTGTCGTTTGGCGTCGTCCTGCGGAAAACGTAGCCAATTATTTAAAGAAAGGCAGCCTTGCAGGTGTTGATGGCCGTCTTCAAACACGCAGCTATGAAGATCAAACGGGAAGACGAGTATTCGTAACAGAGGTTGTGGCGGACAGCGTTCAATTTTTAGAACCGAAGAGTGCTGCAGCCGGGAATAATACGGGATTTTTTGCAGGAAATCAAGGAAATGCAAATCCATATGGCAGTGCACCATTTGATCCAAACCGGAATAATCAGAACCACCAAAACTTTGACGACGATCCATTTGCTAATGATGGACAACCAATTGATATTTCAGATGATGATTTACCATTTTAACCGATTGTACGTCTAGAATAAATGCAAAGAAGGGAGGAGTTGTAATGGCTGGACGCAGAGGCCGCGGTAAACGCCGGAAAGTGTGTTATTTCACAGCAAACGGCATTACGCACATTGATTACAAAGATGTTGATTTGCTTAAAAAATTCATTTCTGAACGCGGAAAAATTTTGCCTCGCCGTGTAACAGGAACGAGTGCAAAATATCAACGGAAATTAACAGTTGCCATTAAACGGGCCCGTCAAATGGCATTGCTTCCTTATGTTGCAGATGATAAATAAGAAATTTCAAAGGCAGCAAGGTGAATCCCTTGTTGCTTTTTTCTTGTCCGTTAAATGAAACCATGATTTGATTGTTTAAAAAGTCTAGATTAAAATAATGGTATGAGTCTTGATTGAGGTGAGTCTGTGAAACGTACGAATGTTTTAACAGAAGGTGCTATATTCGTTGCTATTTATACCGTTTTTCTATTAATTACTTTATATGTTCCGATATTAAGCGTGATATCAATATTTTTCCTTTCGACGCCGTTTATTATTTTCGGTATCCGCCACGGAATCAAGCAGTCTTTTGTTTTATTATTAGCATCAATCGTGATGACATTTTTGATCGGCTCCATCGTTTCGCTGCCGATTGGGCTCATGTTCAGTGTGACAGGTATCATAATGGCATACTTTTATCGTCAAAAACGGCAGCTGTTTGCGTTAATAGGCGGCACCATTTCATTGCTCATCAATTTCGTTCTTGATTATGCGTTATCAATTGTTTTTTTGGGCGTTGATCTTTTTAGTGATGTTATACAACAAACCAAGTCTTCAGTAAGGGAAACATTAGCCGCATTCCCTTCAATGGATGAAGAAATGAAAAAAACAATGATGGAGCAAATGAACGAGCAGTTTGATTTATTAATGAACTTGCTTCCGAGCATGTTTGTCATCGTGTCATTTATGTTAGCCGTGATTATACATATATTGAACATTGGAATTATAAAAAGATTAAAATTGAATGTTGGAACAATCACCCCTTTCCGCGACTGGAAATTTCCAAAAAGTATTATTTGGTATTATTTAATCGCCACTCTCCTTATGCTTATCAATTTGCCTAAAGAATCTTTCTTAAATATCGCGCTTTACAATATTGTGTTTGTTTTACAGGCTGTGCTTTTAATTCAAGGGTTTTCCTTTATTTTTTATTTTTGTCATGTGAAAAAACTTTCGAAAGCAGTGCCGGTATTAATTGTAATTGGAACATTTATTTTGCCAATTCTTCTTTATCCAGTACGAATATTGGGAATCATTGATTTAGGGTTTAATCTCCGCGAAAAAATACGTTAGGCCTTGGTTCGTTCTGTTTGCAAGGAGCTGAATAAAATGCCGAGTTTTTTTGAAAAACCTTTATTCTTTTACCCGTTATACGCACTCATCGGCGTAATAGCGGCAATGATCGGTTTTCTGTTATTTTATAATTGGGTGATTGGCTGTATTAGCGCAATCGTTGCAGGTTGTCTGTTGTTTTTTTTCTTTTATGCTGTTAAACGATTGAAATTAGAATTGGAACATTCTATTTCTGATTTAACGTTTCGTTTGAAAAAAGCTGGCGATGAAGTTTTTATGAAGATGCCGATTGGCATTATGCTTATCAACGATCAATTTGCCGTGGAATGGGTCAATCCATTTTTAGCTTCATATTTTAAGAACGACAAGCTGGTCGGTCGTCCTCTTGACGAAATTTCTGAAACATTAAAAGTGTTATTTCAAAAAGGGATAGATTCCGATATCGTGACTCTTCAAAACCGTAAATTTCGCGTCATTGTCAAAAAAGAAGAAAGGCTTCTTTATTTTTTTGATGAAACGGACCACACGGAACTAAAAAAGCAGTATGAAAGCGAACGGATTGTTTTAGCTTATATATTTTTAGATAATTATGATGAAATCGCACAAGGGCTCGACGATCAAAAGCGGAGCAATTTAAACAGTCTTGTGACATCCATATTAAATAAATGGGCAGTCGATAACGGTATTTTTTTAAAAAGAGTTTCCTCTGAACGTTTTATTGCGGTTTTTAATGAAAAAATTTTGGCTGAGCTTGAAAAAACGAAATTTTCTATTTTAGATGAAGTCAGAGAAAAAGCGGTTATTCAAAATGTTTCTCTCACCTTAAGCATCGGGATTGGAGCCGGCATTAAAGATCTGTCTGAATTGGGGCATCTGGCGCAGTCGAGTCTAGATCTTGCTTTAGGCCGCGGAGGAGACCAAGTTGCTATTAAACGGGGAAATGGCAAGGTTAAATTTTACGGCGGACAAACAAATCCGATCGAAAAACGCACACGCGTTAGAGCTCGAGTGATTTCTCATGCATTAAAAGAAATCATTCGTGAAAGTGATAAAGTATTTATTATGGGTCATAAAAATCCTGACATGGATTCAATTGGTTCAGCAATTGGAATATTGAAGGTGGCGCAAATCAATCATAAAGAAGGTTTTATTGTTGTAAATCATGAAGAATTCGGCCAAGGACTTCAAAAGCTTGTGGAGGAAGTAAAGAAGGACGCTGAGTTATGGTCCAGATTCATCACTCCGGATGAAGCCCTGAATATTGCAACAGATCATTCTCTTCTCGTGATTCTAGATACGAATAAACCTTCAATGGTGGCTGAACAAAAATTGCTGAGCGAAATTGACCATGTAGTAGTCATTGACCATCATCGCAGGGGAGAAGAATTTATTCAAGATCCACTGCTTGTTTATATAGAACCTTATGCATCATCTACATCTGAACTTGTTACGGAAATTTTAGTATATCAGCCTGCAGAATTTAAAATGAGTACAATAGAGGCAACTGCATTGTTGGCAGGTATTACGGTAGATACAAAATGCTTCACGCTTCGAACAGGCTCTAGAACATTCGATGCGGCGTCTTATTTGCGATCAAAAGGAGCGGATACAATCCTTGTCCAAAAATTGTTGAAAGAGGATATTCAACAATTTGTTCAACGTGCCAAGTTCATTCAAAACACAGAGATTATGAATAATGGGGTTGCAATAGCAAAAGCAGATCGAGAAGATGAATATTACGATCAAGTGATCATTGCTCAGGCAGCTGACACTCTTTTATCAATGAACGGCGTATTGGCGTCGTTTGTCATTGCGAAGCGTGATGAACATACAGTCGGTATTAGTGCTAGATCATTGGGCGATTTTAATGTTCAATTAATAATGGAAGCACTTGGAGGTGGAGGGCATTTAACAAATGCCGCGACCCAACTGGAGCATGTTACGATAAATGAAGCAGAAAAACGATTAAAAGAAGCTGTTCAACAATATTTAGAAGGGAGAAATGAAGAATGAAAGTGATTTTTTTACAAGATGTAAAGGGGAAAGGGAAAAAAGGTGAAGTAAAAAATGTAGCTGACGGCTATGCCCAAAATTATCTTTTTAAAAAAGGTTTGGCTGTTGAAGCGACAAGTGCCAATTTAAAACAGCTGGAAGCGCAAAAGAAAAAAGAAGAAAAAGAGGCAGCGGAAGAATTAGCGCAGGCAAAAAAATTAAAAGAACAGCTTGAAAAAATCACGGTTGAATTAAAAGCGAAAGCCGGTGAGGGCGGAAGATTATTTGGTTCCGTAACAAGCAAACAAATTGCTGATCAATTAAAAAAAGCACATAATATTCAAATCGATAAACGGAAGATTGATCTTCCAGATGCGATTCGTTCTTTAGGCTATACAAATGTTCCGATTAAGCTTCATTCGGAAGTGACGGCGACGTTAAAGGTACATGTTACAGAAGAATAATGGCAAGGAGCAATGTGGTATTATGGAAAGAAGTTGATCTTGAAGTAATGCCACATTTCTCTTTATACTTTTTGGAGAAAAAATTTATGTGTCCACGGTAAGGCGGTGATCATCTTGAATGATCTTCTGGTCAGTGATCGAATTCCACCACAAAATATAGAAGCAGAGCAGGCAGTGCTTGGGGCAATTTTTTTAGAACCTGAAGCGCTTATGTTAGCTTCCGAAATATTAGTTCCTGAAGATTTTTATCGATCCAGCCATCAAAAGATTTTTCAATCGATGTTGAGGCTTTCGGAAAAAGGAGAGCCCGTCGATTTAGTAACTGTGACAAAAGACTTGGCGGATGCGAAAATTTTGGAAGAGGTTGGCGGGGTTTCTTATTTAAGCGATTTAGCGGGATCCGTTCCTACAGCAGCAAATATCGAATATTATGCGAAAATTGTTGAAGAAAAATCGATATTGAGAAGACTTATACGAACAGCAACGGCTATAGCTCAAGAAGGCTATAATCGGGAAGACGATGTGGAAACACTTTTAACAGAAGCCGAAAAAAGCATCATGGAAGTGGCGCAGCGGAGAAAAGCTGGATTGTTTCAAAACATTAAAGATATTCTTGTTCGAACATACGATAAAATTGAAATGCTCCACAATCGCAAAGGGGAAATTACAGGAATTCCTACAGGCTTTTCCGAATTGGATCGTATGACGGCCGGTTTTCAGCGAAATGATTTAATTATCGTAGCGGCCCGCCCGTCTGTCGGTAAAACTGCATTTGCCTTAAATATCGCTCAAAATGTTGCGACGAAAACGGACGAAAATGTAGCGATTTTTAGCTTGGAAATGGGTGCGGAACAGCTTGTCATGCGTATGCTTTGCGCAGAAGGAAACATAGATGCCCAAAATTTGCGAACGGGAAATTTAACCCCGGATGATTGGGGAAAGTTGACGATGGCAATGGGGAGTTTATCAAATGCCGGCATTTATATTGATGATACACCTGGCATAAGAGTGAGTGATATTCGCGCCAAATGCAGACGGTTAAAACAGGAAAAGGGCCTTGGTTTAATTATCATAGATTATTTGCAATTAATTCAAGGAAGCGGGCGGAATCGGGAAAACCGCCAGCAGGAAGTTTCGGAAATATCAAGATCTCTTAAGGCTTTGGCACGTGAATTGGAAGTGCCGGTCATCGCATTATCCCAGCTATCACGAAGCGTCGAGCAGCGTCAAGATAAACGCCCGATGATGTCAGATATTCGGGAGTCCGGTAGTATTGAGCAGGATGCAGATATCGTCGCCTTTTTATACAGAGATGATTACTACAATACGGAATCAGAAAACAAAAATATTATTGAAATCATTATAGCCAAGCAGCGGAACGGCCCTGTAGGAACTGTTCAGCTTGCATTTGTAAAAGAATATAATAAATTTGTAAATCTTGAAAGAAGATATGAAGACGATCATATTCCTCCTGCTGTCTCTTGATGAGGCAGTTGTTTTTTGTAAGCATCTTATATAACACGAACAAAATATTTAATAATAAAGTGAACGTTCGGATTTTATTGACTCTACTTGCTACAATTGGTAGAATAAACTTGTTTCTTTGTATTGGATTTTTGGTGAACACGGAGGTGCACACATGTCATCAGTTGTTGTTGTTGGTACACAATGGGGGGATGAAGGAAAAGGGAAGATAACCGATTTCCTTTCTCAAAATGCGGAAGTGATCGCCCGTTACCAAGGTGGAAACAATGCTGGCCATACAATCAAATTTAACGGTGAAACATATAAACTGCATTTAATCCCATCCGGTATTTTTTATCAAGATAAAATTTGTGTCATCGGAAACGGAATGGTTGTCGATCCTAAAGCGCTGGTAGAAGAGTTGAACGGTTTGCATAAACGGGGAATTCAAACAAATAATCTGCGAATTTCCAACCGCGCTCACGTCATTTTGCCTTATCATTTAAAATTGGATGAAGTGGAAGAAGAACGAAAAGGAGCCAACAAGATCGGGACGACGAAAAAAGGAATAGGTCCAGCCTATATGGATAAAGCAGCCCGTATTGGCATCCGCATCGCCGATTTATTGGATCGTGAAGTCTTTGAAGAAAAATTGAGAAGAAATTTAGAAGAAAAAAATCGCCTGTTTGAAAAAGTATACGAAGTTGAAGGATTTAAACTGGAAGAGATTTTAAATGAATACTACGAGTACGGCCAACAAATCAAACAATATGTATGCGACACATCTGTTGTGCTGAACGACGCGCTTGATGAAGGACGCCGTGTTTTATTTGAAGGAGCTCAAGGCGTTATGCTTGATATCGATCAAGGTACATATCCTTTTGTTACATCTTCCAATCCAGTAGCAGGCGGTGTGACAATTGGAGCAGGTGTAGGTCCTACGAAAATTAAACATGTTGTCGGCGTATCAAAAGCTTATACAACTCGTGTAGGAGACGGTCCGTTTCCGACAGAGCTCCACGATGAAATTGGCGATCAAATTCGTGAAGTTGGACGGGAATATGGCACAACAACAGGACGTCCACGTCGAGTGGGCTGGTTTGACAGCGTTGTTGTTCGCCATGCGCGCCGGGTAAGCGGAATAACTGATTTATCTTTAAATTCCATCGATGTATTGACAGGAATCGAAACATTAAAAATATGCATCGCCTACAAATACAAAGGTGAAATTTTAGAAGAATTTCCAGCAAGTTTAAAAGTACTTGCACAGTGCGAACCTGTCTATGAGGAATTGCCGGGTTGGAAGGAAGACATTACGGGGGCAAAAAGCTTGGACGATCTTCCTGACAATGCACGCCATTATGTTGAACGGATTTCCCAGTTAACAGGTATCCCACTTTCCATCTTTTCAGTTGGTCCAGATCGTTCACAAACAAATGTTGTCCGCAGTGTATACAGTCCAATATAATAAACTTGGAGGGATCGGCTGTTCCCTCTTTTTTTTGTGAAATTAAAAAAAATCGTTGTTTTGTCCCTCTAGAAATGATATTATTATACACGTCTTGAGAAAAATGAGCGTATTGGCTCCGAACTGTTCGCACAATGCATCTAACATCCTCGAAAAATCAGGAAGAGGAAGGGACATCTGACAAATTTTAAAATGGGTTAGATAGAAAAAAATTTTTTTATGAGCCATTAGCTCAGTCGGTAGAGCAACGAGCAAGGCTTCATCGAATAGGCGACGAGTTGTCCCGACGCATCCATCATCCTCGAAAAAGCCGGAAGAGGAAGGGACATCTGACAAATTTTAAAATGGATTAGAAGAAAAAAAAATTTTATGAGCCATTAGCTCAGTCGGTAGAGCAACGAGCAAGGCTTCATCGAATAGGCGACGAGTTGTCCCGACGCATCCATCATCCTCGAAAAAGCCGGAAGAGGAAGGGACATCTGACAAATGAAAAATGGATTAGAAGAAAAAAAATTTTATGAGCCATTAGCTCAGTCGGTAGAGCAACGAGCAAGGCTTCATCGAATAAGCGACGAGTTGTCCCGACGCATCCAACATCCTCGAAAAAGCTAGAAGAGGAAGGGACATCTGACAAATTTTAAAATGGATTAGAAGGAAAAAATTTTTTATGAGCCATTAGCTCAGTAGGTAGAGCATCTGACTTTTAATCAGAGGGTCGGAGGTTCGAATCCTCCATGGCTCACCATTACAATCGAGAAATATTATACAAGCTGCCTCACATTCGAGAATCCACATATATGAAAGGCTTGAGAGAGGGAAAAAGAGTTCGCATTCTTGAAAACTTTATACGGCTCGGTAGCTCAGTCGGTAGAGCAAAGGACTGAAAATCCTTGTGTCGGCGGTTCGATTCCGTCCCGAGCCACTTCATACGCACGGTTTATCCGTGCTATTTTTGGCTATAAGTAAGTTAAACCAAAATTGGTAACATTTGTGGTTGTAAATAGAAATTTGATTTCTCATCTCAAGCTGTTACAATAAGATAAAAATTGATATAATAGGTTTGATAGGAATTTACAGGGGTTTACTCTAAGTTCCAAAACCTATTGAATTTAAGACCTCTAGCAATAGCTAGGGGTTTTCTGCTTGTTTTTTCCATTTGTATTGAAAGTTGATGATGAGATGAATGTAATCGTGGTAAAGTAAAGTTAATAGATCAAAAGGGGAGAAAATGATGGAAAATAAAAAAATATTAGTTGTTGATGATGAAAAACCAATTGCAGATATATTAGAGTTTAATCTTAAAAAAGAAGGTTTTGATGTATACTGTGCTTATGATGGAACAAGCGCGATTGAAATGGTGGAAGAAATTAAACCTGACTTGATATTGTTAGATATTATGCTTCCCAGCAAGGATGGAATGGAAGTGTGCCGGGAAGTTCGAAAAAAATATGAAATGCCGATTATTATGTTGACTGCGAAAGATTCAGAAATCGATAAAGTGCTTGGTCTGGAGCTTGGTGCTGATGATTATGTGACAAAACCATTCAGCACAAGAGAGCTCTTGGCAAGGGTAAAGGCAAATTTACGAAGACAGCAAACAAATGCTGCAAGGGAAGCGGCTTCTGAACAGTCGGAAATTCAAATCGGCTCTCTCGTTATTCATCCTGATGCATATGTCGTTTCAAAACGGGGAGAAACGATCGAGCTTACTCATCGTGAGTTTGAATTGCTTCACTATTTAGCGAAGCACATTGGACAGGTCATGACCCGAGAGCATTTGCTGCAAACCGTTTGGGGATATGACTATTTCGGAGACGTCAGAACTGTAGATGTCACGGTTAGAAGACTTAGGGAAAAAATTGAAGACAACCCAAGCCATCCAATATGGATTGTGACAAGAAGAGGGGTAGGTTATTATTTGCGCAATCCTGAACAGGAGCAGTGAACATGTATAGCAGTCGAGTGAGTTTTTTCCGTTCGATACATTTTAAAATTGTGCTGATCTATGTGCTTCTGATTATTTTGGCTATGCAAATCATCGGTATTTACTTCGTTAAGGAATTGGAATCTTCTCTTATAGAAAATTTTAAATCTTCCCTTTCGCAGCGGATTGATTTGCTGGCTTACCAGATTGAGCAAGCGATGACGAATGAAGAAGTGGACGAATCATTGAATATGGAAGATGAGATATCTGCTATTTTGCAAGATTTTAAACGGGAGGAAATTCATGAAGTTCGCGTAGTGGACCAAGATGCGCGTGTCATCGGGACATCTGATTACAACAAAGATGTGATCGGGAAAAGAACAACTGAAAATATGATTAAACGGACTTTAATCGTCGGTTCGCCTGAAAGCAATATTTTGCTTGATCCGCAAACGAAGCATCGAATGTACGTATCAGCGACTCCGATCGTCACAGATTATAAACGAGAAACAATTGGCGTTGTTTATGTCGTTGCCTCAATGGAGGAAGTTTTTTCACAATTGCGGACGATTAACAAAATTTTTGCAACAGGCACAGGGATGTCCCTTCTTATTACCGCGGCGCTAGGAATTTTTCTTGCCCGCACTATAACCCGTCCGTTGTCAGATATGAGAAGGCAAGCGTTGGAGCTGGCAAAAGGGAATTTTTCCAGAAAAGTAAAAGTGTATGGAGAAGATGAAATTGGACAGCTTGCATTAACGTTCAATCATCTCACGGAAAAATTGGAGGAAGCACAGGAAACAACTGAAGAAGAGCGCAGAAAGCTGGCGTCTATTATTACTCATATGACAGAAGGTGTCATAGCTACAGATCGGCATGGAAAAGTAATTGTCATGAACAATCCGGCCCATGAAATGTTGAATGTTTCACGTGAAACAGCCTTAGGAAAATCAATTGTGGAGCTTTTAGATTTAACGGATGAATGTACTTTTGAAGATTTAGTGAACCAGCAAGAACCGATGCTGTTAGATTTCAGCACAGAGGAAAAACCGTATATATTACGAATCAGCTTTTCTACGATACAAATTGATGAAGATCATATTAACGGATTGATTGCAGTAGTTTACGATGTAACAGAGCAGGAACGAATCAACCAAGAGCGGCGTGAATTTGTCGCAAACGTTTCTCATGAGCTGCGGACGCCGCTTACTACAATGCGCAGTTATTTGGAAGCATTGGCGGAAGGGGCTTGGAAAGACGAAACGATCGCACCAAAATTTTTACAAGTGACGCAAAACGAAACGGAGCGGATGATTAGGCTGGTTAATGACTTGCTCCAGCTATCAAAACTAGATAGTAAAGATTATCAATTAAATAAAGACATGGTGAATTTCACAGACTTTTTCCACAAAATTATTGATCGTTTTGAAATGTCTAAGCAGCAGCATGTCACATTTGTACGAAACATTCCGAAAAAAAGCCTTTATGTAGAAATTGAACCCGATAAAATTACGCAAGTGCTCGATAATATTATTTCCAATGCTTTGAAATATTCTCCTGAAGGCGGAAAAATCTCTTTTCAAGTAAAAGAACAAGTTGACCATATTGAAGTCAGTGTAAAAGATGAAGGCATTGGAATTCCAAAAGAAAGTGTGAAAAAAATTTTTGAACGTTTTTATCGTGTTGATAAGGCTAGATCACGCAAAATGGGCGGAACCGGTCTTGGTCTTGCAATTGCAAAAGAGATGGTGGAAGCACACGGAGGAGAAATTTGGGTGGAAAGTGAAGAAGGAAAAGGCACGACTGTATTTTTCACATTGCCATATGAACAGAACCAAGAGGATGATTGGCTATGAACCGGGAAACGATAAAATCCATTATTTTAACATTTTTAGTGCTGACAAGTTTATTCTTCACCTGGAATATTTGGACATATCAGCCAAACTACGGGGAAATTTCAAACTCCAACTATATTGAAAACAACCCGTTAAGCAATGTAACAAAAAAGCCTTATGAAGTCGTGCAGCCGGATCATATTATGATTCATGAAAAAATAAAACATTACGCAACTTATGACGAAATCGTCATCGAAAGACTTTGGAAGGATATTCGTCAGTGGGAGCTAGAGGAATTCAAAAATATTTCTGGAGAGATTGAAAAGCAATATGGTTTTAATCAATGGATAAACAGGGAAATACATAATTCAACCCCTAACTTTGAAGTTATTTTTAACGACTCGATTCCGATGTCAGCCCTCTTATCAATAACCGACTGGACGGATGAAGAAGATTTCAATATAGAATTTGATCGGATTTACATTCCTCTGACAAACGAGAAAGCGAACCGAAAACTTTATTTAGTCGACTACGAGCATAAATATGTTGTAGAAGCACAGGTGAAAACCGTTTTAAGCAATTTGTGGACGGAAGTGTATAAAGAAAAAGAAAACTTTGAAAGCTACGTGTTTTGGAACGGATTATTTTTGCCTGAAAAGCCGTTTCCGATTCATCGCCTTCAATATTTTACAAAATCAATGAGCGGTGAGCAGATTAAAAATGCATTGTTTAATGATCCAAGTTATGTAAAACGGGATGTCAATGCTTCCGAATTTGTGTATACAGACAGCTCCCGTCAGCTTGTCATCAACGAAGATAAAGAAAGGGTTGTTTACGTTAATCCGACAATTGACCAGTCTTTAACGACGGAAAAAGGAAAATTGATCTTGCAGAGCATTGATTTTTTGAACAAACATGGCGGTTGGCTGTCAGGATTAAATGATTATCGCTTCGAAAAAACGGATCAAGAACAGAAAATTTATTTTCGTCTAACGGTTCGAAATTTGCCAGTATTTTCGTTCAGCGATTCGCATTATTCGATCACGACGATCATGCAAAGCTGGGGAAAGAATGATATTGCCTTATATCAGCGTCCGTTATTTTATTTGGATGATTTTATCCGGGAAGATAAAACGACTTTACCTAAAGCAGCAGATATAATTGAAGCTATTAAAGATAATCCAAGCATTGAAGCCGACAAAATAAAACGTATTTTTCCCGCTTATGACATACAACAGTCGTCACGGCAAAATATCGTAAATTTGGAGCCGATATGGTGCATTGAACTCGAAAACGATAAATATCAAAGGCTGAATGTGAAAAAAGCGGGTAAAGGAGGGGAAGGTATTGGATTGGAGTAAAACGAAAACTGTGTTTATTATTGCCTTCCTGATCCTTGATATTTATTTAGCTTTTCAGTATGTTGAAAAAATCAAAAGCTCCAAATATGATATGATCACGAAAACGACGATTGAAGAGCAATTTGCAGCGGAAAATATACAATTTGGGAAGCTTCCAAAAGAAGTAATAGAAGGTTCTTATATAACGGCAGAAAGCAAAATATTTAAGGCAGAAGAAATCGAACAACTGAAAAATCAAAAGCCGATGCTGCCTGATGAGGAGTTGACTCGTTCGGTAACAAAGCTTCGGATGAGTTTTGACAAACCGATTCCAATTGTAGGAGAAAATATCGAAAATAAGATCAAGCAAATTTTAACGACACAAATCATTGCGGGCAGTCAATACAAGTTTTGGCGCTACAGCAAAGAAACAAGGGAAATTATTTGTCTGCAGGAATACAAAGGAAAAATTATTTTTCAAGATGTAAGTGATGGAATCGGTATGATTGTCTTTTATTTAAATGATAAAAATGAAATTGTGTCTTATCAGCAAACATTGCTAGAAGATATAAAAGAATTGGAGAAGCAGGAAATATTGCCTGCGATTAAAGCATTGGAAGCTCTTTATGAAAAAAATGATTTGAAATCTAACAGTAAAGTAACCGATGTAGAATACGGATATTACACACAATACCCGCTGTCGGAACAGCAAATTTTGGCTCCGACATGGCATGTAGTTGTCAATAAAACAGAAGATTATTATGTGAATGCATTGGAAGGTCAGGTCATTAAACCGGAGAAAGAGAATAATAATTTGGAGTGAGTGAAGGAAATGAGCCTTAATTTCAGTGTTCTCGCGAGCGGCAGCACAGGGAATGCCATTTATGTAGAAACAGATGAACATTCCCTGTTAATCGATGCAGGATTAAGTGGTAAACAAATGGAAAATTTGTTTCAAGAAATTCAACGGGACATAAAAAATTTAAGCGGTATATTAGTCACCCATGAGCATAGCGATCACATCAAGGGACTTGGAATTTTAGCGAGAAAATACGAAATTCCGATTTTCGCGAATGAAAAAACGTGGAAAGCAATGGAGAGAGAAATCGGCGAAATTCATTTAGAACAAAAGTTTACTTTTGAAATCGGCGAAACGAAATCGTTTGGAAGTTTAGAGGTTGAATCATTTGGCGTTTCCCATGATGCAGCAGAACCAATGTTTTTTGTGTTTCACCACAATGGAAAAAAACTAGCGTTAATTACTGATACTGGATATGTAAGCGACAGAATGAAAGGGATCATACGCGGTGCAGATGTTTTTATTTTTGAAAGCAACCATGACGTAGAAATGCTGCGAATGTGCCGGTATCCTTGGAATGTAAAACGAAGAATTTTATCTGATGTTGGACATGTTTCAAATGAAGATGCTGCACTAGCTATGGCTGATGTCATTGGCGACAAGACGAAACGAATTTATTTGGCGCATTTAAGTAAAGAAAATAATATGAAAGAGCTCGCACGAATGTCTGTCCAGCAAGTATTAGAGAAAAAAGGATTCATTGTCGGAGAACAATTTGAATTATATGATACAGATCCAAAGAAACCGACGCCTCTCGTAGCTGTTTAAATGTTTGAATTTCCCCATCGTTGGGTATGTTAATGTTGTCATATATTTTTCCTGCCAGCTCGCGTTATACTATAATAATGTAGATAAAATCATTCGTCATCGGAAAGGAATGATGAGGCGATGGGATATTATGATGATGATTTTGAACGGTATAATAACAGAAAACAAAGGGGAAACCGGGGCGGATCATTATTGGCTGGGTTAATCGGAGCCGTGTTAGGCGCGTTATTAGTTATTTTCTCCCTTCCAGCATTAGCACAATTCAATATTCTTCCATATGATCTGAACATCAGTCCAGAGCAAAATGAGGAAGGGGAAACAGGAAATGTCCAAGGGCCAGTCAAAACAGTAAATGTAAATGTGAATTCAGCAGTTACAGAAGCAGTTAATAAAGTGAGTGATGCGGTTGTCGGAGTCGTCAATATTCAGCAAGTAAGCTTCTGGGATCAAACACAAGAGGGAGAAGCAGGAACAGGATCAGGGGTCATCTACAAAAAGGAAGGCGATAAAGCCTATATTGTAACAAATCACCATGTTGTAGCCGGAGCGCATCAATTGGAAGTTGTATTAAACGACGAAACACGCATTCCCGCTGAACTTGTCGGCAGTGATCAGCTGATGGATTTAGCAGTATTGGTTGTGGATGCAAAGCATGTTAAGAAGGTTGCTGAATTCGGCAATTCGGACACAGTCAAACCGGGTGAGCCGGTGTTGGCAATCGGAAACCCGCTCGGCTTGCAATTTGCTGGGTCTGTTACACAAGGGATTATTTCCGGAACAGAACGGACCATTCCTGTTGATATTGATGAAAACGGAACAGTGGATTGGCAGGCGGAAGTGCTGCAGACGGATGCCGCAATTAATCCCGGAAACAGCGGCGGAGCACTTGTGAATTTAGACGGGAAAGTAATTGGAATTAATTCCATGAAAATTGCTGAATCCGCGGTGGAAGGAATCGGACTGTCTATCCCAATTAACATTGCAATTCCGATTATTAATGATCTTGAAAAATTCGGCGAAGTGAAGCGTCCATATATGGGAATCGGTCTTCAGTCTCTTGAAGACATCCCAAGCTATTATTGGGAAGAGGCATTAAATTTGCCAAAGGACGTTAAAAACGGCGTGATTGTGATGAGTGTTGAGCCGATGTCGCCAGCTCAACGCGCAGGTTTGAGAGAGAAGGACGTAATTATAGAGCTTGCTGGGAAAAAGGTCGAAAATGTTCTCCAGCTTCGAAAGCAGCTATACAGCCAAAAGGTTGGAAGCACAGTGGAAGTAAAATTCTATCGAAACGGCGAGTTGAAAACAGTGAAGCTGAAGCTCGTTGAACAAAAATCTTTTTAAAGAACAGGAAGGCGGAATCAGCTTTCCTGTTTTCATTATGGGGTAGGAGGATTATAAATGTATTGCTGCGAGGATCATATTGATTTAGCAATCGACATGTATGTAGACCAGTATGAAACAGCACCAAATATTCAAAAAATTGAATTTAATCACAGCTTATCCACAACCTGTGAATTGTGCGAAAAAACCGCAGTATATATAGTTGGGAACTGATTTTCGGACACGAAATATAGAGGTATTCATCCACAATTGTGGATAAAATCTGTGGAATATTTGTTATTTTATGTGGGAAATAGTTATCAACATGTTGATAAAATAAAAAAGGGGAAATATGAAAGTTGAACATTCAAATTATAGCGATTGGGAAGCTGAAGGAAAAATATTTAAAGCAGGGAATCGACGAATATTTAAAGCGTCTTTCATCGTACGCAAAAGTTGACATCATTGAACTTCCTGATGAAAAGGCTCCTGAACAAATAAGCCCGCAGGAAATGGAACTAATCAAAAACAAAGAAGGCGAACGAATTTTAGCCAAAATCCCGACCGATGCATACGTCATCGCCCTTGCCATTGAAGGCAAGATGAAATCCTCGGAAGAGTTCGCACATAGTATAGATAAACTGGCCACATACGGAAAAAGCAAAATCGCCTTTATCATCGGCGGATCGCTCGGACTGAGCAAAGAGGTAATGAAACGGGCGGACGAAGCCCTCTCCTTTTCCAAAATGACCTTCCCCCATCAGCTCATGCGCCTCATTTTGCTCGAACAAATCTACCGTGCTTTTCGCATAAATAGGGGAGAACCGTACCATAAGTAAATGAGGTTTTTTGAAAAAAATATAGATTTGTGGCTTGAATCGTAAATGTATAGAAAAGGGTTGTCCGAAGCATTTTCGGACAACCCTTCTAATTAGTGAGCTGTTGGTTATCCATGATGGATAAATTTTCATTACTGTAAACCAACCGAAAACAGCTACAGTGCTAAAAGCAAATAAAATGCCTAGCATGTTCTTTCCCTTAATAGTCTGAAAAACTGAAGAATACCAAGTAAAGTCACTAAAGTGAAAATAATAACCAATCCATTAATAAGCCCCTTACTAGGATAAATTAAAGGAATTAAAATTTTTGAGTTCATTGTATAATTCATCTTTATTTTAATTTCTCACCAAATAATGACCCCATTAAGGCTACAACTACAGTTGCTGTTTTATTTTTTTCATCTAAAATTGGATTTACTTCAACAAACTCTGCTGATGTAATAATTCCGGATTCAGCCAACATTTCCATTGCTAAATGGCTCTCTCTATGACTGATACCACCAATAACAGGTGTACCAACTCTAGGAGCATCGTGTGGATCTAAGCCATCTAAATCTAATGATAAATGCACTCCATCTGTCCTTTGGTTTTGTAAGTATGTTATTGCTTCTTCCATAACCTTTGTCATGCCCAGCCGATCAATTTCATGCATTGTATATACTTTTATACCTTTTTCTTTAATTAATTTACGCTCTCCTTCATCTAATGAGCGTGCACCGATAATCATGACATTCTCTGGTTTAATTTTGGGAGTGTAGCCCATTATGTTTGTTAAACTTGGGTGTCCTATTCCTAAACTTACTGCTAATGGCATACCATGTATATTTCCTGAGGGCGATGTTTCGGCTGTATTTAAATCCCCATGTGCATCATACCAAATAACTCCCAGGTTTTCATAATGCTTGGCTACGCCTGCTAATGTTCCAATAGCAATACTATGATCTCCTCCTAACACTAATGGAAAAGAATCTGATTGGATTACTTCATTTACTTTAGCGGCAAGCTTTTCATTCGCCTCTGATACCGTTTTCAAATTTCTTAAATTTTCGACATTTCTAATATTACTACGCTCTGCTCTTCCAATATCGATATCTCCTAAATCTTCTATTGAATAGTTTAATCGCTCTAATCGCTCAACTATACCAGCATATCGAATTGCGCTTGACCCCATATCAACACCTCTGCGCATTTGACCTAAATCCATTGGAACCCCTATTATTGATATATTTTTTTCTTCAATTTTTAAATTCCCCTTTTAAATTCTACTCTAACTATAAGCATAAAAGTTATTTCTAAATGGTTCAACTTAACAATAAAGTGTATAAATATTTATTATGTCTTTTACTCAAAAACGAAAAATATTTAAGTTTTTGAGTAAAGGACATTTACTTTTTTTGGTTAATCAGTATAATCTAGGTATACATCACATTTATGGGTCTTACAGGAGGGATTAGATGGCTAAAAAAGTTAATTGGTATGTTTCTTGTTCACCTAGAAGTCCAGAAAAAATTCAGCCTGAGTTAAAAGTACTAGCAAATTTTGAGGGAAGTTATTGGAAAGGGGTAAAAGGGTATAAAGCACAAGAGGCATTTGCTAAAGAACTTGCTGCTTTACCACAATTCTTAGGTACTACTTATAAAAAAGAAGCTGCATTTTCTACTCGAGACAGAGTGGCACCAATGAAAACTTATGGTTTCGTATTTGTAGATGAAGAAGGTTATCTTCGTATAACTGAAGCAGGGAAAATGCTTGCAAATAACCGAAGACCCAAAGATGTTTTCTTAAAACAGTTAGTAAAGTGGCAATATCCATCGTTTCAACACAAAGGTAAGGAATATCCCGAGGAGGAATGGAGTATAAATCCTCTTGTATTTGTTCTTAGCTTACTAAAAAAGGTAGGCGGCCTCAGTAAATTAGATATTGCTATGTTCTGTTTAACAGCAACAAATAATAATCAGGTGGATGAAATTGCAGAGGAAATAATGCAGTTCCGTAATGAACGTGAAAAAATAAAAGGACAAAATAAGAAACTTGAGTTTACTGAGAATTACTTTTTTAAAAGATTCGAAAAGATTTATGGAAATGTAGGTAAAATTCGTGAAGGGAAATCTGACTCTTCACATAAGTCAAAAATTGAAACTAAAATGAGAAATGCACGAGATGTGGCAGATGCAACCACAAGATATTTTCGATATACAGGTCTATTTGTTGCAAGAGGGAATCAACTCGTCTTAAATCCAGAAAAATCTGATTTAATTGATGAAATTATCAGTTCATCAAAAGTTGTAAAGAACTATACGAGAGTAGAGGAATTTCATGAATATTATGGAAATCCGAGTTTACCACAGTTTTCATTTGAGACAAAAGAACAACTTTTAGATCTAGCCCATAGAATACGAGATGAAAATACCAGACTAGCTGAGCAATTAGTAGAACATTTTCCAAATGTTAAAGTTGAAATACAAGTCCTTGAAGACATTTATAATTCTCTTAATAAAAAAGTTGATGTAGAAACATTAAAAGATGTTATTTACCATGCTAAGGAATTACAGCTAGAACTCAAAAAGAAAAAGTTACAAGCAGATTTTAATGACCCACGTCAACTTGAAGAAGTCATTGACCTTCTTGAGGTATATCATGAGAAAAAGAATGTGATTGAAGAGAAAATTAAAGCTCGCTTCATTGCAAATAAAAATACTGTATTTGAATGGCTTACGTGGAATGGCTTCATTATTCTTGGAAATGCTTTAGAATATAAAAACAACTTCGTTATTGATGAAGAGTTACAACCAGTTACTCATGCCGCAGGTAACCAGCCTGATATGGAAATTATATATGAAGACTTTATTGTTCTTGGTGAAGTAACAACTTCTAAGGGAGCAACCCAGTTTAAGATGGAATCAGAACCAGTAACAAGGCATTATTTAAACAAGAAAAAAGAATTAGAAAAGCAAGGAGTAGAGAAAGAACTATATTGTTTATTCATTGCGCCAGAAATCAATAAGAATACTTTTGAGGAGTTTATGAAATACAATATTGTTCAAAACACAAGAATTATCCCTCTCTCATTAAAACAGTTTAACATGCTCCTAATGGTACAGAAGAAATTAATTGAAAAAGGAAGAAGGTTATCTTCTTATGATATTAAGAATCTGATGGTCTCATTATATCGAACAACTATAGAGTGTGAAAGAAAATATACTCAAATTAAAGCTGGTTTAGAAGAAACTTTAAATAATTGGGTTGTTGACAAGGAGGTAAGGTTTTAAAATGCAAGATATTCTGGACTTTTATGAAGAAGTTGAAAAAACGATAAATCCTCCAAATTACTTCGAGTGGAACACATATAGAGTTTTTAAAAAACTAGGTTCCTATAAGAATCTAGTCCCAAACTTTAAGCTTGATGATTCAGGTCATCCAATTGGTAATGCCATACCAGGTGTTGAAGATATATTAGTTGAATATGAGCATTTTTCAATTTTAATTGAATGTTCCCTCACGATAGGGGAAAAGCAACTAGATTATGAAGGGGATTCAGTCGTCAGGCACCTACAAGAATATAAAAAAAAAGGAATAGAAGCATATACTCTTTTCTTAGGAAAAAGTATTGATCTTTCTTTTGCAAGACATATAGGTTTTAACAAGGAATCAGAACCTGTAATTCCATTAACAGTAGACCAGTTTAAAAAGCTAGTTACACAGCTGAAAGGTGATGGAGAACACTTTAATCCTAATAAACTAAAAGAAATACTGATAAAATTATTACGAAGTGACTTAGGATATGATCAAGCTGAAGAATGGCTAACTTTCATTGAGTACAATTTAAAATGAAATTGAAAAAGGAACAATGCCAGTTCATTGTTCCTTTAACTAATGAATAAGTTCAAGTTGCTCATATTTTTCTTCTTTATTTTTTCGTACATAATCATAGTTCTTGATTATATAATGCTTTGCTTCATTCTTAAATCTATTTCTAATGTTTACAGAATAGCTTTTATGATATTCATCAACGATATAATCTTTATATAGTTCGGTAGTTAATTCCGTTTTACTAATGATCATTAGTGCACGGCACTTTAAGTTTTTAAACTCTTCAGCAAGCCTACGATGTTCCCTCTCGTCGAAATCACCTGTAAACTCCATATTTCCATAATCACTAAAAATACAATCATATGGAGGATCAAGAAACATGAAGTCATTTGGTTTTGCCATCTTAAAAATTTCAGAAAAATCTTTATTATATATTTCTGTTTTTTGAAGCAGGTTATGGTGTTGTTTAGTAATGATTTTTGTATTAAAGTTTTTGTATCTTCCAAAAGGAACGTTATATTCTCCTTTACTGTTATACCTTATCATCCCACTATAAGCAGTTTTATTTATAAAATAATAAATTACTGCGTCTAGCCATTTTCCTGATGGATAGTTAAATTCGTTCCTTAGCTCATAATATAGTTCTTCATTTTTATTTTCCACTCTGACACCAGCAGGAGCAAGAGCTTTTTTTTCCTCATATTCCTTTTGGTTTTTTTCATATATTTCCTGTAGTTCGTTTAATTGTTTAGTTACCTCATCAAAATTGTGCTTTAATTGAAGATAGAACTTATAAAGCTTAGAATTAATATCATTGATAACTGATTTTTCATGTTCTAAATGGAAGAATACAGCACCACCCCCAACAAAGGGTTCAAAGTAGGTTTCAATATCATTGGGTATATGGTCAATAAAGAAAGGAATTTCTGCTTTTTTTCCACCACGATATTTTAAAATAGGTTTCATCTAATAACCTCCAATTTAATAGTAGCTTGTCTACTACATTATACTAATTTAACATAACTATGATCCACAGAAAAGGAACAAATGTTCTGTTGTATAAAGGGAATTATTTGAAATAAATTAAAAGTAAGCGTCAAATAAAGTCTCCACCGTGATTAAAGATGACTTGTTGACCTGCATCCCGAATAGCCCGAGGTTTTACCTAATAACGCCTCTAGGTAATGGTCTAAATTCGTAATCATTTGATTTCGTTCATAAGAACTCGGATGTTCAGCGATTACTTGATTCCTCGTTTGATAAAAAATTCAAACTTGATCCTTATTCGGGAGTCGGGAAAATAGATTATTCAGCTCTAGGTGTAGAAGTTATCTCTACAGATAACAAAGGATCCTACTCAACATTTTCAGGAACGTCTTTCGCTACTGCATATGCCACTAGTGTTATTGCAGCAATCCTGAATAGAAGCGACTCAAAATATAATGCCAGCACCATCAAAGAAGAACTCTCCAATTATGTTGTGAAGTTAGGTGACAAAGTACAATTTGGAGAAGGTTTTCTAACATTACAAAAAGAAAGGGTAGAGGAAATTCTAAATGAAAAAGATGAAAAAGAAATTAATTAAATTATTAGTTGCTACTTTTTTGTTTATTAATATTGCTGGAGTTGCTCCGGTTGCATTTGCGGAAGAAATAACCAATTTCCCAAATACAGAAGAAATTTTTGAAAGTACAGAACAAATTGATGTAAGTATTGATGAAACAGTTGAAGTAGTTTCAAGTGATGATGATACAACAGTATATAAAGTATCCGCAGAAGAATTAGAAATTAACAATGACACCTTTGAGATGGTAGTATGTTTTCTACAAGAAAAAAATACAGTGCTTTATCAAAATTTTGAATAAATATACATATATGTGATCTATCCATCAAGGGCTTGACATGGATCCTCTGTAGCCATGATTCTTTAGCCAACAGTTTTGGCAAAACCAAAAAAGGTTATCATGGCTCCTCCTCCATGTAAATCCCCATTGCATATCACTGCATAAGGATTTTGCAATTCTCTGCACTTTTTGCTTGCAAAAAAACGTAAACCAATTATACTTTTTTACCCCGGTCATTTTACCGGATTAGACCTACGACTATTTGGGATTTTACATAATGAAGATCAGTATCAATTAACGAGAATATCATAGAGGAGAAGATTATGTGTTAGTTAAAGAAATATTTAAAAAAGAAATTTTTCGTCCGATTAATGAGGGTGTACGAAGTGCAACAATGGGCCAAGCATGGGTCATTGTCACATCTCAAGAAAAAATAAAAGCGTCACTTAATGTCCATAGCGAAAAAAGATTTTTCCAAAATCCAAGGACGTTTTGCGACCCGAATTAATTTATCTAGCGCAAATACAGATGAAGTCATTAAATGAGAGGGGTTTTCTATGACATATTATTATTACCTTGCCTCAGATATTAAACTACCATCAGGTATATACTCTAAAAGTGGTTTTATTAATTTAAATGGGAGTAAAATAGCTCTTGATCAAACTCTTGACTTAACAGAAAGTGATGAAAAAGTAGATGGATTCGATTATCCCGTGCAAATTGAAATCGTTTATGGTTTGTGTGATCCTGAAACTTTAGAAGCATATGATGATTTTGGATTGCCATTGCTTCATAAATATATTCTCGACGTATGCAGTTACTATAAGACATGTACCATTCAAATTGCTCACATTTTAAATACACACCGACACCCTTTAAAAATTGTAGAACGGAGAAAACTCTTATTGAATCAATTATCGAATCCTAAACAACTCGCTCTACATCATGGTGAATTGCTGACGATCAAGAAGATTCCGGAGTTCTAAGTTGATTAGACCGGTGAATTTACGAACAGTTGCATTTTGTTATTATGGGTAAAATGAATTTTAGTTTACTTATTCCTAGTGTGTAGATCTTCCATCAAAAAACTTGGATGCCTCATTCTGAACAGCCCTTTTTTACTATATTCGTCTTGGTATTATGTCAAGAAAATAGACATGTAAAAAAATTTACGTAAAATTTTTATTTTATAAAATAGTAAGTTTAGTCGTCCTCATCACTTTTCATCTAGTTAATTATTATATTTTTATATTAAATTTTAAAGATTATCTAACCCTCTTATTCCTTCATAAATGATTTTCTCCTTTTTATCATTACTTTACTCAACATGTCTCAAAAGTTCATATTTTTTTCATATATATTGTGAAAAATTTCACAAACAGATGTTATACTAACTTTGTAAGCAAAATAAATAATTTAGGGGGAGGATGTAATACATATTGTGAAATATATCACAAAATCATTTCGTCGATTTTAAAGTATAGGGGCTGAACAAGATGCATGTATGGGAGCAAGTTTATAATCCATTGGAAAATATATGGCTTTCAGCTATTATAGCTGCCGTTCCTATCATCGTTTTTATTGTTCTGCTGACAGTATTTAAATTAAAAGGATATATAGCAGGGCTTTTCAGCATAATTGCTGCAGGCATTTTTGCCGTCTTTATTTATAAAATGCCTGCAATCTTAGTTTTGATGTCTGCGATATATGGAATTTTAGTCGGTTTATGGCCAGTAGCATCAATCGTATTTGCTGCTATTTTCCTTTATAAAATATCAGTAAAAACCGGAAAATTTGCCATTAGTATTTCTTTTATTACAGAGGATCAAAGAATTGCAAGTTCTTATTGGGGCATTCTCATTTGGGGCATTTTTAGAAGGAGCTGCAGGATTTGGAGCACCCGTTGCCATAACAGCAGCCATTTTAGTGGGGCTTGGATTTAGTCCAGCTCTGTTGTAAACAGCGGTTCCTTATTTGCTCCACTTCAAGCTGTCACTGCTTCACAAATTGGAATAGCACCCGAAACGATGGTTGCTGTCAATGTAATGGGTGGTACAATGGCTAAAATGATTTCACCTCAATCAATTGCAGTTGCAGCTGCGGCAGTTGGATTTGCAGGAAAAGAAAGTGATTTATTTAAAGTGACAATTAAATATAGCTTATGTTTGCTTGCTGTAATTGGATTAGTTAGCTGGTTCCTATTTTAATCATATAACATTTTAAGGGGGATGTATAACCATGAATAAAGAAAAAGTAAATCGTGTTGTAATCGTTGGAACAGGTGCTGTAGGCTGCAGTTATGCCTATTCACTAATTAATCAGGGGGTCGTTGAGGAATTAGTTTTAATTGATATAAATGAAGCAAAAGCTGAAGGCGAGGTGATGGATCTTAATCATGGAGTGCCGTTTGCACCTTCGCCAATAAAGGTATGGAGCGGTTCTTATCAAGATTGCGCCAATGCGGACTTAGTTGTTATCACTGCGGGATTGGCACAAAAACCAGGTGAAACCCGATTGCAGTTAGTTGAGAAAAATACGCGAATATTTAAACAAATTATAAAAGAGATTATGAAAAGTGGATTTAATGGCATATTTTTAGTGGCAACAAATCCAGTAGATATCTTAACTTATGTCACTTGGAAGGAGTCAGGACTGCCAAAGGAACGCGTCATTGGCTCAGGAACAGTCTTAGATTCTGCACGTCTAAGATTTGAATTAGGGAAGTATTTCAATGTGGATACAAGAAATATTCATGCAATTATCATAGGGGAACATGGAGATACCGAGCTTCCGGTTTGGAGCCATGCCAAGATCGGAATAGAGAATCTTGATGATGTTTTAGAGCGAAAGAAAGATTTAAAGAAAGAATGTTTAGAGGAGATCTTCGTAAACGTCCGTGACGCTGCTTATCATATCATTGAGCGAAAAGGGGCGACATACTATGGAATAGGAATGTCCCTTGTCCGAATTACAAAAGCAATTCTTAAAAATGAAAATAGTATCCTGACAGTATCTTCCTATCTAGAAGGTGAATATGGACAAAATGATGTATATATTGGAGTACCAGCCAAGCTTAATCGTAACGGCGTGCACGAAATAATCGAAATTGAACTGAACGAAAAGGAACAAGAACAATTTAATTATTCCGTTTCAGTGCTAAAAGATACGATGAAATCTGTCATTTAATCCACTTGATGGCAAAGCGACATGCTCTATAGTGACCATTGTACCGGGAACGTTTAGGAAACAAGGATTGGGAAAACCAATTCCCGATTACAAACTGCTGCGAGGCTTGTTAGGATGAAAAGCTCAACTTACGTTTCTTTCCAATGCTTTTGTGCCAGTCAAGACGATGCCCGATTGGCTCCAATGGTTTGCGAAGATCAATCCGATCTCGCATATTATTACTGCCGTCCGTGATCTGATCAATGATGGAACTATTGGCTCAGATTTCGCCGTCTCTCTCATCGGGGCTGCATCCATCGTAGCAATCTTTGCGCCCATCACCGTCCGTGTATATATGCGCCGGGCATAAATTGGATATTGTGTATTGATCTGTTCGCGATATCCTAGTAAAAAAGCTTTTACCGAAAAATTACGGAACCTTGCTGCTTACAGAACTTTTAACACATCATATAGAATTTCACATGTCTGATATAATTTATTTCAGCCACTGCTGACATCCCTTCATTACCTTCCATTAAACAAGTTGCCCAACTCGGGGTATGGTATTGAAGGGATGCTGGCAAGTGGTTTTTTATATCATATATGGCCGTTTAATGACAGTGATACATTTCAGATACCAGACCAGTCCCGTGTTAACCCGGGATCTGAAGGAAACTACCCGGCGCAACGTTCTGTAAAAAGGGGCTAGGTTCGCCTACACTGTAAAGCTGCAAGTAATGCATAGCCCGGGTGCAGGCGGTGTAGAACAATCTGCGCAGGCTCTCAACGCCGTATACGTGCGATGAAGCGTTATAAATGATGACGGCGTCGAATTCGATGCCCTTCGCCAAATACGCCGGTATAACGACAACACCTTGTTCATATTCGGTAGAGCCGCTCTTCACAAGTTTTATATCTTCAACGCTTTTCAGTGCTTCGTATGCGGCGGTGCTTTCCGCAGCAGATTTACATATAATCGCGATCGTATTATATCCCCGTTTCCGCAAGTCCACGACTTTGGAAGCAATGCAGCGGTGCAGTTCAGCTTGATCGGACACTCTCGTCAACACAGGCTTATCGCCGTCGCGTTCAAAAGCAGTGATCCGTTCGCCATCGGGCACGAGTCCGCGCGTAAATTCAATGATCTGTCTTGTGGATCTGTAACTGCGGGTCAAGGTGATCGAATCCGTTTTATCCGGTCCGTATAGGCTGGTAAGCGTGTGGAAATCGACCGTTTCACTGGCATGAGCGAATATCGCTTGGTTAAAGTCGCCGAGCACAGTCATCCTCGCCGAAGGAAACAAACGCTTCAAAAATTCGAATTGAAACGGAGAATAATCTTGCGCTTCGTCTACAAGCACGTGTTTGATCGAGACGTTCGTCTGAAAGCCTTGAATCAGCTCTTTCAAAAATAAATACGGAGTTGCATCTTCGTAAAACAGTTTGCCTTCGTCTAGCGTTTTTACAGTCAATCGGCAAATATCCTCCCACTCCTCGGGTGTTTCCACTTCCATCCACTGTTTGACCCGCGTTGGATCGGCGAAAAGCTGCTTGTATACTCCCTTCATGTCGATGAAACGAAGCGTTCGGATCCGTTTGCGCAACGGTTTCAGCTTCTTGCGAACGATCAATTGGCCCAGCGCTTCGATCTCGTTCTCATAGTTGTTCAACGTTTCTGCTTTAAAGCCGCGTTTTTTCCGTAAGAGAGTATGAGCTTTATGATAATCCTCGTTGCTAAGCAGCTCGATTTCTTCCTGCACCCATGGCTTAGTCCGTTCAAGCTTCTCCGCTTCATCGATTTGCTTGTTTAGCCAATCTGCCAGCTTTTCAAGTCTGCTGTGAAAACGGAGCGAGGTGTCGCTGCTATAAAACCTTTCTGTGATTTGTTTGGCGGTGATGATCGGTTTTCCTCTAAATAGAATATCTTTGAATAGCATGCCGGATAATTCCAGCGACTTACAGTATGTTTTAATCGTCTCGAAGAAACGGGTTGATGCCTTGAATCGGATGCTCGCAGTTCTAGTCCGGTATAAAGAGTCATCCGCTTCAGTCAACACATATTCCAATTGCTCGTATGGACCCTCGATTTGAAATTCTTTGCTCAGCCGATATTCCAAATATTCCTGGAAGGTGGCCTGCTGCATATTCTCTTCGCCTAGTTCGGGCAGCACATTGGATACGTAGCTGTTAAACATCGAATTAGGTGAAAATAAAATGATTTGATCGGCTCTCAGCTTATCCCGATACTTGTAGAGCAAGTAAGCGATCCGCTGCAGGGCGGCCGATGTCTTGCCGCTGCCGGCGGGTCCTTGCACGATGAGCAGCCGCCCGCGATCATGACGGATGATCTGGTTTTGTTCCCGTTGAATGGTGGCCACGATGTTGTGCATATGTTTGTCTGTCACTCTGCCAAGCACCTGCTGTAAAATGTCGTCTCCAATGGTGAGACTCGTATCGAACATCGACTTGATAACGCCGCCGCGGATGATATATTGCCACTTTTTCTCCAGCATGCCGCGGACTGTGCCTCCGGGAGTAGTATATTCGGCCGGGCCGGGCGCGTAATCGTAGTAGACACTCGAGACCGGCGCCCTCCAGTCGTAGATCAGGATGTTCTCTCCGCTTGTATCCGTGAGCGTGGAGATACCGATATAGATTCGTTCAGCAGTTGAAGACCCTTCCTCAATGAAATCGATTCGACCGAAATAAGGCACCTCCTGCATGCGGCGCAGCGCGGACAACCTCTTGAAGGCTTGTCTGTGGGTGCTTTGGCTCACGGACAGGTTCTGCGCCTGTTGTCTCAAGGCGATGATCGTCTCAAGATAATCGTCGAACGTATCAGTATTCACCTTGACGTCATCCCAAAAATGTTTGCGGAAATCAATCACTTCTTTTCGACGCTGGGAGGTTTCGTTTTCCAGCATGCCGATTTGCTCCACAATGATCGCCATTATGCTGTCTAATCGTTCTTGCTCCTGCCGAAGTTCTGTATTCATATTAAGCACTCCTCGTATAGTATTTTTAGAATCCTCTTTTGAGGTATTTTCCAGTTAGATTTTTGTTCTTTGATAACTTCATGGGAGCTAGTTCAGATCGTGGTGGGCCAGCCCACCACAATCTGAAAAAATTTCATTTTAGTCGATTCAAAAGGCGGCCCGTTCGTCGTATCGGTTGTCCAAGTGTGTCGAGGATTCCATCGACTTGCTGTTAGGGCTGTCGATTCAATCAATCCGCAGCCTGCAATCGCAGCTCAAAGAGCTCGATAAAGCCATTACCCGCCATCTTGAAGGCATTCCGAACACACTGCAAACCATCCCAGGCATCGGACCGGTTTATACCGCAGGCATCCTGGCCGAAATCGGGCAAATCGAGCGGTTTCACAATCAGGCCGCCTTGGCAAAATATGCCGGCTTGACATGGTCCAAGCACCAATCGGGCCGTTTTCAAGCCGAGGACACCTCCCTCATTCGTTCCGGCAATCGCTATCTCCGTTACTACCTAGTGGAGGCTGCCAACTCGGTACAACGGCATGATGCGACGTTTCGTGCGTACTACCGGAAGAAGTATGAGGAAGTGCCCAAACACCAACATAAACGAGCCCTCGTCCTCACCGCTAGAAAACTCGTGCGTGTGATCGATGCGCTGCTACGCAACGGTCAAATCTACACGCCAAGAAAGGGGGAAGATCGATAAGAGGATCGATCTGGTATACCAATATCAACCTTTAGACCCAGTTTATTACATGTACCAATACTGGGTTTCTTCAGTATTGCCTTTTTTCGGATCATCGGACAAGGGAATTTCCAATTTCTATGATTTTTCACCTTGACATATTACCGCAGGACTTTAAAAATAATGAGAAATAGGGGTTGACTGAAGGAACTTTATGTTGTAAAATTATAATAGGGTAAATATTTTTTAATTTAAACAAAAATGTGTTTCTAATCTAATTTATCATAATTTCTCAATTTTTTCAATGTATTAACCACTACCGCTGATATTATAAACAAGGATACATTAATTAATACTCTTAAGAATTTAATAGATTTTTTAAAATCGTAAGCGATGATGAAAAAAGTTACTGTAAGGCCATTAATTAAAAAAATTCGAATGTAAGAGAACCGGAAGGATATAGATATAAAGGAGATAACGTTTTGGTTTCCTCAGATAAAGTTTTACCATCTCATAAAGTTTGCAAAAACGTACCATAAGTGAATGAGTTTTTGGATCTTGTCATATAAACAGTCTAACTAAATTAGTTAGGCTGTTTTTTGTTTTATAAAAGTTCTTAAAATAGCTATGATAAAAGGAACTCATCGTTTAGCTACAATTAAAAATGCCGATCGAATTCTAGTTATCACGAAAGAAGGAATTATAGAACAAGGGACACATAAAGAACTGATTGAATGATCAATGTCTTTTTAATTTGGTCAAAAATTTTAGAAAATAACTATCTTTCGAAATATATTATAATATAATAAACAACTTCAATGGAGTGAGTTTATGGACAGCAATTTACGAATGACGAAGTATTTCAGAGATAGTATTGCCGCAAAACTCCCGATTGATTTTAAAAACAGTGAATATGAAATTGTATCTTTGGAAGAAGTTGAACTAGGTAAGATATCAGAAAACAACTTACAAAAAATATTTAAAGAAAAAAGTGGAAATAAACTTGAAGTAATAATTGTAGCGAAAACGATTAAAAGGATTTTTACAGTGCAAGAAGGGGTTAATAACAATAATGATACGTTATCTGGCATATTTTTTATTCCCGCATTATTAGATGAAAATGGGGAACTTTATCCTTCAGAAAATAAATCTCCGTGGATACCAAGAGAATATCTATATCCTATAGTCGATACTACATTAGCAGTAGGCCATTTAGAAGCTTTTGATGATTTTATGACTAACCATCACAACGAACTAAAAAATAGCACGGATTGGAAAACTTATTTTAATTTATGCAAAGAAATGTATGAAGCCGTCACAGGAAGTAAGATAACAGATCAATCAGTGAATGGGATAGAGCTTGAAGATAAAATCTATTTGCTGAAAGATAATTCTATTGTTTCGACAAGAAGTATTTTAAAGCTATATGATTTTTTACAAGAAGGAGATTATTTAAAATCCAAATTATATTTAAACTTTATAAAACAAGAATTTAGTCCTATAAAGCCGCTAATAAAAAATTCAATAGAGGAGTCAAAAAAGCACATCGGTCAAATGAATGGGATTCATAAGCTGTCTCCTTCTCAGAGGGAGTGTTTGATACATTTCAATAATATGGAGGATGGTGATATTTTGGCCGTAAATGGACCTCCTGGTACGGGAAAAACGACGTTATTGCAATCTTTGGTTGCCAATTTATATGTCGAGAGAGCTTTAAAAAAAGAAAAACCTCCTTTAATTGTAGCTTCATCTACAAATAATCAAGCCGTTACAAATATTATAGAATCATTCGGGAAAATTACAAAAAAGTGGAAGCATAGTAATTTAGAAAATAGATGGATAGAAGGTGTTAATAGTTTTGCGGTCTATTTTCCATCCACAAGAAAAGTGAATGAAGCGGAAAAAAAAGGTTTTCAACATACGAATCAAAAAGGTGAAAACTTCTTTGAGAGAGTGGAAAGCGACGAAAACATTCAAGCTTCCAAAGAAAAATTTTTACGGGAATGCTCTCATTATTTTAATACAAAAATAAACACTTTAAACGAATGTGAAGATATAATTTGGCAACGGTTAAAGGAAATAAAAAAATATACTGATGATATTTTACAGTTATTCCATGAATTTTTTGAAATTTGTAATGGTGAGAAAAGTATAAATGCTTTTATTCAAGCGATTGAAAAAGAAATAGCAGCTGATAGAGAAAAATTAGATTATATAAACCATCGGAAAAATGAATGGCAAAATGAATATAGAAGAATTCCATTTTATTATCGATGGCTAAAATTTATACCAACTTTCAAACAGAAAATTTTGAACAGATTAAGTATCTTTATTAGTCCAGAGGAAGATTTTTTAAAAGAATCGATGGACATAGATGAAATTTTTGATAAATACAGTTCGATAGCTAAAGAAGTCAGAACAAATCTCAGGGAGAAGGAAGAAGTTTCAAAAAAAGTAAAAGCATTAAAATCATCTATACAGTCCGTTATTGATAATTTAATAAACCTAAAATTGATAAACAGAGAAGACTTTAAGATCTCAAGTAAATCAAAAATAGATGATTTGAATAAATTATTAGACACCTGCTTAAGGTATACTTCCTTTTGGCTATCGGTCCATTATTATGAATGTAAATGGTTAAAAGCAAAGAAATTAAGTGCTGAACAAAGGGGAAAAAATTTCAAAAATGTTTTAGAGCTGTTTTATGAAAACTTAAGTATGCTTACACCCTGCTATGTGATGACATTTTACCAATTACCAAAGCTTTTTCTTGCGTATGATGGAGTAGAACAGTACTTATATAATAAAATTGATTTATTAATAGTCGATGAGGCAGGACAAGTGACTCCTGAAATTGCTGCATGTTCGTTTTCATTAGCTAAACGGGCAGTTGTAGTAGGAGATATATATCAAATTGAACCTGTTTGGAATATTAATAAATCATTAGATATTTCATTAGCTATAGCAGCCAAAGTGATCCAAAATAAAGACGAGTTTGAAAAATTAAGAACTTTAGGCTTAAACACTTCAGAGTCTAGTGTGATGAAAGTTGCTTGCAAAAGCTGTCAATACGAAAAGTTTGGTGAAAGAGGGTTGTTTTTAAGCGAGCATCGTCGTTGCTATAATGATATTATTGAATACTGTAATTATCTAGTCTATAAAGGGAATTTAGAACCAAAAAGGGGCTATGGTAGAAATGATGAAAAATGTCCATTAAGGAAACTGTCAATTCCTCATTTTGGGCATTATCAAGTAGATAGTCAGAAATCTAGTAAACGAGCGGGTAGTAGATATAATGAAAAGGAAGCCAGAGAAATTGTAAATTGGATAATGAAGAATTTTGAACAAATAAAAGCTGCATACAAAGCTGAGTTCCCAACGTTAAACCCCAAAAATATTCTAGGTATTATAACCCCTTTTAAAATGCAGGTTGCAGAGATTAAGAAAATTTTGCCAGAAGAGCTTAAAAAAGTGGTTGATGTTGGAACTGTGCATACATTCCAAGGCGGAGAACGAAATGTGATTATTATGTCCACTGTATATGGTAAGGATGATGGATGTTATTTTATTGATGCAAAAAAAAGTTTGTTGAATGTGGCGGTTTCAAGAGCAAAAGATAGTTTTCTAGTTTTTGGTGAGATAGGCTGTCTTTCAAATAGTGAAGCAACTCCAAGCGGATTGCTGAAAAAAATGTTGACAAGTTTTAAATGAAGAATGTTTTTCTAGTAAAGATAGCCGTAGTATTAATAGTGGATAAATGCTTTAATAATTTAGGTTTTATGTTCTTTCCATTTTGCCGCTACCTGTTATTGCTATTATGGAACTGGTAAACAAGATTTTTTTATATTTACCGTTTTATTTTTAGAATGCAGGTATGAGAGGGCTTTTAAGTTGCATATTTCAAAACAAACCTAAAAAAGCACTTTAGAAAACAGCAATACGAGAAAGTAATGATGTTGTTTTGAATCGTAACAAATTAGAGTACCTATAACATGTTAAAATGGTTATTGTTTCATTGAGAAATGTTGCATGCATATCCGAAAATGAGTGTTAGAAAAAAAATTTTTTTGCTTTAACGGAGGGATTTCTTTAGTAAATAAAATCAAAGTAATGTGGCAATAATAGAAATGACCATTACCTGCCAAAAAAGTCCAAATACGAAATGAAAATCGATTTTAAAAATATCTCGGCTTAAGGAGAAAAGATGGCGCCTCCTAGAACAGCTAGTGGCAAATCAGAACATTCACTTTTTTTCATTTCTATATGCTTGACTGTGAGCCTCTAACGTATGAGTTTTTGCGAAAGCAAGTGATAAGAATTTGCAAGACGAACAAGCCTCTCCATGTAATAGTGAATTTGCAATAAAATATACAAACTCTTGTTTCTTAAATGCGATTAACCAATTATGTTTATTTCTCTCTGTTCTCCGTATCCATTTTTTTAGTCTAACATCAAGGCTTTATGCTTCGCCTATTTGATGAAACAAATTTAAAGCGCTAAAGTGAAAAGTGTGGTAAACTTTATTATCATTAAAATGTAATAGGGTGATTGATTCAATTGGAAATTAAACAATTGAAGTGTTTTCTTGAGGTTACACGTACCGGCAATTTTACCACTGCATCTGAGAACCTGTTCATTACGCAGCCTGCTCTCAGCAGAATTATCAAATCATTGGAGGATGAAATTGGAGCACCGCTTTTCATACGTACTAGAAAAAAGCTGATATTGACGGATGCAGGCCGTATTTTAAAAAAACATGCTTTAAAAATTGAAAATCAGCTGCAGCAATTGGATGCAGAACTAGATAAAATGTTTATGCAAAGAAAACGACAAATTCGCATCGGGCTACCTACGATTACGAATTCCATTTTCTTCTCAAAATTGATTGCATCGTTTCATGAAGAATATCCAGAGGTGATTTTCCTACTAGAAGAGGATGGTTCCAAACCAGTTGAAGAGAAGGTTCTCAATAATTTATTGGATTTTGGGGTCGTTGTTCTTTCTGAGGAAAATGAAAATCTTGACAGTATTATATTTGTGAATGAGAAATTAAAACTAGTTGTCTCTTCGTCTCATCGTCTGGCGGGAAAACAAGAAGTGTCTTTGCAGGAGCTAAAAAAAGAGGACTTTATTATGTTCGACCGGGATTTTGTGCTAAGAAATCTTGTCATCAATTCTTGTAAAGAAGCCGGTTTTCAACCGAAAATTATTTCGGAAACATCACAACTGGAGTTTATTCAAGAATTGGTTGCCTACAATATAGGTATTACTTTGCTGCCTGAAAGTACGTGTATAGAACTAACAGATGATTTTAAAACGATCACCGTCACTAATCCGGAAATCGAATGGAATCTGGCAATGATTTGGAGAAAGGATGCAAGCTTATCACAGATTGCGCAGGAATTTATACGATTTGCAAAAGAAAAGCTGTCGACGGCTAATCCCGGCCAGGATTCTAAATCCGATTGAGTCAACTATAAGAAGGCTTCCTTTTATGAAAGGAAGCTTTTTTTACTTGAAGCAGAAACAAGAAAAAAGTGTCTTTTTTGTGTGGAGCCGTCTCTTGTACTTAAGCAGGGGCTAGGAAGGATTCATATGAATATCATGTTTCATATGTTCGTGGAAGCGGCCGCTATCTTTTCATGAAGAATAGATAGAGGTTCTAGATGTCCGTTGCTTTCCTGCATCTACAAACGATTTTCATAGATAGCTTGAAGAAAGACGGATGTTTCCAACGGTTAGGGACCGTCTGGGACTTGCTCTCGTTGTGCGAATGCGAGACAGTGGTCCGACCGTCCATAAACAATACGAGCTCTATATGGTGTAAACATTTTTTTCAATAGTCAATCACTATTCGTTGTAAAAGAGGTAAAAACAATGTATATTTAATTGAGAATGATAATCATTTCCTGAGTTCTAGGAGAGGTGGAAATAGATGAAACATGACGAATTATACGATGTGACGATTATTGGCGGCGGACCAGCGGGGTTGTATGCGGCATTTTATAGCGGATTGCGGGAAATGAAAACAAAGCTGATTGAGTATCAGCCGCAATTGGGCGGCAAGCTTCATGTTTACCCGGAGAAAATGATTTGGGATGTTGGAGGACATGCACCGATTACAGGAGAGCAATTAATTAAGCAGCTTGTCAAGCAAGGATTAACATTTAATCCTACAGTGGTTCTAAATGAAAAGATTGAATCGATGAAACGAAAGGAAGATGGCACTTTTATATTGCAGACCGCTTCTGGACGGCAGCATTTTTCCAAGACGGTCATTGTCGCAGTGGGAAGCGGTATATTGAAGCCGCAAAAACTGGAGATCGAGGGTGCAGAAAAGTTTGAGGTGGCTAATCTGCATTATACAGTGAAATCGTTAAAGCTCTTCAAAAATAAAACGGTCATCATTTCAGGAGGAGGCAATGCGGCTATTGATTGGGCGAATGAATTAGTGCCGATTGCTAAAAAAGTGTATTTGACGTATCGAGGGGAGATGTTAAAAGGTCATGAATCGCAGGTGACGCAGCTTCTAAACAGCTCGGCTACTTGTTATTTTCATACCTCGATTACCAAATTGATTGCCAGCGAGGACCATGAACGGATTGAACGAGTCGAGCTAACAAACCGTGAAACAGGAGAGATCACCTATTTATCGATTGATGAAGTAATTGTGAATCATGGCTATGAGCGCGATTCCTCCTTGCTGGAAAAAAGCGAGCTGAATATTCAAATGATTGACAATCACTACATTGCGGGCAACGCCCATAGCGAATCTTCTGTACCGGGACTTTATGCAGCGGGGGATATTCTAAAATACGATGGGAAATTGCATTTGATTGCGGGGGCCTTTCAGGATGCCGCAAATGCGGTAAATAGCGCTAAACAATTTATTGAACCTAAGGCTGATAAATTTGGCATGGTATCATCCCATAACGAAATCTTTAAAGAACTCAACCGAGAATTGATAAAGCAAATGATGAAATAAAAGTTTATTTGGAATAGAATGTAACACACGACCAAGCTCAATGATACGATCCCTTTATAGTAGACAGGAAAAAGAAAGCCTGTTCATCTGTCTATTATGGAGGGATTTTTCTATATGTGCTTTTTTATTCCTGTCTACTTGACTGGGGACAGCTCATCACACGGGTGGTTTTTTGTTTAGGTTAAAGAGCGCTTCCATACTATTTTGTTATGAATTGTATATAGGATTGGCATTGTATCTTTGCAAACCAGCTATATTATAATTCTCTTTGTAAAAATTTTAATACGGATGAAGCGTACGCTTCAAAAGTATTTTTATACGTAAGGTGATCATGATGGAAGCAAAAAAAGTTAAAGAAACACGTGTTGTTCAAACAGATCAAGTGCTCATTAATGATTTGAACAATTATCATACATTATTTGGCGGAGTTTTAATGAAGAAGATGGATGCATGTGCGACGCTTTCCGCCCGCAGACATACAAGGGTAAAGGAATGTGTTACGGCGTCGACCGACTCCGTTAATTTCCTTGAACCGATCCGGGTAAGTGATTCGGTTTGTATTGAATCATTTGTTAGCTATACAGGTAAAAGATCCATGGAGATTTTCTGTAAAGTGATTGCAGAAGATCTAGAAACTGGGAAACGAAGAATTGCAGCTACTGCATTTTTCACTTTTGTTCCCTTGGATGAGAATAAAAGACCGTTGGAAGTACCGCCTATTATTCCAGAAACAGAGGAAGAAAAATATCTCTACGAAACAGGAAAAGAACGTGAAAGCATTCGCAAGTTAAAAAGACAACAAAATAAAGAACTCGTGTCCAGACTTTCACTGAATAAACCGTGGGATTAATACGGAACAAAGGAATGATATAGTGTGATAATAGACTCTAGTTACGATGAGTTGAAAAATGCACAAACCGCTATCGAAAACTTAAAGGCAACAACACCAACTATTTATCGTAAATTTTTAAATATCGTCCATTTGACTCGTCAATTACAATATGGATATCAATATATGGGCTCTTTACTAATGGATGAAGACCCGGATCGATTCCAACCGAAATTTCAGGATGATTATGTATTGTCTATCTATCATCAGGAAATCGAAAAACTAAAAAAAGATAAAAGATTTCCGGAATTAAAACAATTGCTGCAATCATATAAACATATTAGCTATACAAACATTAGCAAGCTGGCTTTAGGGGAAAAACCAGCAGCATTAATTGGTCCAGCTGTGGTCCATTAATTGTTCGAAGGAAACTGAAAAAATTTAATTGGGTGGATCGAACTTTGATTCGATTCACCTTATTTATTTTTAAAGAGTGTTAAAAGGCCGCTTTCTCAGACCATAAATTCCTTGCATTACAAACAGCTGTCCGAAAAAAATATAAACGTTATTTTTATTTGAAAAAGGGGCGCCTCTTAGCTGAAAAATCAGCTTGAGACAGCCCCCACACCACCAACGGTTATTCTAAGGCCTTACTCCTTTTTAGTCCATTCACCGACAAATTCGATTTCGTTATAGGAATAGAAGTCTTTCAATATCTTTTCGCGATCATCTAAGAAAAGCTGATCCGCTACTTCTGACACGAGCTTGCGTATCCCGTATTTCAGGCCGGAAAGAGCAGCTGCTGTAATGCCGCAGCTGATCAAACCCGAATAGTTGAAAGCGAAAATTCCGTACAGAAGCTTTTTGCCCTTTTCATCGCGGCTTATAAAAGCGAAACCAGGGCTGAGATAAGGATGGGCATCAAGCATTGGATTGGCCAGCTCCTTCGGGGGATGATAGCGGTCTCCCCAACGAGCAATGTGGCTTTCGACAAGTCTCAGCTCCGGACGCAAAGCAGGATCAGTGACGAGTCCGGTGCAGATGATCAGAAAATCGAAGGTGAACTTGCCCTGAGGTGTGGTCACTACTGCACCTTGATCTGCAGCTTCAACATCAAGCCATGGTGCTCCTAAGTGCAGGTGAAAACCGGGCCATGAGGCTGCGCGTCCGAAGGTATCGTTGGTCGGCGGCTGATTATATTTAAAGAAATGAGCGATGATTGCATATTTATCAGCGTCCGATAGAGCTTGGAAACGTTCAATTAGACCGGAAACTTCCATATAGCGGATCGGATTGATACGCTGCAATTTCTTGCGGCGGACAAAGACATGAACTTCGGCAGCACCCTCTGATAAGGCAAAATTGGCATTATCAAAGGCAGATGCGCCGCCGCCCAAAATTCCGATCTTTTTCCCTTGTAGTGCTGTAAAATCAATTGCTTCTGAGGAGTGGGCATAGAGATGATGCGGCAATTTTTCAGCAATGAAAGGAGGAACATGCCATTCGCCGCCGCCTTGAATTCCCGTGGCTAAAATAACCTTTCGTGCGAGCAATATGTCAGATGGTGCACCCGTTCCTTCAATATGAAGCCGATGAATCCCTTCATCAGTCGGCTCTATCAACTTCAACTTTACTTCATTGATGACGGGCAGATTGAGAACTTTCCGAAACCAGCGCAAATAATTCATCCAATCTCCCCGAGGAATTTTGTCTAGCGCTTCCCAGCCTTCCGGTCCGAATTGTGCTTCCCACCAAGCGCGGAAGGTTAGGGAAGGAATCCCAAGGTCGATGGAGGTCAAATGTTTAGGTGTTCGCAAGGTCACCATACGGGCGTAGGTTTCCCACGGTCCTTCCCAGCCCTCTCGGTTTTCATCAATGACAAGAATGTTGGATATCCGTTCGCGTAGAAGACCGAAAGCCGCACCTAAGCCGCTTTGGCCGCCGCCGACGATCACGACATCGTAGACATGCCCTTCAGGTTTTTTTAGCGTTCGCACCCAGCTTGGACCTCCGAAGGCGAGATAGGAAAGATCGGTTTTCACTTGTTTGTTTAATGCCTCTAAGCTCATCTTTTTTCACTTCTTTCAACTGTAAGAATTTGAAAGTCACATATGTCAGCCTTATCCGTAAACAGAAATCCGCATGAGAAGAATTATTATATTGAATCAATCATTATTGTTTTACAGTACCACTTGCCCATATAGTATCACTTCAACCATTTTTATTGAATGTGTATTGTATCTAAAATCTCCTTTAATCATTATGTAAAATAACTAAAAATGCTTGTTTAATTTCCTCTAAGGAACGAATACCAAAGCTATCTTCATCTAGTCGTTCCTGTAAAACACTCCTAATGAGCCAATAGCTAACCGATTGCCCCGATTTCTCCTGCCTATTAATAAATGGGCATAATTTGTGCAAAAAAGCGCATCTTCTGATGTTCATTCCTCAGTCAATTTGTGTGGATGTTTTTTCTAGTTCAAATGCTTATTGTTGCTTTTTGTATAAATCCGCAGCGGTCAGCTTTTTTAAGACGATAACTATTAAAGCCGAATCTGTTAAAAAAATTTTCCTATCATTCGCAAAAAAATGAGTGATTACTCACTTCACAAAATTCGTTTGCACAACTATAATGTATGTGAGTACTCACTCATTTTATACGAAAGGATGGGAAAAAATGGCCTCAATGATTATTGTCCGTAAAGCTGCGATTTCATTTGGGAAGGAAAAAGTGCTAAAAAATATTGATTTGGACGTAAATGAGGGAGAGATTTTCGGGCTTCTTGGTCCATCCGGCTCCGGGAAAACGACGTTGGTCAAAATGATCACAGGAATTTTAGAGGGAGATCAAGGAGAAATTTTTATCAAAGATCAAAAGGTTCCTTCACTCGAGCTAATGAAATCAATCGGTTATATGGCGCAATCGGATGCTCTTTATCAGGAGTTGACCGCGAAAGAAAACCTGGAATTTATAGCCGCTATTTACGGGCTAAAACGCCAAGAACGGAAGAAAGCGATTCAGGAAGTTTTGGAAATTGTCGATTTAACTGATCATATGGATAAAGTTGTCAAGGACTTTTCAGGTGGGATGAAAAGGCGGTTGTCTCTAGCTGCTTCGCTCATGCATAAACCGGATCTATTAATTTTAGACGAACCGACGGTTGGAATCGATCCAGTGCTTCGCCAATCGATATGGAGTGAATTAAGAAAACTAAAAAACAACGGGATGACCATTTTAGTTACGACACATGTCATGGATGAAGCGGAAAAGTGTGATCGTCTGGCCATGCTAAGAGACGGTTATATCATTGCTTGTGACACGCCGGAAAAGCTAAAGGAAAACCAAAAGGTCGATTCACTTGAAGAAGCATTTTTAGCATACGGGAGGAATGAGAAATGAGAGTAGGAGCTGTTGTCATCCGAATTATAAGACAGCTGTTAAGGGATAAACGGTCGATTGCTTTATTGATCTTTGCGCCGCTTTTAGTTATCACTCTTGTATGGCTTGTATTAGACGGCGACCCATACGAACCGAAAATAGCAGCAGAAAATATACCGGCGCCGCTTGAGCAAGTATTGCAAAATGAATTGGAGAAAGATGTTGTTCAAATGTCCGAAAGTGAAGCGAAGGAGGCTTTTCAAAAAGAGGATTTAGATGCATTTATAACGATAAAAAATCATGTTCCGTATGTTTTGCTGGAAGGAAGCGACCCGACAGCCAATTCAGCGGTTATGAAGGTGATTCAAACCGCCTTCAGCTCCCTGTCAGACCAAAAAAATATTCAGCCTGATGTCGAATATTATTATGGCTCTGACAAAATCAATCTTTTTGATCAGACGGGTTCAGTACTAATCGGTTTTTTTGTCTTTTTCTTTGTTTTTGTGCTAGGCGGTATTTCATTTTTGCGGGAAAGAACACAAGGAACATTAGAAAAATTGCTGTCGACGCCGATTAAAAGATGGGAGATTGTAACAGGCTATTTGCTAGGATTTGGCTTATTCACGATTATTCAATCGTTCGTTATTGTCACGTATTGCGTATATGTACTTGATATTTGGATGGCAGGGGATTTTTGGCAGCTGTTAGTAGTTACATTTTTATTAGCCATCACTGCGCTGGCGCTTGCTACCCTTTTATCAGCCTTTGCAAATAATGAGCTGCAAATCATGCAGTTTATTCCGATTGTCATCATTCCACAAGCATTTTTTTCGGGAATCTTTAACTTGGAGACATTGGCAGAGTGGTTGCAAGTGTTGAGTAAATTTATGCCGCTTACTTACGGAGCGGACGCCATTCAAGAAATCATGATTAAAGGAAAAGACTTGGTCGATCTTTGGCAGGATTTGCTAATATTGTTCGGCTTTGTGCTGCTTTTCTATGTCTTAAATATATTTGCATTGAAAAAACATCGCAGGTTATAACAATAAAAGAGAGAAATAAGGAGGAAAGTGTATGGACCAGAAAAATTTTATGGACGAGTTCATGAAGGCAGCGAATCAAGATTTAACGCCAAAGCAGGCAAAAATTCTTCAAGCGGCAGTCGAAATTTTCGCCGAAAAAGGGTATGCTGCGACATCCACGAGCGAAATTGCGAAAAGAGCCGGGGTAGCGGAAGGAACGATTTTTCGCCATTATAAAACAAAAAAAGATTTGCTGATATCCATCGTTTCACCGATCATTATAGAATTTGCCGTCCCCTTATTTGCTGAAAGGTTTATCAATGAAGTTTTCCAGGATCAACGACTTGATGATTTTGAAGATCTGTTAAGGAAAATCATCCGCAACCGCTATCAATTTGTCAAAAACAATGTCCCATTGTTAAAAATTTTTTTTCAGGAAATGGCGTTCCATGCAGAAATTCAAGAAAAATTTAGCGCGGTTTTTACTGAAAAAGTTTTGCCTCAGTTTATAAAAGTTGTCAACCATTTTAAACAAAATGGGCAAATAGGTGATTTTCCCACCGAGACTGTCATTCGTTTAACGATTAACGCGATCGTTGGGTTTTTCATTACCCGCTTTTTGGTCATGCCGGACTATCCATGGGATGACGAGAAAGAAATGGAATACACGATCCAATTTATTCGGAACGGGTTAAAGGGGATTTGACGGCTTAATCAATCATCAAAGATACATGATTTTTTGCAGGATAGTCTACCCTGAAGGAAGACTATCCTCTTTTAATTAAATTGGAATTAACCAAGCGGTCTTCGAAATTTAGCAATATGGTATATATTAGCAATACCAGCGGCTTGTTGAATCTGATTTCATTTACCCTCGTTTTTTCTCATCAAACTGCTGATTATCAAATTTGTTAATGCATTATCAATCAACCACCACTACTTGTTGGCTGCCATATATCTTTTTAATGTTAGGACTAATATTTTCTGTTATTAAGTATGTTAAATCTTTAGTAGGACATACAATGTGATTGGAAACAGTGCTTAATTTATCAGATGTTGCCATCCCTAATATTTCAGAAGAGATGGAAGCCATTTTCCGCTTTACTAATGCTTCTGATAAGCTTGGGACGCTGATTCCTATATAAGGATCAATTTTGTAAATTCCCATGATATATAAATCTGCTCTCATATTACTTAAAGATTCGACAGTGTCTATTCCTAAATTAACCATTGATTGTTTGAATAAAGTTCCGCCGATCATAATAACATCAATATGTTGATGATTAGTCAGAGCCATAGCGATTGGCGGGCTGTTTGTAATGACGGTGGCTTTTAATGTTAAAGGTAATTGGTTTACTAGATGTAAATTAGTCGTTCCTCCATCAATTAATAAAACCATGTCTTCTTTTATAAAGGATAAAGCTTTTTTAGCTAATTTAATTTTAACTTCATTAAACATGTGCTGCCTTGTTGAAAAATCAACAACAGGAGGCCCTATCCTCAAAGCTCCGCTATGAACCCTTTTAATAAGTCCGCGGTTATCAAGCTCCTTTAAATCTCTTCGAATTGTATCCTCCGAAACTGACAGGCGTTTACTTAAATCGCTTGCAATAACTTTATGTTCTTCATTTAAAATCTGCAAGATTTTTTGTTGACGTTCTTCCTTTAGCATAGTGACTTTACTCCTTTAAGTCTTTCTTATAGTTTATCATAATTTCAACAATTGATCAAAACGCATTCGCGCAAATAATGGCATGAAAACGCAAAAACATGCTTTACTTTTCATTGTATGCGTTTTATAATAAAGGAAAACATGCAAACACATGCAAATGGAGGCACAAACATGCAAAATAATAAAAAAATAACGATTGCACCTTCTATAATGTGTGCTGACTTATGTAATTTAGAAAAAAGTGTAAAAGAAATTGAGAAAGAAGGACTGGATACTTTACATATTGATATTATAGATGGACACTTTAGCCCTAGTATGCCATTGGGAATAGATACTATTAAGCAATTACGAAAAATAACTGATATGAATTTTGATGTCCACATTATGTCCAATAATAATGAATTTTTTATACAAGAGATGATCAAAATTGATGTACAACAAATATCATTTCACTATGAAACGAGCACTCATATTGATCGATACATTAACTTAATAAAAAACAATGGAATTAAAGCAGGTTTAGCACTCAACCCAGCAACTCCCCTGTCTGTCCTGGATTATATTTTGCCGCAGTGCGATACCATTTTGTTAATGTTAATCAATCCAGGCTTTGCAACTGATGAAAATGAAAAGCAAGTTTCTTATGCAATAAAAAAAGTAGAAGATTTGGCGCGATTAATAAAAGAAAAAGAATTGGATACAAATATTGAGGTTGATGGCAGAGTATCTTTAGACACAATACCAAGCTTAGTAAAAGCTGGGGCCGACATACTAGTTGCCGGGAGTACAAGCTTATTTATTCGAGACAAAAGTTTAGCTGAGAATAAAAAAGCGATGGAAAAATGCATCATAGAAGGTTTATTGTGAAAAGAGGGGAAATAATGGTTAATTACTATGATATTGTAAAGGAAATTACAAACGAACTCACCACTACTTTAAACCAAATTGATATGAATGAAGTCAATAAATTGTTAATCGAGATAAAAAAAGCAGATAAAGTATTTTTTGTCGGGGTTGGAAGAGTTCTATTATCTTTGAAAGCTATCGCTAAACGATTAGCTCATCTTGGTATTAAAACTTATATTGTCGGCCAAATCACTGAGCCTGCAATAACTGAAAAAGACTTGTTGATAGTGGGATCGGGAAGCGGAGAAACGGCTTTTCCATTAATCATTGCAAAGAAGGCAAAGCAATTTAAAGCAAAAGTTGCTCATATAGGTGCAAATCCAAATAGCTCAATGAATGAGTATTCAGATTGTTTCGTAAGGATACCAGTAGGTACAAAACTACAGCTGCCAAATGAAGTGAAATCTGTACAACCAATGACAAGCTTATTTGAACAAAGCTTATTGTTATTAGGCGACGCGTTAGCCTTAATGATGATTAGAGAGCAAAATATTGATATGTCTAGTCTTTGGCAATATCACGCGAATTTAGAGTAAAAAGTTAATAGCTTCGCTGGATTGGATATTCTTTGATAAAGAGTTTTAAGTATTGTAAAGGGAGATAATATTATGCTAGCGTTGCATTTTGGTGCAGGGAATATAGGGAAAGGTTTAATTGGTTACTTATTAAACAAAACTGGGTATGAAGTTTGTTTCGTGGATATAAATCAAAAAACGGTTGATAAATTTAACAATTACAATAGTTATCAGGTTGAGATATTAGATGATAATCATACGATAGAGACTATCTCTCCGGTTTCAGCATTAAACAGTGTAACACAAGAAGAAGAAGTGATCAATGCTATTGTGAATGCAGATTTAATTACAACATCTGTCGGCATCAATAACATACCTAAAATAGCTAATATATTATCTCAAGGCCTTTTGAAAAGAGCAAAAGAAAATAAAAAGAAGATCGACATTATCGCAAATGAAAATGCAATTAACGCTTCTTCCAGTTTGAAACGTGAGATAAAGAGATATGTTTCAAATAAAGAAATGGAAAATATATGTACTTTTGTTGGCTTTCCTAATTCAGCTATTGATCGCCTAGCTTTATCAAAACATAGCGAAGGGGGTGAGAGTGTTCTTGTAGAACCGTTCTATGAATGGATCATTAACAAATCAGAAATCGTTAATGCAGATTCGCCTATTATAAAAAACGCAATCTATGTTGAAGATTTACAGCCTTATATTGAAAGAAAATTATATTTAGTGAATATGGGTCATGCGGCAACTGCTTATATTGGGTTTTTAGCAGGAGAATCTACAATACAGAGCGCTTTGAGAAATGCAAAAATTGAACATCTTGTACGGGAAACGCTAAATGAAGCTTCCCAATATATTTTAAGGAAATTTAATATGGACCCAAAAGATATGAGTGATTTTATTGAAAGAATTATAAAGCGCTTTAAAAACAAAAATATTAGCGACTCGATTTTGCGAGTAGGAAGATCGCCGATTCGCAAACTGGGCTATAATGAACGATTAATTAAACCCACTAGAGAACTTTTTGATTTAGGACTTTCAATAGAATATTTATCAGTTGCCGTTGCTGCTGCATTTTTATTCGATAACCCTGATGATGAAGAGTCTGTAATTTTGCAAAACTACATTTGTGAAAATGGGATCGAACAAGCCATTTTACATTTTACAGAGTTAGAAAATAAAACAATTAGAGAAAAAATTAAAGAAATTTATTATCAACTAAAAATACAGAAATGGTAGTGTAAATAGAATCATGAAGAAAGGTGAAACGGTGTGTTAAGTGAATATTTAAAAGGTAATATAAATTTCTTGAATAGAGTATCTTCATGGGAGGAATCTATAAGAGTTGCTTCCGATCCTTTATTAAAAAAAGGTAATATTACTCCTAAATATATTCAAGATATGATTGATAATGTCAATAAAAATGGTCCATATATAGTAATTGTTCCGGGAATTGCCATGCCGCATGCAAGAAACGAAGGAGGAGTAATCAAAACAGGCATTTCTTTTTTGAAATTACAAAACAACGTGCAGTTCCCAGAGGGAAAAGAAGTGAATATTATTATCGTCTTAGCGGCTGAAGACAATTCAAGTCATTTAGGTTTGCTATCCGACTTATCTTCTATACTAATTGATGAAGATGTTGTAAATAAGTTTAGAAATTCAAGCAATGAAGAAGAAATAATGAATGTTATTAAAATGGTAGAATAAAAAATGTTTTTTTGATTAAATTTAAAATTTAAACATCTTTTTTTTCAAAAAAGTATAGAAATTTCTTCTATAAATATTGATATGAAGAAAGGGTGTTATACATGGAAAATGTAATTAAAGCCAAAACCCCATCTTTTCGTGCACGCATCCAAGCTGTTGGAGGATTCTTGACCAATATGGTTTTGCCGAATATTGGAGCTTTTATTGCATGGGGGTTATTAACAGCTTTGTTTATACCTTCTGGCTGGTTTCCAAATGAGAATCTTGCTAGTATAGTTGATCCGGCAATCAAGTATTTATTGCCTTTGCTTTTAGCAAGCACAGGAGGGAGAATGGTTGCCGGCCAAAGGGGCGCTGTAATGGGTACCATCGGAGCCATAGGGCTAATAGTTGGATCCGATATACCAATGTTTTTAGGCGCGATGATTATTGGTCCTTTGGGAGGCTGGCTTATAAAGAAATTTGATAAATTGATAGATGGTAAAATACCTGCAGGATTTGAAATGATTGTTAATAACTTTTCAATTGGTATTTTAGGCTTCTTTCTAATGATTTTCTCCTTTTATTTTATAGGACCGGTTATTGAAGCGGCAAATAATGTTGTTTCATCCGCTATTAAATCTCTAGTGGATACAGGGTACTTACCATTATTATCTCTTATTAATGAGCCAGCTAAAGTATTGTTTTTAAATAACGTCATTGATCAAGGAATATATTATCCTTTAGGTATGCAAGAAACGCTTGAAGCAGGAAAATCAATTTACTTTACCGTTGCGTCAAACCCAGGACCTGGTCTTGGATTATTATTAGCTTTTAGCTTTTTCGGCAAAAAGGCTGCTAAGCGGACTGCTCCGGGTGCTATAATAATTCATTTCTTCGGAGGCATTCATGAGTTATACTTCCCATATGTATTAATGAAACCATTAACAATTTTAGCAATGATTGCCGGCGGGATGTCAGGTATTACAACTTTTTATCTTTTCGATGCGGGTCTTGTAGCTGGACCTAGTCCGGGATCCATAATATCTTATTTAGCTTTAACCCCTAAAGGTAATTTCCTAGGAATCATTTCAGGTGTAATCGTAGCTGCGGTAGTATCCTTCATCGTTACTGCAATAATATTAAAGTTTGATAAAAAAACAGATGAAGAAGATTTTACAAGTTCAATCGAAAAGTCAAAAGCAATGAAATCTGAAGGGAAACAAATTTTAAATCCATCTAATGAACTGTCTAATACAAAAATAAGTAAAATTTCATTTGCTTGCGATGCAGGTGCCGGCAGCAGTGCATTAGGTGCAACCACATTTAGAAAAAGACTGCAAAAAGCAAATATTGACGGTATTGAAGTAAAACATTATAGAATAGAGGATGTTCCAGAAGACACTGACATTATCGTCGTTCATAAAGATTTATTAGAAAGAGCAAGATTATCTCATAAAAACAAAAGAATTATCACTATAGAAAATTATATAGAAGATCCTAATTTATTAAAATTAATTGATGAATTAGGGAAAAGGTAAACAAATGGTTTTGTGTAATTGGAGATTCCTTGCTTGCAAACGTTATCAACAATTTTATAGATATTAGTATTAAAAAGAAAAATAATCATTAGGAGATTAGAGATATGAAAACAGTACTCCCTTGAGATTTAACTTTTGTGGACGTGGTGTTTTTGCAAATGGCGCAAATAAGGCAATGCTCACTTTTGCAATCGCGGACGGCTCACCACGTCCACTATTCAAAATTAGATTAAACAAAGGCCCTAACTTATATAAGTTAAATAGCCTAAGATACCATAAATTTAATTTACGGTTTTTCTAATCTGAAATGAATTGAAAGCAATGGAACTCCTGATTTATCTTTTTAAAAATATGTTCAAAGTTTTTTAAGTTTCTATCTCTCTAATAAACGAAGAAGTTGTTTTATGGTAATTTTGCAAAATTAAGCGATACACCAATTATTTCAGATTCGGCTATTGTGATTTTGTGTTGAAGACAACAAGAAAATAAACATCCGTCCACTATAAAATTATTAATTTTCACTTTTTCAAACGTGCCTATTTCTAAGTCTTTCTATATAATACTTGAATTTGGAAACAGTTTCAAGTTTTATTTAATAATCATTATAGGTGACACCTTTTTTTCGAGTTTGAGCTGTCTGCTTATTCCTGTGAAAAATCATTCTACATGCGAAAAGCTTTTTGGGAAAGAATTGCACTTTGGAACAAACAAAGATAAAGAAATAATAGGAAATGACAGAAATGATGGAAAATACGCTCTGTTTTTTCTTAACGTTTAACTATGTAGAAAACGATCAAGATCAGAAGTATCATCTTTTACGAATGAATCTAACAAAGCTGTTGAAATCATTATCTTCAATCTATAGCAAAAGCCGGAAGGGTATCATAACCACTCCGGCTTTTTGATTGCAAAGTTTTTGGAATTATATCGGTTATATTAAGCTCAAGTTTGACAGAGTACACTAAAGAAAAGCCCGAAAATACTGGTGTTTTGGACTTTACCCACAACACGTACCACTACACTTGTTAGTGGCACGTGTTTTTTTCTAATACTCTAGGAGGCGCTTGTGTGACAAGTGCTTCAAATGCTAGATTTGCTTGACCTTGTAATTCTGTACGAACGATTTGCTCTTCACCATTCACGCGTATTTTCGAGGCCTTCACCTGGCTTACATCATGCAAAATATCCTTTACACTTGTTTGGCATCCTATTTCTTTTAGCTTATAGGCCAAAAAGGATTCCATGACAAGCGCAAGGAAACAAACCATGATATGGCCTCGAATACGAGATTCCACTCGATGGTACATCGGGCGAAGTTCTAGATTCGACTTCAGGTTACGAAAGGCTTGTTCCACTCTCCACAACTCTTTATAGGCAAGTGCTGCCTCTTCATCCGTTAATGACGAGTTGGTCCGAATGGCGTACTTTCCGTCAAACTTTTCGTCATTGGATACCTTCTCTTCATCAATTTTGGCCGATGCTTTTTCTATCGTTAAAAACTTGGAATACGCACGGTTTTTGACGAGTCCAGATGGACCGAGTTCATCAAGCTTCGATTGAAGGTTTTCTAACACGACTTGACGACTCGCTCGATCACGTTCTTCAGCGTCCGGATTGTAACAGAGTACATACGTTTCGCCATCGATTTTCTTTGACTTCACTTTTAGATTCGGGAGAACCTTCTTATATGGCCCACGGATGGATAATAGCTCTTGGGCTTTCTTCGACTTTCGTAATTTGACACCCACAATATATTCCATGCCCAGTTCACGAATTTGATCTAAGTTGGCTTCACTAACCATTCCGCGGTCTCCCACTAGAATGACTTTCTGAATAGGATAGCGCTTCTTCAGATCTCCAACCACCATGCCAAATGTCTTCGTATCATGCATGTTTCCAGGGAAGACTTGATGCCCAATCGGAATCCCTGTTTTGGTCATTAATAAGCCAATCACGACTTGTTTTCGATCTCCACGATGATCTTTGGAGTAACCATAGTGAGCCAGCAGTTCGTCTGCTTCCTCTCCTTCGAAATAGGTGCTTGTCGTGTCGTAAAACACGATATCTACTTCTAATGAGGTTAAATCGGTTAAATGTCCATAAAGTTGTTCCTCAATTTTTTCTTTTTGTTCACTTAAGAAGTCTAATGCACGATAGTAGTGATGGAGTTGAATGTCTGAAAGACCTTCTGCATAAATCGTGTCGATCCATTGTTTGAAGATATAATGCTTACTATTGGGATCCATGAGACGGTTTAACACCATGGCAAAAATGGCTTCGTCATACCGAGAAGCAGCCTCGGAATCATCCATGATTTTACGTAATAGCCGACCAAGCCCTAACTTTTCCCATACCTTTCGGAACAGATAAACCGGCCCAAACTCTTTTGTCCAAAGCACGGAGACAGAAGAGGAAGACCCTTGCCCGTGAATTCGGTCAAAGTAACGCTCTGAAAATTTGGCTAATCCCTCGATTATGTTATCGACAGAGCCATTCTCTAATAAATGTTCTAACCTCCCTAGATTACAAAGCGTTTGTTGCCGAACTTTATTGTCTACACGAAATGTACGACATATTTGTAGATATTGACGAACTGAACCATTTTTATTTTTTTGCTTATTAATTCGAATATACATAGCACTAATAGTATAACATATATTACATATTATTGGATATACAAAAGTTATCCACATAACACTACATAATGATTATATTTTCGATAAAAAAAGTGGATAACTATTGGTATAATCACCTTTAGTTATCCACATGTAGTGAAATGGTGTCAAACTTGAGTTAAGCTGCGGATTGCTTATTATTTTTAAAAGAATTGATATATGAAATAGCTTTTTCAACATCGAACTGACCTTCCCATTTAGACATAACGACAGCGGCTAATGAATTTCCAATGACATTGACCACTGTTCTAGCCATATCGAGAATACGGTCAATACCTGCGATAAATGCAAGACCTTCAGGCGGGATGCCTACTGCTCCCAGCGTAGCCAACAGTACAACAAATGAAACGCCTGGAACGCCTGCAATTCCTTTTGAGGTCAACATTAATACTAGCACCAATGAAATTTGATCAGCGATGGACAAATCAATGCCATACATTTGTGCTATAAACAGTGCTGCTAATGCTTGGTATAGGGTTGAACCATCTAAGTTAAAGGAATAACCTGTTGGAATGACAAATGCTGTAATGGATTTTGGGCATCCAAATTTCTCCATTTTCTCCATTATTCTTGGCATAACTGTTTCTGAGCTTGAGGTTGAATAGGCAAGGATAAGCTCTTCTTTAAGTAAACGGATGATGTGAAAAATGTTTAGACCGACTAATTTTGCAACAAATCCAAGAACGACGACAACGAAGAATAACATTGTTCCATAGCCGACAATTACTAATTTACCCAACGGCACCAATGATTCGATACCGAATTTAGACACAGTCACACCGATAAGGGCAAACACACCAAATGGTGCAAATTTCATCACTTGGTTCGTCACCCAGAACATCGTTTCAGCTGTACCTTGGAAAAAGGCAATGATCGGTTTTCCACGCTCTCCGATGGCTGTGACTCCAAGTCCGAAAAATACAGAGAAGAAAATGATCGCCAGCATATTTCCTTCAACAAATGCCTGGAAAATGTTTGGTGGAACAATGTTGACAAATGTATCAGCTATTCCGTGGCTTTCAACTGCTTCTGCCGTATCGACATAACTATGAATATCTGTTTTCTCTAATGAGCTCATATCGACGCCGGAACCAGGCTGAAAAATGTTAGCTGCTAAAAGTCCGACAATAATGGCGACAGTTGTAATAATTTCAAAATACAAAATTGTTTTTCCGCCAAGCTTTCCGAGCTTTTTTGTATCACCTACACTTGCAATACCGACAATTAAGCTGGAAATAACAATTGGAATGACGATCATTTTAATTAATCGTAAAAATATATCCCCAATTGGCTGCAAAAATTTCGCAACATCTGGGTTACCATAAAAAATAGTACCAACAACAATACCTAGTACAAGACCTATTAAAATTTGCCAAGCCAAGCTTATTCTTTTCATCATAGCACCTCTTTTCTTTTATAATTGCCTCCAAAACGAATGGATGACAAAATTGATTATCATTATCTTTTAAATGATTACTCGTCGAAATAATAAGCTATAATAATTAGTAGAGTTGTTTGCGAGAGCGCTTACGAGTTATCTCATCTAATTTAAAATTGAAACTACAAGATCAGACGATAAATCTACAAAATTCTACAAATTGATTATTTACTTCGTTTTTAAAATTCTAACTTTTATTCAATTTTTTAAGAGGAACCATTATAACAAGGTTGTGGTAATATTGAACTTGCACTCTCTTGAAAAAAAAGAACTTCAATTATTGGTTGCAATGATCATTTTGGTTCCGCTCGCTGGCGAAATTAAATTTTATCCATTTAATGAAGTTTATCGGGTGAGTTTTGGACCTCCAACATTGTTTATTTTTTTATTGTGGCTGAGAAAGGTACCAGCTGTTATATGTGGTGTTCTTGCAGGCTTATCAATTGTGACATTTCGGGTTCTTCTCGATTTGATATCCCTTACATCTGTTGATTGGATGGCTTCCATTCATACAAATTCCCCTTATTTTTTCTATTACTTCACGTATGCGCTTGTTTTTTCTGTTTTAAGAATTCACCGATTTTACAATCGACCATGGGTGATCGGCCTTTTGGGGATTGTGATAGAATTGGCAGCCGGGATTGTCGAGCTACTCGCTGAAAATATTATGATTGGAACGGTTATGACTTTAGATGCCTTTAATAAAATTATGATTATTGCCATATTCCGAAGTTTTTTTGTGATCGGTTTATTTAGTATGATAAAATTGCATGAATCTAAGCTAAGGGAAGCGGAAATTCAAAAACGCAATGAACATATGATCATGCTTGTATCGAACCTTTACGAAGAGTCGGTGCTATTAAAAAAATCCGTTCAAGATGCTGAGGAAATTACGAGGCAATCTTACAACCTGTATCAAAAATTGCAGGAGATCAGGAAAGGGAAGAAAAGGCTGTCGCTGGAGGAGCTTTCACGGCATGCCTTGAGGATTGCCGGCGAGGTTCATGAGATCAAAAAAGATAATCAACGCATTTTGTCTGGACTTTCAAAAGTAATTTCAGAAGAAAGCTCCCTTGATTATTTAGATGTCCGATCACTTTTATCAATCATTGTTCGAACACATGAGAAGTATGCTGAGCTGTTGGGGAAAAACATTGAATTCAGTATTGCATATAATGGGTCACATCCTGAGTATCATGTGTATACGTTTATTTCCATTGTGAATAACCTTGTCGCTAACGCAGTGGAGGCCATCAAAGGAACTGGCAGCATTGAGATTGCAGTGGAGCGGGAAAATGATTGGCTCCAAATACGCGTTCATGATGATGGTCCCGGAATTCCCGATCAATATAAAGATATTATTTTTAAACCAGGATTCACCTTGAAATTCGACAGCACGGGCAATTCATCAACAGGTATTGGGCTTTCATATGTGAAAGAATTGGCAGAAAAGCTTAACGGGGAAGTAATGATTGAGCATCAGGAAGATAGCAAAGGGGCAACATTTATCGTTCGTCTGCCAATTGGAAATTTAACCCAAAAAAGGTGATTTTATGAGGTTTTTTATAATAGATGACGATGAGTCAATTCGTACTATGCTATGGCATATCATTGAAGACGAGGAACTTGGTGAAGTCGTCGGCGAAGCAGCAGACGGTGCTGATGTTAGCGGTGAATTTTTAAATTTGAAGAAAGTCGATATTTTATTAGTTGACCTGTTAATGCCCATTCAGGACGGCATTGAAACGATTAAGAAAATCAAGCCGATTTTTAAAGGAAAAATTGTTATGATATCGCAGGTGGAATCAAAGGATATGATCGGCCAAGCTTATGAATACGGAATCGAAAACTATATAACGAAGCCGATTAATAAAATTGAAGTATTGTCAATCTTAAAGAAGGTGATGGGTCATATACGTTTGGAAAAAACCATTCAGGATATCCATCACTCTTTATATAGTGTTATGAACGTTGATCATCTTCTAAAGCAAAATGTAAATCCTTATAAAGAAAATTCTCTTTCTGCCAGTGCACGATTCCTCCTTTCAGAACTAGGCATTGCCGGAGAAAGCGGCAGTAAAGATCTCATTGAAATCATGCAGTTTTTATATGATTACGAACAAGAGAAAACATTTGCCGGCGGATTTCCTTCATTAAAGGAGATATTTAGAAATATTGCGTTGAAGAAGCTTGGAGAAGCAACCAGTGAAGAGGATCTGAAAAGGGAAATTAAAGCGTCTGAACAACGTGTGCGGAGGGCGATCTATCATTCCTTGAACAACTTAGCGTCACTTGGGCTCACAGACTTCATCCATCCAAAGTTTGAAAATTACTCATCCAAATTTTTTGATTTCACTGCTGTTCGTCAAAAAATGGAGGAATTAAAAGCCGATCGGCCTGCAGCTGCATCGTCTATACGAATCAATACGAAAAAATTTATCCATGCTTTTTATTTTGAAATCAAGCACTTGATGGAGGAATAAAATCGATTTCAAAGATTCCCTGCATGCGTGCAAACTTATGAAAGTAAAAATGAATCATTCATCTTATTCAAAACAGCGAAACGGTCATAAGTGCCGAAAAAGAGGAAATAACTACAGCTTCATTTTTTATGGGCCATTCTTATTGTAAGAAATGGCCCATTACGTCTTTTAGGGATTGGCTGGCCAGCTCGTCTTCCATCGCTTTTTGAACGCGCGTAAATGTGCTGTCCAGGGCGGATTGAATGTTTTTTCCAACGGGACAATTGGGGTTCGGATTTTCGTGAATAGCGAATAATTCATCTTTCGGTTCGACCGCTTTAAAAATATCCAAAAGTGTTATGTCTTCAGGGTTTTTTGTTAATTTTGCTCCGGTTCTGCCGGCATGGGAAGTTAATAGTCCCGCTTTCTTGAGCATGCTTGTAATTCGCCGGATCACCACGGGATTCGTGTTGACGCTTTTGGCAATAAATTCTGAAGACATATGCTCAAGGGGATTTGATGCTATTAAGATCATAATATGAATCGCCACTGCTAAACGGCTGTTAATCATAAGTTTCCACCACCATTTGTCACTATTTTAGTGACAAATTTGAAATTTTGTCAAACAGGTTGGCAGGCAATGATTTCCGGATGACAGCTTCAATCAATAAGTTGACAGGGATTTATATTTGTAACTATAATAGTTACATATAATTTGTAACTGAATTAGTTACATAAAGGGAGGAAAATTGTTTATGAAAATTGCCGTTATTGGTGCAACGGGAAAAGCAGGAAGTCTAATAGTAAAGGAAGCAAAGGAACGAGGACATGATGTTACGGCTATTGTCCGCAATGCTTCTAAAGTAACTGATGTACCAGCTGTTGAAAAGGATATTTTCGATATTACATCAGAGGATATAAAAGATTTTGATGTTGTTGTAAATGCATTTGGCACTGCACCTGGTGAAGAGCATAAACATGTGGAAGCAGGAAAAGTATTAATCAATGCCTTGAAAGGAGCGCCTAATACGCGGCTTATTGTTGTAGGCGGAGCGGGCAGCCTGTTTGTCGATGAAGCGAAAACAACCTGCCTCTTTGATACGCCGGATTTTCCGAAAGAATATTTGCCGGTAGCGAAAAGCTCAGCTCAAAATTTGCAAGATCTTGAAAACTCTGAAGGGATTCAATGGACTTATATTAGCCCAGCTGCATTTTTTGATCCGCAAGGTCCGCGCACAGGTGAATATAAAGTTTCAGGCGATGTGCTTGCTGTCAACTCTGAAGGCCAAAGCTACATCAGTTATAGAGACTATGCGATAGCACTTGTAGATGAAATTGAAAACCGTAAGCACATTAATAAACGTTTTTCCGTCGTATCCAAATAAAAGCTTGATTGCCGAGCGGTGCAGATTTTCTTATTTTTTTACGGTTTGAGATTTGGGAGGATTTCGGGGGTTATTCATATAATGAAATATAAGCCTCAGACACCCTGTGGGGAGCTGAGGCTTATATTTTTCTATAAAGTTGAACAAACTACCCGTTTTTCACACGGGCGGTTTTTTTAAAAATAAAGAGGGGGTTCCCAAAAGTCAACTTATACTGACTTTTTGGACAGTTCCTTAATATTAAAGAGCCGCTTTTATTACTTTTTTATAATAAAGTACGGAGAGAAAGCCGAAAATCGAATACAAAGCTGTATATAGCAGCATGACGAGAATCATTGGCGTCCAGAGCTCTGTGCCGAATAAAAACCATCCGGATTGAACGGCAAAGTAGCTGTGGAAAAGTCCGATGATCAAAGGAATCCCAAAATTAAAAGCTTGTTTGGCTTGAACTCCTTTGAGCAAGTCGCCTTGTGTGAAGCCGAGTTTTCTTAAAATGGTATAATTTAGCTTTTCATCTTCGCTCTCATCCATTTGTTTGAAATAAAGAATGCAGCCGGATGTAATCAGAAAAGTTAAACCTAAAAAGCCGACAATAAACATGCTGAGCCCCATAGATCGTTTTTGATTACTGCTCATGGCGAGCCGTGAATCATGATTGCCGCTAAACGTCGTTTTTTGAAAGATTTCATTAGCTTCCTGTATTTTAGCTTCATCTTGAATATCAATTCCTATATGAACAGACGGTTTCATGTCCATGTCCTTTTGTAAACGGTCAAATATCGTTTCGTCGACAATGGCAACAGGCAGGCCGCCGCCTGTGAAAAAATAGGAAATGTAGTATTCCTTTTGTAAACCTAAATATTTTTGCGGTATGACTTCGTGCCGGCCTTTTAATTCGATTTGACCGGAACTTTTCAGCGGCATAAACTTCTGCATCATATCGTTATACCCTGCAAAAAGAGTTTCATCTGGAGACAGATTGATCTTTTCTACATCGTCGTCACTAATGATTGGGAGAGGCATGGATGCCGGGTCAACTTTCAATTCCTTCAGCTTTGTATCTAATATTTTCTCCATATTGATGTTTGCGTGGATCACATCAATCATTTTTTCACTGTATGGAATGTGATGCGCATGTAATGCTTCTTTAAAATGCTTTGCATCTTCCGCATTCGTCAGAGCAAAATCGGCGGCGACATAATTTTCAGCGGATTTTTCCGATGAATAGTAGGAAATATAACTTAAAGATAACAATCCGATGGCAAGAGCAGAGACGGTTGTAATGATCGTTAATAATAAAGCATTTGACTTCATTCGGAACATAATCGATGAAAGAGATAGTACCTCATGAATATTTAAATAACCATCCTTCTTTTTTCTAATGAGATAAAAAATAAAGCTGACAGACCCTTTATAAAATAAATAGGTTCCGATAATGACAGATCCTAGTATAAAGATCATCGCAAGGAATAGCTCATTCATCGTAGTAAAATCGCCGCCAAATAACTTAGACGAAATATAGTAGCCTATAATGATGAAGAATATGCCGAGAATCCCGATAATCATTTCCAACAGGGATACTTTTTTTACTTCTGTAGTGGAAGCAACTTTAAATAAAGATAAAATGTTCTGCTTTTTAATAAATACGTAATTCAACAGCATGATACAAAGATAAATCGCACTAAAAACGATCACTGTTTGGATCAAAGCATTAGGTGAAAAAGTAAGCGTTGCAATGGCATTGACACCGGTAATTTTAAACAAAATCATAATGAATAATTTGGAGCTGGAAAATCCAATAAAGACTCCAATGAATAATGAGCTGAAATAAATGATAAAATTCTCAGCCGTAAGAATGCGGAATATTTTCCCTTTTGTCATGCCGATTAATTGAAGCAAGCCAATTTCTTTACTGCGCCGTTTAATGAAGATGTTATTGGCATACAAGAGAAAGACAGTCACAATGACAATCAATAATACGGATGCAGTTCGAATGGCAGCAGCCCCTTTAATCGAGCCTTTTGTTGCATCCATTGACGGATCATATTGCAATGTGACAAACGCGAAATAAAGGGCTACTGTAAACATTAAGGCAAATACATATAAATAGTAGTTTTTCAGATTTTTTTTCAAATTACGGAAAATCAGCTGATTAATGCTCATTTTGCACCCCGCCTAATACCCCTTGGGTTTTCATAATATGCTGAAAGAACGTTTGTCTTGTTTCTTCCCCTTTTATTAATTGGGTATAAATTTGTCCGTCTTTTATAAAAAAGACCCTGCTTGAGAAGCTTGCTGCAACCGGATCGTGGGTGACCATAACAATGGTGGCTTTTCGTTTTTGATTTAATTTTTGCAGCTTGTTTAATAGATCAGATGCCGACTTTGAATCAAGGGCGCCTGTTGGCTCGTCGGCAAAGATAATGCTCGGCTCGTGAATAAATGCCCTTGCTGCTGAGGTGCGCTGTTTTTGGCCGCCGGAAATTTCATTCGGATATTTGTCTTTGATCTCATAAATTCCTAGTTCTGTCGCTAGTTCATTAAATTTTTGCTCCGCGTCTTTTTTTGCTGTTTTTGTAATGGATAAAGGCAGCAGGACGTTTTCTTTCACTGTCAGTGTATCGAGCAAATTGTATTCTTGAAAGATGAATCCTAAATGTCTTTTGCGGAATTCAGCCAGTTGTTTTTCTTTCATGCTTACAATGTCTTTTCCTTCTATTTTGATCGTTCCTTGGCTGACTTGATCAATTGAGGATAGAACATTGAGCAATGTCGTTTTCCCTGAGCCGGATGCCCCCATGATGCTGACGAATTCTCCCTTTTCGACACGAATGTCCAATCCCTTTAACACTTCTTGTTTATTAAATTTGTTTCCATAGCTTTTGTAAATTTTTGTTGCCTCTAAAATATACATATCGCGTCCCTCCTTGATATTTTTATCATAATCGTCCTTCTTGTATTTTTCCTTCGATTCAGCGAACAAAATGAAAAAGCATGTGACAAAATTGTCACATGCTTGTAATGCGGACAAATTCATTTTTCTTTGGAAAGGTTAAGGTAACAGTCGTTCCTTCTCCAAGCTTTGACTCTACTTTAATATCTATCAGCAATGTTTCGGCGGCTTTTTTCGCCAAGTATAATCCCATGCCTGTTGAGGCATTGTCCTGATGTGCGGTCGTGGATGTGAAGCCCTTGTCAAAAATACGCGGCAGATCCTTCGGGTCAATGCCACGGCCAAAATCCTTCACTTTGATCATTGTTTGATCATTTTGCCGATAGCTTTGAATGATGATATCGGATGAATCGCTGTATTTTACCGCATTTGTTAACAGCTGTCTCATGATAAAGGCGAGCCATTTCGCATCGCTTAGCACTTCGGCAGCCTCTAGCTCGACCTCAAACCCAATTCCTTTTTGCATACACCATGATTGCAAAGCTTTTATCTCTTTGAAAATGAGTGGTTCCAGTGCAACATTTTCAATATATAAATCATTTTCCATGAAAGGAATCCGTTTTTGATGAAGCTGCTGGTCAAGCAGCAGATGAATGCGCAGCCATTCATATGTCAATTGTGCTTTGATAACTTCATCATCTAATCGTTCAATGATTAAATGCATCGCTGTCAGCGGTGTTTTAACTTCATGAATCCATGACAGCAATTCATCTTTTTCCTGCTCGAGCGCAATTCGATTTTGCGAAGCCTCTTGTTTCAAAAGCTTCGTTTGGTTTATTATCCGCTGTTCAATCATTTTTTCAAAAGGGCTTTCAGCATTCGCTATACTTGTTAAATCAAGGCTGTTTTCCCATCCTTCCAAGCTTTTATAAAACTTTGTTTCTTTATTGTAGCGGATGATGACAAAAATGAAAAAAATAATCATCAATAAAAAGACAATATAGAGAACGGACTTTAATGAAATGGTTGAATCAAGATAAGAAATAAAAAGGATAAACAGCTGCATGAATAAAAAGAGAAGGATCCAGCTCTTTCTTTCAATAATATATTTTTTAATCATATACGGCTGCCTCTTCCTTTGCCATGTAGCCTTGGCCGACTTTCGTTTCAATAAAGCGTCCCAACCCGAGCTCATCCAATTTTTTTCGCAAACGATTGACATTGACCGTTAAGGTATTATCGCTGACAAAGCGCTCATCCTCCCACAGGCTTTTGATTAATTCTGTCCGGCTGACGATTTTGTTTTTCTTCTCAAGCAAATGCTTTAATATCAATAGTTCATTTTTAGTTAGTTCAATTGTTCCTTTATCATTTGTGACCGTATTGTTCTCATAATCGACCGTCGCCCCGCACCATGCCTTCAGCTTTATTCGTTCTGTATTATAGTTGTATACTCGGCGGAGAATTGCTTGTATTTTTGCGATAAGCACCTCGAAATGAAACGGCTTTTGTATAAAATCATCCGCTCCAAGCTGCATTGACATCACCATATCGGTCGGGTGATCCCGCGATGATAAAAAAATAATCGGAACATTTGAATGGGAGCGGATCATTCGGCACCAATGAAATCCATCAAACTTTGGCAGCTGAATATCAATGATGACCAAATCAGGCTTGATGGCTGTAAATTCTTCAATCACTTTTCCAAAGTCAGTAATGCCGTATACATCATAAGACCATTGTAATAACCGTTCTTTTATTTCATGAAACAGGGTGGTGTCATCTTCAATGAGCAAAATTTTAAACAATGCTTTCACCACACTTTTTTCACTTATGTTTGTTAGACTTTTTCCCGCTGTCCTATATTGTGCATGATTGAGCGGATAGCGGTGTTTTTTTGCGATTTTTCTATAATTGATTGTTTAAATCATTTTCCGGCTTTCTGAAGATTGCTGTTCCCGAGGGTAAAAAAATGATCTTTGCCCTTATTATAATTGATTTTACAAGGTAATTGAAACGGTTTAATGTTGCGATGAGCCGTTTTTCAACTCGTTTAAGAGTTTTAAAGGTTTATTAAAGGCGGATGTGAGGTCAGAATACTTATTGTTAAATTTTGTTTTTATATTAAAAATATTCCAGTTTATACCGATATAAAAAATGGAAATTTTATAAAATATGGAGGAGGTTATTATGAAAAAAATTGTCGGAGTTATTTTTACGCTGGCTGTTCTATCATTTTCGTTCGTATTTGCATTCTTTCCTGCAAAAACTTCAGCTGCATCCGCACCACCATTAACGGATTTACAGATAATTGGTATTACGTCGGATGGAAACGATAATGAATGGGAAATCATTTCACCAAATCAATTGTCGGCAATCACTCCTTTAAAAGGGAGAAACATAAGAATTGCCATTTATGTTGAAGGTACTGAGCGTCCAGGCTTTCTTAGAATATATAATGGTGGAAGGGATATTACTTCTCAAACTCGTAAACCTTTAGCGGATGAACCTTTATCAGGATCTGACAAAATTGTGTATGGGTGGATCAAATATTATGAAATACCTATGAGGCTATTGACTACAGAATCGATCAGCATTTCAGCGTTAGATTATTTTTCAAATAAAACACTTTATGATCACATAAATTTTACAATTGTTAGGGAGTGATCTTATATGAATATTACTGAAACTCAATATTTTGCTGCTTATACGCAATTGACGCTTGTAGCTCCGTTCAAAAAACATTTGGAAACAGGCAGCCCTTATGGCAACGAGACAAGAGAAGAATACAACAGCAAAATGGATTTTTATGAATTTATGGACGCAATAAAGGAAGGGAAAATTGTAAATGAAGATTTAGCCAGAGAAACGTCTCATTTCCATAATAAAATTTTGGATGATAAGATGAGGTATGGTGGAGATCCATTTTTCAATGCTGAAGTAGCAAAAATTATTCAAAAAGCATTTAAACTCGGTTTAGTCGGAAAAAACGAAGAACTTATTGCCAAATACGAGCAAAGCATTTAAAAATGGAATAAAACAAGCCGCTTGAACGCCAAATCACCGGCAGTCAAACGGCTTGTTTTCGTTTTGTCTGTTAATTTTGAGTGAATTATTTCACTTCTAAATAAATAGTTCAAGTATTCTCTTTTGTTCCAGCAAAATGCTTTACACAAAATCAAATTAAATTAAAATAAACTGGTTTTATGTTATACTTTGTTCAGTAATAAGCGGGGAACAGATTATGATGAAGGGAAAGAGGCTACATGAAAATACGTGTATCTGCTGTTCAATATCATCTTCATTCCATCGAAAGCTTTGAAGATTTTGCAAACCAAGTAACGCATTATGTGAAAACCGCAGAAGAGTTTGATGCTGATTTTGTTCTTTTTCCTGAATTTTTTACGACTCAATTGCTGTCCATTCCGAATCAAAAGCAGACGATTCAAAATTTACCTCATTATACGGACCGATATTATTCACTATTTACATCGCTTGCTAAAGAAACGGGCATGCATATTATTGGAGGCACTCATATTATCGAAAAAGAGGGACGATTGTATAATACAGCCCATTTATTTTATCCCGATGGCCGGATAGCTGAACAAGCGAAGCTTCACTTGACGCCGACGGAAGTGAAAGAATGGCATCTGACTCCCGGAGAAACGGTTCAAATATTTGAGACCGAAAAAGGAAAAATTGCCATGTTGACTTGTTATGATATCGAATTTCCAGAAATCGTTCGAATTGTACGAGGAATGGGAGCTGACGTTGTGTTCTGTCCGTCTTGTACAGATGACCGCCACGGATTTCAACGAGTGCGGTATACAAGCCACGCCAGAACGATTGAAAATCAAATCTATGTGGTGACAACAGGGACAGTAGGTTCGCTTCCTACCGTTGATTTTATGAGGGCAAATTTCGGCCAGGCAGCGGTCATTACTCCGAACGACGTCCCATTTCCGAAAAACGGGATTTTGATGGAGGGGGAAATAAACCACGATATGATTATTACGGCGGATCTTGATTTATCTCTCTTATACAAAGTGAGAGAAAACGGATCTGTCACCACTTGGAGAGACCGCCGCTTTGATTTATATCCTGATTTAAGTGTTCATGGACGAAAGGGGAATGGAGATGAGCCGCTACAGAAAGAGATTTTATCTGAATAATCAAGGCCGCAATGTCGAAGTGGTGATAAGGAATTATAATGAAGCAGATTTTGATGAATTAATTGAAATTCAAAAGGAAAGCTTTCCGCCGCCTTTTCCATCAGAACTTTGGTGGAATAAAGAGCAATTAACGAATCACGTGACATTGTTTCAGGAAGGCGCTTTATGTGTTGAGGTAGAAGGAACGTTAGCAGGATCGATGACATCTTTAATCGTGAATTTTGATCCCGCCCATCCTGATCATACTTGGGAAGAGATAACGGACAACGGCTATATCCGTAACCATGATCCGAATGGCAACACTTTATATGTTGTGGATATTTGCATCCGTCCGTCCCACAGAAAGCTGGATTTAGGAAAATGGCTTATGCAATCAATGTACGAAGTAGTTGTCCATAAAGGATTGGATCGCTTGCTCGGCGGCGGCAGAATGCCGGGATATTATAAATATGCGGATGAGATGTCAGCTGAACAATATGTCGATGCTGTCGTCAGCGGAAATTTAAAAGACCCGGTTATTTCATTCCTTCTCCGTTGCGGACGGACGCCTCTTGGAATTGTGGCTAATTATTTGGAGGATGAGGAATCCCGTAACTATGCTGTTCTAATGGAATGGAAAAATCCGTTTAAATAAGTAATTGAAAAAAGCTGCTTGAACGCCAATTATTGGTGATACAGCGGCTTTTTTTCATGCTCGCTCTCTGCTAATATTTTAAACTTGCATTCACATGGAATATGAGCCAGTTTCCATATCAAACTTCGGCTTTTTGGATCTGTACTTCCGATATGATCGTTCGGCATTTACATATTGCAGCCATTGCCTATTCACTTTTGCCTAAGGTAAAATCAAGCATAATAAGGCATGACTGGGGCGATAAATAGTGGATGAACGAACGAGGCATTATTTTGCGGAATTGCAGTCAAGTGATAAAAATGCGCAGTACGAAGCGTACAGCAGCATTATGAAGATCACTGAAGAAAAAGTCGATTGGGCGTATGAAGTATGGGATCAGCTGAAGGAAGAGCTGACAAGTAAAGACCCTCATAAGCGCTCGCGTGCTGCTCAGTTTTTAAGCCGCTTAGCGATCAGCGATCCCGAACAGCGAATGTTGGAGGATTTTCCTCAAGTTTGGGAAGTAACCTATGATAAAAAGTTTGTAACTGCCAGACATAGTTTGCAGGCTATTTGGAGGATTGGTTTAGCTGGGGAAAAGCAAAAAGAGATGGTTATCCGTCATTTGGCAGCTCGGTTTGACAACTGTGTTGACGAAAAACATGCGACACTTATTCGGTTCGATATTATTCAAGGGCTGCGAAACTTGTATGATAAAGTGCAGGATGAAGCGATCAAGCAGCTTGCCTTCGATTTAATTGAAAAGGAAGAAGATCCGAAATATCAAAAAAAATATGCAGCAGTATGGAAATAGAAAAAAAGAGCCGTCAGTAGCAACACTCCCAGTAAATGAATGGCAATATGATTGAAAGAATGATTGTTTGCTGATTATGTAGTGGCTTTAGAGGATCGGAAGGTATTTGCAGACTGTCTCAGGCATTCATCTCCAACAGATTAATTGAAGAACAAACATATTCTTACAATAACAGAAGGAAAAATAATGCCCTTTTAAAGTGATTGCACATCAAATAAATGTCGTTTGAAGTGAAAAAAGAAGAAAATTTTCATTTTGAAGTATTATACGCTGTCAAGCTTCTATAAAAAATGCTTTTGATCATTCGTCTCAGCGTTTCAAAGCAGAGGTTTCAAAAGAAAAAACTGCACGTAAATATTAAATCGGCAACATTTTATAAAAAATAATTTTTCAGTTGATTGGCTATCATAGAACAAAGAATTACATTTCGGAGTGATAAACGATGGAAAATTCTCAAATAAATGAAGTTCAAGAGCTGTACCAGCAACTAATTAATGCGTGGAACAATCGAACTGCTAGCGGAATGACGGATCTGTTTACTAAGGATGGCGAAAGCATTGGTTTCGATGGCAGTCAGTCGATTGGACGCGATGAAATATTCGCACATCTCCAGTCCGTCTTTGAACACCACCAGACAGCTAAATTTGTCAGCAAAGTGAAAAATGTCCGGTTTCTAGCTCCTGATATCGCTATTTTACGAGCGATTGCCGGTATGGTTCCTCACGGCCAGTCCGATTTAAATCCTGATGTGAACACTCATCATACACTTGTTGCAGTGAAAACGGAAGGAATTTGGCGTATTCAACTTTTTCAAAATACTCCAGCCCAGTTTCATGGCAGACCTGAATTGGTTGAACAAATGACCGAAGAGTTAAGACAGCTGCTTAAATAATCCATGTCCTGTTCAGGGGAATGGTGAAATATACTTTCATGCAAAAAGAAGATTAGGAAAATCCTAAATCTTCTTTTTTGATGTGTGCGAATAAAACGCTTCACATTTTCATAACGAAAAAATCATTTTTATATAATCATCGTTGATATCAAATTTGTTATTAATGACTTTTTGTTGCTGTAAGCCTTTGTGATATTTGGACAAGTATTCTTTGATACCTATTAGTGGCATTTGTTTTAAATAAAAAGCGGGCAAATCGGAAAATGCTTTTACTACTATAAAACTACCCTCCAATTATGATTGCAAGCTGCGATGATAGTTTTGTGCTCTAATATGTAGTTGGCAATGAGTTCGGTCATGTCGATGGGGATATTTTTAACGATCGGTTTTTCTTTAAACATATCAAAATTGCCTGTTCCACCTGCGCGGTAGCTGTTCATGACGACATCATATTCTTTGTCAAGCTCCAATGGGCTGCCGTGATAATTTAGCTTCACAACTCGTTGGCCAACTGGATTAGAGATTTTTAATTCGTATTCAATTCCTTCCCACATATCATAATTGTAATGCTGCGGTTTAGGATATAAGAAAGCGGGATTGACAGAGATTGTTCCGTTTTGAACCGTAAAATACTTGGCGCTTTGCTCTAAAGCATCTTTAATATCTTGGCCGCTGATGCGGATGACAGTTAATGTGTTCGGATAAATATAATTGGAAACAATATCGCGCATTGTAACATGTTGTTTGAATCCAGGCAAGTCATTATTGAATAAGGCAGTGGCAGAAATATCAACTTTGGCTGTTTCCATTTGCACCTTATTGATAAATTCTATAAAAGGATTGTCTTGTAATCGGGTCTTCAATGGATCAGATACGGTCATGTCACCAATAACGGTTCCGATCGGCTGATCCAGCCATTTTTGCGTTTCTTGTTCAATATCGGATATCAATGCCAAAACATCTTGATTCGCTTCCATTTTTTCATCAATTTTGATTAAGTTGAAATGACTAACGATTGCGGGGCTGTTTCCATTTGCCTTCTGTCTAACTTTCATCGTCACTTCACCCAAAAATTGCCCCTTATGGCTTGGCTGAATGATTGTGATGCCGTTTAGTTTATCTGCGAGTGGGCGGTGCTGATGGCCTGTGATTAAAATATCAACACCCTCTAGTTCTTGGCACATTTGGTATGCTTGGTTTTCTCCTGTCAGCTGTTCTATAGGCTCTCCAGTTTGTAGATCTCTTTCAAATCCCCCATGATATGAGACGATCATCACATCTGGTTTTTCTTTTTGGCGAATATCGCTCACCCATAATTTAGCCGTTTGCAATGCATCTTTGAAAACAAGTCCCTCAATATTTCGCGGCTCTTCCCAATTAGGGATGAAATGAGTGGTTATACCAAGTACAGCAATTTTGACTCCGTCCAATACCTTGACGAGATAAGGTGTTCCAAAAGCGGGCTCTCCTGTTGTTTGCTTCAAGATATTAGCGGACAGCCAAGGAAAAGCTGATTGATCAATCGCCTTTTGTAAATAACTTCGTCCATAATTAAATTCATGATTTCCCAATACGCATGCATCATATTGGAGATCATTCATAACTTGAATCATCGGATTTTCACTGTCGGGCCTGTTTTTTGCATGGTAATAAGTCAACGGGCTTCCTTGAATCAAGTCTCCATTATCAAGTAAAAGTACATTGCCTTTTTTTCTTTTTTCTTTTATAATCGTGGCTATTTTAGCCAGTCCGAAATTTTGTTCTTCTTTGTCTCTGTAATTGGTCGGGTAAATGTAGCCGTGAAGATCGCTGGTTACAAGCAGATGAATCGCAGTTTCTTTCTCCATTATTTTCCTCCTCCTTTTTTTTCATCATAACAAATCGTTGTAAAAATAAAATAGATAATTAAATGAAAAGAAATAATTTACAAAGTTAATAAAATATTCGTGATATTTTGTAACAAAATTTACAAATAATTAAAAATTTGGTGCTAAAATGGAAATTAGATTTTCAAAAAGATATGGGGGAAATTAATATGTTTAAAAAATTAGTAGCTTTTGGAACAATACTAGCTTTAACAGCGGTGGTCATCAGCGGATGCGGGGAATCCAGCAATTCCCAACAAACTAATAGCAGCAAAGAATCAGATGGATATATTCCGGAAACCCTTTCTGTACAATTTGTACCTTCTCAAAATGCAGATACATTGGAGGCCAAAGCAAAGCCGCTTGAAAAGTTATTGGGAGATCGTTTGGGTATACCTGTAGAGGTAAGTGTTTCAACGAACTATAATACCATTGTTGAAGCAATGGAATCCAAAAAAGTAGATGTAGGATTTTTGCCGCCAAATGCTTATGTGCTGGCGAAAGAAAGAGGAGCTGCTGAAGTAATTCTTCAAGCGCAACGTTACGGAGTGGATGATGAGACCGGGCAGCCAACAGATGAACTAGTAGACAATTACAAATCAATTTTCGTAGTGAAAAAAGATTCTGGTATTACTAGTGTGAAAGATTTAAAAGGAAAGAAAATCGCTTTTCAAGATGTCACTTCATCTGCAGGTTATGTTTGGCCGGCCGCAACGCTGATGGATAATGGGATTGATCCATTAAAAGATGTACAAGGAATAACAGTAAAAGGGCACGACCAAGCAATTATTTCTGTTTTGAACGGTGATGTCGATTGTGCGGTTGTTTTCCAAGATGCCCGCAATACCGTAGCAGGAGATTACCCAACTGTTTTCGAAGATACGAAAGTCATTGAGTTTACAGAACCGATTCCGAACGATACGATTTCCGTCCGTTCCGACATGAATTCAGAATGGGTTGAAAAAATCAAGCAAGCTTTCATTGATATTGGAAAAGACGAAGAAGGGCATGCGATTATAAAAGACATTTACACGCATGAAGGCTACATAGAATCGAAAGACAGTAACTTCGATATCGTCAGGGAGTATGCTGAAAAAGTGAAAACTGAATAATGTATTTTCATAAAATATAGCCAGGCGAATCGTTCGTACTGGCTAATCCTCTATGAATAGATAAAGCAACGTCGGGATGTTTAGATAAATATTTAAAAAAGGTTGGTATGCAGAGTGATAGAATTTCATCGTGTTACAAAAATTTATCCTAATGGTGTAGTAGGATTGGAAAATATTGATTTGAAAATTGAAAAAGGGGAATTTGTTGTGATTGTCGGTTTATCTGGCGCTGGCAAATCAACGTTGCTACGTTCTATTAATAGATTGCATGAAATTAGTTCCGGAGAAATAACAATAGACGGGAAATCCATCACGAAAGCAAAGGGGAAGGAACTCCGCCGCATCCGTCGCGACATTGGGATGATCTTCCAAAATTTTAATTTAGTGAAAAGGTCGACTGTTTTGCGAAATGTTTTATCTGGAAGAGTTGGCTACCATTCTACTCTCCGAACCGTTTTGGGATGGTTTCCAAAAGAAGATGTGGATTTGGCCATGAATGCTCTGGAACGAATGAATATTCTTGAAAAAGCGTACACCAGATCGGATCAACTTTCAGGAGGACAGCAGCAAAGAGTGTCGATTGCTAGAGCTTTGGCGCAAAAAGCTAAAATCATTTTAGCGGATGAGCCTGTAGCATCTTTAGATCCTTTGACAACAAAACAAGTAATGGATGATTTAAAAAAGATCAATCAAGAGTTAGGAATAACGCTTGTTGTCAACCTGCACTCGGTCGATTTAGCTAGACAATATGCCACAAGGATCATCGGCCTGAAAGCAGGACAAATTGTGTTTGACGGATCTGCTAGGGAAGCGACAGATAAACGGTTTTCTGAAATATATGGAAAGCCTTTTGAGGTGGGAACAAATGAAGCGGATAGAGAGTTTAAATATGAATCGATTAACTAAACAAGAAATTCCTAAAGCACCTACTAAAATAAAGCATTACTTGACAACAGCGTTGATTGTGCTGCTGATCGGCTGGAGCGCCTATCAAACGGAAAGTTCTTTCATCGATTTTGTTGAAGGGTTTCCAAATATGTTTGATTTGCTTGTACAAATGTATCCTCCCAGCTGGTCATATTTTGATGATATTGTTCCGGCAATGCTTGACACATTCCGCATGGCGGTTATTGGGACAACGATGGGAGCTTTGCTTGCGGTTCCATTTGCTTTGTTATGCGCAAGCAACATCGCTGCCAGCAATTGGATTTATTACCCGTTCAGATTTATTTTAAATTTAATTCGTACCATTCCTGAACTTCTTTTAGCCGCTATATTTGTTGCGATTTTCGGATTGGGGCCATTACCAGGAATATTTGCATTAGCTGTTTTCTCAATGGGCATTATTGCGAAATTAACTTATGAAGCGATGGAAAGTATTGATAAAGGCCCATTGGAGGCGATGACGGCAGTTGGCGCCAATAAAATTCAATGGATCGTCTACTCTGTCGTTCCGCAAGTGTCCCCTTACTTTGTCTCTTTCGTTCTTTACACCTTTGAAATTAATATAAGGGCTGCAGCTATATTAGGACTAGTGGGAGCAGGAGGAATCGGAGAATATTATGATAAAACATTAGGTTTTCTTGAATACGACAAAGTGAGTACAATCATTATTTTTACATTAATGGTTGTTTTGTTGATCGACCATATTAGTACTAAATTGCGGGAGAAACTATTATGAAGAGTGTTGCAAGACCAGTTAAACCAAAAAAGAACCGGTTCATGCTTTGGAGTATATATGTGTTGTTGGCTGTTATTTATATATGGGCATTATCCGGTATTCCAATAGAAGGATTTAAAGAAACGGCCGGCCAAATTACAAAAGCGATTTTATCCGGCATTCTTTCTCCTGATTGGGGATATGTTTACTTGCCCGAAGGCGAAGATCTGCTCCGAGGGCTATTAGATACATTAGCGATTGCCATATTAGGCACATTTATTTCAGCTTTTCTATGTATACCGTTTGCTTTTTGGGCGGCTAACAATATGACGAAGGGGAAGATTGCGGCAGGAACAGGAAAATTTATTTTAAGCTTTATCCGGACATTTCCGGAACTAGTGATGGCGTTGTTATTTATTAAAGTAGTAGGCCCTGGCTCTTTTGCCGGTGTGTTGGCGCTCGGACTCCATTCCATCGGGATGCTTGGCAAATTGTTTTCAGAAGAAGTGGAAAATATTGATTTCGGACCAATTGAAGCTTTGAAAGCAACAGGAGCAAGCGGCTTGCAAACGCTGTGGTTTGCCGTTGTTCCACAAATCATTCCTGGGTTTATCTCTTACACCTTATATCGTTTTGAAATTAACCTCCGTTCCGCAAGCATTTTAGGAATCATCGGTGCAGGCGGAATCGGTACACCGCTTATATTTGCCATGCAGTCTCGCGACTGGAGTCGTGTCGGTATAATTTTATTAGGAATCATTGCCATGGTTACGATCGTCGATATCATTTCCGGCTATTTGCGCAAGAAGGTGGTTTAGCAGATGCTCATAAGGCAGCAATGTATATCGAAAGCTCCAGCAATAGCGGCTGAACTCAATAAAAGGCTTTTGCCTCGTTGAGTTAATAAATTATGGAGGTAGAGTAATTATGAGAAAGATGCTGTTGCAGGGCCTTGTGGCAGTATTGGCGTTTTTAATTTTTGCTTTGGAAAACGTAACTGTAAGTGCAGAAGGTCCGAATGATCCGGCCCCAATCTTAGTTCCTAGCGATCCGAACGGCAAGAAAGTTTTGTTTGATAACAGCCATGGGCAAACAGCAGGCCAGTCCGATTGGGTGATTGATGGTGCATTTTCCGATTTTGCCAATGCATTGCTTGAAGCGGGATATACAGTGAAGGAGCATCGGAGTTTAGATCCGCTTACTCTGGAGGATTTAGAAGGTTATGATGTTTTTATTATTCCAGAGGCACAAATTCCTTTTAAGAAGTCTGAACAAGATGCTATTGCCGAGTTTGCAGAACAAGGGGGAGGCGTATTTTTTATTGCCGACCACTATAATGCCGACCGAAATTTTAACCGTTGGGATTCAAATGAAATTATGAATGGTTGGCGCAGAGGGGCTTTTGATAATCCAACAAAAGGAATGGATCAAGGTGAACAAGCTGCAATGGCTGGTGTTGAAAGCACCGATTGGCTAAGTGAAGAATTTGGTGTAAGATTTCGTTTTAACTCGATAGATAACACAACAGCAAATGTGATTATACCATCTGATGAATCCTTTGGTATAACGAGTGGCATTGATGAAATTTCGATTCATGCTGGTTCTACACTGGCTATTATGAATCCTGAAATTGCTAAAGGGATTGTTTATTTGCCTGATGGGCTTACTGTAGAAGAAAACAAATGGAGCAATGCAGTTGACGAAGGGGTTTATTTTGGCGGCGGAATTCATGAAGGGCCCTTTGTAGCGATAGGAAAAAAAGAAAGAGGAAAGGCCGCTTTCATCGGCGACTCTTCTGTGGTGGAAGACAGCACCCCTAAATATCGAAATGAAGAACACGGAGGAGTCAAGAGAACGTACGACGGATTTACTGAAAAAGATAATGGCCAATTGCTAATGAAAATTGTCGAATGGCTGTCTTATAAAGAAAGTTATCTGACCTTCTCTGAACTTGGTATACCGCTTGATCAGCCTTCACCAATATTAGAAATGGAAACCCCAGAGCATTCTGAGGAGCTGAAGCCTGAGCCTTGGCGTTCACCGAATGAAGGTTATCTTTGGTATGACCAATCGACATTTGCTGACGGTTCATTTGGCTCGGAAATGGATCCTCCAAAAGACATTAAATATAACATTGAAACACCTGAATTTTTGCCAACTGGCGGAGAACCTTTTCAAGTAACACTCAAATTAACAGATATGAAACCGGGACAAGTCATTGAAAATGGAGAAATTCAAGTATATTTAGAAGGTGGTACATCAATTTCGCAAGTTCGGCTTCCGAATGGAACATGGCCAACCACTTACGGTTATCAAAGTGTTGGGAGCATTCAAGCCAATCAGCATGGTGTGGCGGAAAAAGTACTGACAATGAGGCTTAACCCAATGGTACAAAACGGAACAACAGGATATATTCGTCTTCGCATAGGGGCTGGAAACAACGTCTTTACCAAAACAGTCGGTATCGGTCAGTCAAATGTTGAGACGCCGCCTGGCGGTGGAGAAAAATATCAATTGTTAACACCGAAATTCATTCCGCTCGGTGGTATACCATTTCCGGTAGCAGTGGTGATGAATGGTTTAACACCTGGCCAAACAGTAGCAAATGCACAAATCCAAATATATTTGTCAGGCGGCAAAAGCATTTCGCAAATCCAATTTGAGGACGGAACATGGCCAACCACTTACGGTTATTTCAATATCGGCAAACTGACAGCAGATGAAAATGGAAAAGCAAAGAAAACGATCATGATGCGCATCAATCCAAATGTATCGGCTTATGAAGCCTATATTCGCCTGCGACTAGGTTCGGGCAATAACGTTCTCACGCAGAAGGTAGCTATGAGATAGCATTTACAAATTGAAAATGTGTTAGTGTGTATCAGGTTTTAGAACAGTATTTTGCAACAGGTGTAATAATTATGTTTACATTACCATTCGATAAGGTATCACTAAAATGTTATTCAGCTGAAAGAAGGAGATTGTCTCCAAACATAAGACTAAATATTCACTCTTATGCGTGGAAAAGCGGTGTTCCTTATATGCCCCTTTTTACATTATTTAGTTAATATAGGGACGGTTCGATAAGTCCTAATAAGATGAAGCCAGTATAGAAAAACAGCTCATTTTTCTATACTGGCTTTTGTATATGTTTACAATTTTTACTAGAAAACAGCTGGCGGATGACGGTTATCCCTTCATGAGCCTCGGCAAATTCTTGAAGCTTTCTCTCCGCTATTTCTCATTAAAATCCTGAATTGTTTTCCTCAGCTTTTGAGTTCAAACTGTACATCGACTTCAAACGTTTCCGAATCTCCTTGATCGTCTGTTCGATTACATTGGTCGCATACATCACGCTCCGAATACTGATTGGATCGTCCATAAACGTCAGAAGGACTTCCGAGTCGTTGCCGCAATTGCGCAGCTCTCGGATACTTAGTAATGACGGAATGGCAGATCATAAAATATTGCCTGCGCCCCGGGAGCAATGGTGATACGCTTTCTCAGGCAGCACTGGCGGGATCACTATAAATAAAAACAAGGGGATTCCCTTTTTCCGCTTCAGAGTCGAAGTAATAGCAAAAAAACATCCGCCTGTTCTACGTCCTTTCAAGATGCCATAATGAAGTAAAAAATTTCTCACGGCATTTGAAAGGGGAAACTATTGAAAATTTTATTTGCGAAAATTTCATGAAGATTCTATTATTTATTTAGAAATTGTTATATGTTTTGGAGTGTGGTCATGTATTTATGAAAATGGTTTCCTTTTAATGCATACCGAACAATCGGAATTCCAGGTGTACACTATATAAAGCCTGACAATATGTTTAAAGAATTAGAAACCATTCGACAAGCGGATATTGTTCTTTTTCCTGAAACGTGGCAAGCCCCTGCTCTTGTATACGGATTAAAGAAAAAAATTTTTCCAAGCATTGAATCATTGCAGCTGGGCTTTAGCAAAGTAGAAATGACGAGAGCGCTTTGGACGGTGGCGCCTGAGCATGTTCCATATACAGAAATATTGGCAAGCACCCCAAGCAATATCGAAAAAGTATTAGAAACGTTCCCGTTCCCATTTGTTGCAAAGGAAGTCCGGAATTCAATGGGAAGAGGAACCTTTTTAATAAAAAATGAGTATGATTTTTATCAATATGCCAATCAAAATGATGTGCTGTACGTACAAGAATATTTAGAAAACGACGGAAAAGATTTACGCATTTGTGTCATTGGAAAAGATATTTTCACCGCCTATTGGCGGGTTGGGGCGGAAGGGGAGTTTCTCCACAATGTTGCCCAAGGCGGAAGCCTCTGTTTTGAATTTATACCGCAAGAAGCTTGTGATCTTGTTTTGAATGTCTCGAAACAATTGAACATTAATCATGCCGGCTTTGATGTGCTGGTAAGCGGAGGGCATTTTTATATTCTCGAGTTTAATGTGCTTTTTGGTAATATGGGCATCACAAAAAGTGGCTTATCAGTTGAAAAAGCAATTTATGAATATTTATTAAGTGAATTTGTGCCGCCTTTTCCAACATCACCGACTACAAAAAAGGTTATTTAAATCAATAAATGCTAAATGTTCATTTTTGTAGATTCATAGTGATACTTAATAAGGAACTGTAGTTGAGCAATTTTCATTACAATAATTACCATGTAAAAAGAGACAAACGGAGTACCCCTTATGCCACATGAAGCTGTTTTTTAACGACATCAATGGGAATATCTTGTTTCGCTGCATCGTAAATAAACTCCACGAGGCTATGTCCTTTCTTCTTTCGAAGGAAGTCAAGCCCGGTAGAGAAATCGCTGTTGGATTCGACCATACTGTACACATAAGCGAGTTGCACCAAGATCCAATACCGTTTCACCGCCCGACGTTGACGAACGCGGTACCCATCGAGCTTCAGCTGGTCTTTCGCTTGTCGAAAAAAGCATTCGATCGACCAACGCTGGGCATAGTAGCGCAAGATCTCTTCATCGCTTAGCTCCCGGTCGGTGCTCAAGACGCAGTGAAGATGTTCAGGTGTCATCGGCTGATCGGCTTTCCAAGCCAACAACACAACGGCATCATCGAGACCTTTCAGCGCTCCCTCGTAGCGATACACGCGATAACGCTCTTCTCCCACCGTGACGAGATGGGTGTCGTTCGGTTCGATATAGCGGGCAAACTGTTTGGCTTGGATGGCGATGCCTTTTGGATAAAGAACCCGATTCGTCTTGAGCATCGCAATGACGTGGAATCCTTTTTTCAGGCAGGCTTCCACGAGTGTTTTCGATGGGTACCAAGAATCCATCAGCACATAAACAGAACCGTGCACATCCAAAGAAGAAAGCATCTCGATGGCCCATTGACCCTTGCTTTTCCCATCCGCCTTGTCGTAGAGGCGAAACGCAAAGGGAAAGGCTTGCGTCATCGTATGAACCATGAGCCAGACGAGAGAGTGTCCCCAAATCGACTTTTTGTCCGCGTGAGAATAATGCCAATTACACCCTTCAATAGCGTGTTTCGCCTGTGACGAAGGCTTCGTTTTTCGGCAGATCGTATCATCGATCGAAACAAAAATGGGGTGATTCTTTCGCTTGGCCGTTCGTTCCACATGACGAAGCATCCACTGCTGGAGTTTGCGAAGCAAGATTTCTTCATCCCAAGGGCTTTTCGTGAAAAAATGGCTCAGTGTCGTTCGATGGTTGGGATGAAAGCTCTCATGATGCAGATCGGTCAAGGTTCCCACAAATCCTTTCGTTGTCAGCGCATCGATAATATGAACGAGATGCTTCATGACCGGCTTAGAGAAATAAAGGGCCAGCCCCAACATTGCGAAAAACTTGTCGATTCCTTGGTGATGTGGTAGTCTATTCATGAGACATGAACCTCCTTGAGAATGGTTTGGTGACACATCTATTCTAATCAAGGAATCGGGTTCATGTCTCCTTTTTTGTTCGGATGTAAATTTATGTTAGTGAATTTGCTCATCTACAGTAAGGAAAAGACGGAAGAAATACAATAGTTTTTCTTATCATAGAGTGGGAAGCGGCTAATTGGAAATTTTTTTTAAATGGGAAATACAGTATGAGATTGCTTGTGGATAGATCGTGCGCCAGCTTTGGAAAAGATGTATTAACGGGCTTCCTTCGTCGATTGTGTACATGCTTCAGGAAGAGCATGTAATGGTTCATTTGCATGAAGAATTATTTTAAAAAAACTTTTTTCTCGCTATTGCTCAGCTGATCACAAAGGGTAGATTTTTTCATCTTTAAACGAAAGGACAGCCGAAAGTTGCACCTTCCTTCAATAACGATTTGCCGCACAACAGGTAAAATTTGAGCCGGCTGTCTGATTTATGTTTCACATGGAACAAATGTGCTGAACGTTTGTCTATTGCAATAAATATGAAAACATTTATTATAAGTTATATATTTGAAAAAATGGAATTTTAAAATTTTTATTATTTCCCAGGTTAAATTGTTTGCGTTCCCTTTATTATCATGTAATAATTTCTGTTAACAACTAGATATTTAGTATTTCAAAACAGATCTCTATAATACTGCAAGTGGTGGTGTATAAAATGGAAGGAATCAATCAGTTGCCAGTGAAAGTAGGGGATTGGGTAAAAGGAAAAACAAAAAGCGGCGAATTTATTTACGGTTATGTTGAAACGATAGATTCATCACAAAAGATTATAAGAGTAAAAGTTATGGCTTGCGACAATGAAATCGTCGTTGGTAAAACAGTTGAAACATTAAATCATTGGGTAAAAAAATTGCCCGTATCTCCAATAGAAAATGAAGAGCAGATTAAAGCATTAATTGATTTAGCCTTGTTAACAAAAGATGAAAATTGGTTTATGGAGCTGTCCAACAAATTAAAACAATTAACGAAAGAAAAGGAGAAAGAAAACATAATATAAATGAATAGGACAGCTCCGATGATAATTTTTTCACAATAATTTTTATGATCGTTTTAATACGATTCACGTTCCTCCGTTATAACTTTATGTTATCCTCCCAGAATATAGAGCATTTTATTATTTCAATATATTATACTTCTTTCCCATTGCCAAAAACCTTTATTCTTTTATAGCTGCCCACATTCCTACATTGTATATATTTTTTATCAGCTCAATTCAGTTGTTATGTAATGAAGGAAGACGTTTGAAAAACATCATCATACTGATCAATATTTGTTCACAATAGGGAGTCGTTTGAAAGTCGTTTCGTCTTTTTTTATGAAACATATTAAAAAATCACTGATTTTAAACATTAGGAATTACTGTTTAAATGCCATGAAACCGTTTCTTTTAGAAAAAACAGAGCTTTGCCAAATCACCATCCGATCAAGTTGATAACTGGCAATACAAATTTCCAAACACATGCATAACGGAAAAAAGAGAATGATTTGGCCTTCCGTGCAGCAGCAAGAAAGACTGATTCCAATCTTTTGGAATCGGTTTTTTTATGACCCATTTTGTCGATGCGTCCAGTACGATCGGCAACTGTAAATTTCTGTATTTGCGGGATATCAAAAGAAGGGCGCCCCAATTTCTCATGATTGAAAAAATAAAAGGGGATTTCCAGCATTTTTGGTTTAAAAAGTTTCAAAAATAAAAGAAGCTTCATTCAGTGGATCGCTAGTTCTCACAGCTTTTTTGTAATGCTACAATAAAGGAGAATATTAAAAAATACGATAAACATTGTAAGCTGGCATGTGATGCGATTGGACGGAGAAGCTTCAATCAACAATTGAAGGAGGTGTTTTATGATGAAGAAAAGAGAGTATGTCAAACAATGTTGGAAGCGCTTTATTTTTGAAAATAAGCTCGACGAAAAATTATCTCCCATTGTAAAAGATTCATGGATTCGTTCCAAAGAAATGGAAGTTGACCCTTTTCAGCGATACGGTCAAATAAAAAAAATTGAAATAGACCATTACAAGCCTTTAATTGAATGTTCGGTTCCGTTTATGGAAGGATTGTATTCAATCGTAAAGGGCTCGGGTTTTTTAGTGATTCTTTGCAACGAAAAGGGACAGTTGTTAAAATCAATTGGCGACGCTGATACGTTAAAGATGGCAGCTGATATTCAATTTGTGGAAGGTGCCGATTGGAGTGAACAAGCAATGGGAACGAATGCAATCGGCACTTCGATTGTGATCAATCAACCTGTACAAATATATGCTGAGGAGCATTATTCGGAAATTTGCCAGGCATGGACGTGTTCGGCCGCGCCCATTCACGATTCAAAAGGAAAGATAATCGGCGTATTAAATGTTTCAGGCCCATATGAAAAGGTTCATCCACATACTTTAGGCATGGTAGTGTCAGCAGTGAAAGCCATTGAGTACCAGCTGGAGCTGATTGAAAAGACAGAAAAAAACATTATGATGCAAAGATTTCTTGAAGCGACTACCAATAATATGAAAGAGAGCATCCTCATTTTCGATACGGAAGGGCTCATTATTAAAGTGAATGATCAATTAAAAAAGCTGCTTCAATTGAATCATTCTTGCCTGGAAGGGAAAAAGATCAGCGAAGTTTTTAGCAACAAATCGATTATTTCCAATCGCCCTCGACATCTTCAAAATCATGAACTGCACTTAAAAATAAAACAGTCAAACAACGTTTTTCATGTTCTAGTTGATAAACTCCCCATTTATAAAGACAGCCAATGGATCGGTTCAATGATGATTATAAAAGAGATTCAAAAGATAAGACAATTTATTAATCATTTATCTGGCAATCAGGCGAAAATCACTTTTTCTGATATGATCGGGAAGCATCCTCAGTTTCTCCAAAAAGTAAACGAAGCGAAGCTAGCAGCAAAAACGGACTCAAATGTATTAATTTTAGGAGAAAGCGGTACGGGAAAAGAAATGTTTGCACAAGCGATCCATAATGAAAGCGACAGAAAGCATAAGCCTTTTATAGCCATCAATTGCGGCGGAATTCCTCGAGATTTATTAGGAAGCGAACTGTTTGGTTATGCGGACGGTGCTTTTACCGGAGCGAAAAAAGGGGGAAGTGCAGGAAAATTTGAGCTTGCCGATGGCGGTACGCTTTTTTTAGATGAGATTGGAGAAATGTCTTTGGAAATGCAAGTATTGCTTTTGCGAGTCATACAAGAAAAGGAAGTGGTGCGAATCGGCGGGCATAAAGTTTTGCCTGTTGATGTTCGCATCATCGCAGCGACGAACAAAAATCTTCGGGAAGAGGTCGAAAAAGGAAGCTTTCGGGAGGATTTGTTTTTCCGGCTTAATGTCATGCCGATCACTTTGCCGTCATTGCGAGAAAGAAAAGAAGACATACCGCTCCTTGTTCATCATTTTATTGAAAAAAATTGTGAAAAGTTAAATAAGCCTTTTCCTGAAATCAAACCGGATTTTTTTCAAGCGTTAATACATTATCATTGGCCGGGAAACATTAGAGAATTGCAAAATATAGTAGAAAGAACTTTAAACAAATTGACGAAGCCTGTTTTAACTATTAAAGATTTGCCTGAGGAAATTATAAAAACGGACTCCAAGCCAAAATCGGAAACGGTGTTTATTCATCGAGATGAAATGAAAAAGCAGTCGATCTTGCAAGCTTTACGTCTATATAACGGCAACATCACAAAAGCTGCGCAATATTTAGGGATATCACGAAGCACTTTTTATCGGCAAATGCAAAGATTTCAAATCCCTTATTAATATCATTTTGTTTCATTTCGTATCAAATTGTATCATTGTGTCTCTAAAAAGCGTCCCAAAACGGGACGTTTTTTTTGTAGCATAAAAAATCTTATTCATTTTCAATGAAACTAAATATATCAATCATAAAAAATGTAGTTTGGCACAATTTTTGCATTTAACTATTTGAAACCGTTTTCTATTTTGGTAGAAGGGAGAGAATACATTGGCAATTTCTAAAAATGATCTTTTATGGATGTATGAAAACATGTACAAAATCCGTTATTACGAAGACAAAATGGCAGAAGCTTATACTGAAGGGAAAAATCCGGTTTTCAATATTGGGGCGGGTCCTGTTCCTGGCGAGATGCATTTGGCAACAGGGCAAGAACCGGCAGCCGTCGGCATATGTGTTCATTTGAAAAAAGAAGATACGGTTACGTCGCCGCACAGGCCTCATCATCATGCCATCGCGAAAGGCGTTGACCTAAATAAAATGACGGCTGAAATTTTCGGAAAAGAAACCGGGCTTGGCAAAGGCAAGGGAGGACATATGCATTTGTTTGATCCGGATGTCAAGTTTTCCTGTGGAGGAATTGTTGGAGCAGGAATCCCACACGCTCTTGGAGCAGCTTTAGCTGCTAAGAAAAAAGGGAAAGACTGGGTTGCGGTTTCATTTATTGGAGAGGGAGCTGCCAATCAAGGAGCTTTCCATGAGTCATTAAATATGGCAGCACTTTGGAATTTACCTCTTATTGTGGTGATTGAAAATAATCAGTACGGAATTTCTGTTCCGAAAACAGCATCGACATCTGTAGCATCTAACGATGTTCGTGCAGCTGCATATGGCATTAAAGGATATTACGTCAAAGACAACGATCCGATCAGCATGTACGAAGTATCAAAAGAAGCAGTGGAACGCGCCAGACGAGGCGAAGGTCCATCGATTATTGAAATTGAAACATATCGTTACTTGGGACATTTCCAAGGGGATCCGGAGTTGTATAGAGATAAAAATGAAGTGTCGCTTCTTCGGGATAAAGATCCGATCGTCCGCCTTCGAAATCTATTAATCTCTGAACAAAACATAGCGGAAAACGATCTTGACATCATTGAAAATAAAGCAAAACAGGAAGTAGACGCTGCTTATCAATTTGCACGCAGCAGCAATTATCCGAATCCGGAAGATGCTTTAAAAGATTTATACGTTTCGTAAATAAACAGGAAAGGGGTTATAAGCTGTGCAAGGAACAAAAACGCGCTTGTTAACGGGAAATAAGGCCATGGCGGAAGCGATTAAATTGGAGATGGAGCGAGATCCAAACGTGTTTGTCATGGGGGAGGATGTCGGAGTTTACGGGGGTATCTTCGGATCGACAGAAGGGTTATTTCAACAATTTGGATCAGATCGAGTGATTGATACCCCGATATCTGAAACTGCATTTATTGGAGCGGCCATTGGCGCAGCAACCGAAGGAATGCGGCCGATCGTTGAATTGATGTTTGTCGATTTCTTCGGAGTTTGTATGGATCAAATTTATAACCATATGGCAAAAATCCCTTATATGTCGGGCGGCCGAGTGAAGCTGCCAATCGTGTTAATGACCGCTGTTGGCGGAGGGTATAGTGATGCTGCTCAGCACTCTCAAACTTTGTATGCAACGTTTGCGCATTTGCCGGGAATGAAAGTGGTGGCTCCATCCACTCCATATGATTTAAAAGGGATGATGATTTCAGCCATTCGGGATGATAATCCTGTAGTCTTTATGTTCCATAAAACGCTGCAAGGCTTAGGATGGATGGATCAATTAGACGCATCAGTCGGTCATGTGCCGGAAGAAGCCTACACGGTGCCGCTAGGAAAAGCAAACGTTGTCAGGGAAGGGAAAGATATAACAATTGTAGGGATTCAAATGACGACTCATCATGCATTGGAGGCTGCCAAAAAGCTGGAGCAAGAAGGAATTGAAGCAGAAGTCATCGATTTGCGTTCACTTGTCCCGTTAGATCGTGAAACAATCCTGCAATCCATTAAAAAGACTCATCGATTACTTGTAGTAGATGAAGATTATTTATCATACGGCATGACGGCGGAGATCGCTGCCATAGCTGCAGAGGAAGGCTTGTATGACTTAGAAGCTCCGGTCAAACGATTGGCTGTACCAGACGTGCCGATTCCTTTCAGCCGCCCGCTTGAACAGTTTGTTTTACCGAATGCAGAAAAAATTTATCAAGAAGCTGTAAAACTCGTTAATGAATAAATCTACCATTTCTTTCACAGGAGGCCAACATGATTATTGAAATTAAATTGCCGCAATTGTCGGAAGAATATAATGAGAGCTTAATTGCATTTTGGCATGTGTCAGAAGGGGATGCGGTGGAGCAAAATGACATACTTGTTGAAGTTCAAACGGAAAAGGCGGTTTCGGAGCTGCATGCACCTGCAAGCGGAATCGTGAAGGAAATCCGCAAAAAAAGAGGAGATACAGCATCTGTCGGCGAAGTGCTTGCAACAATTGAAACAGCTGAACGCGACGGGCAGCCTGACATCAAACAAGAAGAAACGAATGAAAGATTGAAAGAACAAGAAAGATCGGAAGGACAAGCAGCGACGGAGCAAAAAGTCGAGAAAAAGGCGACGCCGCGCGTGAAGAAATTAGCGAAAGAGCTAGGGGTGGATTGGCGGCTTGTGGAGCCGACTGGTTTAAACGGGAAAGTAACGGAAGAGGATATTCGCAACGAGCACAAGAAAAGGGAAAAAGAGAAGCAAACAAATTCTTCATTCATAGTTGCCGCTCCATCCGTGCGCAAATTTGCAAGAGAACATCAAGTGAATCTTGAAGAGGTAACTCCATCGGGTCCAAACGGCAAAATATTAAAAGAAGATATTGAGGCCGTGATCAAAAGACGCAAAAATCAGCTGCATGAGATGGAAAGTCCGCAAAAAAATCCGAAGGAAGAAACAAAGATCAATTCGATACAAGATGAATATATTCCGCTTTCAAACATTCGCAAACTCATTGCACGTTCAATGGTTCATTCGAAAAAGACGATTCCGCATGTAACACATTTTGATGAAGTGAATGTTACAAAGCTTGTTCAGCATCGGCAAAGCGTAAAATCATTTGCGGAAGAGGAAGCAATCAAACTCACCTATTTAGCTTATGTTGTGAAAGCATTGACGATCGTTTTGAAAAAATATCCACAATTAAACGCTTCCTTTCATGAAGAACGTGAAGAAATCATTTTGAAGAAACAATACCATATCGGTTTTGCGGCTGATACAGACCGCGGTCTTGTCGTTCCGGTCATACGGCATGCAGACCAAAAAACATTATTTCAAATTGCTAAAGAAATTCACGAGCTTTCCCTAAAGGCAAGAGATGGTTCTATTCAAGCGGATGAAATGACAGGCTCTACATGTACGATATCGAATATTGGATCAGCTGATGGCGCATGGTTTACACCGATTATCAACCATCCGCAATCGTGTATTCTTGGCATCGGCCGGATCGAGAAAAAGCCTATTGTGGTCAATGATTCAATTGAAATTGCATCCATGATGGCGTTATCGCTCAGTTATGACCACCGGATAATGGACGGAGTATTGGCACAAAAAGCATTGAACGAGCTTAAAAAATATTTGAACGAGCCAAATTTCATTTTTGTTAATTAATGTGGGTTTGAAGAAATATAGACAATATTGGGGCTGTTCAGACAGTCAAATCTCCATTGAAAACAAAAAACATCAAATATCAACGTTTCTAAAATATTAAAGGGGGCCGTCTATAAGCTGAAAAAGTCTTATAGACAAGCCCCTTTGTCTTTCACAACAATTTTAAATTCTGCCTTTGAGACGTTCTAACTTTTTTACTTATTTCAGATCAATTGAAAACAGACCGACGCCCAGCATTTTTATGGGCTGCTTTAACAGGTTTCTCTAGGAACAGTAGCTGGGGTCCGATTATTTTATTTTTTGGTTTTCTCCGCAAAATGAAGCGGATGTCTTCTCGACTTTTTATGGTAAAATAATTAACAACAGTCTCAATTAAAGGAAGAGGATGCATGTGAAAAATTGGCTGCCCATTTTGTTAATTGGCTGTGGTTTGTTTTGTGTCGCATATGGCGGATGGAAGTTATGGTCAATGCACAGCGCACAAAATGAGGCGTTGAAGGAAGCCCATCAGCTTGTTGGTGCAGAAGGTCTAAAGAAAAAGGAGAGAAGCGAAGTTGTACCAAGCGACTTTCAACCGAAAATGGACGAGGTGATTGGCATTTTGCACATCCCGAAACTTAAAGCACAATTGCCGATCGTGGAGGGGACGGATGCAGAAGAATTGGAGAAAGGCGTCGGTCATTACAGAGGAACTGCTTTTTCTGGGCAAAACGACCAAATCGTTTTATCAGGACACCGGGATACAGTTTTTCGCAATGTTGGCGATTTAAAAATTGGAGATGAACTCATTGTTGAAATGGAGTATGGTCGTTTCACATATTTAATTCAGGAAACAGAGATTGTTGATGCCGATGATCGAACAGTGATCCGATCTACTGCTCCAAACGAAGTTTTAACGTTAACAACATGCTATCCGTTCGGTTATATTGGAAATGCGCCACAGCGATATATTATTTATGCGGTACCGGCATAATTCAGTGGAAAAACGAGCCCTTGCTATAAAGCATCAAGGGCTCTTTTTTGTTTTAATAAAGTCATTCAGCCGTCTATCGGTAACTGTTCATTTAGCATTTGAATGAAGTTAAATGAGCGGTAATTGAATGATAAATTTGGGGCTTTAATTGCAGATTAAGGCGATGTCGATTTCAAATTATTTCATAGTAAGATCCAATGGGCATTCATAAATAAAAAATTCTATTTTTTTGATTGGAGAGTTGTTCGAGTTTTGTTTTTCAATATTTCATTACTGTACACGTGCATGTATGCTGGATGTCTCTTGCAATTGGCAGTATATTTTACACTTTACATCTGCATTTTGCTGAAAAAAAGACTGCTAAACTGTCTGGATGAATAATATTGGATTACCTGTTATGACCAGAAACCCGGTTTTTTTCTATTGGCACCCAATGGTTCAGTTATTGCTGTGATTGGATATTTGCCATCGGATACAATGTGTTGCGTAGTTTGAAGAATTGACTTTGTCAATCATTTAAAATGCCGCCTCGGAATATATAACAATTTGTTTTTTATTCTAAAAACCTTTTTTCCCTTTTAACGCTAATAAAGTTTTACAAACAATTAATTTTTAAAAAAGTAGAAAAAGTATTGCTTTATAATCATCTAGTTGTCGGCGGGGGAGCTGTACGTTCAAACGGGATTTTATAAAATTGCTTTTGAAATGCACCCAGGTTTTATTGTTTACAATCCTGAAACTTTATTAAAGTTAAGAGAAAATGTAGGGCCAAGTATTGGAGCGAATTTTGATCCAAGCCATCTCATTTGGCAAGGCATTGATCCTGTTGAAGCAATAAAAAAATTAGGACGTGAAAATGCCATATTTCATGTACACGCTAAAGATACTTATTTGGATCAAGCAAATATACAAGTGAATGGCGTTTTAGATACAAAGCATTACAGTAAAATTTTGGACCGATCATGGACATTTCGGTCGGTTGGCTATGGCCAAGGTGAAAAAGTGTGGAAGGATATTGTAAGTGCCTTGCGTGCTGCCGGATATGATTATGTTCTTTCAATTGAACATGAGGATATGCTGGCATCCATTGATGAAGGATTAGGAAAGGCAGTAAGCTTATTAAAGCAAATTCTTTTTAAAGAAGAAGTTGCTGAAATGTGGTGGGCATAACAGTCATATTGTAAAGGCAATCCCTAGGGAATTTTAAGAGTCCCTAGGTTTTTTTATTTGGGTTACGATGGGCATCACTTTTAATGCGAATTTTTTTGCGGAAAGTCCTCTGCAAATAAAAGCTTAGGATATTCATCTGTCTTTCTCAAGCAATTACGAATAAAATTTATTCATCAAGCCATTTGTTTGTATGACGAGTGTAAAAAAAATAAATAATAAAATTTTCGCTTTTAAAGAAAAAATGAAGATTGAATGATGAGGAAAACAAGAATTTCCAGCGTTTTCTGCGACGATCATAGATTTCATTGACTATATGTTTTTTTGACGAAATGAATAAAAAATATTGAAATTTTAAAAATTCAGATATATTATAATATTTGAAATATTAGCTCCGGAGGAAAAGGGAGGAGAAAAGATACCCAGGAAAATGAAAGCGTTTTAAAAAAAGGGGAAGGCGAATTTTGAAAGCGTTTTACTTAACAAGTACGGGGGGATTTTGATGAAAAAGAAGTTATTTTTGATTTTGCTTGTTGTTTTCTTAGCTGTTTTATCGGCTTGTGGCAACAGCGCGATTCAGTCAACATCGAAAAAAGAAGAAGGCGGGAGCAAAAGCGGAGGAACAATAAAAATTGGTGTGCTGCTTCCAGATTCGGGGGTTTATGCTTCACTTGGAAAGCATTTGCACAAAGGTATGGAGCTGTATTTTGACAGCATTGATTGGAAAATTGGCTCCAAAAAAATCGAAATTATTAAAGAAGACAGTGAAGCTGATCCGCAAGTAGCATTAAGGAAAGCGAGAAAATTGATTGATCAAGATAAAGTGGACATTTTAACAGGAACGGTAAGCACGGCGGTAGCCTATGCCATTCGCGATGAAGTGGATAAGAAAAAAATTCCGTTCCTTGTTTCGCATGCGGGAGGAAATGATTTAACGAGAAGCAAACGAAGTGACTATATTTGGCGTTCTTCTTTTTCCTCGTGGCAGATTGGCAATTCATTAGGAGAATGGGCGTTTCATAACGTAGGAAAGACAATGTACATTGCAGCAGCAGATTATGCGTTTGGACGGGAAGTATCTGAAGCGTTTAAAGAAGCTTATACTGCCGCAGGAGGAAAAATTGTCGGTGAAGTTTACCCGCCTCTCGGAAACAATGATTATTCCTCTTATTTGACCACGATTAAAAATGCAAAGGCTGAAGCAGTATATGCATTTTTCGCAGGAAGTGATGCGGTGAGATTTGTTCAGCAATACGATCAATTCGGGTTAAAAGAAGATAAGAAATTAATTGGTTCCGGCTGGCTTGTTTCAGAGGACGTGCGGAAATCACAAGGAAACGCAGGAGTTGGAACAATTTCCTCTATTTTCTGGGATTATAGTATAAAAACAGAAGAAAATAGACAGTTTAAAGAGGCTTTTGAAAAGAAATATAATGAACGCCCGACCATTGAAGCATTGGAAGGCTATGATGCTGCCAAAATTATCGCAGAAGCGCTGACAACGCTTGACGGCGACGCCTCAGATCCAGATAAAGTGGTAGAAGCGATTTCTAATGTTGAATTCATAAGCCCGAGAGGCCCGATTAAGTTTGACAAGGAGACCCACCACGTTATTCAAAACATGTATATCATTGAAACCAAGCTTGTGAATGGACAGACGGAAAACGAAGTGATCGAAATTATTGAAGAGGTGAGAGATCCAGGAAAATAGTAAAAAAAGAGGTGATAATCATGGATATTATCGGGGCGCAGCTAGTAAACAGCATTTCATACGGGCTTTTGCTCTTCGTCATTACATGCGGATTGTCGCTCGTCTTTGGCATTTTAGGAGTATTGAACTTGGCGCATGGATCGTTGTATATGATAGGAGCTTATGTCTCATATTCGATTACCGTCCATTCTGGACAAAATTTTTGGCTTGCCTTAATCATTGCACCTTTAGCAGTAGCCGTTTGCTCTCTCATTATTGAAATGATCTTATTGCGGCCGACTTATCAGCTAGGGCACCTGTCACAAGTATTGTTAACATTTGGACTTGCGTATGTCATTCATGATATGACAGCGGCGATATGGGGATCGGATGTTTTATCGATCCCTTTGCCTCAAAGTTTATCAGGTACGGTAACCTTATTTAATCAAGCCTTTCCTGTCTATCGTTTAGCTGTAATTGCAATAGGTTTAATTTTAGCGGGGCTGTTGTGGTTCATTCAAGAAAAAACGCGCTGGGGGGCGATCATTCGCGCTGGACTGAGCGATAAAGAGATGATATGTGCTTTAGGCGTAAATATTCAACTAGTTTTTACCGTCGTGTTTTTCATAGGGGGATATTTAGCAGGTTTTGGCGGAGTCATTGCTGCGCCGATCCTCGGGCTTTATCCAAGCATGGAATTCCAAACGCTTATTTTGGCATTAGTTGTTCTCGTTATAGGGGGCTTAGGGTCGATCGCTGGAACGTTTGTGGCCAGCTTAACGATTGGGATTGTTGAGACTTTTTGCCGATTTTTAGTTCCTGAGTTAAGCTTGTTCGTTGTTTTCGGATTAATGGCGGTCGTCTTAATCGTCAAACCGAACGGATTGCTCGGAAGGCAGGTGGTTAAGCATTGAACAAAAAAGGTTTCGCTCTTATTGCCGCAGTTATGTTGCTCATCTTTTCCCCCTTTATCTTTTCTTTGTTTTATTTAAATTTGGTAACTGAAATTTTAATTTTAGCTATTTTCGCTCTTAGTTTAAATATTTTGGTCGGATATACCGGGCTGGTTTCGCTTGGCCATGCGGCGTTTTTTGGAGTCGGGGCTTATATGTCCGCCATTCTTGCAAGGGAGATATCTCCAAACTTTTTCCTTACTCTTTTCGCCTCACTTGCGGCTGCAATCATTGCATCCGCCATCATCGGAATTTTTTGCGTAAAGGTGAGCGGCTTTTATTTTCTTATGTTAACATTGGCTTTTTCGCAAATGATTTATTCATTTGTCCACCAGTCAACGACTATCACGGGCGGTTCAAACGGATTATCAGGCATTCCAAGCCCTTTAATTGGATCACTTGATTTTTCAAACCCGGTTTACTTTTATTATTTGATATTGCTTTTGTTTATATTGATCTATGGCGGTTTAAGCCTCATCGTACACTCCCCTTTTGGGCAAGTATTAATAGGGATTCGCGAAAACGAAACAAGATTGAAATCGATGGGCTATCATACAACACTATATAAGCTTGCCGCATTTGTTATAGCCGGCGGGCTCGGCGGAGTAGCAGGATCGTTATATACAAGCTTTAACAGCTTCATTTCGCCTAGCGATGTATATTGGACGATGTCTGGCTCTGTTTTAATTATGGTTCTTATCGGCGGTTCTGGAACAATGATCGGGCCCGTTTTGGGCGCAGCTTTTATCGTCATTTTAGAAACGATTGTCAGCTCTTATACGACCATGTGGATGATGATTATCGGGATTATCTTTATCTTGTTTGTCGTATTTTTCCCAAAAGGAATTGTCGGGCTTGGAAAATTGCTCTTGCAGTCGTTTTCAAAATCCAACAAGCTGTCAGCTATTTCCGGAAAAAAATCCAATGCGTTGTATAACAATGATGTGAAGAATTGAGGGATGGGGCATGGAGAATCATGTAATCTTGAAGATTGATCGCGTGGGCATGCATTTTGGCGGTCTTGAAATTCTTAAGGATGTTTCATTGGAAGTGAAAAAAGGTGAGCGGATAGGCATTATCGGTCCGAATGGAGCCGGGAAAACGACCTTTTTCAACATTTTAACCGGCGACCTGAAGCCGAGCAGCGGGTCTATTTATTATAAAGGAGAAAATATAACGAATGTTTCCAACTTTAAACGTACAAACGCCGGAATCGTCCGCACCTTTCAACGAAACAATTTGTTGAATGAACTGACGGTGCTTGACAATTTATTATTAGTTTTACAGCGGAAACATCATTTGCAAAACGTGTGGTTTAAAAAGAGAAACGAAAAAAAATACCCGAAGCTTTTCGAGGAAGCAAACCAATTGATCAAAACTTGGGGATTGGAAAAGCGTGCAAATGAAATAGTGAAAAAGCTGTCATACGGCGAACAGCGGCAAATCGAAATTTTGCTTGGCATTGCGATCAATCCGCAAGTTTTATTATTAGATGAGCCGACTGCCGGCATGTCGCAGGCGGAAACGGATTATATTGTCGATTTGCTGCACAATTTGCCGAAGGACTTGACCGTTTTAATTATTGAGCATGATTTGGAGGTCGTATTTGGACTGGCGGATAGAATGGTCGTTTTATATGACGGAGGGATTCTCATTGACGGCGATCCAAATGAAGTGAGAAACGACAGGAGGGTGAACGAAATATATATTGGAAAGGAGGAAGCGGCAGCACATGCTTAAAGTTTCAGATTTAAATACATTTTACGGCGACAGCCACGTCCTCCATAATGTTTCGTTAACGGTTGAACAAGGCAAGGTAACCGTCCTGCTGGGAAGAAACGGAATGGGGAAAACAACAACGATTCATTCTATCATGGGAATCATTCAATCAAAAAAAGGAAAAATTGTGCTTGAAGAACAGGAAATTCAATCAAAGACGAGCTTCCAGGTTTCGAAATTAGGCGTTGCTCTTGTTCCACAAGGGAGAAGAATATTTCCGAATTTGACTGTAAAGGAGAATTTAATGACCACTTATAGGCCTGCCGAAAATGGCTGGACATTAGAACAAATTTATGACACGTTTCCAAGGCTGAAAGAAAGAGAAGCATCGATGGGAGGGGCTTTGAGCGGGGGAGAGCAGCAAATGCTCTCAATTGGACGCGCTTTGCTAACGAATCCTAAATTACTGCTGCTTGACGAGCCGTCAGAAGGATTGTCCCCATTGATGGTTCAGGAAGTGAAACGAATTATTCGTGAATTAAAGAAGCAAGGTCTTACAATGCTTTTAGTTGAACAAAATTTATCGATGGCGCTTGAGCTTGCAGACCGCATATATATTTTAAACAAAGGCTCGATCGTGTTTGAAGGCTCTCCCGACGAATTAAGCTCTGCTGTAAAGCATAAATATTTGCTGTTAAGTTCGTAAATTGTTCAGAAACATCTGATGATGATACTGTCAAAAAGAAAAAGGGGCTCTTAGAAAGTCAAATCGCCATTGAAAACAAAAAATCACAACGTTTCTAAAACATTAATGGGGGCGTCAATAAGCCGTAAAAACGACTTATTAAACACCCCTTTTTACATATTTTCCAGAATAATAGAACGGAAGAAACAGGTCATTACGGTGATTTTCCTAAATAAACTGATGAGCGGGCAGCACCTTATTTTGCAAAAATAAATTGTCGGCGATTTGCAATCAAATTTTCCAAAAGAAAAACAGAGCTGCTGCAATTTACGGTTTCCTGGCGTATCATTTCTAGAAATATTGATTCTTTATGCATAACCCGAATAGAGCTTTCGCAAAGCAGAAAAAGGTTCAATTTGGAACTCTTACATGCTGCGATTGCTTCGGAATGAACGATGAAACCAATCAATATAGGTAAAGCAAGCTGCTGCCCTTTATCGAAATTCCGCCACATTCTGTCCGCAAGCCTCGCTTAATCGATAGTTCATTGCACGAAATTCACGCTCAACGGGCTCTTAACATTACACACTTATGTAAGTATTTCTTTAGTAAACGATTATTTCCAAACCTCTTCGGCAATTTCTACGACATGGCGAAGTTTTGCCCATTGCTCGTCCTCTGTGAGCAGGTTTCCTTCCTCAGTTGATGCAAAACCGCACTGAGGGCTTAAGCAAAGCTGATTGAGATCAACAAATCGGGATGCTTCATCAATGCGCCGTTTAATTTCATCCTTATTTTCTAATTCTCCAAATTTTGACGTGATCAAGCCGAGAACGATGGATAAATTTGATCGGTTTACGAAGCGAAGGGGTTCAAAGCCGCCGGCTCTTTCGCTGTCATATTCCAAAAAGAAGCCGTCCACATTTACGCCTTCAAACAATATTTCCGCCACTGGCTCATAGCCGCCGGATGAAATCCAAGTGGAACGGAAATTGCCTCGGCATATGTGCATCGTAATTCTCATATCATCAGGACGATTGGCAACAGCTTCATTAATTGTTTTCGCATACAATTGTCCTAACGTATCCGGATTTAAGCCGCGGGCCCGCATTTGCTCCTTTTGCTCTTCTGAACAAAGATATGCCCATGATGTATCATCCAGCTGCAAATAACGGCAACCGGCATCGTAAAATGCTTGAATCGCTTTTTTATACGTTTGGGCTAAATCGTGGAAAAACTCGTCTTGATCTTCATAAGCGCTTTTTTCAATCGTCCCTCTAAAATGAAGCATGCTCGGGCTAGGGATAGTCATTTTGGCTGTATGGCCGGAAGCGATGCTGTTTAGAAACTTAAAATCTTCAAGCATCGGATGGCCGTTGAAATCTAGTTTGTCAACAACTTTAATAGAATGAGATTTTGTTTGTTTTTGATGGAATTGGATTCCGGTCTCTGTGTCGTATCCTTCAACACCTACTAAATTTTCAAGGAAGTCAAAGTGCCACCAAGCTCTTCGGAATTCGCCGTCTGTCACCGCTTTGAGGCCAATTTCCTTTTGTTTTTCGACGATGCGTGTGATTTCTTCGTTTTCCACCTCTCTTAATTGCTCAGCTGTTATTTCCCCATTTGCTTTTTTCAATCGGGCTTGTTTAATTCGGTCTGTTCTTAACAGACTGCCTACATGATCTGCTCGGTAAGGCGGCAAGTGGCGTTGCAATGATTGATGGGACATATGCTGTTTTCCTCCTTCTCCGGTTGAAATATTATGAATAATAACAAAAAATAAAAGAAAAGTAAACTTTATAAGCAAGGGGATTTTTCATTAGAGAGGTATGAATGCCATTTTTTGATAAATTTTCATAAAATAAAAGCCCTCAGCCGCCATGTGCGGCCAAGGGCAAATCACTTGCCTGAGAAAGATTAGCTAATGACAAATTCGAAGCTGCCGAATAATTTTACATCTTTGCCGATGAGGAATCCTCCTGTTTCAAGAGCAGCGTTCCATGTTAAACCATAGTCTTCGCGATTGATTTTTCCTTCTACATCAAATCCTGCGACAATGCTTCCGTCCAACGGGTTTTTCGATTGACCGTTGAATTCTACTTTGAACGTTTCGGTTCTAGTAACATTTCTAATTGTCAATTTTCCTGTTACTTCATAGTCATCGTCGGAAACCTTTTTAATAGATTCGCTGACAAACGTGATGACCGGATAGTTTTCGACATCAAAAAAATCCCCGGAACGAAGATGGTTGTCTCTGTCTTCATTTTTTGTGTCAATAGAAGAAGCTTGAACTGTTACTTTTACTTTTGCAGATTCGAGCTGATCGACATCACCGTCAACTTCTACATCAAATTGCGTGAATTCTCCCTTTGCTTTGGAAACCATTAAGTGTTTTACTTGGAAAGAAATAGAGCTGTGCACCTTATCTAATTGAAAATTTGCCATTTTTTATTTTCCTCCTTTTGTTTTGATATTATCATAACCGAAAAATATCTCGAATTCAAATATTTTTATATAAATATTTTTTGACAAGGTAAAAGAAAAAAGAACCAATTTTGATAAGATCTTCTTTAAGTAGACAGTGGACAAGGCCCATATACTTAGAGGGGATTTTTTTGAAACGAAAAGAGCAAACATTTCGTCATTATTAAGAAAAAGGCTCTGCTTCCTTATTGACGAAAAGCACCCTTTAGAAAATTCGCGTTTTTTATTTTTAACATTGGCTATTGTTTAACCTCTGCAAGCAATTGGCCTATTGCAAAGGAATCAGGGCGGGAGAGATGGTTCGAATGGCGTTGGCATAGCCGATCCAATAGAATGTTTTATAGAGAGAAGTGAAAGAATGAACAGTAAAAAGAAATCTTGATTTTGGATAATTCCAAAAAATATTTTTTTGTTTATGATTACAGCGGCTCTGATTTGAGGCGTTTTCCATCACATCATGACAGTGTATAAGCAAAATATCCACCATTAGGACAATTAGTTGAAGTAGATGGAAAGAATATGCACGTTTATACAAAAGGTGATGGAGAAAACACGATTGTGTTATTAAGCGGTTTAGGCACAGCAGCTCCCGTGTTAGATTTCGACCCCTTAGTAAATGAATTGGCAAAGAATCATAAAGTGGTCGTAGTAGAGAGCTTTGGATATGGTTGGAGCAACGTAACGAATAAGGAACGAACAGTGGAAAATATAGTGGAGGAAATTTGAACCGCTCTAAAAAAATCAAATATAGAAGGTCCATACATATTGATGCCGCCCTCTATTTCTGGCATATACAGCATGTATTATGCTAATGCATATCCAGATGAAGTGAAAGCAGTTATAGGGATTGATTTCACCTTGCCGCAGGTTTTAGAGTATTTCGGCGAGTCAGCTCCAACAATGTCCGAATATATGAAGTATGTTTTCACCAACTGGAATTGCACGATTGGCATTATATATCATTCCTGATGATTTCCTTCCTAGTGGCTGAAAAAGGTACTTATTCCGAAGAGAATTTAACAATGACCAGGCATATCAGGCGGGAAAGTTAAATTGACTGTTTGCTCAATATATTTTTTATTTCATTTGCTTCTTGTTGTATCCTTTGTCTTGATTTTTACTTCGAAAGAAGATCGAGTGAACGAAGATGGGAAATCCAATGTAACTTTTTATCAAACGAAATTAAGCCACAGTTTTTCAAGTAAAATAGTTACTTTAGAAGGAAATCATTATCTTCATTGGACTCGTTATAAAGAAATGAGTGCACACGTAAATGATTTCACGAAAACATTTGCAGGTGGTGTTCATTGAGGAAGCAGCTAGATAAAGGACCTCCTTGGGGGTTCTTTATCTAGCGAATTATCAAATATTATTTGATAGAGCTTAGCATTAATACGAGATTTTAATTCTTTATTGTTCAATAAGTTTTATGACATCACTTAAACTTTTTTCTGCCATGGATTGAAGTCGCAAATCATAATTTTCGAAAGGTAAAGACTCCGTTACTGGATTTGGCACAATTACGCATTTCAGTCCAGCAGCTAGAGCTGCTTGGAGCCCATTTAAAGAATCTTCAAATGCTAATGCTTCGTTTGAGCTGATGTTTAAGGCATCAACTGCTTTTAAATACAAATCAGGTGCCGGTTTTACCTTCTCAACATCATCCTGCGTGATAATAGTATTAAAATAGTTTAACATCCCAAGTTCATCTAAATAATGAGTTACCCACTCCCTTGTGGAGCTTGAAGCAATAGCAATTTTATATCCTAAATCGTTTGCTTCTTGCAAATAATCCTTTACACCTTCACGTGCCTGAGGTGTTTTCATCTTTTCTTTATAAATGCTTTCTGCTTTGGCATCAATTTCCTCAATATTACAGCTTTCTCCCAATTGTTGTTTGAAAAACTCGTAAAGTACAGTATTATCTGATCCAACGCTTTTTACATAATGTTCAAGGGGCAAATCAACATTATAATAACCTAAAGTTTCTTTATAAGCCTCAAACCAGGGAGTCTCTGTGTCTATAATTAAACCGTCGAAATCAAAAATAATTGCTTTTATCAAAGCCTTTTCTCCTTTCCACTCATGAGGATAAAATAAATACACCTTCATAAACTATATGCAATAAAGTTAACTCAGTATGTTCCAGCAATCCTGAGCACCAATCGATTGCTCATGATTTCAATAATAGTCTAATCGTTTTTTTTATGCGGATAAAGGAATATATATTGTATCGGTTCGCGCTCATAATTAGGAGCACATTTCCTGACCTTTCAGTTCATTTCGTCAAATAAATTCGGTCCTCTCCCTGCCGCAAAACCTTCATCGCCCGTTTTTTCTCTCCAATGTAAACAAAGATGTCTCACTCCGGTCTTGAAGATGAGGGAAGGCCAGTTTTCTCTTTTCTGGTATTCGTCTAAGCAGAATAGAAGGACTCGGTCACATGGCAGCCGTTCTGGCAAAGACAGCTGCCTGGATCACGCTGCATCGAGTCCTTTTTTTACCTTAAAATAGAAATGTTGTATTTTTCTCACTGTAATACAACATCATGAACAATTTTTGCATTGTGCTCCAGCTGAATACCGAAACACAGTTTTGCATAATCTTTTTTTACAACTGTCTATTTGGCAGGGAAAAGACTATTTACACAGTCTTCTTACTTATTCAACGAGACCAAGCTTTTTCAAACCGTGATAGACACCGGAATTTGTTACGTCTGTTGTTTGGTGCTTCGCATATGGCAAAAGGTTTGGATCTGCGTTCCCCATTGCAAAACCTTCGCCGACTATTGAGAGCATCTCTTTATCATTCATGGCATCGCCAAAGGCAATGGCACTTTCTTTTGGCACGCCAAGATAATTTAATATTGCTTTGACAGCTTTGCCTTTATTGACCTTTTCCCTAATGACATCGTAGCATTGGGCCAGGCCTTCGATATTTACTTGAGACAAGTATATAAGATCGTCTTTTTCATAAAGAGAAACATCGCGATCAGCTAAATTTAATATCGTCATTCCTAAAACTTGATCGATGATATCATACGAAAACAACTCATTTTTTTGTAAATGAAATTTTTGAATGAAATCTTTTATGGCAGGGGAATCAAACGAGCTAAGGACATTTTTTTCTCTTGTATACATGACGAGCTCATGTCCATGGTGTTTGGCGATATGCACAAAGTTTTGAACAATATCTGGATTCATCGGCTCTTTTAAAATCTCGCGGCCCCTATAAACCGTAAATGCGCCGTTATAGCCAATAAACGATTGAACGTTCAGCTCTTTGCCGATATGCGAAATTTCATGCAAAGGTCTCCCTGTTGCCAGAAAGACCTCTACACCTTGTTTCTGAACTGCAGCTACAGCTCTTTTCGTAGATTCTTGAATTTGATCATCCGGTGTCAAAATTGTTCCGTCTATGTCCAAAAATAAAAGTTTATATGTCATCTCTATAAACTCCCGTTAAAATTTATTTTGTTGTAAGATTTTATCATAAAATAAAAATTGTGAAAACTCTAGCAAGATGAATTGTCTTGCAAAAATAGTTTTTGTGCCGGGCTGAAGAATATTTGAAACATTTCAATTCGCCAATTCGTATATTGAAAAAACGAATACAGAGGTGGATTTATATGTCAGTAGTCAACATTTTAAAATGGGTAAGCGGGGGTCTTGAAGCATTTTTCGGAATTCCAGTTATAGGTGGAACGATTATATTATCTTTCCTATGGACGCCTTTGGCGTTTATGTTTGTACTGCACCTTGTGACGTTGATTTTTGCCATTATAACAAATAAAAACAAGCATGGCAGCATTTTAGGAATTATTACTTCCTGCATTGCATGGATTCCGATTGTTGGAATGGTGATGCATATCATAACGGCAATTTTCCTTTTGATCGATGCATACCGTGAGTTTAAATATGAAATTTAATGTTTTTTTTGCTTACAGGGCCTTAGACCCTGTTTTTTTGAAAAAAAGTTACTGACCTAAAAAATTGGATGTGTTATCGGCATCTGTGCCTTCTGCTTTCTAATCCAAGATGAGAAATGTCAGTCTTCAAAAACTGAACAACTTTGGTACAAGCCGCGATGCTACGACAATTCAAATAGTACTTTCAAGCAGGAACTTCAGGCTGGGAAATATACGAAAGGCTTACCGTCCGAACACTTCTGGATGCTGATGGCAAATAATATATGAAGAACGAGTGCGTAGTGCGTAAGAGGGGAGAAGCTCCATTGAGAAAAAGATAAAGGACAAGCTTTTCGGCTTGTCCGAAATGAATTCGTATGAGATTTGATTGAAAAGGAGTTTAAGTCAACCCGCATGCCGGATACTTGCCTTATTCACAGCACTTTGCTTAAAAAAGCTTTTGTTCGTTCGTGTTTAGGATTGTTAAAAAGCTCGCTAGGTGTGTTTTCCTCTACAATATATCCGCCGTCCATGAAAATCACTCGATCGCTAACTTCTTTGGCAAATCCGATTTCGTGTGTTACGACAATCATTGTCATTCCTTCGTTTGCCAATTCTTTCATGACATTCAGCACTTCACCGACCATTTCCGGATCAAGTGCGGAAGTTGGTTCGTCAAAAAGCATGATTTTAGGATTCATTGCAAGAGCGCGGGCAATGGCAACGCGCTGTTTTTGGCCCCCTGATAATTCGCTTGGATAGCTTGAAGCTTTTTCGCTTAATCCCACTTTTTTCAGCAGCTGCAAAGCTTTTTCGTTTGCTTCCTGTTCCGAGACTCCTTTTACTTTTATCGGAGCAAGTGTAATATTTTCCAACACTGTTTTATGCGGAAATAGGTTAAACTGCTGAAACACCATTCCAACCTCTTGGCGAACTTTATTAATGTCCAAGTTTGGATTTGTAATATCTTGACCGTTCACGATAACCTGTCCTGCCGTAATGTCCTCAAGCTTGTTTAAACAGCGAAGAAACGTGCTTTTGCCTGAACCGGATGGACCAATGACGCATACAACTTCTTTTTCTTTAATGTCTACACTGATGTCTTTTAACACTTCAAGATTCCCAAAGCTTTTCTTTAAATGTTTTACTTGAATCATCCGGTTGTTGTTCTCCTTTCAACAAAGCTTAATAATTTGCTTAAGGACAATGTCAGAACAAGATAGATGAGCGCAACGGTGAGGTATGGCTCCCAAACGATATAATATTGCCCCTGCATAGCCCGTCCCCAATACATCAGCTCAGGGGTGGCAATGATGGCGGCGATTGACGACTCTTTTATTAAAATGACGAATTCATTGCCAAGAGGCGGAATCATCCGTTTCGTCGCCTGCGGCAAAATGACATAGCGCATCGCCTGTTTATGGCTCATACCGAGAGATCTTGCAGCTTCCATCTGTCCTTTATCAATCGATTGAATACCTGCACGGAATATCTCTGCAATGTAGGCGGCAGAGTTTAAAGAAAGTGCAACAATTGCTGCTATAATTCCATTCGTATCACCGATTAGCAGCGGTACGAGCCCGAAATGAACGAGCAGCATCTGGACAAAAAGAGGCGTGCCTCTGAAAAATGTAACGTACCATGAAAAGGGCAGGCGAATAAATTTATTTTGAGCAATTTTCCCAATGCCGATAAAAAGACCCAAAATGGTGCCGATGGCGATTGCACCAAGAGAGAGTCCAATTGTTACAAGCGTTCCTTGGAAGAAAAAGGGTGCATATTCAGCTATGAGATCAAAACGAAAATTCATACATATATCTCCCCGCATGCATTGCCGGACAAGCAAAATGCCGGCGAAATGCTAAAAATTATTGCTGATTTTTTAATATATCGATATCTGGTTCTACACCAAACCATTTTTGGTAAATTTCACTGTACGTTCCGTTTTCCAATATTGAATTGATCGCTTTGTCAAGCTCTGCTTTCAATTTGCTTCCTTTCGGGAACATCAAACCGTAATATTCCGAATCAAAGTTTTCCGGATCTTTAATGGCTTTTAATTTTTTGTCAGGATTGTTTTTAATATATTCGTTGACAACCGCGTTATCGGCCACAACTGCGTCTGCGCCTCCGTTCAGAAGTTCCATGATCGCGAGGACGTTGTCTTCAAATTTTTTAACCGTTCCATCGCCGCCAAGTATTTTTTCGGCAGCGGTCTGGCCGGTTGTGCCATTTTGGACGGCAACCGTTTTTCCTTTCAGATCAAGCGCATTTTGAATATCGCTGTCTTCGGGAATTAAAATCATAAGTGTAGATTCAAAATATGGAACCGAAAAATCGTATGTTTGTTTGCGGTCTTCTGTAATGGACACAGAAGAAGCTGCCAAGTCGGCTTGTTTGCCTTGAACTTCTGCAAACATTGGATCCCATCCGGTATGCTTGATGTCTACATCATATCCGGCCTCTTTCGCCACTGCGTTGATAAAATCGATATCAAAGCCGACAACTTCACCTTTGTCCATATATTCAAACGGTGCGTATGCCGCGTTTGTAACAACCTTTAACGTTTCTTTCTTCTCACTGCTTGCTCCTTTATCGTCTTCAGAACCTCCTGCACCGCATGCTGAAAGTATAAGCATTAGGCTTATAAAAACAGCAAGTGCAATTATTTTGCTAAAATATTTTTTCATAAGTACCTCCTTATAAATGAATCAAAGAATGAAATTCGTTTCGACATTTACTGGTCTATTATAAATGAAAGATGTATATTCTTTCAATAACATGCATATTGATTCGAAATGATTGTTTTATTTGAAATTATATCATAAAAAGTGTCATGTTAAAATGAACAATTGCAGGCGGATAAAGAGCAAATTTTTCATGAAGAAGACGAAAATTTGGATTGTAAATAAAAAGAGAGTATAATGATTGGCAGAAATTATCATAAAAAAGCAGGTGCAGAACTTTTGGCACCAACCTGAAAATACAAATTCTTCTGTCTTATCGTTCAAATTTGTTGGGGAATTACGGAATTTGTTGGAATAATTTCCAATACATGATGCGCTTTGCAGCTTGGACAAGATGCTTTAGCTTTCTAGAAGGAGTGAGAAAATGAATAAAGAACAATTGATTTTGGCGCTAGAAAAGGTTCGCGCCCAAAATCCTCTCGTCCACAACATTACGAATGTCGTCGTCACCAACTTTACAGCAAACGGTTTGCTGGCGATTGGGGCTTCACCGGTAATGGCATATGCAAAGGAAGAAGTGGCGGATATGGCGAAAATAGCCGGCGCACTCGTCTTAAATATCGGGACGTTAACAAGTGATGTCGTGGAAGCGATGATACTTGCGGGAAAATCGGCAAACGAAAACGGCGTACCGGTCATTTTAGACCCTGTTGGCGCTGGCGCCACACCTTACCGGACAGAAGCTGCCCAACAAATATTAAAAGAGGTTCGTGTTTCCATCGTTCGCGGAAATGCGCCTGAAATTGCCAATGTTATCGGCGAAAAGCTCCAAATGAAAGGAGTGGATGCCGTTGGTTCAGCTGCCGATCCAGTTTTATTGGCTGAGAAAGCGGCAAAGCAGTTAAACGCTGTTGTCGTCATAACCGGGAAAGAAGACGTGGCGACAGATGGCCAAACGACATATCAAGTCCAGAACGGACATCCGATTTTAACAAAAGTAACGGGCACAGGCTGTCTGTTATCATCCATTATCGGCGCTTTTTCCGCAGTTGAACAAGATTTGCTCGTTGCCTCAGTGGCAAGCCTTGTCTCTTATGGTGTGGCGGCGGAAATAGCATACAGTGTGACAGAAGGCAGGGGACCGGGAAGCTTTCAAATCGAATTATTGAACCAGCTGGCAAAGGTGACGGGAGACGAGTTGCTGAAAAAAGGGTCTTTTATAAAAAAATAAAAGCAAAGGTGATAAACATGGCGCGAGTGTCGGCAAATAAAATGCGGGAGCTGCTAAAGGTGTATTTTATTATGGGCAGTGTAAACTGCAAAAGGAAGCCTGCTGATGTGCTTGAAGAGGCGATTGCAGGCGGGATTACGCTTTTTCAATACCGTGAAAAAGGTGCGTGGGCTTTAACAGGCGAAGAAAAATGGCGGCTTGGAAAAGAGCTGCAGGCTATTTGCCAAAAACATCACATTCCGTTTATTGTCAACGATGACGTTGATCTGGCTATTGAACTAGATGCAGACGGCGTTCATATTGGGCAAGAGGATGAACCGGCTGATCTTGTCCGGAAAAAAATCGGTGACAAAATTTTAGGCGTTTCTGCACATACAATTGAAGAGGCGCAAAAGGCGGTTGTCCAAGGCGCTGATTATATCGGTGTGGGGCCAATCTTTTCTACAAACACGAAAGAGGATGCAAAAAAGCCACAAGGTCCAAAATTGATTGAAAGCATGCGCAAACAAGGGATCGACATCCCTATTGTCGGAATTGGCGGGATCAACATCGCCAACGCCGGTCAGGTGATCGCTAGCGGAGCAGACGGCATCTCCGTCATTTCTGCCATTTGTCTAGCGGATGATGTTAAGGAAAGTGCAGCTCAACTGAAGAAAGCAACGATGTGAAACATTTTCTTTCAATAAGATTTTGTGGATATAAAATATTTACATATAGGTTCGGCTTTTGAAAGTCGGCGAAAGGGGATTTCTTTTATAAACGTAAAAAAGGAGCGGCAAGGCTCCTTTTTTAAATGAAAGTATAGAAACTGACATTTCTGCCGGTTTTATCGGGATTTGACTGCTGAGAGAATCGGCCTACACTTTTCTTAAATTTGTGCAGCAGTTATTTTTTCTCGATAGGTTTTCGCAGCTTCGACCATGACTTTTAAAGCACTAATCGTTTCATCCACTGATCTTGTTTTTAGGCCGCAGTCAGGGTTAACCCAAAACTGGCGCACGTCAAGCACTGCTAAGGCGCGGTCGATATTTTTTGCCATTTCTTCAACGGATGGAATTCGCGGGCTGTGAATGTCATATACGCCTAAGCCAATCTCTCTTTTATATTGATACGTTTCAAAAGCATGAACAAGCTCTCCATGGCTGCGGGACGATTCAATCGAGATAACGTCTGCATCAAGCTTATCGATCGCTTCCATCATATCTTCAAACTGGGAATAGCACATATGAGTATGAATTTGTGTTTCCGGTTTGACGGAGCTGGTGGCAAGTTTGAAAGCTTCGACGGCGTTTTCGATGTATTGATTTTGCTTCGATCTTTTTAACGGCAGCCCTTCACGGATAGCAGGTTCATCAACTTGAATCATTCCTATGCCGTTTTTCTCCAGAGCTAATACTTCTTCGCGGATGGCAAGGGCAATCTGGCGAAGAACGTCCGCATAGCTAATGTCATCACGGACAAAAGACCAGTTTAAGATGGTGACAGGTCCAGTCAGCATTCCTTTTACAGGTTTGTCCGTCAATGATTGGGCATAGACGCTTTCTTTGACGGTCATCGGCTGATCAAAGGCAACGTCGCCATAAATGATCGGCGGTCTGACGCAGCGCGAACCGTAAGATTGCACCCAGCCGTTTTTGGTAACAGCAATTCCTTTTAGTTTTTCTCCGAAATATTCCACCATGTCCGTTCGTTCAAATTCCCCGTGGACCAATACATCAAGTTCAAGCTGTTCCTGAATATCAATCCATTTTTTGATTTCATCTTTGATAATAGACTCATATTGCTCGTTTGTGTATTCGCCTTTCCGCCATTTTAAACGGGTTTGGCGGATTTCTTTCGTCTGCGGAAAGCTGCCGATCGTTGTTGTCGGTAGAATTGGCAAGTTCCATCTATTTTTATGCAGCTTGCGCCGAACAGAAAAGTCCACACGGTTCGTCGGGTAGGATTCAATCTTGGCGGCTGCCTCTTGCACGTTTCGGTTTGTCCGAAAATCAGAATTCATAAATTGCGTGTAATAACGGTCATCGTATCGTAAATCGCTTATACTTAATTCACCTTTTGCATATTGTGTCAGCTGATGGACTTCACTTAATTTTTCGTCTGCAAAGGAGAGAGCATTTTTTAAAATTTCCGGCAATTCGTGTTCATTTTTTACGGTAACCGGCACATGGAGCAAGCTGCAGGAAGGTTGAATGATCAATCGATCAACATCAACATGCTGAGCGAGAAAATCAATTTTGCTTGCTTTTTCTTCTAATGATGCCCTCCATATGTTGCGGCCGCTGATTAAACCGGCAGCCAATATTTTGTCTTTTGGAAACCCGAATTTTTGGATGTTTGCACTGTTGGCTCCCCCATCATGTACAAAATCAAGACCGATAGCAGCAACAGGCAATGAAACGATATGTTGATAGTGAGAAAGACTTTCAAAATAAGTTTGCAACAGTATGTTCAAAGATGGATTCGCTTCGTGAAAAGCTTCATACACTTCTTTAAACAACGGAATCAATGACTCATCAATTTCCTGAACGAGAACAGGCTCATCGATTTGCACCCACTTTGCGCCTGCTTGATGCAACTCTGTCAACAATTGAATATAAACTGGGATGAAAGCAGATAAATGCTTATAAAAATCTCGTTTTTCATATTTTTTCGCCAGCATTAAAAAAGTAATCGGCCCTAAAACAACAGGTTTTGTCTCAATATTTAGTTCGTCTTTTGCTTCATTGTAAAGCTTGAGCAGACGGTTTTCCAAAAAAGCAGGCGGCTTATTTTCCAGTTCCGGAACGATATAATGATAATTTGTATCAAACCATTTTGTCATTTCTAAAGCCTCGGCTTCTTCGGATCCCCTTGCCATTGCGAAATATGTTTTGATGGAACGGGGATCCATATGCTGGAACCTCGAAGGAATATATCCAAACATGAAAGCAGTATCGAGAACGTGGTCATAAAACGAAAAATCTCCTACGGGAATCAGCTCAATTCCGCTTTCATGCTGTTTCTTTAAGTTGGAAAGACGGATCTTTTTCAACGTTTCCAGTAAGCTGCTTTCAGAAATGTCTCCATTCCAAAATAATTCCAAAGCTTTTTTCCATTCCCGGCGTTCGCCAATTCGCGGATAGCCAAGATTTGAACTAATGGCTGCCATTACGAAAACCTCCCATTTGATTTTTGCTCAACACAATAAAAAAGCCCTCTTTACGCTAATAAAAGAGGGACTGGATATCCTAGCTCGTGTTGAGGCACCCAAATGGTTTCAACATGAACATGGCTTCTCACTCCTCCCTATGACGCGTAGGTCGTAGTGCATACAACAGGCAGGTCTCCTGACTTAGGTTCAACGCTTTTGATCTCCTTCCCATTTCTCTGGCAGAAACAGTGGCTGATGATCAAAAGCTCCCCATCACAGTGGCGCGACCGTGTTGGAATTTCACCAAACTTCCCTTTTAAGCGCATATTGCGGCTGCAATATGACGCACCTGTTGCTGGTACACATATGAAACTATAATTATCAGAATAGAGGATTTTTTTTTATTTTTCAACACCACATTTGCAATTAAAAAGAAAAATTTTTTAGGAAAGTAGATGGCTTGCGATTTCTTCCGCTTTACATGACAAAAACCCGCCAGAACATAAAGGTTTTCTGCGGGTCTTTACAGCGGTTGGGATTTTTCCGGAAAACAGTTATTTCGAGAGAAGGTTTCTTTTCACGCCTTTCTTTTTAGGATACATTTTAAATAATTGAGATTTACTGGAATAAAAATCTTGGTTTGCCGCTTTGATAAAAGAACCGGCTAAAAGGACAAAAATAAACAACAAAGGGAAACCGCCAATAATGCTAACAGTCTGCAATGTGGACAATCCGCCGAGGTACATTAAAATAAGCGGCAAAACGGAAAGAGCAAAAGCCCAAAATAAACGGTTCCATCGCAAAGGTTCATCGGCAACTTCTTTTTGGACAACAGATGCTAAAATATAAGAGCTTGAATCAAACGTTGTTGCTAAAAAGATCACGGCAAGCACAGTAAATACGGCAATCACAATGTTGCTTAACGGCAATTGTTTCAATATTCCGATAATGGCTGCTGATCCGCCATGTTCATCTAATGTAGCTGTTACATGGTATTGGCCTGTCAGTTCTAAAAATAATCCAAAGTTTCCTAAAATCCCAAAAAAGAGAATGCAGCCGAGCGTTCCATATACTACTGTTCCGAGCGTCATTTCGCGGACAGTGCGTCCTTTTGAAATTTTAGCGACGAACAAGCCGACAAATGGAGCGTACACGAGCCACCAAGCCCAATAAAATACCGTCCATGATTCCGGAAAGCCTGTTCGTTCAAACGGTCCTAAACTGTTAAAAGGTTCAGTCCATAAAGACATCCGCATGTAATGATCAAGCATGATGCCGATGCTGTTGACGGCCGTTTCCGCCAGAAAGACGGTCGGGCCGGCAAGGAAGACAAACACCAACAATAATACGGCAAGCCATAGGTTGATGTCGCTCAAAATTTTAATGCCTTTCCGCAAACCGGAGTAAGCGCTTGCTGCGAAGATCAATGTACAAATAAGCAAAACCACTGTTTGGAGTGTCATCGAAGGTTCGATGCCGGAAAGTTCATGAATTCCTTCTGTAATGAGCGGCGTCCCTAAAGCGAGTGTCGTTCCAGCTCCGCCCAGCAAACCAAACATAAACAAGACATCAATGATTTTGCCTATTGGTCCATCTGCTTTTTTGCCAATGAGAGGCCGGCACGCTTCGCTTACTTTTAACACCGGTTTTTTCTTTACATAATAGAAATAGCTGATTGGCAGGGCAGGGAGGCAATAGATGGCCCATGCCGTCGGTCCCCAATGAAAAATTCCATATGCGGCCGCCCATTCAACGGCTTCTTTTGATCTAGGTTCGATGCCAAATGGAGGTCCCGTATAGTAGTAAGCCCATTCAATCGTTCCCCAATAAAGAACACTTGATCCAATTCCAGCGCAAAAAAGCATAGCTGCCCAAGATAATGTCGGAAACTCAGCCTTTTCTAAAGGATCCCCCAGTTTGATTTTTCCGTATCGGCTAAAAGAAACATAAAGAATAAAAATCAATACTGCTGCATCCATGATTAAATACAATATTCCAAATTTTTGTGTTAAAAAGCTGCTGGCAGCTAATACAATGGCTTCGCCTTGTTCAGGGAATACTGCTAATGGAGCGGCTACAATTAACAGCAAAAGCAGCGCCCCGATAAAGGTCGGCCAATCCATAATGTTTCGATTCTTCATCAAATCCCCCTTTAAAAAAGATTACATTTTATTATATCTTTAAACAAAATTGATAGAAAGTTTAATTTTTCAGATTAATTTGTCGTAATAAGCTTTTTTATTCAATTTATTTTATTTTTTATAAGAAATCCTTATAAATGCTCTCGATTACGGCCAAATCCTTACGTTTCACATTTTGCTTGGCCGAAAAACAAAATCGATGAAATGGGCGTCTAAAAAAGTTAAACTTTGAGAAAAGAATATAAAAGAAAGGATGATGATGATGAATAAAGTGATCGAAACCATTTTAAACCATCGATCCGTTCGAAAATTTGAAGATCGGCCGCTTACGGATGAACAAATACGCTTAATTGTGGAATGTGCCCAATCGGCCTCGACTTCAAGTTACATACAAGCTTACTCAATCATTGGGGTGAAAAATCCGGAAACGAAAAAAAAACTTGCGGAACTGGCGGGGAACCAAGACTATGTGGAAAAAAGCGGCCATTTATTTGTTTTTTGCGCAGATCTGCACCGGCACGAACTAATAGGCGAAATGGAAGATAAAGACGTGACGGTATCCTTGGAAAGCACAGAAAAATTTATGGTTGCGCTTATTGATGCGGCATTGGCCGCTCAAAATGCTGCGTTGGCGGCTGAGTCAATGGGACTCGGCATTTGCTACATCGGAGGCATCCGCAATAATTTAGAAGAAGTATCAAAGCTGTTGAAAATTCCAAACAAGGTCATCCCTCTTTTTGCATTAACTGTCGGCTACCCTGCAAAAGAAACGGCGAAAAAACCAAGAATACCTTTTGAGCATATTTATCATGAGGAAGAATATAAGCAAGATCAAGAAGCATATGTGCGCGAGCTTGAACAATATAATGAAATAGTATCCAATTATTATGATCAGCGAACAAACGGGATTCGCAAAGATACTTGGACTGGTCAAATGGCTCGCATGCTTTCGAATCCGACAAGAATGTACATGAAGCAATTTGTTGAGAAAAAAGGATTGAATTTACATTAAAGCTTCAGCTCCTATCTCGATTTTATGAAGATAGGAGCTTTATTTTTGAACAGAAAATTGTATGTAAGTCATTTATCCGAACTCTTCCTTTCAGTATGAATTTGTTTATTTTTCCCCTGACTAGGCAAGGTCTAGGCATATCGGCTGCTAACCCATTCTGCTTATTTCCTCACTTGGCAAATTTAAATGATACATCGGTTCAAGAAATCAGATGAAAACGTCATTTTTCAGCTTCTTCACGTACATCCCTCGAAAATACATTCCCATTAGCTTTTATATGGAAAATATAGAGAAGATTCCCTGAAAAAACGGAATTTCTCTATATTGTGTCAGATTCGTGGCAAAAATTTTACAAAAAATTTATCGTTTCTTGACTGTTTTTTGAATTAAAGTTTATTTCGATAAAAATGTGATAAAGTTCATTTACAACTCAATTATTTTTTGAATCGATTAAGTCGGTTTTTTATGAAAATTGAAAACATTTCTGATTTGAGAGGGATCGAAAATGCCGGCACAACAACAAAAATGGTTGAACTTGTTTATGAAGGTTTTACCACTGTCATTGCTTTTTTTGTTGACAGGTTGCAGTGAACGCTTTGTTTTATTAAATCCGAAAGGACCTGTAGCAGAGGTTCAAAAGGATTTAATCCTTTGGTCAATTTGGTTTATGCTGTTTATTATTGTTGTCATCTTTGTGCTATTTGCAGTTATTTTATGGAAATATAGGGAGAGACCGGAAAATCTTGATTATGAGCCTCCTGACCAGCACGGAAATACACTTCTGGAAATCATTTGGACAGCTATTCCTGTGTTGATTGTCATTGCATTGGCGATACCAACGGTTAAGGCGACTTTTGAGCTTGAAAAACCGCCGAAGGAATCTAGAGGAGTTGAACCAATTGTAATTCATGCGACAGCAGCCGATTGGAAATGGATTTTCAGCTATCCGGAGGAAAATATTGAAACAGTCAATTATGTCAACATTCCAAAAGATGTTCCAGTTGAATTTAAATTGACAGCTGTCGGCGGGATGAGCGCTTTATGGATTCCAGAGTTGGGCGGACAAAAATATAATATGGCTGGAATGGGAATGACTCTTTATTTGCAGGCTGATCATGTCGGGACGTTTAAAGGGCGGAATTCAAATTTTACAGGAGAAGGATTTGCCCATCAAACATTTGATGTGAACGCAATGGAAAAAGAAGATTTTTATAAATGGGTGAAAGAAACACAAGCATCAGCTCCATTGCTGACGAAAAAACAATTTAACGAAATCATCCAAGTCGGAGTTTTAAAAGATAAATTGACTTTTTCTGGAACACATTTGGCGTGGGTTGATTTTGCGAAGCCAGGTGAGCATTTAGACAATATCCCTGCAAAAGAAAAGCACGGTACCATAAAATTGGAGGAAGTTGAATCTGATCATCATGATAATCGTGAACATGAAAGCTATCAGCACGAAGGACATTAATCGGAAGGAAGGAGGAACGTGCTGTGAAATGGGATGAATTTTTCGTTACCGGCGAACCCCTTATATATATGGCGGATGCAGCCATTGTATTAACAATTATTGGTATCGTTTTTGTATTAACCTATTTTAAAAAATGGAAATGGCTGTGGAAAGAGTGGCTAACGACTGTTGACCATAAAAAAATAGGGATTATGTATATTATTTCCGCCGTATTAATGCTATTCCGAGGGGGCGTAGACGCACTTTTAATGCGCGCCCAATTGACAGTGCCAAATAATACGTTTTTAGATTCACAGCATTATAATGAAATTTTCACTACACATGGAACCATTATGATTTTATTTATGGCAATGCCGTTCATATTCGGGATCATGAACATTGCAGTTCCTCTCCAAATTGGAGCTAGAGATGTGGCGTTCCCGTATTTGAATGCACTCAGCTTCTGGACGTTTTTCTTTGGCGCCTTGCTGTTCAACATTTCATTTGTGATCGGCGGCTCACCGGATGCAGGGTGGACGGCATACATGCCTCTTGCTGGAAATGAACTCAGCCCGGGGCCGGGCCAAAATTATTATTTATTAGGATTGCAAATTTCAGGGATCGGTTCATTAATCTCCGGTATTAATTTCATTGTAACGATTCTAAAAATGAGAGCTCCTGGAATGACTTTAATGCGCATGCCGATGTTTACATGGGCAACACTTATTACGTCTATATTGGTTGTTTTCGCTTTTCCGGTATTGACGGTTGCTTTAGCATTAATGACGTTGGACAGAATATTTGGCACTCACTTTTTTACGCTTTCAGGCGATGGAGTGCCAATGCATTGGGCGAACCTGTTCTGGATTTGGGGGCACCCGGAAGTGTATATTGCCATTTTGCCAGCGTTTGGGGTTTTTTCGGAAGTTGTCTCAACGTTTGCAAGAAAACGTCTTTTCGGTTATACAGCCATGGTTTGGTCCATGGTGGCGATTTCTGTATTAAGTATGCTCGTTTGGGTGCACCACTTTTTCACAATGGGTTCAGGAGCCCCGGTTAATGCATTTTTCTCTGTATCGACGATGGCGATAGCCATACCGACAGGGGTAAAAATCTTTAACTGGCTCTTCACTTTATATAAAGGTCGAATCAAATTCACATCTGCGATGCTATGGTCTTTGGCGTTTATTCCAACTTTCGTCATCGGCGGGGTTACAGGTGTGATGCTTTCGATGGCTGCGGCCGATTACCAATATCATAATACGTATTTCCTTGTAGCCCATTTCCATAATACGTTAATTTGCGGTACGGTCTTTGCTGTCTTTGCAGCGCTTCATTATTGGTATCCGAAAATGTTTGGCGTCATTTTAAATGAAAAGCTCGGCAAAATTACGTTCTGGTTTTTCGTCCTTGGCTTTAATGTATGTTTCTTGCCGCAATATGTTTTAGGATTTATGGGCATGCCAAGAAGAATTTACACATATCCGGCAGATGCCGGCTGGACGGAATTAAACGTCATTTCGACTATTGGCGCAGTTATGATGGGAATCGGCTTTATCTTCCTGTGTATTAATGTTGTGTACACGTACTTTAAAGGCGAGCGTGACCTCACGGGAGATCCTTGGGATGGCCGGACGCTGGAATGGTCTATTCCGTCGCCTGCACCGCATTACAACTTTGCCGTAACACCGCAGGTAAAAGGTCTTGACGCTTGGTGGATGATGAAGAAGGAACGGAAAGAAGGAAAAGAAGAAGAGGAGCCGGAATATAAACCAATCCATATGCCATCAAATTCGGGGCGGCCTTTCATCATGTCGATCTTCTTCTTTATAGCCGGCTTCGGTTTAGTTTTCGAATGGATGCCGGTTGCGATCATCGGATTGATCGGCGTTATCATCTGCATGATTTTGCGCTCTTTTGAATATGATGATGGATACTATGTGCCGGTCGAAGAAATTAAACAGACGGAAGCAGGGAGGGAGTAACATGTCGGAAATTGCTCCAAAACAATCGAATCTTCCACTTGAGTATTCAACGAAACAAAATCAATTAAATATTTTAGGTTTTTGGATTTTTCTCGGGGCAGAGCTTGCCCTGTTTGCCACCCTCTTTGCTACTTATCTTGTTCTCGTCTCCAGAACAGCGGGCGGACCAGGTCCAGAGGAATTGTATGAATTGAAAACAGTTTTGATTGAAACTTTTCTTCTGCTTACAAGCAGCTTCACTTGCGGTCTTGCCGTTTATGAAATGCGAAGAGGCAAGCAAGCCGGTATGATCGGCTGGCTGATTGTTACGATATTGTTGGGAATCGGTTTTTTGTACTTTGAAATAGAAGAGTTCATTTTGTATGCTGTTCATGAAGGTGCAACAATGCAAACAAGCGCGTTCCTTTCATCCTTCTTCGCTCTTGTTGGAACGCACGGGCTTCATGTTACGATCGGGATATTTTGGATTTTGATTATCATTTTGCAGGTGCTGAAAAGAGGCCTTAACGCGGATACGGCAAGAAAAGTGTTTATTTCAAGTCTATATTGGCATTTCCTTGATGTCGTTTGGATTTTCCTCTTCACACTCGTCTATTTGACAGGGATGGTGAGTTAACTTGGCACAAAACGAAAAAGGATTTCCTTGGAAGCATGTCTTCGGGTTTTTGTTGTCTATAATATTGACGTTATTGGCGGTGTGGATTACATTTTCAACCGATCTGCCGACAAATACGATTATTACATTAATTGTCGTTTTAGCATTTTGCCAAGCGTTTATTCAGCTTTTGCTGTTCATGCATATGAAAGAAGGAGAGAGCGGTTCTTGGCAGGCAACAATGATTTATTACGGGATCTATATCGCAATTGTCATTGTTGCAGGGTCTATATGGGTTATGTCCTTAGGCCATCAACATCACTATTAACATAAGCGTCCCGAAAAAAGGTTACGAAACCTCTTTTCGGGATTTTTTTGTTCAAAACAAGCAATTGAGTGTTTTCCGTTTGTAAACTGTGCATAAGTGGATAAGTTTATCAACAAATGTGAATTATTTAATCATATATGTAGTAGGGAACAAATGTGCCAATACGAAATGTGGATAGTTAATGTGGATATGTGGATAAAATATGTGTAAAAGCTGTTTATATTAGGGGGATTTCCTGTGAATATACGTTGATATATACAAAGAAGCTTTGCGGAAATTCTCTTCTTTTAAAAAACAAATTTTGATACTTTGTTGTTTTTGCCCAATGAGTACGAACGAAACAGTACAAAGATAATGTGGATAAACTGTTTATATTTAATCTGATCTATAACGTGTCCAGCTATAGGAGGTAGATTTTTTTTGGAGAAGACGTATAATAAATGAGAACGTTCGATCTTCTTGCCCGCACGTGCTTTCAAGGAGGTAAAGGGATGTGAATGTTAATAAAGAAAATAATATTGTGGAATTATTGCTGAAAGAGAAGATTGTAAATGATGAGGATCGCCAAATTCTTGATATGATTGTGCCGGAAAGGCTGAATCGCTTATATGAGGTATTGAAGGAACGGACTCGTTACGTATCCATATTGTTGGAAGCGGTGGATGACGGCCATAATCAAGCGGCTGTTCTTCGTTCTGCCGAAGCTTTTGGCGTGCAGAATGTAACGGTTGTAACAGGAAGAGCGCCTTTTGCTCCTAATGAATTGGTGACGAAAAGTGCAGACAAATGGCTGACAATTGATTATCAATCAGATATTTGTGCAGCCATCAGTCAATTAAAAAAGAAAGGATATCAAATATATGTTAGCCATTTGAGTGAACAGGCTGTTCCTCTTGAAAAGCTTGATGTAAGCAGACCGACTGTCCTTGTTTTTGGAAATGAACATAGCGGTGTTTCAAAAGAGGCGGTTGACATGGCTGACAGAACGTTTGTAATTCCTATGAAAGGATTTGTGCAAAGCTTAAACATTTCCGTTGCTGCTGCCTTGTCAATTAAACATATAACGGATCTTGCAAAGGGGAGAGCTGGCGCCGAGTATTATTTAACATTGGAAGAAAAACAGGAGATCTTTCGGGATTGGATGCTTAAATCGTTAAATAACCGGTTGAGAAAAATTGTTGCTCAATACAAGTAGCTATTACTGGACCCCTTTTTTCTTCTTAGGGGTCCTAATTCTTAATCGCTGCCAGTGACTATTAAATCTTCATCAATATATGCTAAGACTGCTCCAGGAATAACCCGATCTCCCTCTTTGACGAACAGCTTGTCAATGATTCCTCCAATACCGACGCTGATTTGGACAAGAGTACCCTCATCCGTTTGAATGGTAAACAACGGTTCCCATTCATAAATCCGGTTTTTTGCTTCGGTCATAATTTTTTTTATGACACCATAAAACGGACTTGTCACAATTTCTTTATTTCCCCATGTTTTTGTCATCACGTCTTTTCTAATCATCCCATCACTCTCCTTGAACTTAAGATTTTTTGCATAGGGCATAATCCGGGACAAAAGCGAAATGGGTGTTATGAAGAGGAGATTTGGCCAAAACTTCTCATCATGAGGTGCAGGCTGGAAACAATGGTGTGTTGTAAGATGCGTTAATTAAAAATTTTTTTATATTCTAAATACTATTCTATTCCAAAACGAAATATCCTGCAAAAGAAAAATAAAATTGTAAAAAAAATGTTATAAATTAATGTAAGTGATTATTATTTAGTATAAATCCAAAAAAACGGGGATGGTTATGCATGCTTGATTATGTTCGTTATTATGTTCACCGCTTTTTTTATAAAATATTTCATTTTCAAAAAGAGCCTAACAAAACAATTGCCGTCGCACACCGGGGAGCATCTGGATATGCTCCGGAAAACACATTTGCAGCCTTTGATCTCGCTATTGACATGAAGGCGGATTATTTAGAATTGGATGTACGGATGACGAAAGACGGGTTGCTCGCCGTTATTCATGATGAAACGATTGATCGTACAACAAACGGGTCAGGTTTAGTTAAAAATTTCACATATGAAGAACTAAAACAATTTGATGCTGGAGCCTGGTTTCATCGAAAATTTTCCGGAGAAAAAATACCCCTTTTATGCGATGTCCTTAAGAAATACAGGGGGAAGATCAATTTTTTAATAGAAGTTAAAGAACCGAAAAAGCAGTTCGGCATTGTAGAGAGGTTGGCAAAAGAACTGATCGAAAAAGGGGATCAGCAACTGAATGTGGTCGTTCAATCCTTTGATACCGCTTTTTTACAGGAATTCCACAGTGTCTTGCCTTCGATTTCTCTTGGAGTGCTCATCGGATATAGACATGGCGCTATTACGGAGGAGCATTTACAGCAATATGCAGCATTTGCGACATATATCAATCCGAATAAAGCGCTTGTAACCCCTAAATTAGTTTATATGATTCATCAGAGCGGCATGAAAATTATGCCTTATACAGCTAGAGATATACACGATATTCAACATTTGATGGCCATGAATGTCGATGGAATTATTACGGATTATCCCGATTATTTGACAAATTTGCCAAAATCGCCCTCTTATAGTAAAAGAAGCAGGATTAGGTAATTTCGGCTTTTAAAATGGACACTAATTTTGGCAAATATTGAATGACGGTATAGAAAGGAGTACAATACGGTTAGTGCTTTCATAATATAATGGAGATTCGTCCTTGAGATTTGTTTCAACGATTAAGCCCGTTAGAAAGATCTGATAGATTGCAAGGAAGCTTGAAGGGGATGCCTGCTCTGAAAGGTTTCAAATTTTTGCTGAACAGGCTTCATCCATCTGTCATCACCGCTAGACACAAATGGGCCTCTTGGACATTTCAACATTCCGTATGGAACAGACAGCGATTAAATATTATGGGGGTTTCATGATGATGAAAATGTATAATGATGATAGTTTGATGCTCCATACCGATTTATACCAAATCAACATGGTCGAATCGTATTGGAGGGATGACATCCACCAAAAAAAGGCAGTTTTTGAGTTGTTTTTTAGAAGACTTCCTTTTGGGAGCGGTTACGCTGTTTTTGCCGGCCTGGAACGAATTATTGATTATATACAAAATTTCCGCTTCACAGAAGAGGACCTTGCTTATTTAAGGGAAGAGCTGAATTACAAAGAAGATTTTATCCGTTACTTGGAGAACCTTCGTTTTACCGGCACGATTCGGTCCATGAAAGAAGGAGAGCTTGTATTTGGAAATGAACCGATTTTACGTGTGGAAGCCCCTCTAGGGGAAGCGCAGCTTATTGAAACAGCTCTTTTAAATATTGTGAACTATCAAACGCTTATCGCAACAAAGGCTTCAAGAATTAAACAAATTATTGGAAATGAATCAGCGCTTGAATTTGGAACAAGAAGAGCCCATGAGATGGATGCAGCTATTTGGGGAACCCGTGCAGCTTATATTGCCGGCTTTGATGGGACAAGCAATGTCCGAGCAGGGAAGATTTTCGGAATTCCTGTTTCCGGAACCCACGCACATGCATTTGTTCAAACGTATCGTGATGAATATGTTGCATTTTGTAAATATGCAAGTACTCATAAAGACTGCGTTTTTTTGGTGGATACATATGATACGCTTCGCTCCGGTGTTCCGAATGCCATTCGGGTTGCAAAAGAATTTGGCGATAAAATTAATTTTATCGGTATTCGCCTTGACAGCGGGGATTTGGCTTATCTGTCCAAAAAAGCGAGAAAAATGCTTGATGATGCTGGTTTCCATAACGCAAAAATTATAGCTTCGAGCGATCTTGATGAACATACGATTGTCAATTTAAAAGCTGAAGGAGCGAAAATCGATGTGTGGGGAATTGGAACGAAGCTGATTACCGCCTACGACCAGCCTGCATTGGGAGCTGTGTACAAATTGGTTGCCATTGAAGGGGACGACGGCAAATTAGTCGATACAATAAAAATTTCATCAAATCCGGAAAAAGTGACAACACCAGGCTTGAAAAATGTATATCGAATTATCAACAACAAGGATAAGAGGGCTGAAGGAGATTATATTACATTACATTTTGAACAGCCGCAAAAAGAAAAGCGGCTGAAAATGTTCCATCCTGTCCATACATTTATCAAAAAATATGTAACCGATTTTACGGCAAAGGATTTGCATCACGATATTTTTGTTGATGGCGAGCTTACGTATGAATGTCCTTCATTGGAAGAAATCCGGTCATATGTAAAAGAAAATTTGGAGCTGTTATGGGATGAATATAAACGCATTTTAAATCCTGCCGAATACCCTGTTGATCTGAGCGAATTGTGCTGGGAAAATAAAATGAGAAATATTGAGGAAGTAAAGCAAAAAGTTAAAAATATGGATTATTAACATGAAAAGAGCCGAACGAACAGCCACAATGGTCGTGAGCTAATCGATTCGGCTCTATTATTTATTCGTATAATCTTAATGCGGCATGACAAGTTGGGCCGACATATTGATTTAAAGGAAAGGAATGGCGGATGGCTGCTGTAATAAACTTTTTGGCGGAATAAACGGCTTCTTTAACCGTTTTGCCATTTGCTAGTTCAGCTGTAATCGCGCTTGAATATGTGCACCCAGCACCATGTGTATAGGTTGTGTCGATTCGTTCGCCTTCTAGGATTTCAAAATCCTTTCCGTCATATAAAACATCAACAGCATATTTATGTTCAAGCTTTCCGCCGCCTTTCACCAAAACATATTTTGCACCAAGATCATGAATAATGGCAGCTGCTTCTTTCATTTGATCGACCGTTTGAATAGTACCTAACCCGCTCAATTGCCCTGCTTCAAAGAGATTTGGAGTAATAACCGTCGCGACTTTTGTCAGAGAATTGCGAATCGCTTCCGCATGGTCGGGATAAAGCACTTCATCTGCCCCTTTGCATACCATGACAGGATCGATGACCGTGTTTTTTAAATTATATTTTTTAATTGTATCTGCTGCCAGCTCGACAATTTCTGCTGTCGGGAGCATTCCGGTTTTCATGGCATCTACACCGACTCCCTCTATAATCGTTGCGAGCTGGGCCTTTATGGTATCGATTTCAATAGGGAATACTTGATGCTGCCATCCGTTATGAGGATCCATTGCTACAATTGTAGTGACCGCAGTCATTCCATAAACTCCGTATTCTTGGAACGTTTTTAAGTCCGCTTGTAAACCTGCTCCACCGCTGGAATCGGAACCTGCGATCGTCAAGGCTTTTTTCATTGTCATTTTGTTACCTCCATCCAGCTGTAAAGATTTTATAACAACATTATAGCAGTTTGTACCATAAGAAGAGAAAAACATTTGCTTAAAAACAAAAAAAGGATTAAAATATAATTAACCATCGGTTAATAAATAAGAATGCAGCTAAATGCCAACACGCCAAAATCAGAGGCACGCTTGTTGTTGTTAAGAAAGGAATGGAACAATTGGCTCCTAGAAAAAAAGACACTGAATTAACGAAAGAGGCAATTATGAATGCTGCTAGAGAGCTTTTTGTCATAAATGGATATGAACATGTTTCCATGCGAGAAATCGCCAAAGAATTGCACTGCACACATGGAGCGCTTTATTATCATTTTCAAAATAAAGCAGAGCTTTTTTATAAAATTGTGCAGACGGATTTTCAATTTTTAGACGGGCTGTTAGAAAAAGTGCTGCAAGCCTCGTATTCTTCTAAAGAAGAAGCTGTAAAAACGATCTTGTTAAAGTTTATTGAATTCGGGCTGACATATAAAAGTCATTATAAGCTGATGTTTTTAACACAAAATCTCGAGCTTGATATGCTGATGGAGCAAGAGCCGAATAAGTCATATGAACGTTTTGCGCAGGCTATTTTTCAGTTTGCTCCAGATAAAGCAAATCCAACAGTCATTTGGTGTTTGTTTCTTGCAGTAAGCGGTTTTGTAACGAAATATGTACAGACCGATGCTGAGTATAAAGATATGGAAGGACTTGCTGAACAATATGTTGCTTTTTTAATCAAAGGATTTTTAAGTTGAAAAAAGTAATAAGCACTTAAGCTTATTTACTTTTTTGCATATTATTGACCAATGGTTAATTTTAAGATCGGAGGTAAAAAGGATGAAAAAAGCGGTTATTTTAGGTGCATCAGGCGGAATGGGCTACAATTTAGTTCATGAATTGCTCAATAGAGAGAATATTGAGGTTGTCGCCGTAGCCCGCAATACAGAAAAAATGAAAAAAATGTTTCACCGTTTGAACGATCGCGTCAGCATTGTCGCTGGAGATGCCCTCCATCGATCCAGCATCTTGCAAGCATGCGAAGGTGCGGAATGGATTTTCCATGCCATTAACATACCGTATCCGCAGTGGGAGAGAGATCTATTGATCATCATGGAAAATGTGCTGGCGGCAGCAAAAAAAGAAAAAGCTAAGCTTGTTGTCGTTGATAATATTTATGCATATGGACGGTCAAATGGAAAAACAATGTCCGAGACTGATCCGAAAAATCCTCATACTAAAAAAGGAAAAATACGATTGCGGCTTGCTGAAATGGTGGAAAAGAGCGGAGTAGACTACTTGATCGCTCACTTCCCCGATTTTTACGGTCCATGTGGGGAAAAAACATTGTTGCATCATACGTTAAAAAAAGTTGTCCAAAATAAACGATCTCAATTTATCGGGGATTTAAATATACCGAGGGAATATATTTTTTTGCCGGACGGTGCCAAAGCTTTAGTTGAGCTTGCATTAAGGGACGATACCTATCATGAGCACTGGAATATACCGGGGGCGGGAGTTATTTCCGGACGGGAAATTATTCAAATCTTGAGGGAAAAGCTTCAATATGAAAAGAAAGTAAGTGTTGTCACGAAATCGATGATTTATTTTTTAGGGTTATTCAGCCCGATGATGAAGGAAATGGTTGAAATGATGTACTTAGTCGAAGAGCCTGTCGTATTATCGGGTGAAAAATTTGAAAAAAGAATCGGGCCGCTGCCAAAAACTCCTTACGAACAAGGCATCATCGCAACTGTTGATTTTATGAAACATCAAGAAGAAGCGTGATCACCCCGATGTTGCAACTGGCTTCGCATGGAACGGAGAGACTAAATGCTCAATACTTTCCCGATTTCGTCTAATTCAGCAAACCTTTTGAGTGGAACGGAGTAATTCAGCTGCTTGCTCCGTCTCCGCCCCATGGTTTATTGTTTAGCAAAAGCTCCCTGCGGTGAATACATATTTTCGGGTGATTTCGTTAACTGTTCCCTTGCAAACAGCACTCTTCCATTCCGAATAGTGACAGGAACCCCTTGTTCAGTATAATATCCGTGCTCTTTTGCAATAACGTCAAAGCTTTTATTGGATTTTAGAATAATGACTGGCGTATGCAGCTCAACTTTTTCAAAGAGCCAGCGAATTTCGGCGTTATGCATGCGGACACATCCGCTGCTTGCATACGTTCCAATCGATCTTGGATTATTATTGCCGTGAATGGCAAAATTATTTCCATAATATCCCAAAGCATCAAGACCAAGCCAGCGATCACCCAATGGATTTCTCGGGTCTCCTCCTGGAATCTTTTCTTTAAAATAAGGGCGGTTTTTAATTTTTGTGACAATGGGGAAAATGCCTTCTGGAGTTAGCTGAGCATATTTTCCTGTTGCGACATGAAATACTCTTTGAAGAATTCCGTCTTCAAAAAATGCCAGTTTATTTACGCTCTTGTTTATTATGATCAGCTGACCATCAATCTTTTGTTCAGCTGCAACTGGTGATGAAAGAATAAAAAAGAAACAAGAAATAAATGCGATACCTATATAGATTTTCTTTATGCTCATATGTTTTTAAACCTGTCCTTTCTGTTCATTCTCTTTATAAAATTATGTGCTTATGCAAAGAACTATTCAAAAAAAGCTGCAATTACGAAAAAATTTGTAATCAAAAAGAAACATAAATAATTTTTTTGTGAACTTGAATAAAGGAGTAAGCAAAAAAATTATTTCCGTCTTGTGTATCGACATCAAGCTCGAAACCTCTTCTAGCAAATGATTGGGATGAGGTGTGCCTCAGGATCATGACCCTCGCCTAAAATGCCTTCCTTATGGGCGTCTGCCACATTAAAGCATCGAGGGGGGCAGCACCTTTGATGTCGTAGGCCTTGTCCGTCTGTTTCAGCATTTTTTCAATGACGAGCTTTGTCTCATTTGGCTATTCGGTAATTGTTAAAAATGAATGGATATTCCGTTTACCTGCGAGTTTCTAACAGACGAAAATCAATAGAATCGTCAGAACATTTGCGTTATCTTGGAGCATTCCGGCGTGTTTAAACGTGATAAAAATGCATCAAATGTTTTTCGTACATTTAGGGCACCAAGCTTCTCACTTTAAAATGGGAACGGCAAAAAAGTTGATATTTCAGTCTTTACTGCGATTTTTGCCCTCTTGCTTCTGTCGAAAGCCTTAATGTTTCATGTGGAACATTTTGCAAAATATTAGCGACAGCTGTCACCCTTTGACAAAAAAAGCCGAATCATCATAACATTAAAAATAGTGATAGATCAGTAGAAGCTAAGAGGGTGGCAAACGTTGAAGCAGATTTTAAAAAATGATTGGTGGGGACTGTTGAAAGAAGAGTTTGAAAAGCCATACTACAAAGAGCTGCGGGAATTTTTGAAGCAGGAATATGCCCATCATACGATTTATCCGGATATGTACGACATTTTTAATGCTTTGCATTACACGCCTTATGAAGAAGTAAAGGTTGTCATTTTAGGCCAAGATCCGTATCATGGGCCAAATCAAGCACATGGATTAAGCTTTTCCGTAAAGCCGGGGATTGCTCAGCCGCCGTCTCTGAAAAATATTTTCATCGAGCTTGAGAACGATCTCGGCTGCAAGCCTCCAAACCACGGTCATCTTGTCAAATGGGCGAAGCAAGGTGTTCTATTATTGAACACTGTGCTGACGGTAAGGCAGGGACTAGCCAATTCTCATAAAGGAAAAGGATGGGAACAATTTACCGATCGAGTGATTAGCTGTTTAAACGAGCGAGAGCGTCCAGTCGTCTTTATTTTATGGGGAAGGCATGCACAGGCGAAAAAAGAAATGATTAACATGAATAAGCATTTTGTCATTGAGTCGCCGCATCCATCGCCATTTTCGGCAAACAGAGGCTTTTTTGGCAGCAGGCCTTTTTCTAAAGCAAATCAATTTTTAAAGTCCATCGGATCAGAAAAAATTGACTGGTGCATCAGCGATAATGACATTTAATTGCTGCCTGCCGTTTGCGTGATATGTGGAAACATGAAAAAGGGACTATCCAAAAATAAAACGGATGAAGAAACATCATAAAGTTTTTCTTCATCCGTCTTTTTATTTTTTTGGAGATTCTGTTGAAAGTGAATGATTTTCCGGACGCTTTCAATAGATTGTGTTCCATGGCCACAATTCCAACTCCGTTTGGACTTTCGAAAGCCCTCGAAAAGAAAATCTGCGGAACGACCGATTGCCTTTAATATGACGGGGCGCACTTTCTGCCTCGGTTTTTCTTCAAGAATAGATTTGTGCACACTCGTCATTGCATTGGAATCTGTCATATTTGCGCATAAAAGGATTTTTTAGGAAATATTGAAGCAATATAGACTTGTAAAACGTCTTTCAAATAGAAAGGAGGTTCGAAGCAAATGACCAATATCTCAAGACTACAAAAGCATCGCTTTGTTCTTTGCGGAGTAGAGGATTTGACAAAGTACGATCATTCCTAACAATTTTATTTATTACAAGGAGGAAAAATATGTTAAAAAAGGTATCTTAATCTTAAGTTCTTCAGCAATACTATTAACAACATTCGTAGGATTTGAAGGTAATAAAACAAGTGCTGCGACAAATGAACCAACTACTGTATTACCAACTGAAAATGATTATGATGCTTTAAATAATGAGAAAAAAGAGTTAGTTCTCGACTATAATAGTTTTGCTAAAAATTATCAATTAGATAGACCAGGTTCTATTACAGTAACTGACCCAGTTAGACTTAGCGGCGTTCAAACAAACTCTGTTCCTAGCTATGCAGTTAAAAAAGCTTTAAAATGGGCGATTAGTAACACTACTACCATAACTAATTTTGTAGGTAAAACTTTAGGGAAAGACGCAACTGTTAAAGTAGGAAATTTAATGCATACTTACGTTAAACCTGCTTTAAGAAAATTAATTAGAAAGTGTGGAAAATTTAACCTATGGTAAGATAGAAGATGCTGTTTATCAAGCATTAAAAAAACCTCTAGGAAAAACCACAGCTAGAATTGTAGCCTCCGTAATTAGAGAAGCTATTGAATTTTTGGCTCCAGTGTAAGACACATAGGTAGGGAGGGGAAGTATGAATGAAAGAATTAGAGGATAGAATTAAACATATTGAAGAAGAAATTGAACAAATTAACAGACTTGATAAAGAAACATATCAATTAACACAAAAACTGGGTAAAGTAATGAAACTATTGGTTGAACTTGTTGAAACAAACAAACATATTGATAAAAATGATATAGACTATGTTCTTTTAAAATTAAATATTGATGCAACTAAGTATCATAAATTAACCTTATTAGTCAGTAAAACAGAAAGAATGTATAGAAAAACTGGTGAATTTCCAAATCTTCAGGAGTTTCATCAGTATGTCATTGAAACACTTTCTCTCACTGATGAAGACAAACAAAGTTTTTCAATTGAAGTTACTGAAAACCTATTAAGAAAATTTGCAAAAGATGAAGATAACCTTTTTCCAGTATGCAAAAAGATTCTTTCAACAAAATAATAAAAGAGCACACTCGTCCGAGTCGAATTCTGGTTAACTAAAACTGATTTCCGAGCAATAATTAAAGGTGGAATTGGTGGAGCAGTTGCAGGAGCTATCGTAGGGGCTATTTTATCTGAATATGTAACTGGCGTCCCAGTATAGAAAGTATAATTATAGTAAATATTCTATAGTCTTTCCCCAATTGGGGGAGAAATGATTATTATGAAACAAGCCGTTTTTTCCGCAGTTTTTGCGGGATTAGTTGTTTTAGTAGGTGAGTATATTTCACAAATAGTTTCATCAAGTTATCAAAATACCATTTGATGATTGGCATCCCATTTATTTGTAAACTGTTTGAAAAATAAGCAACATATCATATTTTAGACTTTCTGATAAAGTCGCTAAATGAAGTAAGTGGAGAAAACAGCTCGTTTTTCTTCATTGGCTTTTGTATTTTTGAAAGTAGCTGGCGAATACCAGCATAGGCGAATTCCCAGTTGCAAAAGAGATTTTATCTAAATGAGAGGTGCTTTACCATCGCCTCTCACTTTTTGCGTTTCTTTAAGCAAATTCTCGTCTTTGTCTGATTGCAATATTATGTACTTTATTTTGCAGCACACAGTTCTTTCTTTATTGTTCGTTTGACGCTTGCATTTTTACTAGAAAGTGTGTTTTTTGTTAAAACAAATAGAGGCCCCAAAAGCCAACTTTCAATGACTTTTGGGCCAGGGTCCATTATTTCAATGCTTGCTGCAAAAACTCAGGAAGCTTAAAGCATCCTTCGAGAATGGCTTGATTTACATATTTTGTATCTTTCGAAAAATTGTCCGACTTTACATCTTCATATTTTTTCGATCCGATTGTAAAGCTCCATAGTCCTCCCGGATATGTAGGAACAACAGCTGTGTATAGTTTTGTAATCGGGAATAAAGATTGAATATGGCTATAAGACCGTTTTAAAACATCCAAATGGAAAACAGGCGATTGACTTTGGCATACCATGAGGCCATCGTCTTTTAACGTTTTATATAGGTTGGTATAAAAATCTTTTGAAAACAGCTGTTCTGCCGGTCCAATCGGGTCAGAAGAGTCAACAATGATCACATCGTATTCATTTTGTTTGTTTTCTACATATTTCACGCCGTCAATAAATAAGAAATTTACGCGCGGGTCGCTTAAGTTTCCTGACACTTCAGGCAGATGCTCCTTGCATGCGGAAACGACAAGCTCGTCAATTTCCACCATATCGATTTCCTTCACTGAATCATATTTGCACACTTCTCTGGCAACACCGCAGTCTCCGCCGCCGATGATCAGCACTTTTTCCGGATTTGGGTGGAGATTGAGCGGGATATGGGAAATCATTTCATTATATATATGCCCATCAATAGAAGTGGTTTGCACAACTCCATCTAGCACTAGCATGCGGCCAAAATCATATGAATCCAATACCATAACATGTTGAAAAGGGGATTGCTTTGAAAAAAGCACTTCTTTGATTCTATAGCTGATTTTTAAATTTTCTCTTTCATCTTCTGTTAACCATAAATCGCCGTTTATTGTTTGCAAATATTGATTGTCCATCTGCAGGCCCTCCTTGTGCTCAAAAATTCCTTACTTATTGTAACAAGTTTGTTATGAAAAGTGAATGAAGCAGACAAGTTTGTCAATAAGGAAAAAATCAAATATGATAAAAAAGCAAGATCATTATCTTTCAATAAGGAGCGATAGGAGTTGAATATACCGGTCTCAAGCATAATAGGAAAAATGGAGGAGGAACTGAAAAAGGCAAAGGCAGCAGGAACACCTCATGATCTAAAAGCCCGGCTTCTTGTCATCCGTTCTTTATGTGATGTTATTTTGGATCAACAAGAGGAAAATTATGATTTTTCAGCTAGTCAAGAGCCAAAAAGCGAAAGTGAAATAACTCCATTAGAGCTGGAAAAAATGATCGGAAATGCAAACAGCAAAACGCTGACAATGAAAGAACGTTTGTTGGTCGAAGACGATGCAAATGGAGAATCTATTTTTGATTTCTAACAAAATCTTGTCATCTGTAAAATCTTCATTTAAAAAAAACGGACGATAAGGTAAGATGAAGGGAAAAAGGGGTGAAGATGATGAAAATATTTTTCATTCTTGGAGCCGTCGGTGCTTTTTTGTCTGTAGCTTTAGGAGCATTCGGCGCCCATGGTTTGGAAGGGAAAATTCCGCAAAAATATTTGGAGACATGGCAAACAGGTGTACAATATCAAATGTTCCATTCGATAGGCCTTTTTGTCACGGCTCTGTTTTTGCAGCAGCATCCGCAGGCAGGCTATGCAAATTGGGCCGGGTGGCTGATGCTCATCGGTATTCTCCTGTTTTCCGGAAGCCTGTATATATTAAGTGTGACGCAGATCAAAGTGTTAGGTGCAATTACGCCGCTTGGAGGCATTTCATTTTTAATTGCATGGGTTCTTCTTGCTGTTGCTGCAGTTAAATATATGTAAATATAAACGTCTGTCTACTATATCGGGACAGGCGTTTTTTTGTGCAAAGAAATGAAAGGGTGACCTTCTTAACCGATTCAAAGGTCATAGCCAGAGCTTCATCCAAAAATGTGTCCCGTTCATTTTGGCTCCTAGCTTCCTAATGATAGAAGATTCAGTGTGAATGCAATGTTTTTTGTTCAACATACTGTCAAAAAGTACTATGGAAAATGTGATTTTTTTCACAGATTGACTAACGTAAGCTAAACTACAATTTTTTTAAAAGAAGAAAAGGTGGTGTTATGGGTGGCAAAAGAATTCATCTCCGATAAAAAAGAGCAGGAAATTGCTCAAAAGAAAGAATATTCGTTATTTGGCACTTTTTTATCTGTTCTTATGCTGGCTCTTTTTTTAATACTTTCTTGGTTTGGAGTTTACTACTTATTTATTCAACGATTATAAAGGAGGGGGATCATCTTGCATTTGCACAAACTTGAAAAGGTTTGGCTATTAATAGGTATAGGTACGCTTGTGATGTTTTTAACAATCGTGGGCATCAGTGCATTTGCACAAGGTCATCATCCGCCGAGTGATCTGACCACATTGGATCCGCAAAAAGTCGATACGACAGAGCCGTTTAATCAACCAGGCTTAAAGAAAATTGGAGACAACGAATACGAACTTGTTATAGTTTCTCAAGCTTTTGCCTTTATGCCGAATGACATAAAAATACCGGAGGGAGCAAAAGTTCATATTATCGTGACAAGCAAAGATGTTGTTCATGGCCTTGAAATCGTTGGCACAAATGTCAACATGATGGTGACCCCGGGACATGTGAATTCGCTTACACATACATTCCATAAACCCGGCAGCTATTTAATAATTTGCAACGAATATTGCGGTACTGGGCACCAAATGATGAGCACGAAAATTGAGGTGACAAAAGCATGAAAAATACAGCGCTTCACCCAAACGATGGAAAGCTGGCGCTCGCCCATATTGCAGTTGGTTATATTGCATTGTTTTTAGGAGCGATTGCCGGGTTATTGCAGGCTTTTGTTAGAAGCGGAACGCTTGAGCTTCCGGCAGGGATCGGGTATTATCAGCTTTTGACTGCTCATGGCGTTTTGTTGGCACTTGTTTTTACAACATTTTTTATCATTGGTTTTTTATATGCTTCCATGAGTCGGACGACAGGTGATTTAACTCCGTTTGCCAAAAAGGCGGGTTGGATCGGCTTTTGGCTTATGACGATTGGAACAGCGATTACAACGGTTATGATCTTATTAAATAAAGCGACCGTTCTATACACTTTTTATGCACCACTTAAAGCATCGCCATGGTTTTATATCGGTCTGACGCTTGTTGTAGTCGGCAGCTGGGTAAGCGGAGCTGGCATGTTTAGCCAATACGCTGTCTGGAAAAAGAAAAATGAAGGAAAACCGTCTCCTCTATTAAGCTTTATGGCAGTTGCCACAATGATTTTATGGATCATAGCAACATTGGGCGTAGCAGTAACGGTATTATTCCAGTTTATTCCTTGGTCCTTCGGGTTAGTCGATAAAATCAATGTGCTGTTAAGCAGAACACTTTTTTGGTATTTCGGCCATCCATTAGTGTATTTCTGGTTATTGCCTGCCTATATGTGCTGGTACGTCATCATTCCAAAAATAATAGGCGGGAAAATTTTCAGCGATTCGCTTGCAAGACTGGCGTTTGTACTGTTTGTTCTTTTTTCCATCCCAGTCGGCTTCCATCATCAAATACTAGAGTCTGGGATCACTCCGTTTTGGAAGTTTTTGCAAATTGTGTTGACGTTTATGGTCATTGTTCCATCTTTAATGACAGCTTTCGCTTTGTTTGCAACATTTGAAATAAGCGGAAGAGAAAAAGGGGCCAGCGGACTGTTTGGCTGGGTGAAAAAACTTCCGTGGACAGATGTTCGCTTTTTTGCACCGTTTATGGGAATGCTCGTTTTTATTCCTGGCGGAGCAGGCGGAATCATTAATGCAAGTAACCAAATGAACCAAGTCGTTCATAACACTTTATGGGTAACAGGACATTTCCATTTAACAGTGGCCACCACTGTAGCGTTGACGTTTTTTGGTATTTCCTATTGGTTGGTTCCTCATTTAACAGGCAGAACGTTAACACCGCGATTAAATAAATTAGGGATCATTCAAACCGTTTTCTGGTGCATCGGTATGTTCCTAATGTCAGGAGCCATGCATACAGTTGGTTTGTTTGGAGCTCCTCGGCGGACCGCTTATACAACATATGGAGACCATCCGCAGGCGTTGGAATGGATGTCTTATCAAACTATCATGGCGGTTGGCGGAGCCATCTTATTCGTTGCCATTTTGATGATTCTTTATATTGTTATAAATTTGGCAGTGGCTGCTCCAAAAGGAACGGAAGAATTTCCAGTTGGTGAAGTTCATGAAGATGCGGAAAAAACGCCATTGCTTCTAGAAAATTGGAAAATTTGGATCGGTCTGTCTGTTGTGCTAATTGTAATCGCTTATACAGTACCGGTCATCGATATCATTGAAAATGCACCAAGTTCACCGGGATTTAAATTCTGGTAGAAGAAACTGGGCGTGGAATTTTCACGCCCGGTTTTTTTTATGTGCGCCCGGCATGGGTGTAATCTCTAGGGTGAAAGTCCCGAGCCACGAAGGCAGAAGTAGTGGTTAGCCTAACGCAAGGGTGTCCGTGGTGACGCGGAATCTGAAGGAAGCGAGCGGCGAACTTCCGGTCTGAGGAACACGAACTTCATATAAGGCTAGGTATCATTGGATGAGTTTGCATAACAAAACAAAGTCCTTTCTGCCAAAGGTGATATAGAGTAAATGAAGCAGATAGATGGAAGGAAAGATTACACTCTTACCCGGGGAGGTCTGATGGATATGTGAAGTACCCTTCATAACCTACTTAGTGATAAGTAGCTGAACCATCAGAAGTCAGCAGAGGTCATAGTACGGATTGGTCTAGAACAATTCGGAAGGACCGAACAATTAAGAGAGAATAGCCCTTTGCATTCAGTGCGTCATGTTGAACACAGAAAACATAGTACCTCACTTGAGGGAGGAAGCGGTGAATCCCGCAGGGGTCCTCTTGGAGGGTGGAGTGAGCACTGGCATAAGAAGACCAGCTATTCACGGAAGGAAGAATAACGATGCTCTTGAAACGAATCCTGTCACGGGAGAATATGCTTTTAGCTTTACAAAGAGTAGAAAAGAATAAAGGTAGCCATGGAGTAGATATGATGCCCGTACAAAACCTACGTCAGCACATAGTCGAAAACTGGATATCCATTAAAGAAGCCATTCTCAAGGGTACCTATGAACCAATGCCTGTCCGACGAGTCGAAATCCCGAAACCCGATGGCGGTGTTCGGTTATTAGGTATTCCAACCGTGACAGACCGTTTGATTCAACAAGCAATAGCCCAAGTACTATCCAGGATATATGACCCTATGTTCTCCGAACATAGTTATGGGTTTCGTCCAAATCGAAGTGCCCATGACGCAGTAAGGAAAGCAAAAGGTTATATCAGGGATGGTTATAGATGGGTAGTGGACATGGATTTAGAAAAGTTCTTCGATCGAGTGAATCATGACAGGCTGATGAACACATTAGCCAAGACGATTAAAGAAAAGCCACTATTGAAGCTAATCCGCAAATATCTACAAGCTGGTGTCATGATTAATGGTGTGGTTTCAAGTACAGAACAAGGGACGCCGCAAGGTGGCCCTCTAAGCCCTCTACTTTCGAATATTGCACTAGATGAACTAGACAAAGAATTAGAGAAAAGAGGACATAAGTTTGTTCGTTATGCCGATGATTGCAATATTTATGTGAAGTCGAAACGAGCTGGGGAACGAACAATGGCTAGTGTTCAACGATTTATTGAGGGGAAACTACGTCTAAAGGTCAACGAGAAAAAATCGGCGGTTGACCGACCATGGAAACGGAAGTTTCTTGGATTTAGTTTTACATCTTCAGAAGAGCCAAAAGTTCGAATCGCCAGAGAGAGTATAAAACGAATGAAGAAAAAGGTACGAGAAATTACATCAAGAAAGATGCCATACCCAATGGAATATCGAATTGAGAAATTGAATCAATATTTAATTGGTTGGTGTGGATATTTTGCATTAGCAGACACAAAGAGTATCTTTGGAAAATTAGATAGCTGGATACGACGAAGACTCCGGATGTGTTTATGGAAAAGCTGGAAAAAGCCAAAAACCAGAATACGCAACCTCATAAAGTTAGGAGTTCCTAGCTGGAAAGCCTATGAATGGGGGAACAGTCGTAAAGGTTACTGGCGAATTTCAAAAAGTCCCATATTACACAAAACCCTTGGAAACCCCTATTGGAGTAACCAAGGGCTTAAAAGTCTACAAAAACGTTATGAATTCTTGCGTCATCTATCTTAATTGAACCGCCGTATACGGAACCGTACGTACGGTGGTGTGAGAGGACGGGGGTTAATCTCCCCCTCCTACTCGATTGCTATGGATGCGGAAAACGCCTATGGATGAAATGGGGGAGGTAATCGGAGCTTTTTTCAGAATCTCGATTATGCGTTTTAAGTCGAAGGGAAAATAAAAAAGCTTTATTGGCCGTTTTTGAAATTTAAGTGCTTTTATTTATATAAGTAAGATCGAAATGAAAATAAAAGCTCATAGAAAAGCTGAACAACCTTGCTTCATTAGAGAAGCAAGGATGCTTAGACTTTTGTCTATTTGACAAGAACTAGACAAGAGGGCAGGGTATTGATCAAGAAATTGTAAGCGTCTTGCAGCATTCCTACCGGCCTCTCTCTGTCTAGCGTTTTTCTTATCTTGGTGGATAAGAAGCGAGACTTTGAGGGGATGTATATACGATTTCCTCATCGAAAGTGACGTAATTCAAAAAAACCATCAGCAATAAATATCGCCTTCCTGTTTGCGGGTCGCTTAAAATGAGATGATCTCTTCCGGCAGCTTCAATGACGCCGCGAAATACTTTCGCCGGCCATTCAGGATTGTTTTCAAAGGTCATGTATACGGTGGCCAATTTCCCTTTATTTAAGCGCAAAATGTTTTCGACATAGGATTCTTCAAGCGGAAGCATTCCGGGTACAGCTTGACCGCTGGTGCCGCTTGGTTGAGCTGAGGGAGGGGCGCCGATAACAGACCCGCTGGGCGCGTAAAATCCGTACGGATAGGTTGGCTGTACAGGAGTAACCGCCGGTATTGGATACCCTTGCTGCTGCTGCCGTTGGCTCTGTTTTTTGTTGCTCATGTTCAACCTCCTAAAATCTGTATACGCTTGGGCAAACAGATTGTGCAGGACTATAAAAACAATGGGATTTATATCGTCCTGAGTTATATTGGTTATACCATGTAGCAGGGCAATCGCCATATGGCTTAAAAAACCACAAAGCAGTTTCTGCAGGACTGTAGCGGTTTCCTTTCAAAACTTTTCTTGCTAAGTCTATTTCATTTTGCCTTGCAGCCTGATAAAAATATCCTTTCTGTGTGGCTTCGAAGCCTCCGGGGCTTTGAAACACCATACTGCGAACGGTGCGTATATCCTTAAAGTCTAAACAATCTGCAAGGACACGGTTGACACCGACATTGCCTACAAGAAGCATGCCTAAATCTCCGTCTCCTTCTGCTTCAGCTCTCATCAATCTGGCCAATAGCTTTACATCTTCTTCAGTATGTGGGAATTACAGCCATTTTTTCACCTGCCTTTTTTTAAAAGACATTGCCTAAATAGTAATCTTTCATTCCAATGTATGACGACGAAGTCTTTTTTATGACATTCGGAAAAATTCCCATTCCGACATCTTTGTTCTGTATAAAAGAAAAAAAGAAGCTTATAAAGTATGAGGGGCTGTCTAATAAGTCGATTTTCCGGCTTATAGACGCCCCTTTAATGTTTTAGAAACACTGATATATCAATGCTTATGATGTTTTATTTTCAGTGGATTTTGACTGGACAGCCCCATATTTTGAGAAGTGGCATATATGTATTCATCCATGGCGCTTGGCATGGTGCATGGTGTTGGGAAAAGTCACCCTCTCGCCCATTCCTTCCATTGAAATTTTTCTTCAAATCTCCCGTACTTTTATTTTTTGCATGTGAAGAAAGAGATAAATCGTGATTTATTACACTTCCTGTATAGCATGACATTTTTTCTTGCACATTAAGCATGCAGCTAGATTGCTTGCTTACTATTGGTAGGTCTTCAGCAGAAAAAACCAGTACTGAAAGCAGTACTGGTTTATACATGTAAAAATGCTGCAATTTTTTCAGGATGTAAAATGTTTCCGACAAAGAAGGAGCCAAATTCGCCGTATCTGGCGCTTACTTCATCAAAACGCATTTCATATACGAGCTTTTTAAACTGCAAAACATCATCAGAGAAGAGCGTGACGCCCCATTCCCAGTCATCAAATCCGACAGAACCGGTAATAATTTGTTTTACTTTATCTCCGTACTTGCGACCGATAAGTCCGTGGCTTCTCATGAGGCTCCGGCGCTCTTCCATCGGCAGCATATACCAATTGTCATTGCCTTGACGGCGTTTATCCATCGGATAGAAGCAAACATATTTTGATTTCGGCAAAATAGGATATAGTCTAGATCGGATATATGGATTTTGATACGGATCTTCATCATTTCCGCCGCCTACGTAGCTGCTCAATTCCACAACGGAAACATATGAATAGGCAGGGCTTGTATATTCAGCCAGTTTTGTTTTATTAAATTCCGTTTCAATTTCATTCAATTCTTCCATCGTTGGCCGGAGAATCATGATCATCAAATCTGCTTTTTGTCCAACGATCGTATATAAAGCGTGGCTGCCTTGTTGGTCTTTTTCCACTGCACTCCATTTTTCTAACAAATTCAGAAATTCATGAATAGCTTCCTGGCGTTCATCGCTAGATAAAGTTTTCCAAGCGCTCCAATCGATCGAGCGGAAATCGTGCAAACAATACCAACCATCGAGCGTTTCAACGGCTTCATTTGAACGAACTTCTTCACTCATTTTCGTCACCTCTCATATTGGCTATGTACAAGTTTACTATACCACAGTTTAGGGGAGAATATCCGGGTAAAACAGTATGACAATTATGTGACAGAAAAAAGTGCTGTTGAAAGCGCTATGATGAAATTTTTCATTTTAAATTTAAGAGCAGGTGGGGTATGCTAAAAGTGAATGGAACAATTCGTGTTAAAAGAATGTTTTAAGATTAAGGAGGCTGACTTTGTTTTGGCAGACATTTTTGCAGCATTGAAAAATAAAATATCGGGAAAAAATATTAAAATTGTTTTTCCTGAAGGATTGGATGAGCGAATTTTAACAGCAGTTTCCCGATTAACAGAGGAAAATTTGTTACAGCCCATTTTAATTGGGGATGAAACAGAAATTGAAGAAAAAGCAAAGAGTTTAAATATTTCTGTTGCAGGTGCAAAAATATATAATCCTGCCAATTACAGTGGAATAGAAGAGCTTGTTCAAAGCTTTGTTGAACGCCGCAATGGAAAGGTGACAGAAGAAGAAGCACGGAAGCTTCTTTTGGATGAAAATTATTTTGGCACGATGCTTGTTTATAAAGGGGAAGCGGACGGGCTTGTGAGCGGTGCTGCACATTCAACCGCAGATACAGTGCGGCCGGCTCTTCAAATCATTAAAACGAAACAAAACGTGAAAAAAACATCAGGCGTATTCGTCATGGTTCGTGGTGAGGAAAAATATATATTTGCTGATTGCGCGATCAACATCGCTCCAACCAGTCAGGAGTTAGCAGAGATCGCTATTGAAAGCGCGAAAACGGCCAAAATGTTTGATATCGACCCTCGCGTTGCTATGCTCAGCTTCTCGACAAAAGGTTCAGCAACATCCCCGGAAACAGAAAAAGTGGCAAAAGCAGTTGAATTGGCAAAAGAAATGGCTCCGGACTTAATATTGGACGGAGAGTTTCAATTTGATGCAGCTTTCGTGCCGTCTGTTGCGGAAAAGAAAGCGCCGGGATCTGTAATTAAAGGCGATGCCAATGTATTTATATTCCCGAGCCTTGAAGCTGGAAACATCGGCTATAAAATTGCACAGAGACTTGGAAACTTTGAAGCGATCGGACCGATTCTCCAAGGATTGAATGCTCCAGTGAACGATCTTTCTCGCGGCTGCAACGCTGAAGATGTATATAAATTAGCGATAATCACAGCCCTTCAGGCGCTTGCATAAACAAAAAGCAGGGAATTTTCCATCAAAAATTCCCTGCTTTTTACATTTTTTGCTGAATCAACAACCCTTCCGCTTCTAAACAGAAAGGCTTTGCTTTAATTCATCGCTTGAGCGCTCCCACATGCCTTCATCATGGTTTCGAAGAAAATCGGAAAGAACTTTTTTCGAGCTTTCATCCATGTGGTCGACAATGATGTTCCGTTTTAGCGATTTATCCATGCGGTTTACGTGTTCAGGCAATGATTTATAACCTCGTCTTGCCTCGCGATCAACAGTCATATAACAGGCAGCAACCCCGGCATAATATGGCCCATCTTCTTTTCTGTCAATTGTTACCCATACAAGCCAATACGGTTTTCCGTTCGGAACGTCTTCTTTCACATGAGTAAATTTAATGCCGCGTTCTACCTGGCTCCTTGCATGCATTGCGCCGATATCTACAAATGCCGTTTTTTCCTCGATGTCAATGAAGACAGGGGAAACATTTTCCAGGCTAAGGGTGCCTGCTCCAAAGCCGCGATGGCCGTCAGTTGGATCGTTTTTAATAATTTGGAACTCGACCTTTTTCTTTTTTTCTGTCATGTAAACATCCCTCCCTTTAAAAGAACGGTTGTAAAACGAAATGAAAAAGAGTGATAACAGCTCGGCTTCCCCAATTAAATATCGGATGAATAATATATTGATCCAAAGGGGTGATAACAATAATTAAAAAAATAAGCACTCCGTAATTTTCATATTGAGTAAGCTTGGCGCGGATGTCCGGCGGGGCTAAATCTTCAATGATGCGATAACCGTCAAGCGGCGGAAACGGCAATAAATTAAAGATAAACAACATAATATTTAATGATATAAGAATATTAAAAAATTGTTCAACCATTCTGGCTCCATCATAAGATAAGCCGGAAAATAATCCAAACGAAAAGAAAAAGTTCAGCAGCAAAAAAGCGAGAAAGGCAATGAATAAATTGCTCAATGGACCAGCTACAGATACTAATACCCCGGATAAGCGGGGATTTTTAAAATAGAAACGATTCACCGGAACGGGTTTTGCCCAACCAAACCCTGCCAAAAATATTAAAAGAGTACCGATCGGATCTAAATGGGAGATCGGATTAAGGGTCAGCCTCCCTTGATTTTTCGCTGTCGGATCTCCGAACTTATAGGCAACAAATGCATGTGAAAATTCATGGATAGTGAAGCCGACGATCAAAGCAATAATGACAAACGGTATAACTTCCAAATCGTAATATAAAAACGGCAAAAATGCGCCCTCCTATTCTAACAATTTCCTTTGCTTACAGTATACTATAAAAAGGTTGAAATACATAAAAAGGATTTTCTTCATTTTTTTAGGGGAAAATTCAGCTGATTTTTGCACTGAATTTGCGATCTTGCAATCGTTGAATAAATTGATAAGCTTCCTCCACTTCCTCATCCGTATAACGCTGCTTTTTTTTGAGCGTGAATACTTTTTCCTTCACTTCTTCCTTGTCCAAATGATCAAAATATAAAATGGTTGATACAAGTTCTAAAAAACGTGCTGATTGGGCGTTTAATTCATTTATGCAATTCTGCAGTTCGGGCATGTCCAAATCGTAATGGCTTAAAAATTCCTGCCCCGACTTTGTAAGGGAATATTTGTATTGATAATAGCCGCCTTTTTTTTCTTTTACTTCATTGATAAAGCCCATGTTGCAAAGCTCTTCAATGCGAAGCGTCAGCTCTTCTGAATACGGCCCGTAAAAATGGAATTCGTATTTTTCATAAAAGGGATAATTAAGTTTTTTTGCTATAAATATAATTTTTTGCAGTTTTTTTCGTCCGATGATCTCTTTCGAAGCGGACAGCACTTTCATTAATTTTGCGTGTTCGGTTAACACACCCTTCATCTCCTCACCTACAGAATAAATCCATCTTTGTCAGTTAGCTGCAAAATTTCTAAAATTTGTTTTTTCAAGTTTCGTTTCTCCGAGAAATCTTTTAAAAAATCAAGAGGAAAATATAATTTATGATCCGTTCTCCGCTTTCCGGTAATGGCGTCCACAATTTCCGACTCTCTTGAAAGCTCCCGTATTTCCCCGTTTGGCATGAGCAAATGGATCGGCAGCCGTTCTTCTTCCTCGCCCGGTCGGTAAAAATCGTACGGAAGATCTGAAGACGAGTCGACAACAAGATAATATTCCGGATCAATGCCTGCTTTTTTGAACAAATTTGTTAGTTCAATCAGCTTCATCAATTGTTCATTGGACGGTTGAAACTCCACATATTTAAACAGGCGCCTGTTTATAAATCTGTTGCACAGATCGCTTAAAATCGGATCCTTTTCCTTTTGCCATTCTTGGAAATAATAAAGGATGATGGATTCGTCTAATTTTAAATAATCTTCGACTGTGACATCTCCTTTGAAAATCGAATAAAAATGGACTGGATCTGCTTGGAATGAATAATTATTTTCATACAGAGCTTTTGCTCGATGGAGAATTTTGGACAAAATGACTTCAGCGCTTCTCGTTACTGGATGAAAATATACTTGCCAGTACATTTGATATCGGCTCATAATATAATCTTCGACAGCATGCATGCCGCTGTATTTAATGACGACTTGATCCTCTCTCGGCCTCATCACGCGCAAAATGCGTTCCATGTCAAAATGGCCGTACTGAACGCCTGTGTAAAAAGCATCTCGTTGCAAATAATCCATTCGGTCGGCGTCAATTTGGCTGGAAATTAAGCTGATAACCTGCTTATTTTTGTATGTTTTCGCAATGACCTCTGCCACTTTTTTCGGGAATTCCGCCCCTGCCTTTGAGAGAACGCGGTTTATTTCTGTATTTCCTAAAATAATGGCTTGGGTAAAATCTTCGTGATCCAGATGGAAGACCTTTTCAAACGAATGAGAAAAGGGACCGTGTCCGACATCGTGCAAAAGGGCAGCGCATAAACTTAGCAGCCTCTCATTTTCGTTCCATTCCGGTCTCCCGCGAAATACGTCATCAACAATTCGGCGGACGATCTCATAAACGCCTAATGAGTGGTTGAATCGGCTATGCTCCGCACCGTGAAAAGTTAAAAAAGTTGTCCCGAGCTGGCGGATGCGGCGCAGCCGTTGAAACTCTTTTGTCCCGATCAAATCCCAAATGATTTTATCGCGAACGTGGATGTAACGGTGAACCGGGTCTTTAAAAACTTTTTCTTCTGGCAGCTTTTCACTTGCATAGGTCATTTTCTTCCCTCTTCCGTTTTGACATGATTATATTATAACTTGTTTAAATTCAGGTGAACACCTCGTTTTTCAAAGTGCGGCTCTAAACAGACACAAAGGAATGTCGTTCAACAACCTTAAATAAAAAACCGCCTCAGGAAGCAATCATTCCTTAAAAGGCGGTTTCTTATTTTTTAAGCTTTGCTTTCACTTTTTCTATTAACTCTTCTTCCGTTAACGCAGCGACCGGACGGTTGTTCACAAATACAAACGTTTTCTTTCTTCCGGGCCCGCAGTACGATTGGCAGCCGATTTCAATTTTAGCATCGGGATCCAAATTCTTTAATTTCGGAATAAGCGATTTTAAATTTGGCGCTTTACAATCGTCGCATACACGGAACTCATTTGCCATCCTTTTGAACAATCCTTTCTTTATGAATAAGCACTATCGGGTAGTATACCTTGTCTGTTTTTTGAAATCAAGTACAGCGCTTTTCTGTAAAAATCTACTATCCTTGTATATATTTTTAATCTTTTGGGAAAAATGATGCTAGAACAAATAGTATTATTCAAGAATAAGGGAGTTGAGAGTGAATGAAAACAAGACAGGATGCTTGGACAGAAGAAAACGATCTGCTATTAGCAGAAACCGTTTTGCGGCATGTCCGTGAAGGAAGCACGCAATTAAACGCTTTTGAAGAAGTTGGTGATAAGCTGAACCGCACGTCGGCCGCCTGTGGCTTCCGCTGGAACGCCGTTGTGCGCCATAAGTATGAAAAAGCTTTGCAGCTTGCAAAAAAACAGAGAAAGCAGAAAATGAGAGCGCTTGGGAAAGGCCAGACTGCAAAGAAGCGATTGCTTTATACGCCGCCTGAAGCGTCGCCTGGTGATTTTACTGAAGTAAATGCGGTGCAAAATTCAAAGAATTATAATCATCCAGAGCTCGCAGCCAATTCAAAAGTGGAGCTGACAATGGATAGTGTAATTGAATTTTTAAGAACTTACCAAGGGAACAGTGAACATATCGAGGCTTTGCAGCAAGAAAACGAGCGTTTGAAAAAAGAAAATGAAGAACTGATTAAGAAAAACGAAGAGTTGGAGAAGAAGGTTGCCAAGCTTGAGGAAGAATCGAAAACAGTTCAAGAAGACTATGAAACACTTATGAAGATTATGAACCGCGCTCGAAAGCTAGTTCTCTTTGAGGAAGAAGAACGTCCGACAACAACGTTTAAAATGGATCGAAACGGCAATCTGGAAAAAATGGCGGAATAGCGGAAGACGCTCCGCCTGCGTCTTTTAAAGGACAAAGGGCGGCAGCCTGATCTTATTCAATATTATTTTGAATAATAGCCATACAAAAAATAAAAAGGGATTGCGGCATTAGCCGCAACGTCCGAAAGTAGCAGGCATTCGCCAGCTACTTCAAACAAACATACGAAATCAAGTAGAGAAACGGTTTGTTTTTCTCTGCTTGATTTATTTTTTAGGCACTTATTTAGTGTTTATTGTTGGATAAAAAGGTCAAACACAAACCCGTAATCTTTTAAATTGTATTGCTTTTTCGCATTCATCAGCCAATTGAACGCAATATCGTTAATTTCTTTAAATTGCTCGGAAATATTGCTTTCATTTATGCGGTTGTTGGTGAATACAGAGGCGGCCATTTGCAGGCTTTGTTTTGCATACTCCATATAATTGTCATGATCGTTTGAAATTTCTTCTATTTTAATCAACGCTTTATACAAATCTTTTAGCTCTTCTAAATGTTTTTTATGAACATCAATGGAAAAAGGCGTGTTTCCAATTTGGAATTTGATTTCTACATCTAAATCAATAGTCCCTGCCGTTTCAAGCACAACGTTTGAAACGCGGTGGGCATAGTAGTCATACCGCTTTAAAGTGCGTTTTTTGCTGACAGCGCTTGTGCCGTCAACGTGGATTAACGCTTTGTTTGTGAAACAATACTCGTCGGTTTTCGACTTAATGAGGAAGTAGATTTTTTCCCCATCCTCATGCATGACATAATCATCCGCGTCCACTTTATCATAATCCTCCGGCTTGATCACCGTGCCGATATCACTTAATCCTAAAACATCAGAAGCTACTTTTTTAAACATAACTTTCTCCCTTCCCGATTTACATATTAGGCAAAAATTTTTCATTCCGCTCTATCATTCTTATGAAGTTTGCTTCATACAATTCCAGTTCAAAGTCGGTTAAATTGGAGGAATAAATGCGGCCGCTCAAATGTTGTAAGGCTGCAAAAAGGTCGTGCACCACATCCTGGACGGTTAACTTCACCTTTAATAATTCATGTAAAGACGCCATCGTGCTCGGATTTACGTTTGGGTACTTGAAATGTTCGGCTTCTCCTTTTGCTGCCTTGTCATAAAACTGTTTAATCACGTTTGCGCGCGCTGCTCCGCTTCCTGTGATGCATAAATAAATTTGAACCGCTACGCCTCTCTTAAGACGGCGCTGAGAAATGCCGGCAAATTTTTTGCCGTGAATGCTGAGGTCGTAGCTCCCGGGACAATATGAACCGACAATTTCTCCTGCTTCGACTTCTGCACCATACGGTTTCAAGATGAAACAGATTAAATCCTTCATTGCATCATAACCACGGTTAATGTCAATTCCTTTCTCCTTTTCCGGTAAAATGATCGATACGTTTAAAATCCCTTCATCCAAAACAACAGCCAACCCGCCGGAATTTCGAACGATGACTTTATATCCTTGTTTTTTTAAAAAATCTACTCCATCTTTTAAAAACGGGGCTCTTGTATCTTGAATGCCGAGAACAATCGTATCATGATGCACCCAAGTGTGGACTGTCGCGGGGGACATGCCGCTCCCGACTGTCGTGCACAACGTATCATCGTAAGCGAATGATTGCTTGGCATCAAAAAAGGGTCCTAAGCTTGAATGATCGATGATTCTCCATTCCGGCTGTTTTAATAATTCGTTCATTGCTGTGATAATCCTTTCAGTCGTGTGTTTTTAAGCATGAAAAGGATAGTAGAAATCGGCTATTCGTTTATTTTTCCTCAGATTCTTCGCTGAAGCTTTCGAAAAATATAAGAGCTGTAGCATACATGTAATCGGTCGATTTCTACAAGGACTGGCCTCTTGTTATGACATCTGAATATATATCGTCCTTTTTTATAGTATATCATAGGAGCTGCATCTTCTTTGAAAAATAAATAAGGGCTTGCGTCAAGACTATGCGCAAACCCTTATTTTGCCTATATGTCTAAAACCACGGCATAAGCCTTCTCCATAATGGTTCATCCTTTTTTTTCCGCCCGCTGTTTTTCGGCTCTTCCATATTGTCGAGGTGCTCCATGCAATATTTTGTTGGTTCCGTGCCTTTCACATAATACGCAAGGCGGGAGACGGGACATTCTTTCGTCGCTAAAAGCCCGTTTTCCGGATTGACATAAACACCGACAACTCCTTCAGGCGGCTTAAATTGTTTTACAGGTTCATGTTTCAACGCTTCTTCCATAAAGCCGGCCCAAATTTTTTTCGAATAGGCTCGTTCCTCGACCATGTCAATCGTCTTTCCTTTGTCATAACCTGTCCATACACCTGCTACGAGCTGCGGGGCAAATCCGATCATCCAGCTGTCAGTCTTTGTCGTCCCGGATTTTCCCGCAAAAGGCCTTGATAGTTGATCGATAATGTTTTCCCCTGTAACAGTTGTATAACTGTTTAGCTTTCGATCAAACATGCCGGTCATTAAATGTGCGGTGATAAAGGCTGTTTGTTCATTTAGAATTTGCTCCTTTTCAACATTTGCCTCATATAAGACTTTTCCATTTTTATCAATGATTTTACGGACAAATATCGGTTTTATTTTTTGACCGCCGTTCGCTAAAATGCCGTAAGCGTTCATGAGATCGAGCGGCCTTACGGGAGAAGTTCCTAAAGCTAGCGACGGAACCATTTTAAAATTTTCTCCGATTCCAAAAAGCTTTCCCATTTTTATTAATTGATCCATACCGATAAACATATGGGTTTTAACAGCATAAATATTGTCGGACAAAGCAAGGGCTTCTATTAATGTAATTTCATCATTTGCGTAGTAGCCATTGTAGTTGCCCGGGGAATACGTGTTTGTTCCATTTTGAAAATGGAACGTTGTCGGCTCGCTTTTCAGCGTTGTGGACGGCGTAAATCCATTTTCCAAGGCTGCATAATATAGAAACGGCTTAATCGTTGAACCAGGCTGACGTTTTGCCTGAGTCATGCGGTTAAAAGGGCTCTCTTTATAATTCCGTCCGCCGATTAGAGCTTTTACCTCGCCTGTTTTCGGATCGATTGCAGAGAAGGCAACTTGGATATCCGAGTCTTTCCTCATGACTTTTTCTACGGTCGATTCAGCAATTTTTTGCAGATTTGGATCAAGAGTAGTAAAAATTTTCAGACCGGCTGTTTCAATTAATTGGTGGTCCTGCAATATTTCTTTTACTTCTTTCATAACCTCATCTTGAAAATAGGGGGCAAACTTTTCTGTTTTGGTGTTTTCGTTCGTTTTGAACGTTAATTTTTCCTTGGCAGCCAGTTCACTTTCTTTTTTTGTAATTAACCCTTGTTTGACCATTGTCTGCAAAATCATCTCTTGTCTTTTTTTTGATAAATCATAGTTCACCATCGGTGAATAGGAGTACGGTCCTTTCGGAATGCCGGCAAGTAGAGCGGCTTCGGCGAGCGTCAAGTCCTTTGCCTTTTTGCCGAAGTAATAACGGGAGGCCGCCTCGACCCCGTAGGCTCCGTGTCCATAATATATTGTATTTAAATAGCCTTCTAAAATTTTTTCTTTCGAGTAGTTCATCTCGAGCCGAATGGTATAAAAAGCTTCTGTCATTTTCCGAGCCCACGTTTTTTCAAATCCAAGATATAAATTTCTTGCGTATTGCTGGGTGATTGTGCTGGCTCCCTGCACCTTTGCCATCGCTTTGAGATCGGCAACGGCAGCACCTGCTATTCGTTTAAAATCAAAACCGTGATGATCATAAAAATTTTTGTCCTCAATAGCGATTGTCGCATTGATTAAATAGGGTGAAATTTCATCAAGTTCCACCCAAAAACGGCGGCCGCCGTGATGCTCCTCACCGATTTTCGTTCCGTTGCTTGCGTACAATACAGTTGATTGCGGCACAACAATGGAAGGAGCGCCTTGTACTTTAGCCGCAATCAAAACAACCGCAATACAAATAGCTGCCGCAGCAAAAACAAAAAAATGAATAAAAAATAATGCCCGGATTGTTTTGATGGTAAGACGAATGCCTTTTGGCGTCATCGCTTCCATTCCCATCACCTCTTAAGCCCGTTCGTTTTGTTATTCAGTATGAGGTGATTCGCCAGTTTTTAAACTTCCACCTATGAAAAATGAAATTTATTCTTTGCAATTTTGATAGATTCCACTATACTTTTTTTGAGGTTTACGTGTTGTCTGTTCAAATTAGGGAAAGATATTGGAAAAACATATGAAAGGAAGATTAAATTTTGGGAGGACTTTGGTATACAGAAAAACAGACAGAACATTTCGGGATTACGATGAAAATTAAACGCACTTTACATACAGAACAGACCGAATTCCAAAAATTGGAGGTAGTGGAGACAGAAGAATTCGGCAACATGCTTTTCTTGGATGGAATGGTAATGACATCGCAAAAAGACGAATTTGTCTACCATGAAATGATGGCCCATGTACCGTTGTTTACTCATCCGAAGCCAGAATATGTGCTAGTTGTCGGAGGAGGAGACGGAGGCGTTATCCGTGAAGTGCTGAAGCATCCAAGTGTAAAAAAAGTAACACTTGCAGAAATTGACGGCAAAGTGATCGAGTATTCAAAAAAATACTTGCCGGAAATTGCCGGAAAACTAGATGATCCACGCGTTGAAGTGAAAGTTGGCGACGGCTTTATGCACATTGCACAAAGCGAAAATCAATATGACTGCATTATGGTTGATTCAACCGAGCCTGTCGGTCCTGCGGTCAACCTCTTTACAAAAGGGTTTTATGCAGGAATATCCAAAGCTTTGAAGGAGGACGGCGTTTTTGTCGCGCAAACGGATAATCCTTGGTTTAAGGCAGATTTGATAAAAAATGTCTATCATGATGTGAAAGAGATTTTCCCGATTACAAGGCTATATACTGCAAACATCCCGACATATCCTAGCGGGCTGTGGACATTCACGATCGGATCGAAGAAATATGATCCAATTGAGGTAAGTGACGATCGTTTCTTTGACTTGGATTCTAAATATTACACGAAAGAAATTCATAAAGCTGCATTCGCTTTACCGAAGTTTGTTTCCGAAATAATTAAATAGCCTTTAGGAAAACTGAACAAAAAGCGAATAGCATGATACAGTTTAAGCAAGAGGGATCAGCCTCTTGCTTTTTCAGACAGGAGGGTGATGTCCATGCGATTTGATGAAGCTTATTCAGGAAATGTTTTTATTAGAAGCCATCCAAGCTTTGAGGAAAGTGAAGCAGTCATTTATGGAATGCCGATGGATTGGACAGTCAGCTACCGGCCAGGCTCCCGTTTCGGTCCGGCCCGCATTCGGGAGGTTTCCATCGGATTGGAAGAATACAGTCCTTATTTAGATCGTGAGCTTGGGGACGTAAAATATTTTGATGCAGGCGATATTCCTCTTCCGTTTGGAAATGCAAAGCGGAGCATTGAGTTGATTGAAGAGTTTGTGGACAAAATTTTAAAAGCGGATAAATTTCCTCTCGGAATTGGAGGAGAGCACCTTGTAACATGGCCTGTCATTAAAGCGATGCATAAAAAATATCCAAATTTAGCGGTCATTCATATCGATGCGCATACAGATTTGCGCGAGCATTATGAAGGCGAGCCTCTGTCTCATGCCACTCCGATCCGGAAAGCAAGCGATTTGATTGGCCCGGAAAATATTTTTTCATTCGGCATCCGATCTGGGATGAAGGAGGAATTTGAATGGGCGAAAGAGGCTGGACTTTACATTGCCAAATTTGAAGTGCTCGAGCCGCTCAAAAAGATTCTTCCGAAACTTTCACAAAGACCTGTATATGTTACGATTGACATCGATGTGCTGGATCCTGCTCACGCGCCGGGAACCGGAACAGTCGATGCTGGCGGCATTACATCAAAAGAGCTGCTTGCTTCTATACATGAAATTGCCCGTTCTGATGTGAAAGTTGTCGGCGCTGATTTAGTTGAAGTCGCACCTGTATATGACCATTCAGAACAAACAGCGAATACAGCGAGCAAATTGATTCGAGAAATGTTATTAGGCTGGGTGGCAAAAAGAAAGTAAAGTCATTTTTCTGCCATAGTGCTTCTGCTATGGCTTTTTATTATTCAAAAGCTGAACAGCTTGGATCGAGCGTCAAGCGGCAGGCAGGCCAATATAAAGCTTTTAACAGCAAATGATTTCCACTAAAATATAGAATAAATCCCTAAAAAGGATGATATAAAGACATGCGCGTACCTGTTCAAATTTATGTTCAAAACAAGATTTTTCAAAATCAAACAGAAGAAGAGCGGATTGAATTTTATACAACCGGGGAATTTTTCAAAAAGCAGCACACTTTTTATTTGGTTTATGATGAGATTCAAGATGATGAAACCGTTAAGACGTTAATCAAAATCAGCGAAAAGGAAACGACTCTCATACGTTCCGGAGGCATTCGCTTAAGACAGCGCTTCAAGCAGGGACAAAAAACGTATGCCAATTATGAAACACCGTACGGGACGCTGAAGCTCGCAGCGGAGACAAAATCGCTTATCTGGCATACAGATGAAGAAAAACATGGTACACTTAGCATAGAATATTTGCTCGAAATAAATGGAGATACCCCTCGTTTACACAGTTTAAGCATTCAATTTAAGAAGGAGGAGCATTGAATGAACATTGTAGATGAAGTAAAGGAGCAGCTGAAACAAGAAATAAAAAATGCTGTATTGAAAGCAAACATCGCAGAAGAGGAGCAAATTCCGGAAGTTATTTTAGAGGTGCCGAAAGAAAAAGCACACGGCGATTACTCAACAAACATGGCCATGCAGCTTGCTCGCATAGCTAAAAAAGCGCCTCGGGCGATTGCAGAGGAAATTGTTCAACATTTTGATCGAGCGAAAGCATCCATTGAAAAAATTGATATTGCTGGTCCGGGCTTTATTAATTTTTTCATGAATAATGAATATTTAACTAAGTTGATTCCAGCCATTATTCAAGCGGGTGACAAATACGGCGAATCAAATGTTGGGGAAGGTAAAAAAATCCAAGTGGAGTTCGTTTCTGCAAACCCGACGGGAGATCTTCACTTGGGGCATGCGCGCGGAGCAGCATTCGGCGACTCTCTTTGCAACATTTTAGAAAAAGCGGGGTATGATGTAACCCGGGAATATTATATTAATGATGCTGGAAATCAGATTCACAATTTAGCTCTGTCCGTAGAGGCAAGATATTTAGAAGCGCTTGGAAAAGAAGCGGAAATGCCTGAAGACGGATACTATGGACAAGATATTATTGAAATCGGAAAAAAAATTGCTGATGAATATGGCGACAGTCTGCTTGAAAAAAGCGAAGAAGAACGGCTGCAATTTTTCCGTGACCTCGGTCTGAAATATGAGCTTGAGAAAATTAGAAAAGACCTCGAAGAATTTCGCGTTTCCTTCGATGTTTGGTATTCTGAGACATCCCTATACAAAAGCGGCAAAATTGATGAGGCGCTCGACATGCTTCGGAAAAACGGCCACATTTATGAACAAGACGGGGCAACATGGTTCCGCTCTACTGCATTTGGCGATGATAAAGATAGAGTGTTGATTAAGAAGGATGGGTCTTATACGTATTTAACACCAGATATTGCTTATCATAAAGATAAATTGGATCGCGGCTTTGATAAGCTGATAAACATTTGGGGCGCGGATCATCATGGCTATATACCGAGAATGAAAGCAGCCATTCAGGCGCTGGGGTATGATCAAAATGTTCTTGAAGTGGAAATTATGCAAATGGTCAGCCTCTTTAAAAACGGCGAAAAAGTGAAAATGTCAAAACGTACTGGCAAGGCTGTCACGATGAGAGAATTGATCGAAGAAGTCGGCTTGGATGCCGTTCGTTACTTTTTTGCTATGAGAAGCGGCGACTCGCATATGGATTTTGACTTGGATTTGGCTGTATCGGAATCAAATGAAAATCCTGTCTATTACGCACAATACGCTCATGCGCGTGTATGCAGCATTCTCCGCCAAGGAAACGAGCAAGGCCTGTCTTACAATGCAAACGAAAGCGATCTTTTGAATGAAATTCAATCTGAGAAAGAAATAGAGCTGTTAAAAAAGCTTGGTGAATTCCCTGGCGTTGTCGCTGAAGCCGCAGAGAAAAGAATTCCGCATCGGATTACGAATTACATTTTTGAGCTGGCATCTGTGCTACACAGCTTCTACAATGCAGAAAAAGTGCTTGATGCAAGCAATGAAATGAAATCTAAGGCGCGGCTTGCTCTTATGAAAGCAACGCAAATCACGCTGAAAAATGCCCTTACCTTAATTGGCGTTTCCGCTCCTGAAAAAATGTAACGAATTTAGATGTGGGAAATGATTCGAGTAAAAGGGAAATAGGAATGCTTTCCGATTTCAACCTAATCGCATCTCTTTTTCTAGGATGTTAAAACGAAGAGAGCAGAAAAAGCCTTTTTTCAACAAGTTATTGTGTGAAAAAGGGCTTTTTGCTTTTTTGTTTGCATATATTTGAAGGAGACATGCTATTTATTTTCCGACAGCTGTGCTGTTTGTTGAGTTATAACCTCTTTTGTATTTTGTTTATGATAGGGAAGAGCTTATTCATTTTTTGCTGTATTAAACAGGATCCATCATACTGCTTTTTGAAATGAGGCTGAACCAGCTGAGACTATGGAAAAGCAGACAATGAAAAAAGCGAAAAACAAAAAACGCGATCCAAAAGTAAATTGCAGGCTCTATTGCTAGGTCAAGAGAGTTTTCCACAGCGATGTGAACGCTGTTTGAGTTGTTCAGCAAACGCCCGGCAGTCGTTGCAGAGATTATTGGTCGCTTAGTTATATTGAAAACTAACATCCTCATAAATCATTTTGAAAAACCCCGTTCTTTTGCAGAAATGTCATTAACTGTTTTCGGCCGCGGAAAATTTTTGTTTTCACCGTATTTTTAGGCAAATTCATCTGCTGGGCAATTTCTGTATAGGATAATCCCTGCTGCCGCAATAGAATAATCTTTTTTGTATTAGGATCCATTTCGTTTAATGCATTTTGCACATATTCAATCATTTGTTTTAATAAGGCCTTGGATTCGGGATTCCATTCTGAGCAGTTGTGAAAAATTGCTTCTTGCTGCAGATGGTTTAGCAAATGATTGTTTCGTTGAATTTTTCGAAGATGGTCGGTGGCTGTATTTTTTGAGACAGTCGTAATCCAAGCGCTGATATTGGTAGGCATATCATTCGTTTGAAAATATATATATATTTTAATACAAACTTCTTGGACGATATCATCAACAAGAGATTCGTTTTTCACAGTCCTTTTGACAGTTTTTTTTATTTGATGATGGTGTTGTTTAATGAGCCCGACAATGTCAGTCGTATCCATTTTTCCGGCACTCCTCTAGCAAAATGAACAAATAAATTTTGGAATTTGTTCAATATTTTTTTAGAAATAAATAACTGTCATTATATACGAAACAAAGGAAAAATGGTTCCGATTTTCAACGATTTGGTGAATTGACTGAACGTTCATTCATTATATAATATAATTAAGAAACGTCCGAAATTTCAGTCAAATACAACAGGGGGATTTTATGAATGGGGGAGAATAATGAATACACTATTATGGATTAATTTTTTTGCGTTTTTGCTTGTAACCGTTTACGCGGTGTATTTGTTTATTTATTTAATTCAAACTAGAATTGCTTATATCAAACTTGGAAAAAAAGAAGAATTCGACGGGAAGGTAAAAGAACGTTTCGAACGGATTTGGGTCAATGTGTTCGGACAGAAAAAACTATTAAAAGACAAGAAAATGGGCTGGGTTCATGTTATTTTTTTCTACGGCTTTATTCTTGTCCAATTCGGTGCGATTGATTTCATTTTAAAAGGGCTGATTCCGGGGAGCCATTTGCCTTTCGGACCGTTATACCCGATTTTCACCTTTTTCCAAGAAATTGTTACCCTCCTTATTTTAGTAGCGGTAGTTGCTGCTTTTTACCGGCGATACATTGAAAAGCTTGTCCGTTTAAAACGAGGGTTTAAATCCGGACTTGTCCTTGTTTTTATCAGCGGATTAATGCTGTCTGTACTGCTTGGAAACGGTATGTACATGATTTGGAGGGGATATGAACGAAGCTTTAGTGAACCTGTTGCCTCATCGGCTGCTTTCCTGCTGGGCTTTGTCGGTGAAACAGGCGCCGCTGTTATTTTTTACGTTTTTTGGTGGGTGCACCTGCTCATTTTGCTCACATTTTTAGTGTATGTCCCTCAGTCTAAACATGCCCATTTAATTGCAGGACCTGCCAATGTTTTTTTAAGTCGTTTGTCAAATCCAGGGAAGTTGGAGAAAATTGATTTTGAAGACGAAACTCAAACATCATATGGAGTCGGAAAAATTGAAGATTTCCGGCAAACGCAGCTTCTCGATTTGTACGCCTGTGTTGAATGCGGACGGTGTACAAATATGTGTCCGGCGACTGGTACTGGAAAAATGCTTTCGCCGATGGATTTAATCATAAAGCTTCGGGATCATTTAACAAATAAAGGGGCTGCCATCACTTCCAAGTCCCCTTGGGTGCCTGCCTTTGCATTTCAAAATACGATGGGAAATCAGCTGGCTCTTCAGTCGCTGCAAAAGGGAACAGGTGAAGCGGCGGCGGCTCTTGACTACAATCCAAGCCTCATCGGAGAGGTCATTTCAGAGGAAGAAATATGGGCATGTACGACGTGCCGGAATTGTGAAGACCAATGTCCAGTAATGAACGAACATGTCGATAAAATCATTGACCTGCGCCGCTACCTTGTATTAACAGAAGGAAAAATGAATCCGGATGCGCAGCGGGCGATGCAAAACATTGAGCGGCAAGGAAATCCGTGGGGCCTAAACCGCAAAGATAAGGAAAATTGGCGCAAATCACGAGAAGATGTCTACGTGCCAACGGTGAAGGAATTGAAAAAGCAAGGCGAGGAGTTTGAATATTTATTCTGGGTCGGTTCCATGGGATCATTTGATAATCGCAGCCAAAAAATCGCTTTATCGTTTGCTAAACTTTTGAACGAAGCAGGTGTGAAATTTGCTATATTAGGAAATAAAGAGAAAAATTCAGGTGACACACCGAGGCGCCTCGGCAATGAGTTTTTATTTCAAGAGCTTGCTGCAAGCAACATAGCCGAATTTGAAAAATATAATGTGAAGAAAATTGTTACAATCGACCCGCATGCTTACAACATATTTAAAAATGAATATCCGGATTTCGGTTTTGAAGCCGAAGTATACCATCATACAGAACTTTTAGCAAAACTGTTGAAAGAAAAGAAGCTCGTTCCGAAATATGAAGTGAATGAAACGATTACTTTCCACGATTCTTGTTATCTTGGAAGATACAACGAAATTTATGATCCACCCCGTGAAATTTTGGCATCCATTCCAGGTGTAAAAGTTGTTGAAATGGAACGGAATCGGGAAACGGGCATGTGCTGTGGAGCCGGCGGCGGTCTTATGTGGATGGAGGAAGACACGGGAGTGCGCATCAATGTTGCGCGCACCGAACAAGCATTAGCTGTCAATCCAAGCGTGATCAGCTCCGGATGTCCATATTGTCTAACAATGCTGACAGATGGAACGAAAGCAAAAGAGGTTGAAAATAAAGTGAAAACGTACGATGTAGCGGAGCTGCTGGAAAAAGCTGTTTTTGGCGAATCGAAGGAGCAAGAGCTCATTTCATAAAGATATGATTAGATAGAAAGCAATTTTAAAAGGCGCCACAAGGGCGCCTTAAGATTTTAAAAAATAGAAAGATAGACAATGGAATTTGACGAAAAAATTTAAAATCAAGACACAATACGGTAGCATAAAGTTGTAAAATTTGTTTATAATGAATGGTATGCAAACGTATCATATGGTACATCACTGAAAGGGCGGCATTCATCATTCGGAATTATATCATGCTTTATTCTATTTTCGTTGCCCTTTCATTTAATAAAGATAGATGAAAGACGAGAAAGGGAGTGCCTGACCTTGAGCTTAACGCAATACTCGCAGGAGCAGCTGAAAGAAATGTCGATGGTGGATATCGCTTACCTTATTCTTTCCGAAAAAAAGCAAGCTATACCGTTTGAAGAATTAATGAAAGAAGTTAGCAGTTTATTAGGGCTTTCGGAGGAAGAAGCGACCGAACGCATTGCACAGTTTTATACGGATTTAAATATAGATGGAAAATTTATTTGCATTGGGGAAAATAGCTGGGGCATTAAGAGCTGGTATCCGCTCGATCAAATTGAAGAAGAAACCCAGCCGACGGTTAAAACGAAGAAGAAAAAAGCGAAGATTGCATACGATGAAGAAGATCTTGACGATTATGAAGACTTGGTTGAAGACGATCTTGACTATGACGATCTTGACGATTATGTGGATGAAGAAGAGCTTGATCTTGATGAAGAAGACGATGATTTTGAGGACGAAGAAGATGATGAAAGCTTTGATGATGAACTAATTGACGATGATTACGATGTAGAAGATGACAAGTTGGATGCTGATTTCGATCTCGATGAGGAAGAATTGGACGAACAATAATGTACTAAATTTAAGGGTTGACTTTCATAGTTTTCCTCGCTAATATTTTAATTGGGCTTTAAAAGTACGGAAAACAAATTACAATATGAAAGCTCCCTTTCCGAAAAGGAAGGGAGCTTTCATATTTTTTTGTTGATGCCTTCTGACGATTTATTTTGTGCAAATTAACAAAAGGATAGATTGCAACTGGAGGGAATTTTTGCATGACCAAGTATATTTTTGTAACCGGTGGCGTTGTTTCATCTTTAGGGAAAGGAATTACTGCCGCATCTCTTGGCAGACTTCTAAAAAACCGCGGGTTGAATGTGACGATTCAAAAATTCGATCCATATATCAATGTTGATCCGGGAACAATGAGTCCGTATCAGCACGGCGAAGTGTTCGTGACGGATGACGGCGCTGAGACTGACCTCGATTTAGGCCATTACGAGCGCTTTATTGATATTAATTTAAATAAGTACAGCAATGTCACAACAGGAAAAATTTATTCGGCCGTCATTAAAAAAGAACGGAGAGGCGATTATTTAGGCGGAACCGTTCAAGTCATCCCCCATATTACGAATGAAATTAAAGACCGCGTTTTTCGCGCTGGCAGAGAAACAAATGCTGATGTCGTTATTACCGAAATCGGCGGTACCGTCGGAGATATTGAATCATTGCCGTTTTTGGAAGCAATCCGCCAAATGAAAAATGAAGCAGGCCGCAAAAACGTCATGTACATTCATTGTACTCTTGTGCCATATATTAAAGCAGCAGGAGAAATGAAAACAAAGCCGACACAGCATAGTGTGAAAGAATTGCGCTCATTGGGAATACAGCCAAATGTGATTGTAGTGCGCACAGAAATGCCGATTTCCCAAGAGATGAAAGATAAAATTGCTTTGTTCTGCGACATTGAACCGAAAGCTGTCATTGAATGCCGTGATGCCGATATTCTTTACAGCGTCCCTTTAGCATTGCAAGAACAAAACCTTGATCAAATTGTTTGCGATTATTTGGATCTTCAATGCGGACAAGCTGATATGACGGAATGGATCGAGCTTGTCAATAAAGTCCGCAATTTATCAAAAACAGTTAAAATCGCCTTAGTCGGCAAATATGTCGAGCTTCAGGACGCCTATATTTCCGTTGTGGAAGCTTTGAAGCATGCCGGATATTATTATGATGCCGATGTGGAAATTGATTGGATCAATGCGGAGCATGTTACGAAGGAGAATGTAGCAGACTTGCTTCAGGGAGCTGAAGGTATATTAGTTCCTGGCGGATTTGGAGACAGGGGAGTGGAAGGGAAAATAATCGCGACTCAATACGCCCGCGAACAAAAAATTCCTTTCCTTGGCATCTGTCTTGGCATGCAGGTAGCTTCGATCGAGTTTGCCCGCAACGTTCTAGGATTAAAAGGTGCGAATTCATCTGAAATTGATCCAAACACTCCATATCCGATTATTGACTTGCTTCCGGAGCAAAAAGAAGTAGAGGATTTAGGAGGAACGCTCCGTCTTGGTTTATATCCTTGCAAATTGAAAGAAGGAACAAAGGCTTATGAAGCCTACAACGATGAAGTAATTTATGAACGTCATCGCCATCGGTACGAATTTAACAATGAGTTCCGTCAGCAAATGGAAGAGGCCGGATTTGTATTCTCCGGAACAAGTCCAGATGGACGGTTAGTAGAAATCATTGAATTACAAGACCACCCTTGGTTTGTTGCGTCCCAATTCCATCCGGAGTTTACATCACGGCCAACTAGACCGCAGCCTCTTTTCCGGGAGTTCATTCACGCTTCTCTAAACAAGAAAAATCAATAAGAAATGAAAGAAAAGGTTGTCTGAACGATTGGTTAGACAGCCTTTTTTTTGCTCGTAATACAAATTTTTTTATTTCGATAATAGCAAAAAATCGCCTCTTTCACTGTTTTCCAAAAGCAGCGGCTTTGTTTTTCATTTTGAAGAAAGAATCGGCCGGGAAATCGACGCTGTTCTAAATTTAAAAACCATCCCTATAAACGGCGTCGCATTTTTCATAAAATTTTATTAGAGTATCGAAAAAAACTTATACGCGATTTTTCATAAAAACGCATTGTAAATCATGAAACAGGTCATCAGCCTCTCTGCACTACAAAATGTATTGATAAAGGTCTAAAGTCTGTACAAGAGAGGACTAAATTTGAAATCAATAGGTTTCTATGCTAATTCATATAAAAAGAAATTGGCGATTTGCCAATTTCTTCGCATTTCTTGCATGTAAAGTTTATTCTTCATATTCCTCCAATATTTCTTTCACAGTCAAAAATAAGCAGTAGTAAACATATAATGAAGTCATGAGCACAGGGAAGCCGATTCGTTCATTATGTTCAGTGGGAATAATGGGTTTTGTTAATTTGGAATCTACATGTATATCGACAAATTGCTGTAAGCTTTTTTCGCCGTTAACAGCTGCGGAAACCCCAACGGTTGGAATCCCTTTTTCGGCCAATTGCTGCGCAGTATCAATCGCATCAAGATCAGTCGAAAACGGAGTGAAAAGGAGAACGCGGTCTGCTGCGGTTACGTTATCCACACTAGGCAAAGGCTTGCATGCCGGAAAGGATTCTCCTTTTTCAACTTGGGCATAGATTCCTTCAAGAATTCCCCATCCTTTAACATAAATGGCGCCTTCTCCGATTGCAGCTTGCGCCAGAAGACGTGCGGCATCTTCTATTTGGCTGTTTTCTTTCTCTTGAATTCTTTGGAAAAACCCTGTTAATTGTGTCGTAAAAATTTTTAACATTCAATCATCAGCCACCTTTATACAAAGTTCTCTGCTTATATAATAAGAAAAAGCGGCGAAGAATCAAAATATGAATAATTTGTGAATCGGTTGGCAGGAAATTGTAATTTAATCGAGAATACATAACTAAATAAAATTTTAAAAAGTATTGCATTTGTTTAAGTTAAGAGGTGTAAAAATGGATGGGAAAATTTTAATTGTCGACGATCAATACGGAATTCGGATTTTGCTGAATGAAGTGTTCAATAAAGAGGGTTATCAAACTTTTCAAGCTGCTAACGGTTTTCAGGCATTAGAAATAGCCGAAAACCATTCCCCTGATCTCGTTTTATTAGACATGAAAATTCCAGGGATGGACGGGATAGAAATTTTAAAAAGGCTAAAAAAGGTTAACCCTGATATACGAGTCATTATCATGACCGCGTATGGAGAATTGGATATGATTCAGGAAGCGAAAGATTTAGGGGCATTAACACACTTCGCCAAGCCGTTTGACATTGACGAGCTGCGGGATACAGTGAGAAAATATTTGCCTTCCCGAGCGAAATAAAGTGTATAATCCATGAATTTATCGGGATAAAGTTGCCGAAATCCTCATAAGTTGGTATTCTATTTAGTAAGAAAAGATGATTGGCATCATACATACATTTTTCTTGCTCAGGTCATGCTAGATTTGAGCTTTTCCCTAATCGCAACATAGGCTACTTAATTTAAGGAGGATTTTTCGATGCCCTTAGTTTCAATGACTGAAATGTTAAATCGTGCAAAAGAAAACGGCTATGCTGTAGGACAGTTTAATTTAAACAATCTCGAGTTCACACAAGCAATTCTGCAAGCAGCAGAAGAAGAAAAATCACCGGTTATTTTAGGCGTTTCTGAAGGCGCTGGTCGCTATATGGGCGGTTTTAAAACGGTTGTGAACATGGTAAAAGGTTTGATGGAAGATTATAAAATTACCGTTCCAGTTGCCATCCATTTAGATCACGGCTCAAGCTTTGAATCATGTGCAAAAGCTATTCATGCCGGCTTTACTTCTGTTATGATCGATGCCTCTCATCATCCTTTTGAAGAGAATGTCGCTTTAACTTCCAAAGTAGTGGAGCTTGCTCATCTACATGGTGTTTCTGTTGAAGCGGAATTAGGTGTTGTCGGCGGACAGGAAGATGACGTAGTAGGAGAAGGAATTATTTACGCTGATCCAAATGAATGTGAAGAGCTTGTAAAACGGACAGGTATTGATTGCCTAGCTCCTGCATTGGGATCTGTTCACGGTCCGTATAAAGGAGAGCCGAACCTAGGCTTTAAAGAAATGGAGGAAATCAGCAACCGGACTGGCGTTCCATTAGTACTGCACGGGGGAACAGGAATTCCGACAAAGGATATTCAAAGAGCAATTTCTTTAGGAACTGCGAAAATTAACGTTAATACAGAAAACCAAATAGCATCTGCTAAACGCGTACGCGAAGTTTTGGCAGAAAATCCGGATATGTATGATCCGCGCAAATATTTAGGTCCTGCCCGGGAAGCCATTAAAGAAACAGTTAAAGGCAAAATGCGCGAATTCGGTTCATCCGGAAAAGCAGAATAAATAGATAAGGTTTCATATTTCTTTATGCAATTAACGGCCGCCTTTCTTTTATGAAGTATGGCGGTTTCGTTTCTTGTTTTTGCGAAAGCGATCACATAAGGGAGGTACCAGGCATGTTATTTTTTATTGATACAGCAAATATCGAAGAAATTAAGGAAGCTCAATCACTAGGCGTTTTGTCAGGAGTAACAACCAATCCTAGCTTGGTTGCAAAAGAAAAAGGCGTAACGTTTGAAGAAAGATTGAAAGAAATTACATCCATTGTTTCCGGATCTGTCAGCGCGGAAGTCATCTCAACTAAAGCGGAAGAAATGATTAAGGAAGGTCAAGAATTAGCTAAAATTGCACCAAATATTACGATAAAAGTTCCTATGACCCCTGATGGTCTAAAAGCAGTCAAAAAATTCTCAGAATTAGGAATTCATACAAACGTGACGCTTATTTTTAACGCCAATCAAGCGCTACTAGCTGCAAGAGCAGGTGCTACATATGTTTCTCCTTTTTTAGGTCGGTTAGATGACATCGGTCATAATGGATTGAATCTCATTTCAGAAATCTCCCAAATATTTGATATTCATGGCATTGATACGAAAATTATTGCTGCTTCCATCCGTCATCCGCAGCATGTAACTGAGGCAGCATTGCGCGGAGCTCATATTGCCACGATTCCTTATAAAGTGTTGATGCAGCTGTTCAAACATCCGCTGACTGATCAAGGTATTGAGAAATTTTTAGCAGACTGGAACAATCGATAAATGATAAAACGGGGGATTTCCCCCGTTTGAAAAATCTTTTGCCGCAGAATCCGGTCTTTTGACTTGCTGTAACGCCTGAAGGAGTAGAATCTGCTCGTTTTTCTGATGAACGTTTTGTCATGCCCTATCTATTTGTGTACAATAAAATTGCCGCCTTTTCGTATGTATTTTTCAACAAATGGTAATCAATGTGTAAAGAGGGCTTTTCATCATGACAGTTTGTTAAAGAAAATCTGGATCCCGTTTTCTTTAGCAAACTGTTAGGTCACAAGAAGGGAGACTGCTATGGAAAAGTTAAAAGTTGCAGGCGGGCAGAAGTTGAAAGGTACGGTGAAGGTAAGCGGCGCCAAAAATAGCGCAGTAGCATTGATTCCAGCAACAATTTTAGCAAGCTCATCCGTTACGATTGAAGGGCTTCCGGATATATCTGATGTACATATTTTGGGCGATTTATTGGAGGAAATAGGGGGCAAAGTTTCGTTTCATCAAAACGATATTACAGTCGATCCGACAAGCATGCTTTCAATGCCGCTTCCAAACGGAAAAGTGAAAAAGCTGAGAGCCTCTTATTATTTAATGGGAGCGATGCTTGGCCGGTTTAAAAAAGCGGTGATCGGGCTTCCCGGCGGCTGTCATTTAGGCCCGAGACCAATCGACCAGCACATAAAAGGGTTTGAAGCTTTAGGTGCTTCTGTAACAAATGAGCATGGTGCCATTTATTTGCGTGCGGATGAGCTTAGAGGAGCTCGGATTTTTCTTGATGTTGTAAGCGTGGGTGCCACCATAAACATCATGCTTGCAGCGGTCTTGGCAAAAGGGCGGACAATTATTGAAAATGCTGCAAAAGAACCTGAAATTATTGATGTTGCAACTTTATTATCCAGCATGGGTGCAAAAATAAAAGGGGCCGGAACGGACGTCATCCGGATCGATGGGGTTGAAAAGCTGCATGGCTGCCGCCATTCGATTATTCCGGATCGAATTGAAGCAGGGACGTATATGATTATCGGTGCCGGCATTGCAGAAGAGCTCATCGTTGACAATGTCATACCTCTTCATCTCGAATCCCTTATTGCGAAGCTTCGGGAAATGGGGGTCCATGTAGAAACGAGCGATGATCAAGTTTATATCGCCCGTCGAAATAAAGAATTAAAGCCTGTCGATATAAAAACTCTCGTTTACCCGGGATTTCCAACCGATTTGCAGCAGCCTATGACAACGCTTTTGACACAGGCGAACGGAACGAGCATGGTGACGGATACCATTTACTCTTCAAGATTCAAGCATATTGATGAATTAAGAAGGATGGGTGCTCAAATCAAAGTGGAGGGTCGGTCTGCGATCATAACAGGTCCGTCAACTCTTCAAGGTGCAAAAGTAAAAGCGAGCGATCTTCGGGCAGGGGCATCGCTTGTAGCAGCGGGTTTAATGGCCGATGGAATAACAGAGGTAACCGGCATCGACCATATTGATCGCGGATACAGCCATTTGGAAGAAAAACTTGCCGGGATTGGCGCCAAAATATGGAGGGAGAAATTAACTGACCAAGAAATTCAGCAATTGCAAAATTCATAAGAATCACCAATTTTGCATGAAATGACATCAAAGGGGGAGGAACACAAAATGGAAAGAAGTTTATCAATGGAACTTGTACGTGTGACAGAAGCAGCTGCCCTTGCGTCTGCACGTTGGATGGGCCGCGGCAAAAAAGATGAGGCGGATGATGCCGCGACCTCAGCAATGCGAACCGTTCTAGATACGATCCCGATGAAAGGAACAGTCGTGATTGGAGAAGGAGAAATGGACGAGGCTCCGATGCTGTATATTGGGGAGAAGCTTGGCAACGGCTACGGCCCGCGTGTCGATGTCGCAGTAGATCCATTGGAAGGAACCAATATTGTGGCGTCAGGCGGCTGGAATGCACTTGCAGTTATAGCGGTAGCCGACCATGGGAACATGCTCCATGCGCCAGATATGTATATGGACAAAATTGCAGTAGGGCCTGAAGCTGTCGGGTGCATAGATATTGATGCTCCGATTATCGACAATTTAAAAGCTGTTGCAAAGGCGAAAAATAAAGATATCGAAGATGTTGTAGCAACTGTTTTAAATCGAAAAAGACATGAGCATATTATTCAAACCCTTCGAGAAGCGGGTGTTCGCATTAAACTGATCAATGACGGCGATGTCGCTGCGGCAATTAATACCGCCTTTGACCATACGGGCGTTGATATTTTGTTCGGATCTGGAGGGGCTCCTGAAGGAGTGTTGGCAGCAGTTGCTTTAAAATGTTTAGGAGGAGAAATACAAGGAAAGCTGCTGCCGCAAAATGACCAGGAGCTGGAACGATGTAAAAAAATGGGGATTGATGTCAACAAAACTCTTCGAATGGAAGACTTAGTAAAAGGCGATGATGCGATTTTTGCTGCAACAGGTGTAACGGATGGCGAGCTGTTAAAAGGTGTGCAATTCAAAAGCTCTATTGCAACGACTCATTCTGTTGTGATGCGTGCGAAATCCGGAACAGTTCGCTTTATCGATGGCCGCCATTCTTTGAATAAAAAACCGAATTTAGTTATTCGATCTTAGTTAGGAGGAGACGAATAGATCTCCTCTGCTTTTTAAAAATAATACCCTTCAAAATACTTTCCGCTGTTTTTTAGCTTGAAATGTATTGCGAAAAGTAAAAAAATAAGGTAAAAATAAAGAGGTTGTTATAAAAAGATTTCTGCTTTTAAGCTTCCTACCTTCCTGCCTCCTTCTCAATCCATTTGTCCTTACATTTTCAAACAACATAATTTTAATGGATGGAAGAACGAAACGTGAAACATTTTGAATATGGTAAGAAAAGCGTGGTGTAAGTATGAGCGAGATTTCCATTTCAACTCTTGAAAATATGAAATTAAAAGAGTTGTATGAACTAGCACGGCAATTTAAAATTTCATATTACAGCAAATTAACAAAAAAGGAATTAATTTTTGCAATATTAAAAGCAAATGCGGAGAAAGAAGATTTGCTATTTATGGAAGGCGTCTTAGAAATCATTCCTTCTGAAGGATTTGGTTTTCTGCGTCCAATTAACTATTCTCCCAGCGCAGAGGATATTTATATTTCAGCCTCGCAAATCCGCCGTTTTGATTTAAGAAACGGCGATAAAGTATCTGGAAAAGTCCGCCCGCCAAAAGAAAATGAACGATATTACGGATTGCTGCACGTTGAAGCGGTAAATGGCGACGACCCCGAATCTGCGAAAGAACGCGTCCATTTCCCGGGCCTTACTCCTCTTTATCCAAATAGACAAATGAAATTGGAAACCGAACCTAAAAATTTATCAACAAGAATTATGGATTTAATTACACCAGTCGGCTTTGGACAGCGCGGTTTAATTGTGGCACCCCCTAAGGCAGGAAAAACAATGCTTTTAAAAGAAATTGCCAATGCCATTACGACGAACCATCCTGAGGCTGAACTGATTGTGCTGCTTATTGATGAACGTCCTGAAGAGGTAACCGATATTGAACGTTCTGTAAAAGGGGATGTCGTAAGCTCAACTTTCGATGAGGTGCCGGAGAATCATATTAAAGTCGCTGAACTCGTTCTTGAACGAGCGATGCGTCTTGTGGAGCATAAACGGGATGTCATTATTTTAATGGACAGCATAACTCGGCTGGCCCGCGCGTATAACTTAGTAATTCCGCCAAGCGGCCGGACGCTGTCAGGAGGGATTGACCCTGCCGCATTTCACCGTCCGAAGCGGTTTTTTGGGGCGGCGCGGAACATTGAGGAAGGCGGCAGCTTGACGATATTGGCAACTGCGCTTGTAGATACGGGATCGCGAATGGATGATGTCATTTACGAAGAATTTAAAGGAACGGGAAATATGGAGCTTCATCTTGATCGTTCATTAGCGGAAAGGAGAATATTCCCTGCCATTGATATTCGCCGTTCCGGTACACGAAAAGAAGAATTGTTAATTCCGAAAGAGCATTTAGAAATGTTATGGGCGATTCGAAAATCTATGTCGGATCAGATGGATTTTGCTGAACGCTTCTTAAAGAAAATGCGCCAAACGAAATCAAATGAGGAATTTTTTGAAATGCTAAAAGAAGAATGGAAAACAACTGGCATAAAAAGTTTCTAACTATGTTGCATTTCTTGTAAACCCTTGTTATAATTTTTTCATGTGTGTTTAAGAATGTTGAAGCGTGAAATAATTGCACGTTTCCGAATAGATAAACTCTGTTTCGAAATGATTCAGGGCGTAAAGGAGTTGAAAACTATGAAACCGGGAATTCATCCAAATTATAAAAGAGTACTCGTAAAATGTGCATGCGGAAACGAATTTGAAAGCGGTTCTGTTAAAGATGAGGTGCGCGTTGAAATTTGTTCTGAATGCCATCCGTTCTATACAGGCCGCCAAAAATTTGCAACTGCAGCCGGACGTGTAGACAAATTTAACAAAAAATACGGTCTTAAATAATTATGTAAAACAGGCAGTCTTTTCATTCTGCCTGTTTTTTCACTTATTTGACATGTTTTTATAAAACGGGGAGAGATTTTTAAATATGGCGCAATTGTTTTTTAAATACGGGGCGATGAACAGCGGCAAATCCATCGAAATTTTAAAGGTTGCTCATAACTATGAGGAACAAAACAAATCGGTGCTGATTTTCACGTCTGCCATTGATACTCGTGATGAAGTTGGATATGTATCAAGCAGAATTGGCTTCAGACGAAAAGCGATACCGATCTACGATGATACGAATATTTTCCAAATTGTGAAGGAGTATCAGCCTAAGCCGTACTGTGTGCTAGTGGATGAGGCACAATTTTTAAAGAAAAAGCATGTACTTGAGCTTGCGGATATTGTTGACAAATTGAATATTCCCGCAATGGCGTTTGGATTGAAAAACGATTTTCAAAATGAGCTTTTCGAAGGAAGCAAATATTTGCTGCTTTTTGCGGATAAAATTGAGGAAATGAAAACGATTTGCTGGTTCTGCGAAAGGAAAGCAACAATGAATTTACGGATTGACGACAACGGCAAACCGGTATATTCGGGCGAGCAAATCCAAATCGGAGGAAATGACAAGTACTATCCTGTCTGCCGAAAGTGCCACGCGAATCCGCCGTTATGAATCATTGCTTATTTGCATTAGATGGGAAGAAACGTTGTCGGCAAGGTGTGATGAAGAGAATCTTACGATAAGGAAATATTTTCATTTAAAAGAGCTGATCCTTTTGGGCACCTTAAGAACAGGAGGTGCTTTTTATGCGAATATTGATACCATTCATTTTGGCGGCAATATATTTACTGTCAGGGTGTGGAACGGCGGATAAAATATCAGATAATCACTCATTAAATCTCGATCATAATGGATCCAACCTGATGACGAGGGACGTTAAGCCTGAAAATACAGGAGATGTGGTCGACCAGCAAACACAAAATCCAAACATAAATATTGCGAACAGCCCCTTGACGATCAGGGAGGCAAAAGAACAAATCGTCCGTACACTGGAAACTGAAAAAGGTTTAGAGCTCGATTCTTTTTGGACAAATGGGGACGATGCTTGGGCGGTTATTTATACATCACAAAAATTGACGGAACAACAACGCGAAAACCGGCAAAAGGAGCTGTACGACAAGTTGCAGCGCGCACTGCCCCGATACAACTTGCATGTTCAGTTAATCAATAAAAAATAAAACTCGTTCACCGATTGAGCGAGTTTTATAAAGAACTTATAAATCGAAAATTGATTTCGTGTATCGAGTGTGTGTCATGAAGATGGGTTTATAAACCGAAAATGGAGCTGAGCAGCGTTTTATATACTGCCTTCTTTTTTCGGGGTTTATCAATCGAAGACATTTGAAGTTCAGGCATACTTTTTTTGCTTTCAAGCTCTTTTATTTTTCTTTCGAGCGTCTCGATCCTTCCTGTCAGCTCTTCAATTTCCTTTCTTTGCACTAAAAGCTGATATGACACGACATCGTCAGCTTTTGAATAGATCATTTGCTCCAGATCCGCTATTTTTTTCAACAATTCGTTCGAAACCGTTCCACCAGCATTTTTAGCCGATTCTTTTCTTTTCGCTTTTACTATTACTTGTTGCATTGGAACTCCTTGTTTTATTTGATTGTGAACTTCTTTGAGCAAGGTGATATCCTCGTCAGAAAACATATAATGTCCAAGTTCGTTCCGTTCCATTGGAAGATTAAGCTGTTTGATCCAGCGCTGAACTGTTTTCGGAGAAACACCGATTTTTTTGGCAGCATCGGTTGTATTCATCGAACCTCCCCTTTCAAACGATCATAATATACATATTCAGCTTTTTATAGGAGAACCCTTCCTGTTTGACAAAACAAGCGGTCATCCGGCAAAAGTTCTAGAATATCGACAGAGGAGCCGGCAATTATCCGAACGTTTGAAACTGCGAGAGCTTCAAAAAATATATTCTGTTCCATTCGGCCGCTGATTCTATTTCATGGCAGAATCATTCGTCCGCATACATCTGGTTTTGTCTGTCAGCCGACTTGATTTTGTCCTGCACTCTAGATCAAAAACGAAAAATTTTAAAAGGTTGCTAGTTTGGTACAAATGATGGCGGCATATTGGATTGATTAATCGCTTTTTAACAAAACCTTGATGTGATTATAAAAGCCGTCCGAACCTGTAAAATCGACTTTGCAGCATCGCATATCGAAAAAAGCTTTTTTGCTTCCCAATTGTTAAAAACGGTTGTTTTTGACTGGTACAGTTTCCTATACTATAATTTAGAAAGTTACAAACGGTGCACCACATAGGAGTTTCCCTATGAGTGGGCTATGATTAAAAATAGAGGTGAAATTCCGTGTTAGAACGTTTGCAAGCGGTTGAAGACCGATATGAAAAATTGAATGAGCTTTTAATGGATCCGGAGGTTGTCAACGATCCGAAAAAGCTGCGCGAATATTCGAAAGAACAATCTGATCTTCAAGAAACGGTTGAAGTTTACCGTGAATATAAAAAGGTAAGAGAGCAGCTAGAAGATGCAAAAAGCATGCTTGAAGAAAAGCTTGATCCAGAAATGCGGGCAATGGTAAAAGAGGAACTGGCAGAGCTTGAAGCGCGGGAAAGCGAGCTGATTGAGCAATTAAAAATTTTATTGCTTCCAAAAGATCCAAACGATGAAAAGAACGTTATCATGGAGATCCGCGGTGCAGCAGGCGGAGAGGAAGCAGCGCTTTTTGCTGCAGACCTTTACCGCATGTATACTAGGTATGCGGAAGATAAAGGCTGGAAAATAGAAGTGATGGAAGCAAACACGACCGGGACTGGCGGCTATAAAGAGATCATTTTTATGATTACAGGAAAAGGAGCCTATTCCAAATTAAAATTTGAAAACGGTGCCCATCGCGTGCAGCGGGTACCGGAGACGGAATCTGGAGGCAGAATTCATACGTCAACTGCAACAGTCGCCTGTTTGCCGGAAGCGGAAGAGGTAGAAGTAGAAATTAACGAGAAAGATATCCGTGTTGATACATTCGCATCAAGCGGTCCTGGAGGACAAAGCGTTAACACTACGATGTCAGCTGTACGTTTAACACACATTCCAACCGGAATTGTCGTATCCTGCCAGGATGAAAAATCGCAAATAAAAAATAAAGAGAAAGCCATGAAGGTTTTGCGTGCCCGCATTTTAGATAAATACCGCCAAGAAGCGCAAGCGGAATACGATCAAAACCGAAAGCTTGCTGTTGGAACCGGTGATCGATCGGAACGCATTCGTACGTACAACTTCCCGCAAAACAGAGTTACAGACCATCGTATCGGTCTCACATTACAAAAGCTTGATCTCATCCTAGAAGGAAAATTGGATGAAATTATCGATGCCCTCATTTTAGAAGATCAAGCGAAAAAACTGCAATCCCAAGGGGAGTAAACCATGCCGAAAGTTTTCGAAGCCCTCAAATGGGCTTCTTCTTTTTTAAAACAAGCGGGAAGAGATGAGAATGCGGGAGAATTGCTGCTTTTGCATCATATGAAGAAAAGTCGGGCGAGCTTGCTTGCCGATTTAAGAATGGATATTGACAAACAAGTATGGGAAATCTTTCAGCAGGACGTGCAAAAACATGCTCAAGGGATGCCTGTGCAATATATTATCGGCTGCGAACAATTTTACGGCCGCCCTTTTAAGGTGAACGAGCATGTATTGATTCCGAGACCGGAAACGGAAGAGCTAGTTCAAGGCGTGCTGCTCCACTCTGAACGTTTATTTTCTGAAAGGGAGCAAATCGATGTTGTAGATATTGGCACGGGGAGCGGTGCTATTGCCGTCACATTGGCTCTTGAAAATAAAAAAATGCGCGTGTCTGCCACCGATATTTCCGAAAAAGCGCTTGCAGTGGCAAAAGAAAATAGCGAAAAGCTTTGTGCTAATGTGCATTTTTATCAAGGCGATTTGCTGAACCCTATTATAAATGCAAAGCAAAAAGCGGATGTTGTTGTGTCCAATCCGCCGTATATTCCGGATGAAGAAATCATGGAGCTGTCAACGGTTGTAAAGGACTGGGAGCCGACATTAGCGCTTTCAGGAGGAGCGGATGGCCTTTTGTATTATCGAAAAATTGCGGAGCAGCTTCCAGATGTGATCCGCTACCCTGGATTAATCGCATTTGAAATCGGGCACGGGCAAGGAAAAGATGTGAAAAGCATGCTAGAGAATAGGTTTCCAAAAGCAGAGGTACAAATTGAATACGATATGAATGGAAAAGAACGGAAAGTATTTGCTGTCCTTTCGTTATAATAAGCTTTTCGAGCCATTCCCTCCTTTTCTAGCAAACTTCAAATCTGAACCAATTTTATGTTTAAGATCTCTCTCTTCTGTCGATAATGACGTACTGAAGGGAGAGGAAAAACGATGAAAAAGAAATTATCTGTTATATATATTTTTTTAATGCTGTTTGGCAGCCTATTAACAGCTTATGAAATGCCGACAGACGCAAAACAAAATGAGACGGTGATCATTCCTGACGAAGCCATTCGTCTGCGAATTTTAGCAAATAGCGATTCTCCGGAAGATCAAGCTTTAAAACGGAATGTTCGGAATGCGGTCAATGAAGCAATTAATCAATGGGTTCAGGATCTAACTTCGATTGAAGAGGCGCGTAAAATCATTCGAGCAAAAATACCAGAAATTAAGGATATCGTCCAAAGCGTTTTAAAACAGGAAAACAGCAGCCAATCCTTTACAGTGGAGTTTAAAAAAATTCAATTTCCGACAAAGCTTTATGGAAATTTCCTTTATCCGGCTGGAAACTATGAAGCCATATTGATCACTCTTGGAGAAGGAAAAGGAGCCAACTGGTGGTGCGTGTTGTTTCCGCCGCTTTGCTTTGTCGACTTTTCAAGCGGTGAAGCTATTCAACAGGATGAAGAAAAGGATAAAGTAAAAGAAGAAAAGAAATTAGAGAAAACAAAAAACTTATTCGCTCCTGAAGAACATGATGAGGAAGTAGAAGTGAAATTTTTCTTAGTAGAATGGTTTACAAATCTGTTTTCATAGGTCTAATTCAGCTTTTGCCTCATACATTGATTACTAGATTTGTCCGAATAAAAGGGGTGAAAGCGTGTATTATTCATTGCGGTTTGCGGAAAGGGAAGACTTAAAAACCATTCAACAATTTGCAGATCAAGCGGGCGTTTCCACGGAAGGCTTCGACAACAGCCATTTTATTATTATGGAGACTGATCATGGTGAAATAGCGGGATGTCTCGGAATGGAAGTCATCAATCAGGATGGTCTCCTCCGCTCTTGCGTTGTGTCCAGCAATTTGAATCAAGGACATATCATTTCCCTATTAAAATCGGCAGACTTATTAATGGAACAGTTTCGTTTGAAAAATATTTATTTTGCAGTCAACAAAAATTCTGTAGCAGAGTTATTAGAAATATTGGGATTCAAGAGGATTCAAGCGGATGAATTGCCTTCCCACATGCTTGCGTCAAATCTCATGAATCAGTTGGTATCCGTTCCAAATGTAGAGTTTATGGTAAAATAACGCTATGGATACGTATAAATTATACACAATATCCACAATATTTATCCACTGCAATCAACAGCTTTATCCACAATTTGTGGATAAAGCTTGTTCTTGAAAAATAATGGAACAGTTTCACTATTGCTTAGAAAGATTCATAACACTCGTTCATGTATTAGCAAAGGAGTAAACGAAATGAAAACGAAGCATTGGATTGTGGATAATTTAGAGCATGTTACAAAAAATTCTCCACAAATTGTTCAGGCAGCCGAACTATTGAAAAAAAATGAATTGGTTGCCTTTCCAACAGAAACAGTCTATGGACTAGGAGCAAACGCGAAAAGCGATGAAGCAGTAGCAAAAATTTATAGCGCGAAAGGAAGACCGAGCGATAATCCGTTAATTATCCACATTGCTAAAAAAGAACAGTTAACAGAGATTGTGGATAGCTATCCCGATTGGATTGATCCATTAATTGACCGTTTTTGGCCAGGCCCTCTCACCCTTGTTTTGCCAAAAAAAGAAGGTCTGTCGAATCTTGCCACAGCAGGATTATCAACAGTAGCAGTGCGCATGCCGGATCACCCTGCAGCATTAGCATTAATCGAAGCAGCAAATCTGCCGATTGCAGCTCCGAGCGCAAATCTTTCCGGAAAGCCAAGTCCCACTTCTGCTAAACATGTCATGGATGATCTCGAAGGGCGAATCCCGGGAATTGTCGATGCAGGCTCTACTGGACTTGGCGTAGAATCAACAGTACTTGACTGCACCGAGGATATTCCAGTGATCCTGCGTCCAGGTAGTGTTACAAAGCAGCAATTAGAAGAAGTCATCGGTACGGTGCGCATAGATGCTGCGCTGCTGAATCAGGAGGAATTGCCGAAAGCGCCGGGCATGAAATATACACATTATGCACCTGATGCTCCTTTAACGATTGTCGATGGAAGCAAAGAATTTATTGAACAATTAATACAAAAAGAGAAAGAAAAAGAAAAAAAAGTCGGGGTGTTGACAACAGAAGAAAATAGTCGTTTTTACAGTGCGGATAAAATTGTTGTCTGCGGAAAAAGAAGCGATTTGCGAACAGTTGCCAGCGCACTGTATGATTCGCTCAGAAAGTTTAATGAAGAACAGCTGGATGTATTATTCAGCGAAGCGTTTCCTGCGGAAGGAGTTGGACAAGCTATTATGAATCGCTTGTTAAAAGCTGCATCCCACCGGATCATAAAAGAACGGTAAACTTTTAATGCCTTGAACAAAAATCGGCGCTCAGGCCGGTTTTTTTGAGTCCAGACTTTCTGATCCTTTGTTTAACAGGCGGAATTGACAGATCAAAAGCAAATATAAAAATGGTAAAGGCTCATCTGCCATCGCACGCATAGGCAGAAACAGATCGCGCAGTTAAATAAACAGAGATCAATGAACCGGGCGCCATTCTTTGTCATAATGTCCCTCTGACGTGCATATCGTTCAATATGCGTGTCCGGGGGAGGTTATATCTATATGGCTGCAGAAATAGTAACTTTATTTTTAATGGCATTTGCATTAGGGATGGATGCCTTTTCAGTGAGCCTTGGGATGGGCTTAGTTCGTTTGCGATGGAAGCAAATTTTTGACATCGGTATATACATTGGGATTTTTCATATGATCATGCCACTTATCGGAATTGTCTTGGGGAAAGTACTATCGGAAAAGTTTGGTTTAGTTGCCATGTATATTGGAGGATGTCTGCTCACTCTTTTAGGAATTCAAATGATTTATTCGTCTTTTAAACGCGATGAATCGCCTTTCATTGCACCGGTCGGCATCGGCCTGTTCCTTTTTGCGCTGAGCGTCAGTTTAGACAGTTTTTCGGTAGGATTAAGTCTAGGTATCTACGGAGCGGAGGTTTTGTTAACCGTCGTAATGTTTGGTTTTATGAGCATGGTGCTCACTTGGAGCGGGTTATTGATCGGCAAACGGGTTCAAGATTGGTTCGGCACATATAGTGAAGCTTTTGGCGGCAGCATTTTGCTTGTATTTGGCTTGAAATTATTATTTTCAATGTAGAAAGCTATATTATCTAAACCAATCATTTGAGCACAGTCATTGGACGTGCTTTTTTTGTTAATTTTTTTGGTTAAATATGCCTATTATGCAAAAAAATTGTGACTTTTTGTCGATAATAAAAATAAAAAAAATTCCTCATGGTTTCCATTCTTTCGAACTTTTTGATTATAATGAAGGTAACATCAAAAGGGAGAGATAGAAGGGAGAAAACCTTGTGACAAACATTTTATTCGTTTGCACCGGAAATACATGTCGAAGCCCGATGGCGGAGGCTATTTTTAAGCATTTGCAAAAAAACGGCGGATTTAACGTTCGTTCAGCAGGCGTGTTTGCATTGGATGGGCAGAAAATTTCAGAAAATGCAAAAAAAGTGCTGGAGGAAAAGGGAATACATGTTGAGCACAGTGCTTCAAAACTTACGGAAGAACATATCGATTGGGCAACATATGTATTTACGATGACTAAAGATCATAAAAACATATTATGCCAATTTTTTCCTAAAGCAGCCGAAAAAACATTTACGGTAAGCGAGTTCGTTGTTGGAAAAGATGGGGAGATACGTGATATTACCGATCCGTTTGGCAGTTCCGTGGAAAAGTACAGAAAAACAAGGGAAGAGCTGGAGCAATTGCTTCAAAAGCTTATTTCAAAATTAGAAACAAATTAGCAGGCAGGTGGACTCTGTGAAAAACAAGAATCGATACAAATTCAGCATCCGTTTAAAAATCGTCATCTTTATTACGATTGTTGCTCTTATTACATATTCAACAAGCGGATTTTTCATTTATGTTGTATACGAGTATGTGAAACAATATATTGACCGAACATCTTTTACCATTTTGACGTTGACTCTTGGAATCATATGGTCAGGGATTTTAACAGCTATTGCAGCTGGATTTCTTATTTCTCCGCTAAAGCGGCTTGAAAAGGCTGCTCTTATAGCGGCCGATGGCGATATTTCCGTAAATGTTCCTGACATCAAATCAGATGATGAAATTCGGTCCTTAAGCAGAGCCTTTAATGAAATGCTTTCCAATTTAAGACATATGGTGAAAAACATTGAAATAAATTTTGAGCAAACAAATGAGCAGGTGAAACAAATACATGCTGCAACAGAACAGGCAACAAGACAAGCTGAAAGCATTTCATATACGATTAAGGAAATTTCAACAGGAGCCGACCAATCGGCGGCTGCTATTCAGGAAACAGCAGAAGCGGTGGAAGATACGGTAGAGCTTGCTAGTCAGGTAAAAGAAAAAGCAAAAGTATCCGAAAAAATGGCAAATGAAATGGTTCAATCACTTGACCAAAGCAAAAAGATATTTCAATCTTTAATTAAAGGGATTCAATCGTTGGCCGAAAAAAACGAGCAATCTATTTTGGCGGTACAGCGTCTTGAAGAAAATGCCAAAAAGGTGGAGACTATTGTATCCCTTGTCGGCGATATTGCCAATCAAACAAACCTGCTGGCGCTGAACGCGTCAATTGAAGCGGCAAGAGCAGGTGAACACGGCAGAGGGTTTGCTGTCGTTGCGGAAGAAGTTCGAAAGCTTGCTGACCAAAGCGCCAAAGCTGTTCAAGGAATTTCCGAGCTGATCTCTAACATTCAAAAAGAAGTAAGCAATGTTGTTGAACAGATTGGAGATCAAGTGAAAACAGCTCGACAAGAAGCGCAAAGAGGGAAAGAAACAGAGAAAATTCTTGTGGAGATGTCGAAATCGATTTTGCATGTTGCCGAAGCGGTTAAGGTGATCAGCGAGCTGATGGACGAACAGCAAAAAAGCATTCAACAAACAGGAGCGCAATCTGAAGAAGTGGCAGCGATTGCCGAAGAGACATCTGCTGGTGCACAGGAAGTGGCCTCATCTGTACAAGAACAAGCTGATAATATTTCTAACATTAATCAATTAACGAGAGAGCTTGAAGCAAGCGCTCAGCAGCTAAAGAAAGTAATCGATCGATTTACTTATGAAAAATAAAAAGGAGGAGCAGCTAGTGAAAGTCATAATTGCCTCAGATCACGGAGGGGTCAACATACGTGAAGAAATCAAAAAATTGCTTGACGAGATGAATATCGAATACGAAGATATCGGCTGCGACTGTGGGACATCAGTTGATTATCCTGATTACGCATTGCCGGCAGCTGAACGAGTCGCGAAAGGAGAATTTGACCGCGGTATTTTAATTTGCGGAACAGGGATCGGAATGTCAATAGCGGCCAATAAAGTAAAGGGTATTCGCTGCGCCCTTGTACATGATGTGTTTAGCGCAAAAGCAACCCGGGAGCATAACGACAGCAACATGCTTGCAATGGGTGAACGTGTCATCGGGCCGGGACTTGCCCGCGAAATTGTGAAAACGTGGCTAACAACTGAATATGTGGGAGGCAGGCATGCGAATAGAATAGAAAAAATTTCAAAATATGAAGAAACCCATTTATAAGGTGATGATCGAATGCCGGAATTGCAAGAATACCGGGAACAGCTTTTAACAGTGCTGGCCGATTTTAAAGAAAAAGCACCAATTCAAAAAGGGCAGCTGATTGTCATAGGGTGCTCAACGAGCGAAGTAATCGGAGAAAAAATCGGCACTGCCGGAAATACGGATGTTGCCGAAATGATATTTTCTGCATTATCGGAATTTCAAAAAGAAACAGGTGTAGAGCTCGCTTTTCAATGCTGCGAGCATTTAAATCGCGCTCTTGTCGTTGAACGGGAAACAGCAGAAAAGCGCAATTACGAAATCGTTTCTGTCATCCCAATCCCGAAAGCAGGCGGTTCCATGGCAGCGTTTGCTTATGAGCATATGAGGGATCCGGTTGTTGTTGAATTTATTAAGGCAGATGCAGGCATTGACATCGGAGATACACTTATTGGCATGCATTTAAAGCATGTTGCTGTCCCTGTTAGAAGTTCGGTCAAGCAAGTCGGACAAGCCCATGTAAACTTAGCTTTTAGCCGGCCGAAGCTTATCGGCGGTGCGCGGGCAGTTTATACAAAATAAACATTCGAATATTAGCAGTGCGAACTTACGTCATGGTTTGTGCTGCTATTTTTTTATAAAAGAAGTGGAGCGGAACGAAAAAAACATGCACATCATTTCTTTGAAGTATCGGGGCCCCTCCCTCTTTAGAAATTGTAAGCAAAAGTCGTATCAAACTTTGATGCGATTTTGTTTAGTGAAAATACAGGTTGCCGATCATTTCCTGCTTGACGACTCTGTGCATTGAGCTAGGTATAGAAGCTCCGTTGGTCGAGTTGTACAAGACATGATTCATTTTACAAACTGATAGTTTAAGTATACAGGCAGAATCGAGGTTTTAAGAAATTCCGAATTAAAAACTATTCATGCCAAAAAAAAGTTTGGGAAGAATACGCTTACATAAAAGAAAAGGGTTGCCAAAGGATGATCAATACGGTTATTCTGATTAATAAGTAGATCGGCATGACGATTTTGTCGCTCACCTGTGCCGTTCAATCGATGAAAGACTAGAGGGGGAACATTTCATGAAATATATTCAACAACAGGATCCTGAAGTATATGAAGCGATACAGAACGAATTAAAGCGCCAGCGTACGAAAATCGAATTGATTGCGTCAGAAAATTTTGTCAGTGAAGCGGTAATGGAGGCCCAAGGTTCTGTATTAACAAATAAATATGCAGAAGGTTATCCGGGACGTCGCTACTATGGAGGATGCGAATATGTTGACGTTGCGGAAGATTTAGCTCGCGAACGGGCGAAAAAAATTTTTGGAGCTGAGCATGCAAACGTTCAGCCGCATTCCGGTTCTCAAGCCAATATGGCTGTTTACTATGCTGTCTTAAATCATGGGGACACTGTTCTCGGAATGAATTTGTCTCACGGCGGCCATTTAACGCATGGAAGTCCGGTAAACTTCAGCGGAATGCAATTTAATTTTGTTGAATACGGTGTTGATCCTAACACTCATCTTATCGATTATGATGATGTTCGAGCTAAAGCTCTTGAGCATAAACCGAAAATCATTGTTGCTGGTGCCAGCGCTTATCCTCGTGAAATTGATTTTAAAAAGTTTCGGGAAATCGCTGATGAAGTGGGAGCTTACTTAATGGTTGACATGGCTCATATTGCCGGCCTTGTTGCTGCAGGTCTTCATCAAAATCCTGTGCCGTACTCCCATTTTGTAACAACTACGACGCATAAAACACTTCGCGGTCCAAGAGGCGGAATGATTTTATGCAAAGAAGAATTTGCAAAACAAATTGATAAAATCATTTTCCCAGGCATTCAAGGCGGTCCGTTAATGCATGTTATTGCGGCAAAAGCGGTAGCATTGGGAGAAGTTTTACAAGAAGAATTTAAAACATATGCGCAAAACATTATCAACAATGCGAAGCGGCTGGCAGAAAAATTAAAAGAAGAAGGACTGACTTTAGTATCTGGAGGAACAGATAACCATTTGATTTTAGTTGATGTCCGCAACTTGCAATTAACCGGAAAAGTTGCTGAACATGTTTTGGACGAAATCGGCATTACTGTGAATAAAAACGCGATTCCATACGATCCTGAATCGCCTTTTGTTACAAGCGGAATCCGTATTGGAACGGCAGCTGTCACAAGCCGCGGTTTTGGTTTGGAAGAAATGGATGAAATCGGATCGATTATTGCATTTGCATTGAAATTCCATCAAGACGAAGCTAAATTGGAAGAAGCGAGAAAACGGGTGCAAGCTTTAACAGAAAAATTCCCGCTCTACCCAAATTATTGAGGAAATATTGAGTGTTCGAAGCCACATGCTTCGGACGCTCTTTTTTTATTTTAATTTTCTGCCTCTTAAAACTATTTAAAATGGATTTCATCGTTTGGAATGTTGTCGAAAAAGGTTGATGAAAATGTTGAAACTCAAAAATTTTTTCTGTAAAATCTATTGAGGCAAAAGAAAAGGAGATGTGAAACTTGGGCAAAGTGTTTGTATTTGATCACCCGTTAATTCAGCATAAGCTATCCTATATTCGCGATAAAAAAACCGGAACAAAAGAATTTCGAGAGCTTGTGGATGAGATTGCTACATTAATGGCGTTTGAGATAACACGAGATCTTCCGCTGGAGGAAGTGGAAGTAGAAACCCCGGTAGGAGTAGCGAAAACAAAAATCTTGTCAGGAAAAAAACTTGGGGTTATTCCCATTTTGCGTGCGGGGCTAGGAATGGTTGACGGCATTTTGAAACTGATTCCTGCCGCAAAAGTCGGCCATATCGGGTTATATCGGGATCCGAAAACATTAAAGCCTGTAGAATACTATGTAAAACTTCCTTCTGATGTGGAAGAGCGGGATTTCATCGTTGTTGACCCAATGCTGGCTACCGGCGGTTCAGCAGTTGAAGCAATAGAGTGTCTAAAAAAACGCGGTGCAAAAAATATCCGTTTCATGTGTCTAGTAGCTGCTCCTGAAGGGGTAAAAGCAATGGAAGAAGCTCATCCAGATGTCGATATTTACATTGCCGCACTTGATGAGAAATTAAACGACCATGGCTATATCGTACCAGGTTTAGGAGATGCAGGAGACCGTTTATTTGGTACAAAATAACAGGAGAGGGCGAAGTGAAGTGCCCTCTCTTTCTTTTTAGCATAGTATGAAAAATTCATTAATATAAGGAGCTGTCCAGAAAGTCAAATCCCCATTGAAAACACAAAATCATAAACATCGATATATCAACGTTTCTAAAACATTAATAGGCGTCAATAAGCCGTAAAAACGACTTATTAAACAGCTCCATCAATTTCTCACTTTTCCCTTAAAACGACTTTTTTCATGCAATAAACTGATGTTCATAGCGAACAATAAGTGCTGAGGTGATAGAAATGGGAAACCTTTCAGTGCGAATTTGTTTGCTTTTTTTCTTCATTTTCCACGTTTTTGATGTAACTGCTTTTGCAAAGACCTTCCCCGAACATCCGCAAATCCCTGAAGAGAATGCTGATGAACAAGTCACAATGATCATTGTTTTGTCAGATCAGAACCTTTCAAAAATAAAAGAGTTGATTCAAAAAAAATATCCGGAAATAAACATTTGCTGGGAATATAAAAAAACGTTTACCGGATTTTCAGTAAAAGGGAAAAAAAGAGATCTAGATCAGCTAGTAAAAGAGCCTTACATTGAACATGCAGAGCCTGTAACGACTTTTCAAGCAACGGTTGAAGAAAGTGTTCCTTTTATAGGCGGCATCGATGCACGCGGCTATTTTGACGCGAAGGATGAAAGATTGACGGGAAAAGGAGTGAAAGTAGCTGTTATAGATACGGGGATCGACTACAACCACCGAGATTTACAAAAAAATTATCAAGGCGGATTTGATTTTGTAGATCAAGACAAAGACCCAATGGAAACAGTCGCGAAAGACAATTCGAGGACAATTCACGGCACTCACGTAGCAGGAATTATAGCCGCAAATGGAAAATTGAAAGGGGTTGCTCCGGAAGCCTCCATCATTGCCTATAGAGCGCTTGGCCCTCATGGGTACGGGACGACAGACCAAGTTATTGCAGCGATTGAAAAATCGATTGAGGATCAGGTAGATATCGTAAATCTTTCCCTTGGCAATGATGTGAACGGTCCGGATTATCCGACAAGCCTGGCGTTAAACCGAGCCGTTGAAGAGGGGATAACTGCAGTTGTATCAAGCGGAAACTCTGGACCTAACATTTGGACCGTCGGTTCGCCTGGCACTGCAAGCAAAGCAATTTCCGTCGGCGCATCGACACCGCCTCTTGACGTAAAGTATTTAACCCTTTCAGGATTTCAAAAGAAAATACCAGCTGAATCTTTGTTCAATTCTGCCCCTTGGACAACAATTAGAGGACGGATAGAATATGCAGGCTTAGGGGAGAAAAAAGACTTTAAACCTTCTGTTAAAGGAAAAATAGCCTTGGTGAAGCGCGGGGAGATCACGTTTGCCGAAAAAGCGAAAAATGCAAAATCGGCCGGAGCCCAAGCGTTGATTATTTGCAACAACATGAAAGGGAGATTTACCGGCAATTTAGAAGAAAAATTGGACTTTCCTGTTGTCTCCATCTCAAAGGAAGATGGCGAATGGCTGCGCAAACAATTGAATGAAAAATCGTTCATCAAAACAACCATTCAGATAGAACAAGATCGCCTCGCGCCCTTTTCATCAAAAGGACCGGTAACAGTCACATGGGAAGTGAAGCCCGATCTTGTCGCGCCTGGTGTAGCAATTGACAGCACAATACCTAAAGGGTATATGGCTCTTCAAGGAACAAGCATGGCTGCTCCGCATATAGCAGGTGCAGCGGCATTGATCAAACAAAAGCATCCAGATTGGTCGCCGGAACAAATAAAAGCAGCTATGATGAATACTGCTAAACCGCTTTATGATCAAAATGGAAGGCTGTACAAGGTGTTTGAGCAGGGGGCGGGAAGAATCGATATTTTATCGGCTGTTCAGACAAGAGCTCTCATTTATCCGGCATCTCTATCATTCGGTCAATTTCACAAAAATATCGGCAGGAAAAAGAAAGAGATCACGTTAACTCTTGAAAATCTCTCCGATCAAGAAAAAACGTTTGTTTTTTCTAAACCGCATTATCAAAAAGGGGTTCAATGGCAGCTCCCTATTTCCGTAAAGGTTCCTGCTAACGGGAAAAGAGAAGTATCCGTCTCGATTGATGTTGCACCAAAATCATTGAGGGAAGGATTGTATGACGGGACACTTGTTGTGACAGCCGGCAGCCAGACAATCCGCCTTCCATATTTATTCGTTGTTGGCGAACCGAATTATCCAAAAATCATGGGATTTGAATTTGGGCTTGCCGATCAAGGGAATATGTACCATTATGAGCTTTATTTGCCGCAAGGGGCGGATGAATTCGGGATTGCCCTGTATGACCCGGACACTTTAACATTCAAAGGCTTTTTAGACTGGCAAAGAAATATTCCGGGAGGTTTGTTGAAAAGAGACATTTCCGGGCAATTTAAGGACATTCCAAACGGCGTTTACAAAGCGCTTATTTTTGCAAAAAAAGACGGGGAAGAAAGCAGCTATGAAACGACAATCATTTTAGATAAAAAAATATTAAAAAGTCAATAGAAACACCAAAAATATTTGTGAACAAATTGTGATATTCTTAACAAATAGCTCAACTTTTGACGTGAAACAGATTGACATTGATTGGTGCCTATTGTATGCTAAACGGGGTGGGATGATAAGGTTTTCAACAGCCTTTTGACATAATGAAAATAAGGTAATTTTATATTGTGAGGACATACCCAATGCGGCAAAAAGAGCACCATCCGCTCCGAGCATACGCTTTAATGACTGCCATTCTTTCCTATTTGGCAGGGTCAGTGCTCGTTGGGATTTTTGCAGGAAGATGGCTTGATCGACATTTGCATACAGAACCCGTTTTTTTGATCATCGGTCTTCTAATTGGACTGGCTGCGGGAATAATTGCGATGCTGAGATTAGTCCAACATTTTTTTCAGGAGAATGAACGGTAACTATGGATCGTATTGAAAAATTGTTTGTGCGCAGCAAAAAATATTTGCTGTTTTTGCTTGCCATCTATGTGTTAGCGTGGGGGTTTACTCCTTATCAAGATATTTTCCTCGGTCTTGCCCTTGGTACAAGCTTTAGCCTCTATAATTTATGGATACTAGTGCGTAAATCAAAGCAAATACAGCAAGCAATTGAAGAAGGCCGTACAGCACGTTCGCTTGGAACGGTTTCAAGGATGGCAGCCGCAGGATTGGCGGTATTAATCGCACTTAAATTCCCTGAACATTTCCATTTAATTAGCGTGGTTATTGGTTTAATGACAATCTATATTGTCATTATGATAGATTCTATTCTATACATTTGCGGACAAGCTTGGGAAGAGAGGTGAATTTTGTTGGGTCACGAAGCGCCGATAGTAAAATTATTAGGGCTTGAATTTAATTTGTCCAATATTTTAATGATTCTTGTATCTAGCGCAATTGTATTTATCATCGCCGTAATGTCGACCCGCTCTTTGGCAATGAAGCCAACGGGCATGCAAAACTTTTTGGAATGGGTCATGGATTTTGTGAAAAACATTATTAACAGCACGATGGACTGGCAGACAGGCGGCCGATTCCTTACTTTAGGAATGACGCTCATCATGTACATTTTTGTTTCCAATATGCTTGGTCTACCATTCGCTATCGTTGTTGACCATGAGCTTTGGTGGAAATCGCCTACGGCTGATCCTACCATAACGCTGACACTGGCCATTTTAGTCGTCGGTTTATCGCATTATTACGGGATTAAATTAAAGGGCTTTTCCGCCTATGGAAGCGACTTTTTCAAGCCACTGCCGTTTTTGTTCCCGCTTAAAATTATTGAAGAGTTTGCAAACACGTTGACGCTTGGTCTTCGTCTTTACGGTAACATCTATGCTGGGGAAATTTTGCTAGGTCTGCTTGTCAGCTTGGCAACTAGCGGAGCATTCGGCTTCATCGGGGCAATTATTCCGATGATGGCGTGGCAGGCATTCAGTATTTTTGTAGGTGCAATCCAAGCTTTTATCTTTACAATGTTAACAATGGTTTATATGGCGCATAAAGTTAGCCATGACCATTAAAAATAAATGACTTCATCATAATTTTTGTGTAAAAAATTATTTTTAAACAAATAAAGGAGGACTTTATTCATGAATTTATTAGCAGCTGCAATTGCAATTGGTTTAGCGGCACTTGGTGCTGGTATTGGTAACGGACTTATCGTATCTCGTACAGTAGAAGGTATTGCTCGTCAACCTGAGGCGCGCGGTATGCTTCAAACTACTATGTTTATCGGGGTTGCGTTGGTTGAGGCGATTCCGATTATCGCGGTTGTTATTGCATTTATGGCTTTTGGTGCGTAATTTGAAAATTTCAAAAGAGCCTTGCCTAGATTGGTGTTGAAAAAGGCTTTTTAGAAATCGGCATGCAATCAATTTGCGTGAAGTCCGAATCGAAAGGACAGCAAGTGAAAAAGAGGAAATGGCGAAGTTTTTTAAGCATCTTCGCCATTCCTTTATGTTGTGAATGGTAACAGAGTCCCAATATAGCCGGTAGTTGGAAAACGGAAGTTTTGAAGGGAGTGAAACGAAGCCGTGTTAACAGTTGAATTTGCCCTCGGAGCTGGAGGCTTCGCAGCAGGAGATATGCTCGTTCAGCTCGTTGTATTTTTAGTTTTGTTAGCATTGCTCAAAAAATATGCTTTTGGTCCGCTTATGGGCATTATGAAACAGAGGGAAGAATTTATTGCAAATGAAATAAACGCTGCGGAAGAAAAGCATGCGGAAGCCAAAAAGCTTGCCGAAGAGCAGCGTGAGCTATTAAAGCAAGCCCGCATCGAAGCACAGGAGCTTGTTGAAAATGCGAAAAAACTCGGCGAACAGCAAAAAGAAGATATCATCCAAGCGGCTCGTGCGGAGGCAGAAAGACTGAAAGAAGCAGCCAAGAAAGAAATCGAACACGAAAAAGAGCAAGCCGTTGCTGAATTGCGTAATCAAGTGGCATCATTATCCGTTCTTATTGCTTCTAAAGTGATTGAAAAAGAATTGAATGAGGCTGAGCAAGAGAAGCTGATCAATGATTATATTAAAGAGGTAGGAGAACAGTTATGATTGGCGGAGTGGCAAAGCGCTATGCGTCAGCTCTTTTTCAAATTGCAAAGGAAAAAAATCAAGTGAAGCAGTTTGAAGAAGAATTGCGGATTGTAAAGCAGGCGTTTATTGAAAATCAAAAATTGCTGCAAATTTTAGAGCATCCGAAGGTGTTGCTCGAAAATAAAAAATCATTGGTCAATGAAGCGTTTTCTTCATTGAGTGCTGAAATTATCAATACTCTTCTTCTGCTTATCGATCGCCATCGCATCCGCTTAGTTCCTGAACTTGTAGATAACTTTGTGGAGCTTGCAAATGAAGAACAGCAAACAGCAGAAGCAACGGTTTACTCCGTCCGTCCGTTGAAGGATGAAGAAAAGCAGGCTCTTTCAGAAGTATTTGCGCAAAAGGTCGGAAAAAAATCGCTTAAGATCACAAACATCATTGATCAGAACTTAATTGGCGGACTGAAACTTCAAATCGGCAATCGTATTTTTGACGGTAGCATCAAGAGTAAGCTCGAACGCATCGGGCGGAATTTAGCGAAAAGTTCGTAGATAGGGGTGAAACTCATGAGCATCAAAGCTGAAGAAATTAGTGCACTGATAAAAAAGCAAATTGAAAACTATCAGTCTGAAATAGAAGTTAGCGATGTCGGCACAGTTATTCAAGTAGGTGACGGGATCGCACGTGCTCATGGCCTCGACAATGTCATGGCCGGTGAGCTTGTCGAATTTTCAAACGGCGTTATGGGATTAGCCCAAAACCTTGAAGAAAATAACGTCGGTATTGTTATTTTAGGCCCTTTTAAAGACATTCGTGAAGGCGATGAAGTGAGAAGAACAGGACGGATTATGGAAGTTCCTGTTGGAGAAGAGCTGATCGGCCGCGTTGTAAATCCGCTTGGACAACCAGTGGACGGGTTAGGCCCGATTGAAACAACCAAAACACGTCCGATTGAAAGCCCTGCCCCAGGCGTCATGGACCGGAAATCTGTTCATGAACCGCTGCAAACGGGTATTAAAGCGATCGACGCTCTTATCCCAATTGGCCGCGGACAACGCGAGCTCATCATCGGTGACCGTCAAACAGGTAAAACGCAAATTGCGATCGACACAATCATTAACCAAAAAGAAGAAAACATGATTTGTATCTATGTTGCGATCGGACAAAAAGAATCAACAGTTCGAAATGTTGTTGAAACACTTCGTAAACACGGTGCATTAGATTATACGATCGTTGTAACGGCATCTGCGTCTCAACCGGCTCCATTGCTTTATTTGGCCCCATATGCCGGTGTATCTATGGGCGAATATTTTATGTACCAAGGAAAACACGTCCTTATCGTATATGATGATCTTTCAAAGCAAGCTGCCGCTTACCGTGAGCTTTCTCTATTACTACGCCGTCCACCTGGACGTGAAGCGTTCCCTGGGGATGTCTTTTACTTGCACTCCCGTCTATTGGAACGTGCAGCAAAACTTAGCGATGCAAAAGGCGGCGGATCTTTGACGGCATTACCATTTGTTGAAACGCAGGCTGGCGACATCTCAGCTTACATTCCTACGAACGTAATTTCCATTACAGACGGACAAATTTTCTTGCAATCTGACCTATTCTTCTCAGGTGTGCGCCCTGCGGTAAACGCCGGATTGTCCGTTTCCCGCGTCGGCGGTGCAGCGCAAATCAAAGCGATGAAAAAAGTTTCGGGTACGCTTCGGCTAGACCTTGCAGCATACAGAGAGCTTGAAGCATTCGCTCAATTCGGTTCAGATCTAGATAAAGCAACTCAGGCGAAGTTAAACCGCGGTATGCGTACAGTTGAAGTATTGAAGCAAGGCATCAACAAGCCGATCCCAGTTGAAAAACAAGTCATGATCCTTTACACCTTAACAAAAGGATTTTTAGATGATATTCCTGTTGAGGATATTCGCCGCTTTGAAGAAGAATTTTATGCTTATTTAGATCAAAATGAAAAAGAGCTTCTTGAAGAAATCCGTTCGACAGGAAATCTGCCTGAAGACGAGAAAATGGAAAAAGCCATCAAAGGATTCAAAAAAACTTTTGCAGTTTCTGAATAAAGAACGATAAGGCTGTGAAAATACGGGGATTCTTTTCACAGCCGTTTTCAAAACATGATCGGCTATTTTTCAAAAAGGTGGTGAGAACCTTTGGCATCGTTGCGCGATATTAAAACACGCATCAATTCGACGAAGAAGACAAGCCAAATTACAAAGGCGATGGAGATGGTTTCAGCTTCGAAGCTGAATCGGGCGGAAACCAGCGCCAAGTCATTTGTGCCTTACATGGAGAAAATTCAAGAAGTTGTGGCAAACATCGCCCTTGGGAGTACGGACGTAAGCCACCCGATGCTTGAAAAGCGTCCGGTCAAAAAGACAGGATACGTTGTCATTACATCAGATCGCGGGCTTGCCGGTGCGTTTAACAGCAACGTGCTGCGCGCCGTTTATCAAACGATTCAAGAACGGCATCGTTCGACGGATGAATACGCCGTGATTGCCATCGGAAAGGTCGGCCGCGATTTTTTCAAAAAACGCGGTATGCCTGTCGTTGAAGAAATTGTCGGATTAGGCGATGATATAAGCTTTTCGGATATTAAAGAAATTGCTTCCAATACAGTCAAGCTGTTCGAGGATGGAAAAGTAGATGAAATTTATATGTTCTACAACCATTATGTCAGCGCCATCCAGCAGGAAGTAACGGAGAAAAAGCTGCTGCCGCTTTCGGACATCGCTGCGAATAAAAAAATGACGTCTTATGAATTCGAACCGTCTCAGGAAGACATTTTGGCAGTGCTTTTGCCGCAATATGCTGAAAGTTTAATTTACGGCGCCTTGCTTGACAGCAAAGCAAGCGAACATGCTGCGAGAATGACGGCAATGAAGAATGCAACAGACAACGCAAAAGAACTGATCAATACGCTGACTCTTTCCTACAACAGAGCTCGTCAGGCAGCGATTACGCAAGAAATTACAGAAATTGTTGGCGGGGCATCAGCGCTTGAATAGATCACTGAAACAGTACGTTAGGAGGGAAACAGGAACATGAAAGGACGCGTAGTTCAAGTAATGGGTCCGGTAGTGGACGTAAAGTTTGAAAGCGGACATTTGCCGGAAATTTATAACGCCCTAAAAATTTCACATAAAGCGCGCAATGAAAACGAGGTAGACATTGATTTAACGTTGGAAGTAGCGCTTCATTTAGGGGATGACACCGTTCGGACAATCGCTATGGCTTCAACGGACGGCGTAACGCGCGGAATGGAAGTCGAAGACTTAGGCGCTCCAATCTCCGTGCCAGTTGGAGATGTCACATTAGGACGGGTATTCAATGTGTTAGGGGAACATATTGACCTTGGAGACCCGATTCCAGCGGAAGCGCGCCGGGATCCAATTCATAAGCCTGCTCCGAAATTTGAACAGCTGTCAACACAAGTTGAAATTTTGGAAACAGGAATCAAAGTTGTTGACTTGCTTGCTCCATATATTAAAGGTGGAAAAATCGGCTTGTTCGGCGGTGCAGGAGTTGGAAAAACGGTTTTAATCCAAGAGCTGATCAATAACATTGCACAAGAGCACGGCGGTATTTCCGTATTTGCTGGAGTTGGGGAGCGTACTCGTGAAGGAAACGACCTATACTTTGAAATGAAAGACTCCGGCGTTATCAGCAAAACAGCAATGGTGTTCGGACAAATGAACGAGCCGCCTGGAGCGCGTATGCGCGTTGCATTAACAGGTTTGACAATGGCTGAATATTTCCGTGATGAACAAGGGCAAGACGTTCTCTTCTTCATCGACAACATCTTCCGCTTTACACAAGCTGGTTCCGAAGTATCTGCGTTGCTTGGACGTATGCCTTCTGCTGTTGGATACCAACCGACGCTTGCGACAGAAATGGGACAATTGCAGGAGCGGATTACATCAACAAACGTAGGTTCTGTTACATCGATTCAGGCGATTTACGTGCCTGCTGACGACTATACAGACCCTGCTCCGGCTACAACATTCGCACACTTAGATGCGACAACAAACCTTGACCGTAAGCTATCAGAGATGGGTATTTATCCAGCGGTGGATCCACTTGCTTCAACGTCACGTGCATTGGCTCCGGAAATCGTCGGTGAAGAGCATTACAACGTTGCCCGCCAAGTTCAGGCAACATTGCAAAGATATAGAGAGTTGCAAGATATTATTGCAATCCTTGGTATGGACGAGCTTTCAGATGAAGATAAGCTTGTTGTACATCGTGCTAGAAGAATCCAATTCTTCTTATCACAAAACTTCCACGTTGCAGAGCAGTTTACAGGACAGCCTGGTTCATATGTGCCTGTAAAAGAGACTGTACGTGGATTTAAAGAAATTCTTGAAGGTAAGTACGACCACATTCCTGAAGATGCGTTCCGCTTAGTGGGCACAATTGAAGATGTCCTTGAAAGAGCGAAGCAAATGGGCGTTGAAGTATAATATTTTGGGACCCTAGGAGGAACTGAATATGAAGACCGTACAAGTCAGTGTCGTCACTCCCGATGGCCCAGTTTATGATGCGGATATAGAATTGGTCAGCGCCAAAGCTCAAAGCGGCGAGCTTGGAATTTTGCCTGGTCATATTCCAATGGTTGCGCCGCTTGCAATTGGCGCAGTTCGGCTGAAAAAAGGAAATAATACAGAACTCGTGGCTGTCAGCGGAGGTTTTTTGGAAGTTCGCCCTGATAAAGTCACGATCTTGGCACAAGCAGCTGAAAGAGCTGAAGATATCGATGTTGCCCGCGCGGAAGCTGCAAAGAAACGTGCTGAGGAACGCTTGCAGCGCAAAGGCCAAGGGCAGGAAGACATAGATTTTAAACGCGCTGAACTGGCGCTGCAACGTGCTATCAATCGTATTAACGTGGCGAAAAAGAAATTTTAATTTCTCATTTAAGACGTCCCGGCATTTCCGTTCGGGCCGTCTTTTTTGAAAAAACTAGGAAGATCATGATGATGGCTATTTTGCAATGTTGGCACTAGCCTGGATGCAAAAAATCGGCAACTTACTTTTATTGACAGCAAAAAATGGACAACATGTAATCGCATCATTCAACTCTAAAACTGCAAATCCAAAAATAACGAATTGACCTCCTATCTACATTCCACATCAATGAATGCTTCATTTATAAGAAATAACAACATGAAAAAACTGCCTAACCATTGTTTTTCACAAAATCAAATAAAAAGTGTGCATGAATAGGAAAGATTTTTATATAATAAAGTGGGTTTGTGAAACAAGAAAGGAAGATTTCGGAAGGAGGAGTAATGTGGCGGGGCTAGGCCAGCAGGCGCTCATTAGCATCATAGTAAATTTAGTATTTATTTTTCTAACTTGGCGGGCTTTACAGGCTCTTCAAATTGAAAAAATCATTCGCAAAGGAAGAGTTGTCGAGACAAGGCTTTTGCTCATTTTATTGACCATCGCCATTGCGTCATCAGTGAGCAATTTTTTCTTGAACTATTTTTTTTGGTCACAGCAGCTGCAATATCTTTTTTAAACATGTCGAGGGACAATGAATACATAAAGGCTGTTGTCTAATCTTGACGACTTTTTCCACGTATGCCAAAACCCTTTCCGGCAACACTTTTAATAAGGAAAGGGTGATGGCGGTGAAAAATTTATATTTTGTCTTTATTTTCATATTTTTATTCGGTTTTCTTTTGTCAGCTTGGCACACAGAACGAACGAATGCTGAAAGACACGATATTCACGTAGAGGAAATCGTGGAGCAATTTCATCAACAAAACATAGATGTGGCAGAATGGTCAATTTTTGCAAAATTTTCTTTTCCCCAAAATAGCAAAAAAGTGAAACGAATCTACACACAGTTTCGTCAATTTAATTGGTCTTACTTGGAAAACGGTAATTTTGAAAAGTGGACCGGCACTTATTACAACAGCGATAAGCAGATCACTGAAACATTGCAAATTATTAAACCTCATGCAAAAGCAAGCCCGAAAATTCAAGTTATATATGAAGCAACAGGGAAACGTTGGAATGGCCGTGCATGGATGAAGCTGGAGCGCTATTTTAACCGTCACATTTTCGACAAAATTCCTGGAAATCCTACATTTTTCACTTGTGTCAAAGGCTATACAGATGATAAGATGGAAGGTGTTTTGTTTTTTGAGGCAAATAACCTTTTAAAAAGGTTTCATGCAAAACCGGTGGAAAGCTTAAACGAGCAACGCTTCGTTTCCATATCCGGTTTTACAAACGATTGGGATCATTCTATTGAAACGAAAAATGGAAAGATGAACATTCAAATTTCGCTCAGAAGTGCAGGAATGGGCGAAAGAACTACTGTAACAGTAGGAACACCTATTATTACAACTGAATATTAATATAGAGAAAATGGGACGCGGAGGGGAATACCTTGGAAAAAATCATCGTCCGCGGCGGTCGAAAGTTAAACGGTACAGTAAAGATCGAAGGAGCTAAAAATGCCGTTTTACCTGTCATCGCTGCATCTTTATTAGCTAGTGAAGGAAAGAGTGAAATTTGTGATGTTCCTAAGCTCTCCGATGTTTACACGATAAACGAAGTTCTCCGCTATCTCGGAGCAGAGGTTCGTTTTGATGGTAATCAAGTAGTTGTCGATGCATGCGGAGAGCTTTTAACGGAAGCATCATTTGAATATGTTAGAAAAATGCGTGCATCTGTGCTTGTTATGGGACCTCTTCTTGCCCGCAAAGGCCGTGCACGTGTTGCTTTGCCGGGAGGATGTGCCATCGGATCCCGTCCGATTGATCAGCACTTGAAAGGCTTCGAAGCGATGGGTGCAACGATAAAAGTCGGCAACGGCTTTATTGACGCAGAAGTGAATGGCAGACTTCGCGGAACCAAAATTTATTTGGATTTCCCAAGTGTCGGCGCAACAGAAAACATTATGATGGCAGCCGCACTTGCAGAAGGAACAACTGTAATCGAAAACTGTGCAAAGGAGCCTGAAATTGTCGACCTTGCGAATTTTATAAACAAAATGGGCGGAAATGTCCGCGGCGCAGGCACTGGTACTATCAGAATTGAAGGTGTAGATTCCTTGCACGGTGCAAAGCATTTAATTATTCCAGATCGTATTGAAGCAGGAACATTTATGGTTGCTGCTGCCATTACGAAAGGGAATGTCCTTGTAAAAGGAGCAGTTCCGGAGCATTTGACATCATTAATTGCGAAAATGGAAGAAATGGGCGTAACCATTATCGAGGAAGAAGAAGGCATTCGTGTCATTGGTCCGGAAACATTGAAGGCAGTGGATATTAAAACAATGCCTCATCCAGGTTTTCCTACTGACATGCAGTCTCAGATGATGGCCCTGCTGCTTCAGGCAAACGGAACTAGCGTAATTACCGAAACGGTATTTGAAAACCGCTTTATGCACGTAGAAGAATTTCGTCGTATGAACGGGGATATTAAAATCGAAGGCCGCTCTTGTATCATCAACGGTCCTGTAAAGCTTCAAGGTGCAGAAGTAACGGCAACCGATTTAAGAGCGGCAGCTGCATTAATTTTAGCCGGGCTTGCTGCAGAAGGGTATACACGGGTTACGGAGCTGAAGCATTTAGATCGCGGCTACGTCCGTTTTCATGAGAAGTTAAAAGAACTTGGCGCAGATATTGAACGCGTCAATGATGAAGCAGACATCCCGGCAATTGAACAACAAGCCGTTGCAACGAATTTAAATGTATAATTTCACAAAAGAAGCTAGCCTCTTTTAGGAGATGCTAGCTTCTTTTTCGTATTACCCGCTTATTTTTTTCATATTTTTTCGTTTTATACATAAAACTCCCCCTGCAAACAGCATCTCCGATTTCAGTCATAAAAGGTTGTCCTTCCCCATAAACTTTACTGAAGTCAGCGATAAAAGAAATGGGGGCTGTAATATGAAACGAGTGAAACCGTTCTTTCTTTTTTTTGCAGCAATATTTTTCATTATTTTGATGGTGCCAAGTTTGCTGGTAGCCCCGTTTGCCGAAAAGACGAAAGCTACGCTTGGCGAGGAACTAGCCGAGAAGAAAACAACGGATGTGCTACAAAAGGAATCAAAAGTTTCTGTACCGATTTATCGTTCCCAAGAAAAAAAAATTGATGAAGTTCCGCTTGAAGAATATGTGGTCGGTGTTGTCGCCGCCGAGATGCCCGCAGAATTTGAAAAAGAAGCGTTAAAGGCTCAAGCTTTAGCTGCTAGAACGTACATCGTGAAAGAGCTGTTTACGGGCCAAAATGTCGGCTCTCCCAAAGGAGCGGTAGTCACGGATACTGAGCTCCATCAAGTTTATAAAAATGAAGAAGAATTAAGGAGAATTTGGAAAAAAGATTTTGATTGGAAAATAAAAAAGATTAAAGAAGCTGTTGCCGAAACAAGAGGCCAAATTTTAACGTATGACGACAAGCCGATTGATGCTTCTTTTTTTTCAACGAGTAATGGATATACGGAAAATTCGGAGGCCATTTGGCCGAACGCCCTTCCTTATTTAAAAAGCGTAGAAAGCCCTTGGGATGAGAAATCGGAAAAATTTCTCGCCAGGGAGGTATTCACCGTTCAAGAGTTTGAACAAAAATTAGGGATTAAAATAGGGAAAGGCAATTCAATTGGAAAAATTATCGAAAGGACGCCAGGACACAGGGTCGCTCTAGTCGAAATTAACGGGAAAAAGTTTACTGGAAGGGAAATAAGAGAAAAGCTAGGTCTAAGGTCAACGGATTTTTCGTGGACATTGAAAGGCGACCAAATTATTGTTACGACAAAAGGATACGGACACGGAGTCGGCATGAGTCAGTACGGTGCCAATTTTATGGCGCAGGAAGGGAAAAATTATAAAGAGATTGTCTCACATTACTACCAGGGAATTGAAATTTCACAAGCCAACCCGTTTTTATCAAAATATATGGCGAAAAAATAAAAAAATCGGTGCGTTTTGTGAGAAAATCGGTAATCGGTGTTCTCACATTTGTTTCTTTAGGGCTACCGCTGATAGTGCCATTAAGCTGCCAACTTCATTTCGAACTAAATGAAATATTGATCGACTCGATAAATTCTTTTTTAGATCCCAGCCTTAAAAGCGCTGGGATCTTTTTAATGCTGCTAATTTGCAAAAAAACGTTTTTAGCTTCGATTCGTCTTTTTGGAAATAAAAGATTTTGACGATATAGTAGGATGCGAAAACACCGATTGTATCCTTAATAAGATCAATGATTGTCGCAGATCTTGAGGGAACGAAATATTGATGAATTTCATCACACAGCCCGTAAAAAACAGCGATCATCGCTGAGGCGAAACTTAATTTTTCTGTAAGCTTTTCATGGACAGCGAAGGCGAAAATGAAAAGCCAATAAAGAATTCCGAACTCAATGAGATGAAGCGACTCTTTCAATAAATGGTCGAACGAAAACGGCGTTTTGACGAAAGTGTCAGCTGGATAGCTCGACAAGATCCAAATGACCGCCATATACATAATCGGTAAAATACTGATTACATATACCGCAAACTTCTTCATGATCCAAACTCCTTCAAATATTTTTCAACAATATGCATAGAAAAAAACAAATAGCAAAAAATAAAAGAAAAAATTTTATTTTGATGTATAGATTCTCTCAAACTTGTTCACAATGGTTGCTGAGGTGATGAACAATGAGAGAGGAAGAAAAGAAACGTACTTCTCAAGGCTCGAAGTTCCAACAGTTTTTCAGAAAAAAATGGGTTTTTCCTGCTATTTATTTAGTCAGTGCAGCCGTTATTTTAACAGCCGTTTTATGGTATCAAGCAATCCGCAACAATGATGCAAACGATTTATCAACGGACGATGGTACAGACGTTTCCTATAATGAAGATCAATCGGTGGAAGTAAATCAATCCGTCGAAAACTTCAAAATGCCGGCCATCGATCCTGATGCTGTGAAGGTAGTAACAAACTTTTATGACTTTAATGCTTCAGAAAAAGAACAAGAAACGGCACTTGTCTTCCATAATAACACATACCATCCAAACCAAGGTATCGATATCGCATCAAATGATGGAAAAGCATTTGAAGTCACTGCATCTTTAAGCGGAACGGTTGCAAAAGCTGAAAAAGATTCTCTTTTAGGATATGTCGTAGAAATTGAACATGAAAACGGTGTAAAAACCATTTACCAATCGCTTGCCGATACGAAAGTACAGGTCGGCGACAAAGTTAAACAAGGAGAAATTATCGGACAAGCTGGGAAAAACCAATTCAATAAAGACGCTGGCGTCCATGTTCACTTTGAAATCCGCAAAGACGGTAAAGCCTACAATCCATTAAACTACATGGACGAGCCGTTAACAAGTTTAACTGAAAAATCTGTTGAAGAGCCTTCTGACGGGGCAGCACAAAAAGAAGATAATAAAGATGGAGAGGAAGCTACTTCAGACGAAACAGCCCCATCAGATGAAACTCAGCCTGATGAAGAACAATCTCAGTCAAAAGAAAATTCAGAACAAGAAAAATCTGATAATTCTACAACTAAACCTTAACCAATACAATCCTACTCAAACGAGTAGGTTTTTTTTTTGTCTAAATCATATCTGGTAAAAATTAAATGAGCATAGGCGCTGAAATTTTCATAAAGAACAGACCGAAAAATTTTTCATAAACGGTACAAGAAACAACGTACGGTAAGGTGCAAGCGAGAAAGCAGGCTTGCCGAAACATTTTTTCAAAACATAATGTGAAGCGATTATCGAAAATTCACTTTATTCCATATATAATAGAATCAATCTAAGCAGGAGAAAGGAAGAAGCACGTGGAAAATATTCGCTTTCGAGATGCAACGATACATGACTTGCCTAAAATCGTCTCGATCTACAATTCAACGATCCCAAGCCGGATGGTGACAGCTGATACTGAACCTATTTCAGTGGAAGACCGTATACAGTGGTTTCATGAGCACAATCCAAAAACGAGACCGTTGTGGATGATCGAGCAGGATGGAAGCGTAGCTGGCTGGCTCAGCTTTCAATCCTTTTATGGAAGGCCTGCTTATAACGGAACTGCGGAAATTAGCATTTACATTGATGAACAGTACCGGGGAAAACAAATCGGCGATTTTGCCTTGAAGACCGCTATAGAAAAGGCTCCAAGCCTCCAAATAAAAAATTTGCTTGGCTTTATTTTCAAGCACAACATCCCGAGCTTAAAGCTGTTTTACAAAAATGGCTTCCGCGATTGGGGGCACTTTCCCCGTGTAGCGGTACTGGACGGTGTTGAGCGAGATTTAGTGATAGTGGGGAAACGTGTAGCCGATTGAACGTATTAACAGTATCTCCGCTCGCAATATAGTATTTTAGTTTCTTTTTCATTCGCCAGTTGAGTAAAAAAGCGTCTTTTTAGCAAACTGCAATCCTTTTTTAGAACATGATTGTTCGGCTGTTTAAATTTGGCTGAATCTATAGACTGGTGTTGAATTTTCCTGCGGAAAATTGTTCATTGCATGATTATGGGCGATCCTGTTTTTCTGGCAGTTTGTGCAGCGAAAGAATTTCAATCAGATCTGCCATCTGCGAGTATGTATATTTTAATTGCGTACCAGAGTATTAAATAAATTTTTGCTTCCATTGAGTGATAGGGGCTTTTTTATGTCGATTTCTTTTTGATACGAACGTTTCGATTAACGATTTATGTGGACTGGAAAACTTGCTTAACAGCAGCAATCCACCAGTGCTGAAAAAAACATCCGCAGCAGCCGTTTTGGCCGGGTTGACAAGCTTTACACAGAAGCTGCAAAAGTAAGTGTTTTGCTGCGTAAAAGCACTTTTTCAAAAGGAGGGTGGAAACGGTGGAATTTTCGATTCAACCGCTTGGTGATACAGGAATCATCATTCAATTCGGTACGGAGATTTCCGAAGCAATTTATCAACAAATCCGCCAATATGTATATTGGCTGGAACAAAGCTGCATTGAAGGAATAGTCGAATGGGTTCCTGCTTACACCACCCTTGCTGTTTTTTATCGACCAAATATTATTTCGTACGATGAACTTTCTCAAAAGCTTTTAAAAATTGGAGAAAAGATAGAAAGCATGCCAGTGCCGGATCCAATAGTCATTGAAATTCCGACATTATATGGCAAGGAGGCAGGGCCAGATATTCAGTTTGTTGCTGAAACGAATGGATTGTCGGAAGAAGAAGTAGTGAAGATTCATTCATCCTCCGATTATTTGATTTATATGATTGGGTTTGTTCCAGGTTTTCCATATTTAGGCGGAATGGACAAAAGAATTGCGGCGCCGAGGAAAAAGACACCCAGATCTAGAATTCCTGCCGGTTCAATAGGAATTGCCGGGGAGCAAACAGGGATTTATCCTTTGGAAACACCGGGAGGCTGGCAAATCATCGGGAGAACGCCTGTCAAATTGTATGATCCGCAGAAACAAGATCCAATATTGCTAAAAGCCGGCGATTACATCCGATTTGTCCCCATTACGGAAAGAGAATATGAAAAAATTGAACAGCAGGTGCTAAAGGGTTCATATAAAGTGGTCAAATATAAAAAGGAGGCGGCAGAAACATGATATCTGTTGACTTAAACAGCGATTTAGGGGAAAGCTTCGGCCATTTTAAAATTGGCAATGATGAAGAACTGCTTCGCTGTATTTCTTCAGCCAACATTGCTTGTGGATTTCATGCCGGCGACCATAATGTCATGATGCGGACTGTAGAGCTTGCGAAAAAGTTTGATGTGGCGATAGGCGCTCATCCAGGGTTGAACGATTTAGCCGGATTCGGACGAAGGGAATTGAAAGTATCTCCTGAGGAAGTCTACAATATGGTCGTTTATCAAATTGGAGCTTTGCAGGCTGTGGCGGCATCAAAAGGGATGAAGCTGAACCATGTGAAGCCCCACGGTGCTCTATACAATATGGCTGAAAAAGACAAGGCGTTAGCGGAGGCGATTGCTCAAGCAGTAAAAGATGTTGACGAGTCGCTTATCCTATATGGACTCTCAGGAGGCGTCCTTTGCCGTGCGGGGGAAAAGATCGGGCTTACGGTCGCGCATGAAGTCTTTGCCGACAGAACGTATCAGCCTGACGGAACATTAACTTCAAGATCAGAAAAAAATGCAATCATACACGATCCAGAGGAAGCGGTAGAAAGAGTTCTCCGTATGGTGAAGGAGGGAAAAGTAGCGGCAATAAACGGGCATGACATCCCCATTCAAGCTGATACAATCTGCATCCATGGCGACGGTCCGAAGGCATTAGCATTTGCTGAAGCTTTAAAAAGCAAACTGGAAGAAGAAAATATTCGTATTGTCAATCCGGGAGCGAAAAATGATGAAAGAAATATTGTTAGTTGAAAAGCCTGGTTTGTTAACGACTGTTCAAGATTTAGGAAGAACGGGCTATCAGCAATACGGAGTTGTTGTTGCCGGCGCTATGGATTCGTTTTCCATGCAAATCGCAAATCTTTTAGTCGGCAACCGAAAAGATGAAGCGGTGCTGGAGGCAACAATCGCAGGTCCTTCCTTAAGGGCCGTCCGTGATATTGTGATTGCGATATGCGGAGGCGATCTAGCGGCAAAAATCAATGGGAAAGACGCTCCGTTATGGAAAAGCGTGCTGCTGAAAAAGGGAGATCAGCTTTCTTTTACCGGTTTAAAAAGCGGAGCGAGAGCCTATATCGCAATCGCAGGCGGAATTAGCGTCCCTAAGGTCATGGGAAGCAAATCAACGTACTTAAAAGCGGGAATAGGAGGATTAAATGGAAGAGCCCTTCAAAAAGGGGATGTAATCATGGGTTCAGATGCTGTAAAAACAAGCACGATTGGCCGAATGTTATCCCCTTCCCTTATCCCGAAATACGAAAAGCACATGACCATTCGCATTGTCCCGGGTCCACATGAAGAGGCGTTTACAAAAGAAGGAATCGATACTTTTTTTTCTTCTGTATATGAAGTCACACCGCAATCGGACAGAATGGGCTATCGGCTGAAAGGGCCGAAAATTTCTCATAGAAAGCCTGCCGACATTTTGTCGGAAGCTGCTCCCCTTGGCGGAATTCAAATACCTGCTGACGGACAGCCGATCATTTTAATGGCTGATCGGCAAACAACGGGCGGATATACGAGAATCGGAACAGTCATTACAGTGGATTTGATGTACGTTGCTCAAGCAGTGCCAGGGGCAAAGATTCGCTTTCAGCCGGTTTCCGTTCAAGAGGCTCAAAAGCTTTATTTTGAGCAGATGCGCATCATACGCCAAATTTCAGTCGGAGCTGGCATATATGATGAATAAACGAAAGTTGGAAAGTGAATATGTATGATCATTGAACGAAATTTTATTAAATAGACCCGATAAGGTCTGAACAATTTCGGTATCTGCGCTAATAAAAGCCTGAACAAGTCAAATATTTTAGGAACATAAAAAAGCAAGAGAGAACTTGTCCACATTGCCGAAGAGCTCATCAAAAATGTTTTTCTGTTTTGTCATAAGAATCAAACCATTCTCCATTTCTCGACATCTGTTCCAAAAAGGAGCAGATGTTTTCTTTTTTTCACTGGAATTATACATATTTCCCGGAAAATGATTGGCGTATATCGTCGAAAAACTAATCAATGAAAAGTGTCGAAACATGACCTCGACTTTAAGTGGAAAATAAATTTTCATAAATCCCTTGTCCTTCTTGACTTTTCAAGAATATATCTTCACCCAAGCTAATAAAATGTTACAAACCTAACAAGAGAGTGTTTGAGGTGAGGGATCGTGGAGATAGATGATCAATACAGCAAAAATGGCAACTTTAGATTCTACATCATGTATATAGCTGTATACACTGTGCATGCGAATCTCATTTCACACTTCTCACATCCACATTAGGGAGGTCGAGTGGTGTGCACGATTACATCAAAGAACGCACAATCAAGATTGGAAAGTATATCGTGGAGACGAAAAAAACTGTTCGTGTAATCGCGAAAGAGTTTGGCGTTTCCAAGAGTACCGTCCATAAAGATTTAACGGAAAGGCTGCCGGAGATAAATCCTGATTTAGCAAACGAAGTAAAGAAAATACTAGATTATCATAAATCGATTCGCCATCTTCGTGGCGGAGAAGCAACAAAATTAAAATATAAAAAAGAAGAACAGCAAAAAGAACCGATAAAACGATGATGATTCTCGACGCCAACCGACAAATCTCTCCGAAAATCTTGTCTTTTTTTACAAAATCATACTTTTTATGCAATTATATGATACAATAAGAAATTAGGATATTAGTTGGAGAGATGATGATTGGCAAGGGAGGATCATAATAATATGTTTTCAAAAGATGTAGGAATCGACCTAGGAACAGCAAATGTGCTGATTCATGTAAAGGGCAGAGGCATTGTGTTAAATGAGCCTTCTGTTGTGGCACTTGACCGCAACAACGGAAAGGTGTTAGCGGTTGGCGAGGAAGCGAGACGTATGGTTGGCCGTACACCTGGCAATATTGTTGCCATACGCCCGCTGAAGGATGGTGTCATCGCAGATTTTGATATTACAGAAACAATGCTCAAACATTTTTTGAATAAGTTAAATGTCAAAGGCATTATATCAAAGCCGCGGATTTTAATTTGCTGCCCGACAAACATTACTTCAGTGGAGCGGAAAGCGATCCGAGAGGCAGCTGAAAAATGCGGCGGCAAGCAAGTCTTTTTAGAGGAAGAACCAAAAGTAGCTGCAATTGGCGCTGGGATGGAGATTTTCCAGCCGAGTGGAAACATGGTGGTGGATATTGGCGGCGGGACGACGGACATAGCTGTACTATCCATGGGTGATATCGTTACCGCCTCGTCCTTGAAAGTGGCTGGAGACAAATTTGATCTTGAAATTTTAAATTATATTAAACGGGAGTATAAGCTTCTGATCGGTGAACGAACTGCAGAAGATATTAAAGTGAAAGCGGCAACAGTATTTCCAGGTGCACGCGACGAAGAAATCGATATTCGGGGTCGTGATATGGTCACAGGACTGCCTCGGACGATCACTATTAGGTCGAAAGAAATCGAGCAAGCATTAAAAGAACCTGTCGAAGCCATTATTCAAGCAGCTAAAAATGTGTTGGAGCGCACACCTCCTGAGCTGTCTGCAGACATCATTGACCGCGGTGTTATTTTAACAGGCGGCGGAGCACTCCTGCATGGGCTTGATCTGCTCTTGTCTGAAGAGCTGAAGGTTCCGGTTACCATAGCGGATGATCCGCTGCACTGCGTTGCTGTCGGAACAGGAATCATGCTTGAAAACATGGACAAACTGCCAAAAAGAAAGTTTATATAACAAAATCGTAGCAATAAGTTTTTTAGAAATCGGCTTTTACGCCGATTTTTTTACTTGTGCGCCCGGCATGGGTGTAATCTATAGGGTGAAAGTCCCGAGCTGCGAAGGCAGAAGTAGCAGTTAGCTTAACGCAAGGGTGTCCGTGGTGACGCGGAATCTGAAGGAAGCGAGCGGCAAACTTTGGGTCTCTCGGAACACGAACTTCATATGAGGCTAGGTATCACTGGGTGAGTTTGCAAGACAAAACAAAGCCCTTTCTGCCGAAGGTGATACAGAGTAAATGAAGCAGATGGATGGAAGGAAAGATTACACTCTTACCCGGGGAGGTCTGGCTGGCACGCCAAGTAACCTTGGTAACCTATCTAGTGATAGATAGCTGAACCGTCAGAAGTCAGCAGAGGTCATAGTATTAGTTGGTCTAGAACAACTAAGAAGGACCGAACAATTAAGAGAGAATAGCCCTTGGCATTCAGTGAGTCATGATGAACACAGAAAACGTAGTACCTCACTTGAGGGAGGAAGCGGTGAATCCCGTGGGAGATCTCTTGGAGGGTGGAGTGACCACTGGCATAAAGAGAACAGCTATTCACGGAAGTTATAAAGACTTGCGTCAATTATCTTAATTGAACCGCCGTATACGGAACCGTACGTACGGTGGTGTGAGAGGACGGGAGTTAATCGCTCCCTCCTACTCGATTCAAATCTGAAAGACCAATCCTGCTTTTACATACCCATTCAGCTCCCAACTTCCAAATGATATTTCTTTATGAACAGTTTGGAAAGGAGACGGAAGATAAAAGACCTATCAGAAAATTGTGATCTTTTACCTATAAGATAATAAAAAAATTGTAATGAGAATCATCGAAAAGTCCTTTATAATATAAAATTAGGAGAACATGTCGGATTTGTTGGATGGGGTGAAAAATCATGCTTCGAGGATTCTATACAGCTGCAGCAGGAATGCTCACACAGCAGCGCCATGCGGAAATGCTTTCAAACAATATAGCCAACGCTAACACGCCGGGATATAAATCTGACCGGGCTGCAATACGGGCTTTTCCGGAAATGCTTTTGTCAAGAATTGAAACAAAAAACGGTGTGACAAATATTTCGGAAGTTGGATCTGTCAATACAGGCGTTTATATGCAAGAATTGATTCCACTATTTACCCAAGGGGATATCCGTGCAACTGATTTGCCGACTGATGTAGCTTTAGTGGAAGAAGCGGTTCCAATTCATGAAGAAACGAATTTAAAAGGCACTCTCTTTTTTGCTGTTGAAACGGGAAATGGTGAAGTGAAATATACGAGAAACGGCCACTTTACGATTGATGAGCAAGGCCGCCTGACAATGGCAGGAAACCCTGTCCTGTCTGTAGCCGGAACGCCGATTATTATTGAAGGAAACGATTTTACTATTACGCCTGAAGGAGAAGTTCTGGAAAACGGACAATACACAGGTCAAACGATCGGCATTCGGTTTGAAGATGATGTCCGCAATCTTGTCAATGAAGGGAACGGCTTGTTTCGAACGGCTGACGGAACAGAGCTGCCAAGTGCAATTGGAAACGGCAATGTGCAATATGTGCTGCGCCAAGGATATATTGAACGTTCCAACGTTGATGTTGCAAGGGCTTATACGGATATGCTGACAGCCTATCGTTCTTTTGAAGCAAATCAGAAGGTGCTGCAAGCATATGACAGAAGTATGGACAAAGCAGTCAATGAAATCGGCCGCATCGGCTGACAAAGAGGTGTTGTAAATGCTCCGCTCAATGATTACAGCGACTAATACGATGAATCAGTTACAGCAGCAATTGGATGCAATCGGTCATAACTTAGCGAATATCGATACAAACGGTTATAAAAAAACGAGCACAACCTTTCACGAATTGATGAGACAAGAGCTGAACAATCAGCCGGATCTTCAAAAAGAAACAGGCAGATTGACTGATTACGGCCTTCGTCTTGGCGTCGGCGCCAGACTGGATAAACAGCTTGTCTTTCATCAAGGCGCTATTAAAACGACAGGCAGAGAGCTAGATGTTGCGCTTTTACACAAGGATCAGTTTTTACAAGTGGAAGTAGACGGCGAGGTCCGGTATACAAGAGACGGTGCTCTTTATTTATCTCCTGCAAACGATGGTACGAACCGCCTTATGCTTGTGACGAAAGACGGCTACCGAGTGCTTGATGAAAATCAAAACCCGATTTACTTGGACGGAGATATTCGAGATATTGTCATTTCTGCAAACGGGACGCTTACAGCAGCGCCACGGAATGAAGGAGAACTACCGCAAACGGTTAATCTTGGAGTTGTCAGAGTAGATCGTCCGAGCATGATGATTTCACTCGGCAATAATATATACGGCTTACAGCAATTAGGAAACGTGCCCATCACAGATGTGCTGACGAATTTGGAAGGGGATTTGCGGACGGAAATCGGCATGCGGCAAGGGGCTCTGGAAAGCTCAAATGTCGACCTGACTCAAGAAATTACAGACTTAATGATCGCACAACGCTCCTACCAACTAAATGCTCGGTCAATCACGATCGGCGATCAAATGCTTGGACTAATCAACACGGTGAGGTAATAGGGCGATTTCTGCAATTGTGTTGAACAGTTGAAAATCGGCAAAATGCAATTTAACAAGTTTTACCTCTAGCCTTAAACGGGTGTTCACCGTGAATATAGAAATAGGTCTTTTTGATCTTTGACCTTAAAAGAAGCTGCTGTAGCAGCTTTTTAAAACTTGTTATTTTTTTAAGGGAGTTTTTATGATGGCTGCTCAGGAAAAAGTTGATATTTTAACAAGGGAAGAACGGAAAAAAGCGAAAAAAGAGGACGGAGTCAAGAGAAAAACGCGCACACGAGTCCGGCTTATTCCAATTTGGCTTCGTCTCATTTTACTTGTTTTTGGAATGGTCATCAGCATGGCAATCGGTGCGATGATCGGATATGGAGTGTTGGGGGACGGACGTCCACTAGATGCACTTAAACCGTCTACATGGCAGCACATCATAGATCTTGTTGAAAAGGACGCGTAATTCTAATATACTTGATGAAAGGCTGGGGGAATTTTCCTCCTTGTTAAGATCTTCTGCAAGATTGGTTCTAAGAAACGAGCTGATGCATTGCTCAGATGCCGGAGCTCGGGAGACGAAAAAATGGGGCATAATTCGTTCATTAGAGCCATAAAAAGCTGCGGAAACAGACTATCGTTTTAATCCTTAAGGAGGCATCTTCATGTTGGATATTCAGCAAATAAAAGAGATCATACCACATCGATATCCGTTTTTGCTAGTCGATCGAGTTGTTGAATTAGAGGAAGGCAAGCGGGCGGTCGGCATCAAAAATGTCACAATTAATGAACCGTTTTTTAACGGACATTATCCGGATTATCCGGTTATGCCAGGCGTTTTGATCGTTGAAGCACTGGCTCAAGTAGGCGGCGTTGCCATGATGAAAAAAGAAGAATATAAAGGGAAGCTCCCTCTTTTTGCTGGCATTGATAAATGCCGTTTTAAAAGACAAGTACGCCCCGGGGATCAACTAAAACTGGAAGTGGAAATGATCGCACAGCGGGGTCCGATCGGAAAAGCAAAAGGAATTGCAAAGGTTGATGACGAAATCGCTTGTGAAGCTGAATTAACGTTTGCTGTGAAATAAACGGGTGCCTTATAATGGCATCTGTTTTTTATTAAAAAGGCAAATTAGACAGCCGCTTTTTTCAAAAGTTTTCAAGGAGGCTGTTGTATTGATCTCGTTTTGAATGTATTTGCATCTTAAAAGATCTTCTTTCTGTATTCTCTCCCAAAATTTTCGATGTGCTCCAGTACGGTGTATTCATCTCTATATCTTCATTTTTTATTTCTTCTGATGTTGAAAATATTGCTTTCGTTTGTTTTTCCCCGATTATGAGCCCTTCTGAGGTGTTTTCTCTTCTTTTTTACATTTGGATATGAAAATGTTGGATTGCAAAAGTTTATTTTCGAAATCGTTCTTTTACGAATATTTCTTCTTATCCTTTCTTCAATCTATGTCATCATATACTGAAGGTTGAAAAATTCAATCTGTGTTTTAGAAAAATTTGTTGAATGTGTTAAAAATACTTGGGCATGTTAAGAACGTATGAACAATAGGAAAGGAGCAATCATATGAAAAAGAAATGGATGTACATGTTGATTAGCATGCTAATGGCGTTGATGGTGGTGACAGGGTGCAATACGAATGATGAGGTCCCTCCGGACAATAATAACGATACAGAAGAAAATACAGGTCCAACAGATGAAGACAATAACGGGAATACTTTAGATGAAGAATTGCCACCGGATGATGAAGAAGGCGCCGATAACAATCAAGATGATACTGCCGACGATAATAACGACGATAATAACGACGAAAACAACGAAGAACAAGAAAATCAATAATTGAAGAAGGCCGTCTGTGCCTTCTATTTTATTTTTAGGAGTTAAATGAGGTGTCTCATAACTGATTTAAGTTAAAATTGATTAGATGTGGAGCATCTGCGGTTTCATCTAGGCAAATCTGGTCCAAGGATTTTTGCTGGCTTTCTCATTAAATACGCATGACTATCCTTTTTCATGGAGGACTATTCAATTTTTTTTAAATCGGCATTTAGTTTTTGGATCATGGATTTTATGGATTGTTTTACTAAATGCCTCCAGCAGCTCTTGTCCGGATAGACCTTTTGAAATTAGTTCTCTGAGGACCATTTCTGCTTCCTGTTTGGAAGTTCGGTTATTATAAATTCTGCCGTCAAATAGGACAGAAATATGATCCTTTAACATAGTGATCGAACGAATTTTTGCAATGATATGAGCGGGTCTGTTATTTTTTTTAGTAATCGTGGCTAAAAGCTTGAGTTCATCATTATTTTGCAAATGGTGTTCAAAATAAGGACGAAACTGTTTAGAAAGAAGCGCCTCAATTAACCACGAATTTTCGCCGTCCTCTTTATTAATGATCAGCCCATCAGCAAGAGGTAAATTTTCGATGCGGTTTTCCTGATCTTTCCTCTCAACTTTCAATTCGACAAGCTTAAAGGTTTTCATGGTTCAAGGCCCCCAACTAGAGTTTATGCTTTATTATAACATAAAATAAAAAAGGCTTGACAAAAGTCAGCCTTTACTCTATTTTCAACAGTTCATGAATCATCGTAGCAACATACTGGGATAATTGCTGTTGATTATGATTCGTTTTCGCTAATTTTTTAATCGCATCGTATAAATTGGGATGTTTTATTAAAAAGTCAATTACTTCCTCCAAATGTTTTTCTGACCGATATGGTTCAAGCACTTCTGCCAACATGCTCGGGGTACCGCCTTGACCAACTAGATGATCAATGCTGATTTCGAGTGCTTCACTAATCGAAACAAGCTGCTCCAGACTAGGCTGCTGCACTCCAGTTTCCAATTTGCTGATTACTGATCTTGTCATATTCAATTTTTCGGCCAGCTGTTTCTGAGTCCATCCTTTTTCTTTTCGGAAAAATTTCATATTCATTTGAAATTTTTGCTGTGCGTTCACGATTCCACCAACTTTTCCATACCATTAAAAAATATGGTAAAGGAAAAAGAAGGCATCGTCAGATCGTAATAAGATCAATAAAATAAACGTTCAGTATTAGAACGAAATTGAAAAATGAAGAAAATACAAGAGATATGGAGAATTTTCGACATTTTATAGGAAAAATGAACTAAAATACATATATTACAAATATTTCGTAAATATAGATAATTTTGACATTAAGGATTATACTTTTTTAAAAAGGCCTAAGGGGGGATTTGATGACGAAATATAAACTCAAAAAAATTCATATTATCCGCGGTCATGAAAATAGAACTAGAAATAAGGAATTCATGATGTTGAGGATTGGCGATTTTTCCGAAAATGAGCTTAGCTATCATTATTTTCAAATCCCGAGCGATGCGGTAATTGATGTATATTTTCAAATGGAGGATAAATTGTCAATATTGCGGGTAATGTTTGGTATGCAAGAAAAGCAGTTTTATGTTCAATTGTTTACATACGACCACACAACTCTTCGCTATAAAGAAGAAATCATCGATGAGCAAATGAAATCTTCTCCAATCTTCTCAAAGCTCTTGCAGAACATACACATCTATGGGTCGAATCATTTTTCCTTCATTGCGACAAAAAATATGAAAAATCGCGAAAATTAATAAATCGTTGTTTATTTTCGAAAAATAGCTATAGGAAAATGAGAAAATCAACGTCGTTAAAGGCGGAAAAATCTAAAAATAGACATTTTTCTATTTTTTTAACTTCAGCTACAATAAGGGTGCACATTACGAGAAGGGAGGGATGATGTGATCAACCATGTGACGCTCGTCGGTCGATTAACAAAGGATCCTGAAATCCGCTATACAAGTGAAGGGGCTCCTGTTGCCAATATTACGCTGGCTGTGAGCCGCAACTTTCGCAATGCGGCAGGGGAAATCGACACAGATTTTGTTCATTGTACACTTTGGAGACGAACAGCTGAAAATACTGCAAATTACTGCCGGAAAGGATCGATCGTTGGCGTAATCGGAAGAATTCAAACGCGCAACTATGAAAACAGCGAGGGCAAAAAAGTGTACGTAACAGAAGTTGTTGCGGATTCCGTTCGATTTATGGGCACTCCGCCGCAAAGAATGCGGGCAAGAGAGCTTTTCGATCCGGAATCCGCACCTGAACAGTCTGAGGCATAGTAAGTCTGACTTTAGAGGAAAAACAATCCTTTTCGTCTTAAGCAAAATAAGGCATGTTTGATGTAAAGTAAGTTTGCTTTTGATTCCGCAGAAGAAACGAAAATCAATCTTATGAGAAGAAAGTCCACCTTTTGACTCAAATCGAAAATGGACTTCCGTTAGCTAAGTCGTCCGCTTTTTTCCTTCCAGTGAAAAGAAAAAATCACAAGGCATCCCCTAAAAGCTCCCTCAACCTTTGGCCAGCCGTTTTTTTGAGGCTGGCTGTTTTGTTGAGAGGAAAGGAATTATCAGCTAATGAAAGGCAAGAGCCGTTTTTTAGAAATGACGTTTTGATCCATTTTGTTCAAATTTTTTAGAGATGAAAATGATGCTTCATTTTATAAAAGCTTCAACCGCTCCATTCTTGGCTTCCTTTTAATGTATTTATGCTGTTTCGTCGAGACTGCTTCCAGCTTTCGGTCTTTGCCTCAGCCTCATTAAAATTGATAAGACTCCCAGATCTTTTTTTGTGGTGTATAGACTCCGCTGCTCACTCCCAAAAAGAGTGGTTAAAAGAGTTCTTATTTATTTGCAGCTTTTATTAATTCTTCATAAAGTTTTTCCCATTCCGGGACATGTGTTTCCGTTTTAGAATCTTTTTTTGCCAAGAAGATTCCCTCCTTTTTTAACAGCTTAAGAATGGAATAATCCCTTTGCTTTCAAACTTTGATAAAAGAAGTCGCTAAAGTAGACATAGTCACTTTTTAAAAAGCTTTACATTTTAACACTTTATCTCTTTTTTCATTCCTCAGTCGTTTTCGATCGATGCAGACACGCTTTATCACCTTTCTTCATTCCTCAGCGTTATTAAGTCCTTCAATTCTTCTGTTGAAAGTTCGGTGATCCAATTGTCGCTTTGGATCAATTCTTCGTTTAAAGCTTGTTTCTTCTCGATCATGTCGTCGATTTTTTCTTCAATTGTGCCGGTGGTAATCAGTTTATGTACGTGGACAAACCGCTTTTGGCCGATTCTGTAGGCGCGGTCGGTTGCCTGGTTTTCAACGGCCGGGTTCCACCAGCGGTCAAAATGGATAACGTGGTTGGCGGCTGTCAAATTTAATCCTGTACCTCCAGCTTTCAGCGACAAAATAAATAAGCGGCTGCCTCCATTTTGAAACGTCTCGACAAGTTTGTCCCTTTCTGTTTTGGATAAGCCTCCGTGCAAAAATAAAACGTCTATTTTAAATGTTTTTTCAAGCAAGTTTTTCAGCATTTTCCCCATTTGAATGTACTGGGTAAAAATTAAACAGCTTTCGTCTTGATTCAAAATAGCTTCAACTAATTCAAGCAGCTTATCGATTTTATGAGACCGGCCTTGAAGAGTAGAAACAGCCTCTTCCTTCAAATAAAGAGCGGGGTGATTGCAAATTTGTTTCAGCTTGCCCAGCATTTTTAAAATGAGTGCTTTCCGCTCGAAGCCGTCCGCTTTCATTACTTCCTCAAATGTGTCTTTGACAAGCTGTTCATATAATGATGCCTGCTCGACGGTGAGCGGCACGTACTCCTTCTGTTCTTGTTTTTCCGGTAAATTCAGTGCGACATGCTCATCGCGTTTTGTTCTTCGAAGCAGAAACGGCCTGATCATGCTGCGCAGTTTTTGAATTTTGTCCGGTTTTTCCCCTTTTTCGATCGGAAGCACATATTGCTTCTGAAATTGGTGAAGGCTTCCTAAAAGACCTTTATTGATAAAATCAAAAATGGCCCAAAGCTCCGTCAAACGGTTTTCTATCGGCGTTCCTGTCAGCGCAATGCGCTGATGGCTGTTCAATTTCCGGATAGATCGCGATTGTTTCGTATGGGCGTTTTTAATATTTTGCGCTTCATCGATGCAGAGGCTGGACCAATGAACGGAAGAAAGTTCGTCAAAATCTACGTGGCTCAAGCCGTATGACGTCAAAACAATATCGGAGCCCAAAACCTTTTTTTGAAATGCTTCGCCTTTTTTCCGGTTTTGGCCGTAATGTAAATAAACGTTTAATTGAGGCGCGAATTTTTCTATTTCCTTTTGCCAGTTGCCGAGCACGGACGTCGGCACGATGATCAGTGCGGGCGTTTCCGGCTTCTCCCGTTCCTTTACATATTGAAAATAAGCAATCATCTGCACTGTTTTCCCAAGCCCCATATCGTCTGCCAAACATGCGCCAAAACCGAAGCGGCGTAAAAATAACAGCCAATCCAAGCCTTGTTTTTGATAAGGTCTGAGGGTGCCGGCGAAATGCTTCGGCATGCTTACGGAAGGGATTTCCGAAAGCTCCCCCAGCTGCTTCACCATTTTTTTTAATGTGCTGTTTAATTTGATTTCGATCCCAGCAAATGGGCGCTCTAGCTCGTCCCCCTCTTCGCGATTTCGCCCAAATTCCTGCTCTAAAATATCAAAAATGTGGAGGCCCTCTTTTTCTGCACGCTTCAGCATTTTTTTCATCTGCTCGATCATTGACGGATCAAGCATGACCCATTTTCCCCGTATGTTGACGAGCCGCCGTTTTTGCTCAACCAGCTGTTCAAATTCTTCTTCGGTCAGCTCCACGCCGTTTGTTGCGATCCGCCAATTAAAGTCGATGAGGGAATTCATCCCGACAAACGATCTTCCTTTCGGGACTGTATTCACATGCGCTTTCAATGCCAGGCTCGATTGCTTCACCGCCTGCCACCAGGATGGCAAAAGAATCTCGATGCCTGATTTGATGAATGTTTCGCTTGCTTCAAATAAAAAACGCCACGCCTCCTGTTCGCTTAATAGAGCTTCTCCATTTTCAAATGCAAGCCATGGGACGATTGCAGTAAGGCGCTGCTGTTCACGCTCAATTGTGTCCGTATATTTCCGCCATTTAGCCGGCAGCGAGCTTTTCCCTTTGTATAAAAGCAAAGAATTTTTGTCTGTTTGATCACGCAAAAACATTTCCATCTTCCAAATGCCGCCATCCTGTTCAGGTTCATTTAGACGGAAGCCGATTTGAAACGGCCGATCGTTTAATCGCCAGCCTATTTTCTCAAGCCAGTCCTGTTCATCAAGAAAATGCCCTTCAAATGATGTGAGCAAAGGATATGTTTCGACAAGCTGATCCCAAGCACGTTTCGCTCCTGCGCTTCTTTCCAAAAGGTCAGAAACGGCAGCGGAAAACCATGGAAGATCAATTTCCTTAACCGTTTTATCCTTCGGCTTCCAGCCCATCTTTCCTTTTTGCCAAGATGAATAGTCAGGCATGAAGTTACCGGTCTGAACAAGCTGAAAAATCAGTTCAGCTGTTTGCGATGTCTGGTCAAGATCGCTGGAAAAGGAAATATTGAGCAAAGAGTTGACCGGTTGTTTGCCAAAAAATTCGACCGCCTGCCACGGCGAAAGCAGAATACAATTGTCTGATACACGCAAATCGGTGCCATAAAAGGAAGAAGTATGCCAAATAAATGCGTATTGCTGCCATTGCTTAAGCGAAAGAAAGGTGCCAGCTTCATCTGTACACCAAATGCTGTATTGATGATCTCCGATTTTCTCAGCACAAATCACAAGACTAGTTGTGGTGAACATGTCCCCACTTCCTTTTCTGTTGAATACTTTTGATATTTAAGCTGTGTATTACATCAATTTTCCTTTTACGAGCTCCTCTTGAAAAGCGCGAAGGCGTTTATACTCGCTCGTAATATGCTGAAAATAGTGTTCCCAAGTGTCCATATCGCCCATTTTTTTATAAACGCGTTTCAGCCTTTTTAAATATTTCACAGCGTCTTTGTAGCTTGATCGGTTTTTTGCAGCGATTTTGCCGGCAATTTCTTGATGCAATAGGGGAAGCAGCACACCGGGTGCTTTTTTTTCAATGACAGTAAGAAGCCGGCTCTCTACATCATCTAGAGAGAAACCGATCGAAAGCTGAAGCTCCGCCCATGTATGAAACAGGCCTTTTTCTATTAAATATTCATGATAAACTGCATAGCTGTACGGAAGAAGCTTTCGGCAAGCGTGTTCGAACGTCTCGTCATCCCCAACTTGAGCACGGTAATGTTCAAACTCATTTAATAAATAATATATCGTTTCTTGTCGATCGTAAAAATATTCTACTTGAATATACAAATTGGCTTGATCAAGAATTACCGGAACCCATTTTCGGAACCGTTTAAATTCTTTTCTTTTATTCATCGATATAATCCAATCAAACAATAACGGCAAAAGTGGAAGCTCAGTTTCGTTCAAATAATGGATGATGCGGTCATCGTTTTTGTCCAAAAAATCAAAATGGAAAATAGCGAGTTCGCATTCAAGAATGAACAAACCGCCTTTTTTCATTTCATCATCTTTTCGATGTTCAAGCATCGTCCGCTCTTCTTCCATCCACTTTTTTCGGTTCAGTAAATACTCCCAGATGATCCGGTAAATAACGACTCGCTCATAGAGAAAAGCTTTGCCGCAAAACAAAAGCTCGCGGATGTGATCCCTCATGTCATGTAAAATGGGATCAGCGGAAAAAGGCAAGGACATTGTTTTGATTTGCTTTACATGTTCAATGATCTCAAGCTGCAATTCTTCTATCACCTGAGCAGCGTATTGGAAAAGAGCTGGCGAATTTGTATTTGTTTCGTTTTGATGGCAAAAACGGCAAATTTCAACAAGCAGACTACTTGCCAGCATGATATGGTAGAGAGGTTTTAACCCTCGGTTTTTAGGCTCCTTCTTTTTCAGAAGAGGATACACTTTATACCAAATCGCATAAATTCTTTGTGTACCGAAGAGTGTTTCAACATTGTCCAGTTCGCCTTTAAAAAGCTCCGCCCAATCGTCGGCCGGTTGTTCACTCGGCTTCATTCCTTTTTGAATCAAGCCTTCCTCCTTCAACACGGCCAGCTTTTTATTCGGTTTTTCTTTCCACTTGTTAAAAAAGTCACCGAGATCGTCTGTTAATGCATAAATATATAAAAAAACAGCAATGAGATGACGGCATGGAAACTCATTAGAACAGGAGCAGCTTGACAGCTGGAAATATTCCAAATCAAGCTTGACATATGCGCGCTTTACGTCCTCAACTGCCGCCGTAATAAATATTCCTTCTTGCTTGACATTAAACACGTTTCCTTGTCTATATAAAAGAAACCCTTTTTTCATCCATTCACGTTGTTCCTCTGTTTCAGGGGAAAGCATGTTTATCACTTGTTCTGAACAATGAAGCACTAATTGTTTATCGAAAATATGGGAAGGCATGAGAAGTCCGCTCCTTTGTCGTTTATAGCAACACGTTCCTTACGATTATAGCGCAAAATGCGAAATCGAACACTATTCTTGTCTAGTAAACTATTGCAACTTTGATTTGATGTTAGTATAATTGTCATATCTTGCTGTTTAATTTTGTAAAAATTTGAAGAAAGGAAATTTTTCAGAATGAAAGAGACAAAGAAGATCCAGGACGAATTTCTGAAAATTCTCCTTAATGCGTATAAGCAAGGTGAAACAAACGAACATGTCACTACGAAAGAATTATTAAAACAGCTTGAACACGAGATTAAAAAGGTGTATGTATCATAGCTGTGGGATTGTGGCATTATCCCACATCATACTGAAAGTAGCAGGCATCCGCCAGATACTTTCAAGCAAAAATAGAAATATACGAAATCAAGTAGAGAAAAACGGTTTGTTTTTCTTTACTTGATTTATTTTAAGCGACTTATCTGACATCTCCTTTCATTCTGCATGTTTTAAAAGCTAGGGAACGTTTGATTGTTCTATCTCCCCCGAACTAAAAATAAGCCTTTTTTCCTGTAAACATCATAAGGCGGCTGACCGATATGGGTAATGTAGTTCTTACTTCATATTATTTTTGTAAGGATTTGTGAAGTTTTTGATGACGCTTTCTTGGTATTTGCTAGGAGAAGCGCATCAGGGGAAGGGGAGGGTGAAGGGTTGAAAGGTCAATGGTTGACGCCGGAAGAAATCGAAGCAAGAAGAAAAATCAAAAAAATGTGCCTTTATATCGCTTTTCCGGTTATTGCTGTTGCCATTGGGGCGGCTGCCGCAATTTTGCTGAATACGATGTAGGAAGAAAGTGTAAGGAGGTGAATTGAAGCGATTCGCCTCCTTACACTTTTTTCTGAAAAAGGACAAAATTCTCTATAAAAATTGTCGAATCAACTAGATGTTGGAAGAATTTAATATTATAATAAATTGATAGGTAATGACATATTTTGCAACGGAGGTAAACATGGAAGAAACAATTAGTTTAAAAGAGATATTGGATACATTGAAAAAACGGATCAGCTTAATTATTCTCATTACGGCGATTGCAACGGCGGCAAGCGGCATTGTCAGCTATTTTTTTATTACTCCGATTTATCAAGCTTCCACCCAAATTTTAGTCAACCAAACGAAGGATGACCAAGCCGCTTTTCAATACAACGAAATTCAAACGAATTTGCAGCTCATTAATACATACAATGTCATTATTAAAAGTCCAAGAATTTTGGAGCTGGTGATTGAAGAGCTGGGTTTAAACGAGACGGTCGATGAATTAAATGAAAAAATTACGGTCGGAAGCGAAAAGGACTCGCAGGTCGTCAACATTTCCGTTCAAGATCCTGATCCGAATCATGCAGCAAATATTGCCAACACGATCGCGAGCGTTTTTCAAAAGGAAATTAAAAATATTATGAACGTTGACAACGTCAACATTTTGTCGAAAGCGGAAGTGAAAGAAAATGCTTCTCCTGTCAAGCCAAAGCCTGTCTTAAATATGGCGATTGCGTTTGTTGTCGGATTGATGGCCGGCGTTGGACTTGCGTTTTTGCTTGAGTATCTTGACAACACGGTAAAGACAGAGCAGGATATTGAGAAGCTTTTGGAGCTTCCTGTGCTTGGGGCAATTTCTGAAATGGACAATGAAATGAACAGTTCGACAATGAATCAAGCGGTCAAAAAATCGAGAGTCAGGGGTGAGACGTATGGCGCCTAGAGCGAAAGGAATGAAGCAAAAACAGCGCACATTGATCACGGCGCTCAACCCGAAATCGCCGATCTCTGAACAATACCGGACGATTCGGACAAACATTCAATTTTCGTCTGTGGACCATGAAATTCGTTCAATTATGATTACATCAACTGGCCCTGGAGAAGGGAAGTCGACAACGGCGGCAAACTTGGCTGTTGTGTTTGCTCAGCAAGGGAAGCAGGTGCTGTTAATTGACGCTGATTTGCGCAAACCGACAGTTCATTATACATTCAGGCTGCAAAACATTCACGGATTGACGAGCGTGCTGTTAAGAAATGCGACTTTACAGGAAGCTGTGTCGGTAAGTGAAGTTGATCATTTGGACGTTTTAACGAGCGGACCGATTCCTCCGAATCCAGCCGAGCTTTTGTCATCGAGAAGCATGGTGGAGCTGCTCAAAGAAGCTTATGATCAGTACGACATTGTGCTTATTGATTCTCCGCCTCTTTTAGCGGTAGCGGATGCGCAAATTTTGGCTAATCAAGTCGATGCGTCGATCATGGTGGTGGCAAGCGGAAAAACGGAGAGAGAAGCAGCGTTAAAAGGAAAAGAATCATTGTTGTCGGCAAAAAGCAAGCTGCTAGGAGTTGTATTAAACGGCAAGCCGCAGAAAGACAGCCATTATTACTATTATTACGGCGGGAAAAATTAGGTATTTTTTCCTATTTTTCTTTGAAAAAAACAGTCTACTTGTTTAAAATGATAATATCTGATTTTTTTCCGTGATTTGAAGGATGGTGTCGTATGATGATTGATCTGCACTGTCATATATTGCCGGAAGTGGACGATGGAGCAAAGCATTTGACGGAAAGCATCGAAATGGCGCGAGCGGCTGTCCGTCAAGGGATTTCGGTCATTACCGCTACACCGCACCATAAAAACGGGAAGTTTGACAATGAATGGAGCTTCGTTAAAGAAAAGACAGAAAAATTGAATGAAACATTGAAACAGGAAGGAATTCCGCTTACAGTTGTTCCCGGCCAAGAGATCCGGCTGTACGGGGAACTGCTTGAAGACTTTTCGGCTGGGAACTGCGGCGGTTTAAATCAGTCAAACTATATTTTAATTGAGTTTCCTTCAAACCATGTGCCAAGATATGCGGAACGGTTGATATTTGATATGATGATGGCCGGGCTGAATCCGATCATTGCCCATCCAGAGAGAAACAGCGAAATTGCGCAAAATCCCGACCTTTTGTATAAGCTTGTAAAGCAGGGAGCGGCAGCCCAGCTGACAGCAGCAAGCCTTACGGGAACGTTTGGCAGCAAAATTAAAAAATTTTCTTTCGAGTTACTAAATGCCAATCTTGTCCATTTTATTGCTTCAGATGCGCACGATTTGAAGTATAGGAGCTTTCACATGCAGGAAGCTTTTGCGGAGGTGGAAGAACAATTCGGCATAGATGCGGTCGAATATTTCAAAGATAACGCCGATTGCGTCATCCGAAACGAAGCGATTTACAAAGAACCTCCCGAACGCATCAAAAAAAAGAAGTTTTTTGGAATTTTCTAAATTACAAAATATTGAATGGCTATTAGCGCCTTTTCTATATATTGTTTTTTAGAATTTTTTAAAGGTGATGTCTCTTTACCTTTATCAATAGAGGCACTCGGCCGCGCTGTGGGTGCTTCCAAAAGGACACCTTAGACGCTAGTCGTCGATGGTGCGGTGTGAGGGCGGGTTAGATGCCCGGTTTATCAACAAAAGAAATTCATTGGTGGGTGCCAAAATGAACCAATACCTGCAAAGTATCCTTTGATCTGTATTAAAGAAGGATAATACTAATTCATGATGATAAATGTGAAACAAGTGCAAAAAATAGAAAACGTCGAGGAATGAAGCATCGTAATACATAAGAAAAAATTTTTTGATAAAAACTTGCTCAAAAAGATATTGAGCTTTGATCATAAATGAGATGCCTGAAAAACATACAGAATAGAAAGCAAAACAATTACTGAACTAGGGAGAGCTATGGTTGGTGTATTTTAACAAAAAATGTTAAAACTAAGAAGTGAACTGGAAAACCACTGGGAACGACATCAAGTGGTTATTTTTTTTCAAAACCGATATGTATCTACGTATGCTCTATTGATGAATAGATTATACGTAGGTCCGTATAAACAAAAAGTACAAAGGGAAGTGAGTGAGTATATTGAAAAAAGTGAGGAAAGCCATCATACCAGCTGCGGGGCTCGGAACAAGATTTTTGCCCGCAACGAAAGCGATGCCGAAAGAAATGCTGCCGATCGTTGATAAACCGACGATTCAATACATAGTAGAAGAAGCGATCGAATCCGGAATTGAGGACATCATCATCGTCACCGGAAAAGGAAAAAGAGCGATTGAAGACCATTTTGACAACAACTTTGAACTCGAACACAATTTAGTGGAAAAAGAAAAATTTGATCTCTTGGAAAAAGTGCGCCAATCTTCCAAAGTAGATATTCATTACATACGGCAAAAGGAACCAAAAGGGCTTGGACATGCTGTCTGGTGCGCCCGAAAATTCATCGGCGACGAACCGTTTGCTGTACTTCTTGGAGATGACATCGTGCAGGGGGACAAGCCTTGCTTAAAACAGCTGATGGACGAATATGGAAAAACGGGAGCATCGATCATCGGCGTACAGCCTGTTCCTGAAGAAGAAACACACCGCTACGGCATCATCGAACCGCTCGAGCAAACGGGCCGCCGATACGAAGTCAAAAACTTCGTCGAAAAGCCGGCAAGAGGAACAGCGCCATCCAATCTCGCCATCATGGGTCGGTACATACTAACGCCTGAAATTTTCCGGTTTTTAGAAGAACAAAAAATCGGAGCCGGTGGCGAAATCCAATTAACAGACGCCATCCAAAAACTAAACGAAATTCAGCGCGTCTTCGCCTACAACTTCGAAGGAAAACGGTATGATGTCGGAGAAAAGATCGGATTTATTAAGACGACGATCGAGTTTGCGATGAAAAACGAAGAACTAAAGCCAGAGTTGATACAGTTTATGGAAGAGTTGATAAAAGAGGAAAGGATAACAAAATAGAGAAAAAGGGTGAGTCGATTTGGCCTTTGTGAAAGCATCTAATCAAGAGGATACAAATCAGCAGCTATTATTCATTGACAAAACAGCGGTTAACGAGAGAAAAAGCTATTTATTTGCCAAACGAATGATGGATTTATTGGGAGCGATTGTTGGATTTATCCTGTTATTACCTGTCTTTATCATTGTCGCTATTTGTATCAAACTTGAAGATCCGAAAGGCCCTGTGTTCTTCAAGCAAATACGCGTCGGCAAAGACGGCAAAAATTTTTATATGTATAAATTCCGATCGATGGTTGTAGATGCGGAAGAACGACTAAATGATCTATTAAAATATAACGAAGTATCCGGTGCGATGTTTAAAATAAAAGAGGATCCAAGAACTACGAAAATAGGAAAATTCATCCGAAAAACAAGTATTGATGAACTTCCGCAGCTTTGGAACGTTATTAAAGGAGATATGAGTTTAGTTGGCCCCCGTCCTCCACTGCCTAGAGAAGTAGAACAATATACAAAGTATGATATGCAAAGACTGCTTGTGACACCAGGATGTACAGGTCTTTGGCAAGTGAGCGGGAGAAATGATTTGGGATTTGATGAAATGGTTGAGTTGGATTTGAAATACATTCGTGAACGTTCGTTTCTATATGACTTAAAGATTATATTTAAAACGGTTAAAGTAATGATTAAACCGAATAGTGCTTATTAAAAATGAAGAAAAGAGGAATGCATAAAATGAAAAAAGTTTGTGTGATTGGCTTAGGGTATATTGGATTACCAACAGCGACTGTATTAGCGCACAATGGATTTGAAGTTCATGGAGTTGATATTAACGAAAAAGCAGTTGAGTTAATCAATAATGGGCAAGTACATATTTATGAACCTGATTTAGATATAATGGTCAAAAAAGCGGTAGAGAGCGGGAATTTAAAAGCATCTGTTGTACCTGAAAAAGCAGATGTTTTTATTATTGCCGTTCCGACGCCGTTTAAAGAAAATCATAAACCAGATTTGACTTATGTGGAACAAGCAACAAGATCCATTTCTCCTTACTTAGAACCAGGAAATATTGTTATTTTAGAATCGACAAGTCCTGTTGGAACAACAGAGAAAGTGGCAGAATGGATTTTAGAAGAGAGAGCAGATTTGAGTATTGATGAAAATCATGAAAAACGTATATTTGTTTCTCATTGTCCAGAACGGGTTCTCCCAGGGAAAATTTTAAAAGAGTTAATTGAGAATGATCGTATTATTGGTGGCATTAATGAGGAATCGACGAAAAGAACAGTTGAATTTTATAAGAATTTTGTAAAAGGAAAAATATTAGAAACGAACGCGAGAACTGCAGAGCTATCTAAATTAACAGAGAATGCGTTTCGTGATGTAAATATCGCGTTTGCCAATGAGCTCTCTATGATTTGTGATGAGCTCAACATTAATGTGTGGGAGTTAATCAATTTAGCGAATCATCATCCGCGTGTGAATATTTTGCAGCCAGGTCCTGGGGTAGGTGGGCACTGTATAGCGGTCGACCCTTGGTTTATTGTGGATGCAGCTCCTGAAACAGCGAAATTAATTCGTACAGCTCGTATTGTTAATGATTCAAAACCGTATTTTATCATTGAAAAAATTAAAGAAGCAACGAAAAATCTCCAAAACCCAACAATTGCATGTCTAGGTTTAGCGTTTAAAGCAAACGTGGATGATTTACGAGAAAGCCCAGCGGTGAAAATTGTAAAAGAATTATCTGCTATTTACGATCAAACTATATATGTAGCTGAGCCGCATATTGAAGAGCTTCCAAAAGATTTACTAGAATTCAATGTCCAACTCGTAAAAACAGAGGAAGCGATCGAAAAAGCTGATGTGGTTGTGTTACTAGTAGATCACGACTATTTTAAAGTAATAGATAAGAAAGCACTATCGAATAAAATTGTTATTGACATGCGTGGGGTGCTCCCGATAACAAGTAATATAGATGTATCGATGACAATTTAGGAGGAAATATGGGAGAGCTAACACGAAAGATACAAAATTTAAGAAAACTGCCAATCGATAAAGCTTTAAAGAAAATTGTGATTAAATTATATGAAATACTTTATTACAAGATAAGAAAAGAAATAATTAAGCTTAAGCCAATTGATATAGATGATAAATATTTTATTAATTTTAAACCCAACTGTAATTTTTTCTTTAGTACTACAGATAAACAATTATTAATAGAAAAAATTAAACAGCTAAATATTGAAATGCAAATTATTAATGATGCTGATAAAATTTGTTCCCATATATTTAACCTGCTGGGTTCAGGCGATATATATCTTGGAGAGCAGTTGCCTTGGAATACAGACTTTAAAACAAACTTTGTTTGGGAAAACAAGTTTTATAAAGATATTAAAATAATAGACTTGTCAAACAATGCAGATGTTAAAGTTCCTTGGGAATTATCTCGTTTTCAACATCTATTTACGTTAGGTAAGGCTTATTGGTTAACTAACGATGAAAAATATGCCATAGAGTTTAAAGAAGAAATAGAAGATTGGATAGAAAAAAATCCGGTTGAGATGTCGGTCAATTGGACCTGTACAATGGATGTTGCAATAAGAGCTGTGAATTGGATTGCAGCTTATTTCTTTTTTAAAGACTCTCCATCAATCGATAAGAATTTTTGGACTCAATTTCATAAGTCTCTATACCTACATGGTCGATTTATTATTAAAAACTTAGAAAATAAAGGACCACATACCGGCAACCATTACTTATCCAATATTGTTGGATTAGTTTGGCTTGGGCTTTACTTCGGTTCATTTATTGTTAATGACCGAAATAAGAGCAATAATCCTAAAAAATGGCTTGACTATGGACTTAGTGAATTAGAAAAAGAAATGTTTGTTCAAAATAATCCAGATGGTACAAACTACGAAGCCTCTACGTCTTATCATCGGTTAGTAACAGAGTTATTCTTAAAGACTACGGTGCTATGCAATAAGAACAATATACGTTTCTCCAAGGATTATATGGATAGGTTGGAAAAAATGTGTGAATTTATTATGAATATCACTAAGCCAAACGGGTTAGCTCCAATTATTGGTGATGCTGATGATGGCAGGCTATTAATTTTATCTATTTATAGTACATGGGTAAGAAATGATTTCCGGCATTTACTAGGGATAGCAGGAGAGTTGTTTGATCGTGATGATTTCCGCTATTATGGAAAAGACTACATTGAGGATGCACTATGGATTTATCAAAATTATAAGAGTAATGTAGAAAAACCCAAACCATTAACATCCGTTGCTTATAGAGATGGGGGATATTATATTTTAAGAAATGATCGAGTCTATTGTTGCATTAGATGTGGAGAACTTTCATTCAGAGGGGAAGGAGTCCACAGTCATAATGACCAGTTGAGTTTTGAACTCAACATAGATGGAGAGGATCTTATTATCGATCCAGGTTCTTATGTCTATACTGCTGATTATAAAATGAGAAATCTTTTTCGTAGTACAGCTATGCATAATACAGTTCAAGTAGAAGAGTTTGAACAAAATGATTTTGAAGAAACAAATCTATTTTATATGAAAGAAAGGACTTATTCACAATGTGAAGAATTTACCAATATGAGATTTAGCGGTTTTCATAAAGGATTTATTGATGATTTAGGTCTTGAACACCATAGAACGGTAAATATTTCTGAAGATAGAATTAATATATATGATAAGCTAGTCCATATTAATACTAATAAAAATAAATTAAGTAGAACAATTTATGTAAACTTTATAATTAATCCTAGTATTAATATATATAGACTAGAAAAAGGAATATTGCTAAAAAAGAACAATATATATGTCGAGTTACATATTAATAACAGTAAAGAAACTCTTATTAGTGATGTAACTATTAGTCCTTCTTATGGTGTGAGTTTAAAAGGCAAAAAAATACAGTGTAAAACTAATGAATTACAAATTAATACATCACTAATAATCAAATCGTATGGTGAAAACAATGAATCTAAATGAGTTATTAGTAAATGCTAAATATATATTAGAGAAACCATTAAGATTTGTTTATTTTAGTATTCCAGACTATATTAGATACGGAAAAAAATTTAGAGATTTAACAAATTTTTTAGATGAGTCTCAATGGTGGACAAAAGAACAACAAGATAGATATCAATTTTTAGAGTTAAAGAAAATAATTAATCATGCATATAAAACGGTACCGTACTATACTAAGTTATTTAACGAACATGGAATAAAACCTGATGATATACAAAGTTTTTCAGATATAAAAAAAATACCTTATCTAACTAAAGATATAATAAAAAATAATTTTGAAGATTTAATATCAAGTGATTATAAGCATCGAAAATTAAGGATAGTAACAACTGGTGGTTCAACAGGTGAACCATTGACGTTTTTAGTTGATGAAAAAGAGGATAAGTATAAAGAATGGGCTTATGTAACACACATTTGGAAAAGAGTTGGATATGACATAAAAAGTAGTAATAGGCGTGTTATTTTAATGGGAATGAAGCCCCGAACAGGAATATACGAATATAAAAATAGAGACTTAATATTATCTTCATATGACATAACATATGAAAATGTTTTGGAATATATAAGAAAAATAGAAGAATTTAATCCGAATTTTATACATTGCTACCCATCATCTATACAATTATTAAGCAATTATATTTTGGAGAGAAATATAAAACTGAATTTACCTAATCTAAAAGCTATATTATGTGTTTCGGAGAATTTGAGACCTGAATTACGTGAAACTATTAGTAAAGCATTTAACAAAAGGGTTTTTAGCTTTTATGGACATTCTGAACATGCGGTAATAGCTGGTGAGTGCGAGAGAAGCCATTACTATCATTTAGAACCTTTTTATGGATATACAGAATTACTTGATAAAGATGGAAATGAGGTTAATGGAGAAGGAGAAATTGGTGAGATTGTTGCAACAAGTTTTTTGAACTATGCTATGCCGTTTATAAGATATAGGACTAAAGATTTAGCTGTAAATACTAATAGTATTTGTGAATGCGGAAGATCACATAAACTTATTAAAAAAATAGAGGGAAGAGAACAAGAATACTTTGTAACATTAGAAGGAAATAAAGTTGTGCTAACGGGAATATATAAAATTCTAAGTGAAATACAAAATGAAATTTTTGCAGGACAATTTTATCAAGATCGACCAGGAGAAGTTGTATTAAAAGTGATACCCAAAAATAACATTGATGAGTTTAAGCTTTCGAAAATATACAATCTCTTTAGAGAACAATATAATAATAAAATAAACCTATCAATAGTAAAGGTAGAAAAACTTGATAGAACAAATACCGGGAAATTTAAATTTTTAGAACAGAAAATAAAATTTTAACAGGCGGGATTTCTAAATGAAAATAGTTCAAGTTGGAATATATCCCCCACCTCTAGGAGGGATATCTGTTCATATTAAAAGACTTAAACAAAGATTAGAAGAGAATGGCCATGAGTGCATAGTTTTTAATGAAGGGACATATTTTAATGCTAGAATTAACGTTTTCACATTTAATAAATATTCATTATTATTTAAATTGCTCTTTATAAAAGCAGATGTGTATCATTTTCACACAATAAATATAAAAATCAGAATGTTATTAGGACTTTTTAAGAAGATACTTAAAAAGAAAGTTGTTTTAACTATTCATGGAAACAGTTTAATAGACCAATTGAATAAACATAAAGGGATAAGAAAGAAGATTTTAATTAAAAGTCTATTAAAAATAGATCATATAATATGTGTAAATGATAATACTAGAACTCGATTAATAGAAATGGGATTTAATAAGGATAAAGTTAGCACAATTCCCTCTTTTATAAAACCAATTGAGATAGAAGATGATATAAAAAAAATTCCAAAGGAAGTTTGGGATTTTATTAAATCACAAAAATTTCTAATTACTGCAAACGGAAATATTCGATTTTATAATAATACTGACCTTTATGGCATTGATATGTTAATAGAGTTAATTGATTCCTTAAATAAAAATGGTTATGACGTAGGTTTATTATTTGCTTTGCTTGGAGTTGAGTCTCAAAATAATGAAGAAAGAAACTATTATGAGACTCTAAAAGGAAAAATTCAATCTCTTGGATTACAAGAAAAAATATATTTTTTTGAAGTAAAGGATAGCGAATTTTATCCCATTTTAAATAAATCTCATCTATTTATACGCCCTACTTGTGTAGATGGTTTCGGTGTTTCTATTTCAGAAGCTTTAAGTCAAGGTGTTCCGGCAATAGCTAGTGATGTATGCAAAAGGCCTGAGGGAACGTTATTGTTTTCATCTAGGGATATGTTAGATTTAACTAAAAAAACAACCGATATTATTAATAGATACGAATATTATAAAAAAATTGAAGAACAAAATTATCCAGAAGATTATTTCCGAAAAGTACTTGAAATTTATAAAAAATGATGGTGTTCCTTTTGTTATTATCAGAGAAGAAAGCTTGGTAGCGTTCATACATGCGATTATTTTTGGTTTCCTTAATTGCAATGGATAGTGTTCCGATTTCGTGAATATGGTTCATATCATTTTCTCTCTGTTATTTTCAGCTACCTTTTTTATTCGACGGGGAACGGGAGAAAACCTTTATTTCAATTTAATATTTGATTTTTATTGGTTAACCAACACAGATGCATTACTTTAAAAATGGAAAAGGATTTGCAGATCAAAATGATAAAAATGATACGTAAAGCTATAAGAACAGGTTTTTTTCACTTATTATCGGCTAATATTTTAATACAAATCGCAGGTTTTGGTGGACAAATATTTTTAACGAGGATATTAAGTGTTGAGGAAATTGGAGTAATAAAAATTTTACAATCTTATTTGAATATATTTCTTATAATCGCATCACTGGGAATAAATACGTCTATTTTAAAGCTATGTTCAGAAGATATTAAATATAAAGAAAGAATAAACATTTTTAATATCGGATTTATGTTGACTATATTTAGCTCTTTTATTTTAATAATATTAATTTTAATTACTCAGCATTTTTCGTTTCTTAATATTGATACTAGCATTAATGAACTTTTGAAAATATATATCTTTTTAGTCCCAATATTAACTCTAATTAATTTAATTATTGTTTATTTCCAGGCACAACAAAAAATAAAACAGATGTCTTATATCCAAAGCTTATCAAAGATTATTGTAATTATATTTAGTACATTATGCGCATATTTATCAGGATTACATGGTTATATATGGTCTTTAGTTATTTTAAATTTTATTTCATTGTTAATGACAGTTCCTTTTATTAAAAATGAATTGACATCAATTTTTACTATTAAAATTTCGATAGGAATTGTAAAGAGGATTTTTAATATTGCGTTTTTTGCATTTGGTGCTAATTTATTAGGAGTATTATTATCAAACATAAATATAATTATGGCAAATCACTTAATAAATGACACAAAAGAAATTGGATATTACGGTATAGCACAATTAATTATTACGACAATGATGTTGATACCATCTACTTTAGGACAAATTATGGTACCAAAAATCTCAAAGGTCTCTAATAGTATAGAGGATGTTCAGGATATTCTTAGGATTTATCAAGTGCGTAATACATTTCTTGCAGTTTCGGTAGCAGTATTAGCAGCAATATCTGCTCCTTTCATTCTTCCTCTTGTTTTTGGTATTAGTTATCAGAATTCGGTGGTTTATTTTGAAATACTTTTAATAGGGTTTGTATGTTGGAGTCTATATTCTCCTAAGGGAATGACGCTAATGAGCATTGGGAGATCAGAACTGAATTTTTATGTTAGTTTAATTTCCCTTATTTTTAATATTATTTTAAATTATATACTCATAAGTAATTATGGTATGTATGGCGCGGCTATTGCAAATTGTTTTACTTATTTTGTGACAATTTTTATAAATGCTTATTTCTTTAATAAAATTTTTAAAGCGAAGGGGAAGGTTTCTAAGTAAGGATACTTCTTATAGACTTTGTAAAATTCCAAGAAAGCTATCAACATAAAGAGTTCAGAAGACTTGCTAACTTAATAACAAAGTTTAATGATGTACTTCATAACTCTTATATTCTACATACAGCCGATATAGGGGAGAATACAAAATTTGGTTATGGGGGGATTGGTGTTGTTTTACATAAAGATTGTAAAATAGGGAAAAACTGCACTATTGGCCAGAACTGTACCATAGGGGGAAGGACTGGGCACGGTGGACCTCCTGTGATTGGTGATAATGTGTATATTGGACCAGGTGCAAGATTGATTGGAGGATTTAAGGTTGGTAATAATGTAGTTATTGGTGCCAATGCAGTTGTAATCAAAGATGTACCTGATAACAGTGTGGTTGCAGGTGTTCCTGCGAAAGTAATTAGTAATAATATTGAAAAGTTTAAGAAGGAGAACATTATATAAGAGTCAGATTGCGATCAAACTTTAAAAAATGATAAAAAATAATCTGTTCTTCCTTGTAATAAACTTCACAACTATATAAATTCAGTTTGAAATTCCGACATGTTTAATCAACATGTATCCTTGTCTATACTGCTCCTAAGAGGATCAATCAAAGGAGCGGATGAATGATGAAGAAAAAAGGATTACAAATTACGAACGATCATGGTTGGACCATCGAACGTCTTCAAGAACAGGAGCGCAGAATGAAAAATGCGAACATGGCGAAACGAATAGCGGTGATTCGTCTCATTATGCAAGGCTACTTAGGAATCCAAGTCGCTGAGCTTTTGAACATCCATCGTGAAACCGTTTCGATTTACGTTCAAAAGTTTAATCAAGGTGGTATGGATGCGCTATTAGAACGCCATTATGCTCCCGGTAGTAAGCCGTATCTGTCTCCAAACGAAGAATGCGAATTAAGAAAGATGTTGGAAGAAAGCACCCCTGCCGATGAAGGATACGGCATCGAAACCAGCTGGAATACACGAATCATTCAACATGTATTAGAAGAGAAATTTTCTGTCACCATGTCCCGTGGTGGAATTTGTGATATGCTCCATCGATGGGGATTTCGCTATACACGCCCTACATATACCCTCAAACGGGCGAATCCTCAAAAACAAAAAGAGTTTCAACAAGAAATGGAACTCATAAAAAAACTTGACTGACAACATGGTCATAATCTATGGAGATGAAAGTCATATTCGGGGCTACCAAGCTCTTCGTTCTACATGGAGTGTGAAAGGGCGTCAAAAACAAATCCCTACGTATGGACATCACGCAACGGTCAGCTTATTAGGTGGTGTGAATATCGAAACGGGTGAATTTCTCTGTATGGAAACGGACCAATGTAACGCACAGGCTTTTCTGCAGTTTCTTCAATACACATTAGACCAGTATCCAGATAAACATGTCGTGATGGTCTTGGATAACGCAAAAATTCATCATGCCAAAGTTCTTCAGCCTTTTTTACATGAGCACGAAGAACAGTTAACTTTTGTATTCTTACCCCCTTATTCGCCGAATTTAAATTTAGTTGAACGAATTTGGGGTTGGCTGAAAGAGAGTGTCATTGCCAATCGGTTTCATCCCAATCGAAAAGAGTTGCGAGAATCGATTGTTTCGTTCTTAGAGTACCTTTCTGAATTTCCAGAAAGAGTGCTCCAGCGCATCGGACAGGTGGTTATGTCGGAAAATTAATCTGAATCTATATAGATGGATAGGGATAAAAAATCGATTACCTTCCCTTCCATCTACTGCGTAACGAAAGCGAGTACGCCTTATCCGGTTGGCGGACTTTTTGCAACGTTTGTCCTAGATGTCTTATTTGTCTGCCTGGTTTACGTCCGGTTTTTCTTCGAAGTGAAGCCAGTGAATGGGGAAATATTCCGATGGATGCGGTAAATGGCTATTCGTACTGTTTTTTTTCATCTGTGTTTCTAACTGTTCAATTCGTGCTTGTAGTTGTTTAATTTGATTATTCTGTTGTTCGATTCGTCGCTGAAGCATATAGACTATTTTAAAATTGATTTGGTGATTACATATGGCTAAATTATTATTATTTATTTTCTTGGTGTATGTATTGTATTTACTAAGTTTATTTATTTTAAACAATAAGGCTATTAGTAATTTTGGTATTACGCTTATATTATTAGCAATATCGATTAATTTAGATTTAGGAGTTTTTATTCATCATGGGCAAAAAATTTATTTACATATTTTTTGTTTGGTAATTTCTGTTATTACATTCTTGATAATTCAGTATTATTTAATTATTAGGGGTAGACATTATTATAAAGCTGAAGTGACATTAAATAAAAATTTTCATAAACATTTTTACTTTTTGTTGTTTGCTTTTTTGTTTATCATATTATTGTTGTTAACACAATATAATCTTGTAAGAATATATGAATTAAATTTATTTATACATCATTTGATGGTATATTTGAGTATCACTTTATTATTGATATGGTTTTATCTAACATTTATTTTAAGTGGTCAAAAGCAAAATAATGATATTATTTTTAAATCAATAGTAGTACTTTCGTTACTAAACTCGATTCTTTCAATCTTGCAGTTTATTTTTAATAGAAGTTTTTTGTTATCTAATCCAGCAGCAAATATTAATTATTACGAAGGTATAAAAGTTGTAAAGAGGGTCTGGGGAATAGTTGGTGCAAGTAATGGTGCTGGGAATCTAGGTACTATCTTATTTGCTGTCCTTTTATATTATCTATATAAGAAAAAAAATATATTTATCTTTTTAGTTTTTGTGTTAAATTTTGTGTTTATTCTATTAACATTGACAAGAATAGCTTATTTAGCTATTTTTATAGAGTTTTTGATATTTTGTCTATTTATTTTTGTTAGAAATATAAATTATAAAACTATTATTGTTAGGGTTGCATTAACAAATTTAGGAGTAATCATATTGTTTTTAAGCATCTATTTTTTCTTTGATGATGCATACAAATTGTTGGTTTTAGATAGAGGTTCCACTGAATCTCATAGATTTATACAATTTAGTAATATCACAAAATTATTAAAAGATATACCAATGTTAGGGATAGGTGCTGGTCAATATGTATACTATGTATACACTAATTATGGGATAAGAGATATTGTTATTCATTCCCAATTTTTGAATATTCTTGTAGAACAGGGGTTTATAAGCTTCATTACGTATTTGTTTATTTATATTTATATGTTAATTGTCCTTATAAAGAAATTTAAAAAGGATGTATGGTTTCCTATTTCTCTATTTGTTGGAAATTTTATTACATCTAATTTTAATCCTAACCAATACTATAATGTAACTATTTATATTTTTATGTTTATTTCCTTAGGATTAATTTTTTTCAGGAACAATACAATGGAAAATCAAAATGTTAATGAGCCAAGAAGTTAAAAGGTTATAAGAACACAAATATCTAAGGTGTGAATTATAATGAAAATTTTAGTTGTCGCAACACAAATACCTCCGTATATTGGATCAGGTAATATAAGAGCACTAAATTATATAAATTATTTAGCGAAGTTGGGACATCAAATAGATGTTTTGGGCGTCGATTATCCAAAGGATTCTATCGCATATGATTCCAAATTAGAAGAAGCATTTGATAAAAGAGTAAATGTTTATAGAATTAGTCCAGGTTTTTTTTACAAGTTTTTTTATAGAAAGAAAATGAAGGATTTAGATAATAATATTGATATTTCTAAACATGTATCTATTAATAATACAGTAAAGGGAAAAGTAAATACCTTTATTAAGAATACAATGGTGATTCCAGACGTATTTATGTTTTGGATTTATCCTGCCTATAAATTTGCTAAAAAGCTTATGAAAAATAAGGATTATGATATTCTTTTTTCTTTACATGAAACCCCCTCGAGCCATATAGTAGCTTACCTATTAAAGAGACGATTTAAATTTATTAGATGGGTTGGTTATTGGAGTGACCCTTGGAATGGCGATAGTTTACGTAATAATAGATCTATTCTAAAGAAGTTTATTGAGGAAAAAATAGAAAGAAAAATCGTAGAAAAAGTAGATAAGCTCCTATTTACTACCGAAAAGACAAAAAGGCTTTATATTGATAAATATGATTTAAACCCTAAAAAGACTTCTATAGTGTTAAGAGGTTATGACAAACAGCAATATATTGATATTATTAACAAGGAATCTTTAAATTTAAAAGGGATAGAATTCAATAAGCTTAATATTGTATATGTAGGAACTATTTATCGTCATCTCCGAGATATTAATCCTTTATATAACGCATTAAACTTACTAAAAAGTAATGATATTAATTTATATAATAAATTAAATATTATCTTCGTAGGTCAGTTTGATCACTATAGTGATCAAGAAAAGTTACAAAAACATAATAATATCAAAATCTATCCATTAGTACCATATAAACAAGCCTTACGGTATACTGTAAAGGCTGATGTTTTGTTGTTGTATGGAAATAAAGAGAGTACTCAAGTACCTGGAAAAGTATATGAGTATTTAGGAAGTCCAGCAATTATTCTAACATTGTTGGGAGATTTAAATGATGAATTAAAAGATATAATGGAAGATGTAAAAAAAGGACCGGTAATTTTAAACGATGAAAATGAACTTTACTTAGCATTAAAAAAGCTTGCCGAAGATTATATTAGTAATAATTTAAATGAAAATTGGATGAAACCAGTGGGAAAATATGAGTGGGAAAATGTTGCTAAAGATTTAGAAATGAAGTTAATAAACTAAACAGCGATATTGGATAAAATGTTGCTTACAAATTTACAAATTATATTTTGATTGCCTTGTTATCCTAATCAAATATCAAGGGTATTAAAAAGTAGTAACTAATACACTAGTGAATAAATTATCATTTATGGTGTAGGGGTAGGGATTCAATACGAAGAATAAAAATAAGAAAGATATGGTGTAATAACATGAAAGTTCTACATTATACCTTGGGACTCCCTCCTTATCGATCAGGAGGATTAACCAAATATTCGGTGGACTTAATGCTTCAACAATCACAATTAGGACATAAGGTTTATTTGCTTTATCCTGGACATTATAATTTTTCTCGTAAGATTACAATCCAAGGAGATAACGGATATCAGGGGATTTCTGTATTTGAATTAGTCAATCCTCTGCCTGTTCCTTTATTAGGGGGAGTAAAAAATCCTGAACTTTTTATGCAAAGAGCTTCTTCCAAAGCTGTGTTTTCTTCTTTTTTAGAAGAAGTAAAACCTGATATTATCCATGTACATACATTAATGGGGATCCATAAAGAATTTTTCGAGGTTGCTAAAGAAAAAAAAATTAAGGTTGTTTTTACAACTCATGACTATTACGGTATTTGTCCAAAAGTAAATTTAATTGATTATAATAGTCAAATTTGTACAGATTATAGAGACGGACAAAAATGTGTAATATGCAATACTAATGCTTACAGCTTTCCTTTAATTTATATTATGCAATCGAAAGTGTATAAAACGTTTAAAAATAGCTTCCTAGTAAAGAAATTAAGGGAAAGTAAAAAACAGAAGATAAAGCAACTTAGTGAAAAAAAATCTATAATTTCGGAAGACAAAGTTGATTTAGGTTTAGCTATTCAGTTTCAAAAGTTAAGAGACTATTATTGTAGTATATTAGAATCCATTGACTATTTTCATTTTAACAGTTCTACTACGAAAAAAGTATATGAGAACTATGTGGATATTACAGGGGAAGTAATTCCCATTTCGCATTCTGGTATTAAGGATAATCGTTCATTAAAAAATTATGATGTGCAAAAACCTTTAAAAATTACATTTTTAGGGCCTCTAGAAGAATATAAGGGCTTTTTCTTATTAAGAAAGAGCTTAACCTCATTATTAAAACAAGGAAAAACAAATTGGCATTTAAACGTTTATGGCAATGATTATTGCATTCCTTTAGATGTAGAAAAGGATTTCGTTACGTTTCATGGTCGATATCAATATAAGGATTTATTTAACATCTTTCAGGAAACAGATGTATTAATTATTCCGAGTGTTTGGAAAGAAACATTTGGGTTTATTGGCCTAGAAGCATTATCTTATGGTGTACCTATACTTGTATCAGAGCATGTGGGCTTTAAAGACATTATAAAAGATAAAGAAACAGGAATAATTTTTAAAGCCGATGTAAATGATCTTGCACATTATATAGAAAAGCTTATTGAGGATAGAAACATTCTAAAAAGAATAAATCAAAATATTTGTAATATGGACTTTAAATATGTAATGGACTACCATGTTCATTTAATTCAGTCACTTTATGAAAAAGTAATAGGAGTCAGATAAAATGAAACATGTATTTATTATTGGATCTAAAGGCATTCCAGCCAAATATGGGGGTTTTGAAACGTTTGTAGAATATTTAACGAAAAGGAAGGTAAGTGAGGATATCACTTACCATGTTTCATGTTTAGGGGAGAATAACGATGAATTTTATTATAACAATGCTAGATGTTTTAATGTAAAGGTTCCTGATGTGGGAAGTGCGAAAGCGGTTCTTTATGATTTAATGAGTTTACAGGAATGCATTCGATATATTAAAGAAAACAATCTAAATAACAGCATTGTTTATATTCTGGCTTGTCGAATTGGTCCGTTTTTTGCTTTCTATAAGAAAAAGCTAGAGAAAATGAGGGTCAAGGTGTTTGTAAACCCTGATGGTCATGAATGGAAACGGAGTAAATGGAATTATTGGATTAAACGTTATTGGAAGTTTTCTGAGCGTTTAATGGTGAAACATGCGGATTTATTAGTATGCGATTCACGTGGGATTGAATCATACATTCAAAATGAATATAGACACTATCGCCCTAAAACTACATTTATTGCTTATGGAGCGGATGTGAAGGCATCTTCACTTGCGGATGATGGTGCGAAGCTAGTTGATTGGTATCGTCAACATCAGGTAAAGCCGTTTGAATATTATTTAATTGTGGGACGTTTTGTTCCGGAAAACAATTATGAACTAATGATTCGCGAGTTTATGGCATCTAACACTAAAAAGGATTTAGTGATTATTTCAAATGTTGAACAAAATGCTTTTTATCAGCAGCTGCTTGAAAAAACGAAATTTGATCGCGATCCTCGTATTAAGTTTGTAGGGACTGTGTATGATCAGGAACTTTTAAAGAAAATTCGTAAGCAAGCTTACGGATATTTACACGGTCATGAAGTGGGAGGGACAAACCCTTCTCTTCTGGAAGCATTGGCATCAACAAGAATTAATTTATTACTAGATGTAGTTTTTAATAAAGAAGTTGGTGCAGACGGGGCCTTATATTTTACAAAAGAGCAAGGATCATTAAGTCAGTTGATTAATATGGCCGATCAATATACTCAAGAGGAAATAGAATTACTAGGAGCAAAAGCAAAAAATCGCATCATTAAAGAATATTCATGGGATAAAATTGTAAGTGACTACGAACAACTATTTCTGGATAGCTAATTAAGGGGATGTATAACAATGAAAGGGATTATTTTAGCAGGCGGGAGTGGTACCCGCCTTTATCCTTTAACAAAAGCAGTATCTAAACAATTATTGCCTATTTATGACAAGCCAATGATTTATTATCCATTATCTGTTTTAATGTTAGCTGGTATCCGTGATATTTTAATTATTTCTACTCCTAATGATACACCGCGGTTTGCGGAGCTATTAGGAGACGGGTCACAGTTAGGAATCTCGTTATCTTACGCCGTGCAGCCTTCCCCAGACGGTCTTGCGCAGGCGTTTATTATTGGAGAGGAGTTCATCGGTGATGACAATGTTGCCTTGATTTTAGGAGATAATCTTTTCTATGGCCATGGGTTGACGAACTTGTTACAAAACGCTGTGGAACGAAAAACAGGAGCGACGGTGTTTGGGTATTACGTAAACGACCCAGAACGTTTTGGCGTTGTAGAGTTTGATGAAAACGGAAAAGTCATTTCCATTGAAGAAAAACCGAAACATCCGAAGTCTAATTATGCGGTGACAGGGTTGTATTTTTATGATAACCGCGTTGTTGAATTTGCGAAAAGCATTAAGCCTTCCGCACGTGGCGAGTTGGAAATTACCGATGTGAACAAAAAATATTTGGAGCTTGGCGAATTGCATGTGGAGATTTTAGGAAGAGGTTTTTGCTGGCTGGATTCTGGTACGCACGAATCGTTGCTTGAGGCTTCTCAATTTATTGAAACAATAGAAAAGCGTCAAAGCTTAAAGGTTGCATGCCTTGAAGAAATTGCTTATTTAAAAGGGTATATTACAAGAGAACAGTTATTAAAGTTAGCTGAGCCGTTAAAGAAAAATCAATATGGTCGATATTTGATAGATATTGCTAATCAGAAAAAACGGCCAATCTATTTATAAAATGATGAGGTGTGCGTCGTGAAAATTTTGGAGACTTCATTGCCTGGTGTTTTGCTTATTGAACCAAAAGTATTTGGTGACCACCGCGGCTTTTTTATGGAAAGCTACAATAAAAAGCTTTTTGCGAAATATTGGCTTGATTTCGACTTTATTCAAGATAATCACTCGTTATCCCAGCAAGCGGGAACGATCCGCGGGCTTCATTATCAGTTAAATCCAAAGGCGCAAACGAAGTTAGTTCGCGTTACTCGAGGGGCTATCTATGATGTAGTTGTTGATATTCGCAAAGGTTCACCGACGTTTGGAAAATGGCAAAGTTTTATTTTGAGCGCGGATAATAAGCGGCAATTGCTTGTGCCGAAAGGGTTTGCGCATGGTTTTTGTACGTTAGTAGAAAATACAGAAGTACAATATAAAGTGGATGAATACTATTCTCCAGAACATGATCGAGGCATTCTTTGGAATGATCCGGCGTTAGGAATTGACTGGCCGACAGCGAATCCAATTCTTTCTGACAAAGATACGAAACATCCACTATTAGCAGATGCTGAAATCAACTTTGAATGGGAGAGAAAGTCATGAATCTTTTAGTCACAGGCGGAGCAGGTTTTATCGGCAGCAACTTTGTCCGTTATATGCTTGAGAAATATCCAAATTATAAAGTAGTCAATTATGATTTATTAACCTATGCTGGTAATCTTGAAAACTTAAAAGATGTTGAAAATCATCCTAACTATACTTTTGTAAAAGGTAATATTAATAATCGCGAGTTTGTAGATTATCTTGTGAAAACTCATGAAATTGATGTAATTATCAACTTTGCTGCTGAATCTCATGTCGACCGCAGTATTACAGATCCTGATATTTTCGTGAAAACAAATGTATTAGGCACGCAAGCGTTATTAGATGTGGCGAAAGCCAATAATATTAAGAAATATGTACAAATTTCAACAGATGAAGTGTACGGAACGCTTGGAGAAACGGGATATTTTACAGAACAAACACCATTAGCGCCAAATAGCCCTTATTCGGCAAGCAAAGCTGGCGGAGATTTGCTTGTAAGAGTGTATCATGAAACGTACGGTCTCAATGCGAACATTACGAGATGTTCCAATAACTATGGGCCGTATCACTTCCCTGAAAAACTCATTCCGTTAATGATCACGAACGCGTTGGAAGGAAAAGAGCTTCCGATTTACGGTGACGGCCAAAATATTCGCGACTGGCTGCATGTGAAAGACCATTGTGCGGCGATTGATTTAGTCATTCATAAAGGAAGACCGGGGGAAGTATACAATATCGGGGGTCATAATGAGCGAACAAATAATGAAATTGTTTATTTAATTGTTGAAAAGCTTGGTGTATCAAAAGATTTAATTAAATATGTTGCCGATCGTCCGGGACATGACCGCCGTTATGCGATTGATCCAACAAAGATTATGACAGAACTTGGTTGGAAGCCCCAATATACATTTGAAACAGGTATCCTTGAAACGATCCAATGGTATATTGACAACCAAGAATGGTGGAAAAATATTAAATCCGGTGAATATATGAATTACTATCAAAAACAGTATGGTGACAGATCATGAAAGTGTTGGTGACTGGTGCAAAAGGACAGCTTGGGACTGATCTAGTACTTTTGCTTTCAGACCGTGGTTATGAAGTTTATGGATACGGGAGGGAAGAATTAGATATTACCAATTTTGATCAAGTTAAAAGAGTTATTCGTGAGATCCATCCAGATGTAGTTATTCATACTGCTGCCTATACAAAAGTTGACCTAGCAGAATCTGAGCCAGATCAAGCATTTTTAATTAATTCATATGGGACGAGAAATGTTGCAGTCGTATCGGAAGCGGTGGGGGCTAAACTTGTCTATATAAGCACGGATTATGTCTTTGATGGAACAGCTACTACACCTTATAATGAATTTGCTTCGACAAACCCGCTCAGCGTATATGGGAAAAGCAAATTAGCCGGTGAGCAGTTTGTTCGTGATTTACATTCGAAATTTTTTATTGTCAGAACATCTTGGGTATACGGAAAGCATGGGAACAATTTTGTCAAAACGATGTTAAAACTAGCACAAGAACGCGATGAATTGATGGTCGTGCATGACCAAATTGGCTGTCCAACGTATACAGTTGATTTAGCGAATTGTGTTTTGGAACTGATTCAAACGGAAAAATACGGAGTTTACCATGTTTCCAATTCAGGACATTGTTCTTGGTACGAATTTGCGAAAGCAATTTTTGAGGAAGCGGGGATAAAAGTTAAGGTAAATCCGTGTACAACAAAAGACTTCCCAAGACCAGCACCAAGACCGGCGTATTCGGTGTTTGATCATATGTCTCTTCGATTGAATGGTTTTAGGAAAATGAGAGAATGGCGAGAAGCTTTACGAGAGTTTTTACGTTATATAAAAGAGGACGAAACAGCAAAATAATTAAACCTACGTTGGAAAAGGTGAATAAGATGTCTTCGGTTTTAAAAGTGATGACCGTCTTCGGGACGCGTCCGGAGGCGATTAAAATGGCTCCTTTAGTGAAGGAGATCGAGAAATATCGTGATTGTATCCAATCGTATGTGGCTGTCACAGCGCAACATCGAGAAATGCTTGATCAAGTGTTGGACATTTTTCGTATTGAACCGGACTATGATTTAAATATTATGCAATCACGGCAGACGCTTGTCGATATTACGACAAGGGCGCTAGTAGGGTTAGATCGAGTAATTAAAGAAGTCCAACCGGATATCGTATTCGTTCATGGGGATACGACGACAACATTTGCTGCTTCCTTAGCCGCTTTATATAATCAAGTGAAAATCGGTCATGTGGAAGCAGGATTACGGACGTGGAATAAATATTCTCCGTTTCCAGAGGAAATGAACCGTCAGTTAACGGGAGTTCTTACCGATTTGCATTTTGCGCCAACGAAGCAAGCGGCGGAAAATTTGTTGAAGGAAAACAAGCCAAAAGAGCATATTTACATTACGGGGAATACAGCAATTGATGCATTGAAAACGACGGTAAAAAAGAATTACTATCATCCGATTTTAGAGCAACTGCAAACGGATCGCATGCTATTGGTGACAGCACATCGTCGCGAAAATCTTGGAGAGCCGATGCGGAATATTTTTACGGCGATTCGGCAAATTGTTGAAGAGTTTGCTGATGTGCAAGTGGTTTATCCAGTGCATTTAAATCCGGTTGTTCGGGAAACGGCACAAGAAATATTAGGAAACCATGAGCGAATTCATTTAATCGAACCGCTCGATGTTATTGATTTTCATAATTTTGCCGCAAGAGCATACTTGATTTTAACAGATTCTGGTGGTGTTCAAGAAGAGGCACCTTCGTTAGGAAAGCCTGTTTTAGTGTTGCGTGATACGACAGAACGACCAGAAGGAATCGTTGCGGGGACGCTCAAGTTAGCTGGGACGAATAAGGAGAACGTATATCAATTAACAAAGCAGCTTCTTACTGATCAAGAGGTATATGCAAAGATGGCAAAAGCATCTAATCCGTATGGGGACGGTCATGCTTCGGAGCGGATTGTTCAAGCATTGTTGTATCATTTCGGAATTCGAAAACAACGACCCGAAGACTTTTCTTAAATAGATTCAAAACCTTCATCGATGTTATTCCCGAACTGGAAGGAACAATGCCTAACCGCTGGTTGATAACATTGACGATCAATCCGCAAGGGCTTGATGTGACGCCGATGGATATTATCAACGCGCTTGTGAAGGAAAATATGGATGGAAGCCGCTTCATCTGTAGCCTGTGTTTAATGGGGTAACGTATTACCCGCATCAGGAAGGTTGGAGCGTTTCTGATGAATTGTTTGCTAATGGCATTTGTTTGCCGTCTGGCTCTAGCATGACCGTTGAAGAGCAAAACCGGGTTTTGACGTATATGTCAAAGCGTTGAAACGATAAATAGTAGTTTGGCAGCCTCCTGTTGAAGTTGTTCAGCGGGAGGCTTATTGCATTTTTACGTTGGGGGTGACTGTTGTGCCGAAGAAAAAGACTTTGCGACCAGAAACCGATCGTTTCAAGCATATATTAATTGAAGCGTATCAACGAGGGGAATTGTCCGACAATATCACCACAAAAGATATGGTTCAGGAGCTAGCTCATCAGTTAAAACCAATTTTTAAAAGGGATAATAATAAGTAGTATCGGGAGGTATGTAATGTTATCCTTTCAACAGCTGCCAAAGTCGATAAAAAACGATCCGCTACATTCTTCAAGATGTCCAGTCGCTGGAGGAGTTGGAGTGGATGGAAAAATGATTTATATTCAAAAACGGAAGAAGGAACTGAATCGTTTCAACCGGGGAGGATGGCGCTTTTGGCGAATGTGGTTATTGACGCATGTGGGGGATTGCTTTATTCGTTTGTGCGAATTTATTTACGACGGATATGTTCTGAAATGTAAAATTACGAATTCCCTCTATGTTTTGCATCATGGTTATAGAGATCCTCTGCTTCCTCTTCTAGCTATACCCGCTGTATCCATTTCATTGGTGAACTTCTCCATAACTACCCCATAGATGCTTCAAGATTGCTTTTTGTTATCTTCGCTTACGAGGAATCCTTTTTTACATAAAATTTCTTCCTCAATCATTACAAAACTATGATATGGATTGGTTTTTGGGAAGAAATTATCAATAACTGTTGGGAATTCACATGTATTAGAAACGGTAGAGTTGTAAAAACTTAAAATTTTTGTATGATAGATTTGTGTGCAAAAGCAAACCTGTTTCTTTAGAGGAGATGATGTGAAGTGGAGGCAAGTGAAAAAAAGATCAACGAGATACTGACGGAAAACAAAATTTATGAAATTCCTCCTTATCAACGGCCGTATTCTTGGGAGAAAAGCCATGCGCGCGAGTTGATAGAAGATATTTGCCAAGCTTATCAGCGTAATGACCCTGAATACTTTATCGGATCGATTATTACGATTGAAAAAGAACGCAACCGCCGTTATGAAGTCGTAGACGGCCAGCAGCGGTTAACGACTTTAAATATTATTTTTGCGGTTATGAAGCAGTTGATCACGCATCCTTCTAGTGTAGAGGATATTCAAAAACGAATTATGCCGGTAAACCCTTATACGGATGAACCGGAGCAGCCTCGCCTGATAGTCAGAAAGCAAGATCAAGCATTTTTCCAGAAGTATATCCTCATGGGGGAAGATATAAGCTCTGCACAAGAAATGAGTGAAACTCAAGCGAAGTTTTATGACAATATGCTTGAAATCAAACAAGTAGTTTCAGAATTAAGCGAAGTCGAGTTGCGGCGGTTGGTCAATTATATTTTAGAACATGTATATGTTGTCTTTGTGGTCACCGATAACTTTACCTCCGCCTACCGGCTTTTTAATGTCTTAAATGCGAGAGGAATGTCTCTTTCCAACGGGGATTTATTAAAAAACCGGCTGTTTGAATATTGTGAAAGCAAGCCTCTTGAGAGAAGCCGAGTGGAAGAATGTTGGAATGAACTGGAGAATATCGTTGGCATTCGGCAGCTGGATAATTTCTTAAGCCATTTGCGGACTTCGATCAAAGGGAACAAGCAGCAGGAAATTCTTTATCAAGAGTTTGATGAGATCCTTGAAGAATATAAAGAAGCTCCCGCTCGTTTCGCTGAATTTCTCCTGCGCTCGGCTCATCATTATGAAAAAATTATGGAAAACGATTTCGATAATCATCTTAAGACGCAAAAACTCATCTCTTCCCTCCATCGGGTCGCTCATGATGAGTGGATACCTCCTGTGCTTGCGTTTCTAAATAAACCGGTGCCGGATATGGAATTCGCTGATTTTGTTGAATTAATGGAAAAAATCACGTACCAAAACTGGGTTCGCCGGCTTGGCAAAACAAAACGAAATACGGTTTATTATCAAGTGATTAATTTGATCAATAAAGGATGTTCAGCGGATGAACTGATTGAAACGGTTAAAAAATATGCGGATAATAAAGAATTTGAACAATTGATACGTGCGGATATTTACCATTCTCCTGCTGTAAAAGCAATACTCCTTCGCTTGGAACAAGAAAGCCAAGATCAGAGCGTGGTAAAACAATTCCATGGACGAATTACGGTGGAGCACATCCTTCCGCAAAAGCTAAAAGATGAATATTGGATCCAACGTTTCACGCCTGATGTTCATCAAGAATTGGTTCATAAGCTTGGAAATTTGACTTTATTGAGCGGTGTGAAAAATTCTGCTGCACAATACTATTCATTTGATCGTAAAAAGGAAATTTACGAAAAACGAAACAAAAAAGTATCGTTTGATCTTACGAAAGAAATATTAGAGGAAAAGGAATGGACAAAGAACCAGATTCTCTCAAGACAAGAAAAACTGGTGAAAAAGGCGATGGATATTTGGGGAATTCAATAGGGATTATGCCTGTTGTTTCTTGAATGTAGCTACTGTTATCTATGAAGTTCCGACTGTTAATTGGTTGTCGTAAATACAAATTTTTATAATCGATTCTGAATATAAAGTGATGGTGTTGGGTTACAGTTCCAATTTGTAGATTGTTCGTAATCATATCTCTATTGCCATACAAAAATCAAATTCAGATGTTGATACGATAGGGTGATCAACAATGGTTTATAAAGCTTTGCTTATAGCAGTAGACCAATATTTAAATACTTCCCCTCTTCCTAATACAGTTAATGATGTTAGTGAAATAAAAAGATTGTTGTTAGAACCTCCGTCGTTTTTTAAAAAAGAAAATGTAGAGGTGTTTCAAGGGAACATTGCAAAGCGGAATATATTACACTCCGCTTTAACGTCCTTTTTTGAAGATGCTTCTCCAAATGATATATTATTTCTTTTTTGGGCAGGTCATGGCTTTTTGCATAATAATGAAGGTTATTTTGTTCCTTTCGATGGCGATGCTTATAATCCAGAAGATTCCATGATTAAAATGACAGATGTAAGAGATTTGATTGATCATACTATTGCTAGTACTGTACTGGCGTTTTTTGATACTTGTCATAGTGGTGCCATTGCAAGAAATATACAACATGAAATGGTAAGAGGCCTAGAGGTAAAAGGGTCGGGGAAAGTATTGATCGCTGCATGTACGTCAAATCAATGGGCGTGGGACAGAAATGGCCACGGTGCTTTTACGGATTATCTCATTAGAGGGTTGGAAGGCGAAGCTGCTGATGCAAACGGTGAGATTGATGTATATAATTTGTACTCCTATGTAAGCAAAAAAGTTGCTGAAGAGTTTAAGGATCAAACACCTGTAATGAAAAGCACCCTCACAGGGAAACCGTTATTATTAAAAAGAGTAGTGAAAAGAGAAGGTCAAAGTTTCGGAACGAGTCCAGCTATTGAAACGAAAATCGTAAATTCTTCAGGAGCGTATTTTTGGTTAGGTGATTTAACTTGCGAATATGACGAATACCGTGAACCAAAAGCAGGCACATATGAATTGGTATTGAAGAATCCTGATAGCAAAACGGAAAGAACGTTAAAATTGATGCAACAAAATAGCGGTCAATACGCTCTTTCAGTCCGAAATTTTGCTGATATGGTTACGATTGAAAATATTCGTGTTGAATCCCAAAAGGAGGATACAACAGTTACTATAACCCTAGTAAGTTTGGGGGACTATAGTTCATTTACCTTTCCTGAAATGTCTATCAATTTGATGGGAAAAAGATTATCAGCGGATGATATTGCTATGTTGCGAGTAAGGAGAATATTATTTGGTGAAGAATTACCTCGGTATGATCATTCTTCCGTATTGTTAGAAAGTATGATTATAAACCCCTCTAATGCAAAGATACAAGTGATTTCAAACCTTTTGCGTATCTTGAAAGAAAAAGGTTACACTATGGAACAGATCCGAGGAAAAGTGGTAGAACAACTCATTTTAACTGGGACACTACAGGAAATTGAGGATTTAACATTTGTTGTTGAGAATGGGGTAATCAAAAAAGTGTGCCTCCAAGGTTATCGTCCAAAATATTACGCAAATGTGGAACCAACAAAAATAGAAATCAATGAATCAGTAAATATTTAAAAAATAGTTTCCAATCATATTGTCCTTTTTTGGTTTTTGATGACCGAAATTTTAAATCGTTACGCCGTAATTTTATGATGAATGATAAATTTGCATCATTTAGTGTTAAAATACATAGTAAGATTGTACGAAAAAGGAACGATTAGCATTGTTGAGAGATGTTAGTGATTGGGAACGGATCGGATATGGTAGAAAAAGTACATTGGAGAAAGAGGAATTGATATCTCCAGAGAAAATACATTATCTTATAAAATATCCTCGACAATTTAAAGAAGGAGTTTCTTGGGAGGATATTACAGAATTAATTGCCGCTGAAATTGGAGCTATATTTGGTTTGGAAATGATGAAGGTAGAAATTGTAACTAGGAACGGTAGAAGAGGATGTCTTCTGCGAAATTTTGTAAAAGAATATGATGCAAAAATGGCTGAAGAAGGCGGAGTTTTATTATCAGCACTAGTAGATGATTATACGAAGCTCCAAGAATCCTCATTGAAGGGCATGGAACTTATTGATGCTGGATTCAAAATAATGAGGGAGTTTGCATATTGGAAGGCCATAAAATCAGAATTTATAGATATGCAATTGTTTGATATTCTTATTGGCAATCAAGATAGGCATCCATTTAATTGGAAATTACTATTTCTCGAAACAGGAGCAAAGTTCTCCCCCATTTATGATAACGGTGCTTCCTTAGGTTTTCGATTTGATGATGAAAAGCTCATGCAAATGGTTTCGAATCCCCAAGAAATGAACAAATATACCGAGAAAACAAAGGTTAAGGCGGGTATATTTGAAAAGAAAAAAGTCAAAGCTAAAGACTTGTTAACATATATTAGTAAAAACTTTACAGATGAGTTTCATCAAAGTATCCAAAAGTTAGTTGAATTTGATTTAATAAGGTATTCTGATTTTATTCAATCATTAGATATTTTAAGCGAGGCACAAAAAGACTGGTTATTGAGTATAGTGCCTTTTCGAAGAAAGAAAATATTGGAGTGGATTGGAAGGGGTGATCAATAACATGAAAAAAGTTCATACACTTTTAGTGGTTTGGCAAAATCCCAAAACCCGTTCTTTTTATCATATAGGAACTCTTTCTCATTATGATGGCTATTATGAGTTCACTTACACCTATAATGCCTCTGGTCACGGAAAACTGAAAGATGCATTGAATAACGGGTATATGTTGCATCCAGCTTTCCCAGACCCAACTAAAATATATCGATCAAAGGAGCTGTTTCCGGCGTTTGAACGCCGATTGCCGTCACCAGATCGTGCGGATTTTAAAGCCATTTTGTCCGATTTAGGTCTGGATGAGAATTCCACTAAGATGGACTTGCTTCAACAAACACGTGGGCGGTTAGCCAGCGACACTTATTCTTTTGAGCAGCCGCTGCGTCTTGAAAACGATGGCAAGCTGCGCGTCAGCTTTTTTGTTCATGGCATGCGCCATCAAAATCTTCCTCAAAATTGGGCAACATGGCTGGCCATTAACGAAACGTTGAAATTAGTACAAGAACCAACAAACGCTTATGACCCTCATGCTGTTGCTATTTACACTCATGGGGGGAAGAAGCTTGGATATGTTCCGGCTTTTTATAGTAAGGCCATCTTTTCCTTGTTAGAAAATGGAGTGAACCCTTCTGTTCGTGTTGTGTATATGAATGAAAAATCAACACCTCATTGGTGGCTGAAAGTAGCCTTTGAGTGCGAGATTCCTTCTTTCCAAGGTGCAACATTGGATGAATTAGCCCCTGTTATGGGATAATACCTGCCGTGCTTCGAAGTTTGTCAAAAATGGTTCGGTGCCTGTCACCGCCCGAAATTTGTCGAAATATTGGTAATTGAAAGATAAAAGGGAGGGTATTACAATAATGGGTGAGAACTAATGTTCTGTGATTGGGAGGGATGGATGAGTGACGGTGAAGATTTTAAGCATTGGGTTAAGGGGGTTAGAAGGGTATCGAGTGCAGGTGGAGGTGCAGGAAGTGCCGGGGATTGCGGCGATGGTGATTGTTGGGTTGCCGGATGCATCGGTGAAAGAGGCAAAGGAACGTGTTCTTGCTTCGCTTTATGCTTTCGGATGCGACTTTTTTGATAAAAGGCTTGTTGTTCATTTGTCTCCGCCGGAGCGGAAAAAGCATAGCCCGATGTTTGATTTGGCGATGGCGATTGGGATTTTGAAGGCAATGGGCAAGCTGACAGCGCCGGCTTCCTCCGATGCAGCGTTTTTAGGTTCGTTATCGTTGGATGGAACGATTCAGCCGGTGGATGGCATGCTTCCAGCGATATTGGCAGCAAAGAAGCTCGGTTTTCAAAAAATATACCTTCCGTATGATCCCACACTTCCGCTTCATCATTTGAAAGATCTCGATTGTATCTTTGTTCAGACGTTGGAAGAAACGGTGCAATATCTGCATGGACAACGTGTTCTTTCGTTACCCCCAGTTTTTCGCTCTCCTGAAATTATGGACTCCCCTCGAAAGCATCATCGAGATTTTCAATCGATTATTGGCCATCATCAAGCAAAGCGTGCATTGGAGATCGCAGCGGCAGGCGGACATAACGTGTTAATGGTTGGACCGCCTGGGTGCGGGAAAAGTTTGTTAGCGGAAACGTTTCCGTCGATTTTGCCGGGTCTTTCTCATGATGCGCAGTTAGAGGTGATCAGTTTGTACCAGCTGGCAGGAGAAAAAATCGAGAGTGGCTATCCACCTTTTCGTCATCCGCATCATTCCGCTTCATCGGTTTCTTTAATTGGCGGGGGAACGCACCCAAAGCCTGGCGAAGTGTCGCTGGCACATCGCGGTGTTTTATTTCTCGATGAAATGGCGGAATTTGCAAAAAAGACGCTGGATATGCTTCGCCAGCCGTTAGAGACGGGGAAAGTGACGATTAGCCGTATTTCGTCGACGGTGACATATCCTGCGGACTTTATTTTGCTTGGGGCGATGAATCCGTGTCCGTGCGGATATTTAGGCTCAAGAACGCGCTATTGCACATGTAGTCCGAAACAAATTCAAGCGTATCGAAATCGTGTTTCCGGGCCGATTTATGACCGGATGGATGTTTTATTACCATTGGAAGTCATTGATTTCACCAAAGAAACGAGGGTTTCGGAATCTTCGGAAACCATAAGGAAAAGAGTAGAAGAAGCAAGAAGAAAGCAATATGAACGTTACGGAAAAGAAATAACGAATGGGCGTGTTCCTTTTGAGTTATTAATGGAAAAAAGCCCGCTTGCTAAAAGGCAGCAACACCTGTTGCAGCAATGGGCATCCCAGCATCAATGGAGCAATCGTGTGCAAACGAAAATCATTCGGCTGGCAAGGACTATTTCCGATTTAAAGGGAACCGAAGAGATAGCAGATGAATCGCTTTGGGAAGCGATGACGCTAAGATGGCTGAAAACATATACGAAGCAACAGGCAACAGCGAGGTAAAAAGAATGGGACGGCAAAAGCGGATCTGGGTGCCCCATCGGTTTTATCATATCGTTTGCCGCGGCAATCGGCGTGATCCCCTATTCAAGGAAACAAATGATTTTCTCGCTTTTCTTCATATCCTCCACCAGCTACATGAAAAAATCCCGTTTGAAATAGCCGCATATTGCCTTATGACGAATCACTTTCACCTGCAGCTGCGCTCAAAACAGGAGCCGATTTCGAAAGTCATGGCGCTCATGAACAAACGGTATGCAAATTATTATAATACTCGCTATCGTTTGACGGGACATGTATTTGAAAAGCGTTATTATGGTAAATTGATTGACAATGATAGCGGAATGTTGGAAGTGAGTCGATATATTCATCTCAACCCGGTAGAAGCTCATATGGTACATGCGCCGGAACTTTACCGATGGAGTAGTTTTTATTTGTATATGCATCCAAAATCGCTGCCTCCGAAATTTATGAATATGGATGCATTATTAGATTACCTTTCAGGCACAAAAACAGAGCGGAAGAAAAAATATGCTGAATTTGTGAGGGGGTGAGGCTGCCTGTCACTTGTCAGCCATCGAAAGCGCGTGGAAATGGCATCAGTGGAAAGGGTCCAAATGGTCGAGATGCCCTTGATGGGGCGGTTAGTTTTTATGGGTGCTGTTAACTGAATATTCGGTCTATTAATTGGTTAATAGGGCGTGCTGGCGGTCGGTTATGGAGCAGTCCATACGTCACAGGTATATTTTCGTAAAAAGTTTATGGAGGAAAAAGGATTAAGAAGAAACGTGTAGGAATAAAGGGATTGATGTCCATATCACGAATATGGGAAGATGAACTAGGAGTGATTGGCGTAACAAATGTTGGCAGTTCTGTTTAGGTGATGCGCATGAGTGTTTATTGCAAAATAAAAATACAGAGTTCTGCAACAAAAAATGCAGAACTTGATTGCATAAAAAAAGGGTTGCCAGCTTAGTGGCCCATGGAAGCAACCTGCCCACCCCTAAAATAAGGCTAATTTAAATGTTTTCATAAAATACGCATCCAGCAACAAACAGCGTTACTGGATGCGATCAGTAGGAGTATTTTTTGGGTTTGGTGCCTGTCACCGCCCGAAATTTGTCGAAATATTGGTAATTGAAAGATAAACGGAGGGGTATTACAATAATGGGTAAGAACTAATGTTCTGTGATTGGGAGGGATGGATGAGTGACGGTGAAGATTTTAAGCATTGGGTTAAGGGGGTTAGAAGGGTATCGGGTGCAGGTGGAGGTGCAGGAAGTGCCGGGGATTGCGGCGATGGTGATTGTTGGGTTGCCGGATGCGTCGGTGAAAGAGGCAAAGGAACGTGTTCTTGCTTCGCTTTATGCTTTCGGCTGCGACTTTTTTGATAAAAGGCTCGTTGTTCATTTGTCTCCGCCGGAGAGGAAAAAACATAGCCCGATGTTTGATTTGGCGATGGCGATTGGGATTTTGAAGGCAATGGGCAAGCTGACAGCGCCGGTTTCCCCCGATGCAGCGTTTTTAGGTTCGTTATCGTTGGATGGAGCGATTCAGCCGGTGGATGGCATGCTTCCAGCGATATTGGCGGCAAAGAAGCTCGGTTTTCAAAAAGTATACCTTCCGTATGATCCCACACTTCCGCTTCATCATTTGAAAGATCTCGATTGTATCTTTGTTCAGACATTGGAAGAAACGGTGCAATATCTGCAAGGACAACGCGTTCTTTCGTTACCCCCAGCTTTTCGCACTCCTGAAATCATAGACTCCCCGCGAAAGCATCATCGGGATTTTCAATCGATTATTGGCCATCATCAAGCAAAGCGTGCATTGGAGATCGCAGCGGCAGGCGGACATAACGTGTTAATGGTTGGACCGCCTGGGTGCGGGAAAAGTTTGTTGGCGGAAACGTTTCCGACGATTTTGCCGAGCCTTTCTCATGATGCGCAGTTAGAGGTGATCAGTTTGTACCAGCTGGCAGGGGAAAAAATCGAGAGCGGCCATCCGCCTTTTCGTCATCCGCATCATTCCGCTTCATCGGTTTCTTTAATTGGCGGGGGAACGCACCCAAAGCCTGGCGAAGTGTCGCTGGCACATCGCGGTGTTTTGTTTCTCGATGAAATGGCGGAATTTGCGAAAAAGACGCTGGATATGCTTCGCCAGCCGTTAGAGACGGGGAAAGTGACGATTAGCCGTATTTCGTCGACGGTGACATATCCTGCGGACTTTATTTTGCTTGGGGCGATGAATCCGTGTCCGTGTGGATATTTAGGCTCAAGAACGCGCTATTGCACATGTAGTCCGAAACAAATTCAAGCGTATCGAAATCGTGTTTCCGGGCCGATTTATGACCGGATGGATGTTTTATTGTCATTGGAAGTCATTGATTTCACCAAAGAAACGAGGGTTTCGGAATCTTCGGAAACCATAAGGAAAAGAGTAGAAGAAGCAAGAAGAAAGCAATATGAACGTTACGGAAAAGAAATAACGAATGGGCGTGTTCCTTTTGAGTTATTAATGGAAAAAAGCCCGCTTGCCAAAAGGCAGCAACTTCTGTTGCAGCAATGGGCATCCCAGCATCAATGGAGCAATCGTGTACAAGCGAAAATCATTCGTCTGGCAAGGACCATTTCCGATTTAAAGGGAACCGAAGAGATAGCGGATGAATCGCTTTGGGAAGCGATGACGCTAAGGTGGCTGAAAACATATACGAAGCAACAAGCAACAGCGAGGTAAAAAGAATGGGACGGCAAAAGCGGATCTGGGTGCCCCATCGGTTTTATCATATCGTTTGCCGCGGCAATCGGCGTGATCCCCTATTCAAGGAAACAAATGATTTTCTCGCTTTTCTTCATATCCTCCACCAGCTACATGAAAAAATCCCGTTTGAAATAGCCGCATATTGCCTTATGACGAATCACTTTCACCTGCAGCTGCGCTCAAAACAGGAGCCGATTTCGAAAGTCATGGCGCTCATGAACAAACGGTATGCAAATTATTATAATACTCGCTATCGTTTGACGGGACATGTATTTGAAAAGCGTTATTATGGTAAATTGATTGACAATGATAGCGGAATGTTGGAAGTGAGTCGATATATTCATCTCAACCCGGTAGAAGCTCATTTGGTACATGCGCCGGAACTTTACCGATGGAGTAGTTTTTATTTGTATATGCATCCCAAATCGCTGCCTCCGAAATTTATGAATATGGATGCATTATTAGATTACTTTTCAGGCACAAAAACAGAGCGGAAGAAAAAATATGCTGAATTTGTGAGGGGGTGAGGCTGCCTGTCACTTGTCAGCCATCGAAAGCGCGTGGAAATGGCATCAGTGGAAAGGGTCCAAATGGTCGAAACGCCCTTGATGGGGCGGTTTGTTTTTATGGGTGCTGTTAACTGAATATTCGGTCTATTAATTGGTTAATAGGTCGTGCCGGCGGTCGGTTATGGAACAGTCCATACGTCACAGGTATATTTTCGTAAAAAGTTTATGGAGGAAAAAGGATTAAGAAGAAACGTGTAGGAATAAAGGGATTGATGTCCATATCACGAATATGGGAAGATGAACTAGGAGTGATTGGCGTAACAAATGTGGGCAGTTCTGTTTAGGTGATGCGCATGAGTGTTTATTGCAAAATAAAAATACAGAGTTCTGCAACAAAAAAATGCAGAACTTGATTGCATAAAAAAAGGCTTGCCAGCTTAGAGGCCCAAGGAAGCAACCTGCCCACCCCTAAAATAGGGCTAATTTAAATGTTTTCACAAAAAAACGCATCCAGCAACAAACAGCGTTACTGGATGCGATCAGTAGGAGTATTTTTAAAACGGATTATAAAACCGGCTTCCATCATGGAATGTGATGATTAAGGTGACAATGAACAGAATACTAAACAGAGCGATTGCAAAGTAGTCACTTTTTTGGAAAGGTCTTGCACTATACCATGTGCGTTTTTTGTTTTTGCCAAAGCCGCGCAGTTCCATTGCGTTGCTGATGGTGTCAATTTTGTTTAGGCTTGATAAAATAAGCGGTGCAAGGATGGAGGCGGCATTTTTGATCCGTTTAGGAAGTTTTTCTTTGCGGGACATGTCAAGGCCTCTAGCTTGTTGGGCGCGTGCTATATTCCGAAAATCCCGCTGTACGTCCGGTATATATCTTAATGCCAAAGAAACAGCATACGAAATTCGATAACTCACACCGATGCGATTGAGGGAAGCCGCGAATTCGCTCGGATGAGTCGTCACAATAAAAAGCAAAGCCGCTGGGATCACTGTGAAATATTTTAACGTAATATTCAATTGGTAAAAAAGTTGTTCCAATGTGACGTTATACCTTCCTGATATTTCAAATAACACATGGCTGGAGCCGTAAATTTTTACTCCTTCTTGCGGTGAAAAGACATAAATGGCAACATTGTTTATGAAAAGAAATACTAAAATAAATACAAGAACAAACAATATCTCTTCAAGTTTAATTTTTGAAATAATAAAAATGAGAATACTAATTAAAAATAAAAATAGTAGAATACGAGTGTCGTATGTCAGCATAGCTGCAGTCGACCATAAGATAAAGCATATTAGCTTTGTTACACCTGTCAACTGATGAACAGGAGATTTTCGGTCAATATAAGATAGCATCTCGGCTGCCAACCTGCCTTACCTCCCGATCATATTCTATGAAACGTTCCACAAACTTCCTCGGTTCTGGTATTCCTGTTTTTAATGCCAGGTTATAAAGAGACGTTTCCTTTAAATTTGCCTGTTTGATGATGTCAATATCAGAAAGGACATTGACAGCTGAGTCATCGGCAATTTTCCTGCCTTCTGCAAATACAATCGCTCTTTCTGTATACTCCAGCATTAAATGCATATCATGAGTAATCATCATAATCGTGACGCCTTGCCGATTTAATTGAGCAAGAAACTCCATAATATCAGTATAATGGCGAAAATCTTGTCCGGCAGTTGGCTCGTCCAAAATAATGATTTCTGGTTCTAACACTAAAATGGAAGCAATCGTAACCCGCTTTTTTTGACCGAAGCTTAATGCTGAAATCGGCCAATTCCGAAATGGGTACAGCCCGCAAATTTTTAATGTATTGTCGACGCGTTCTTTTATTTCAGCTTCCGCTACGCCGCGAACCTTTAAGCCTAAGGCTACTTCGTCAAAAATCATATGCTTTGAAATCATATGATTTGGATTTTGCATGACCATGCCGATTTTTAACGAGCGTTCTTTAATCGTTTCGTTTGTTATATCCTTGCCGTTAAACAATATGCTCCCTGAGGAAGGCTTTTCAAATCCACAAATTAATTTTGTAATTGTAGATTTCCCTGCTCCATTTTTTCCAACAATGCTCACCATTTCCCCTTTGTTAATTGAAAAAGAAACATCCTTTATCGTTTCGTGACCTGGTGAATAGCTAAACGAAATATTTTTCAGCTCTAAAATTGTTTTTCCTTCTTTACTTGGCGTTTTTGGATTTGCATCTTCAAACCATTCCAACAAGTTTTTTCGGCATAAATCCGCTTTAAACTGATTGAAATCAGCAGGATGCATATCTTCAGTTAGTTCGCAACCGGCATATTTGACCGCTTTAATATATAACGGCTCCCGTATATTCGTCTCTTCTAAAATGTTAGTTGTTAAAAGCTGGTCAGGGCTCATATCAGCTACTATTGAGCCGTCATTGACCACAATAATGCGATCGACATGGCGATATAAAACATCTTCTAAACGGTGTTCAATAATGACAACGGTTGTATTCGTTTCTTTTTGGATTTTGTCGATTAAAGCCATTGCATACTTTCCAGTAGCGGGGTCAAGGTTTGCGAGCGGTTCATCAAACAACAGGATATCCACTTTGTCAACCATTACACCAGCGAGGGAAACCCTCTGCTTTTGCCCGCCTGACAAATGATGGACAGAGGCAGGCAAATAATCATCCATTTCGACCATTTTGGAAGCATCTTTTACGATCTCGAACATTTCCTTTTGCGGAGTGCAATCATTCTCCAGTGCAAAAGCTATGTCTTCACCAACAGTTAATCCTATAAACTGGCCATCAGGATCTTGTAAAACAGTACCAACCATTTTTGATAAAGCAAAAATATTTAACTCCTTTGTTTCCTGACCCATTACTTTTAAACTTCCGGTCATTTCTCCTTTATAAGAGAAGGGGATTAGACCATTGATGCAGTGGCCAATGGTGCTCTTCCCAGATCCTGAAGGACCAACGATTAAAACTTTTTCCCCTTCGTAAATGTTGAAATGAATATTTTTTAATGTTGGATTTTTTTGGCTATGATACTTAAAGCTAAAATTATGAAATTCAATCACTCGTTTTCTCATTCGTAAAAGCTCCTGTAAGTAAATATGTTGTCAAAACTCACAATGTGCTTTTATTCTTTATCAAGACTTCCTTTTTGACTGCGTGTTTTTGCATAGAGTAAAAGAAGAAGTGTTCCAATGACGGCAACTGTTACCATATTGGAAATTCCAACAACTAATCCTTGCAGGAAGACTTTATTTGCTGGCTCAGCATAAACCAGTATATCAAGAGAAGGTGCGACAAGGAACCAGCCGATTGCTTGAACAATCACCTGAACAATATTAAATGTAATAATTTTTTTAGTGCCGAATTCACCAGATTCGATATCGATGCTTTTGGAAGCCAGACCAATTAAAAATCCGACAAGCAAGCTGACAACAACCCAACTCCACCAAATAGATCCATAAAATATTAAGTCTTTTAACGCATGACCGATAAGTCCGATGAAACCGCCTGCGACAGGCCCAAAAATAATTGACATAAGTGCTAAAAATGCATAAGTTGTTTCAATATTGGAATTTGGTATCCCTGTTGGAATGGACGCAAATCTTCCCAGAATAACAAAGACAGCTGCTCCAATTCCGATTGCTACGATTGTTTTGATCGATAGATTGTTTTCTTTCATGAACTTCCTCTCCTTTTTTTATTTTTATGATTATATTGAATTTCCATTATATACGAAATTCGGTACTTTGCAGATAGTGATTTTCCATTTGGCACCTGCTTCAATATGGTAGGCCTTCGCAAATGATCCTTGATTGATTGCCACACCGATTTTGTCGAGCGAATTGACGTAAAGCAAAGGCTCGCCCAAATGACTATCCGCAAATGATCTGCCAAACGTCATAATATTTTTATATACTTGTCTTGTTTCATTTTCAATCGTTACTTCAAAAGAATCTCCGTAATCTACGTCTAACTTCTGAAACAAGCTGCGATCAATATTGGTCCATAAGTTTCCAAAGCGGACATCAAGTATATCAATATTCCCTTTAATCGCACCATTTTGAATATAGGCTTCTAAAACCGGCAGTTCAATTAGCGAATCGATTGGAATTTCCGGCCCCACCTGTTCAAACGGAATCACTTCGGATGCAAGCCGTGCGCCAGTATAAGCGTAAATATCACGTCCATGGAAGGTATAAGAATGCCCGGAATTTGGCAGCCGGTTTACCTTTTCATCGATCAGCCTTGCTTCTTCGATCCCAATATACTTCTTTATATGTGTGATCGTTCCATTGTCGGGTGTCACAATATATTGGTTTGATTTTGTCTTCACAACAATGCTTCTCCGTTCTGAACCGACACCCGGATCAACAACAGAAATAAATACCGTCTCCTTTGGCCAATACGATATCGTTTGGTACAGCCTATAAGACGCTTCCCAAATATTATATTGGGGAATATCGTGGGTCAAATCAAAAATCCTCAGGCTGGGATTAACATTCAAAGCGACTCCATACATTGCACTGACAGCTCCATCGCTTAATCCAAAATCAGTTTGAATAACTAAAAAACGATTCATAAATTTTCCCCCATACATTGTTGTTTTATAAAAAAAACCACGTCTTTATCTATATAGATAAGGACGTGGTTTTGCTCACGTGGTACCACCTTACTTCACTGTTTGCTCGCACAAAACAGCCTCTGCCAGTACTACGGGCTTAATCCCTTCATACTGTGGTATTTGTAACGAGTACCAAACTCGGCGGAACCTACTCGTACCTTCGTGCTTTGTTGGGATAAAACACGAAAATAATACTTTCAGCACGCAACTCAGAGGCCATTGTTCGGGTTCGTATTTTTGCTTCTTCTCAGCTACCGAAGCTCTCTGTGAAAAATAACTGAACCTTACTTTTCCTCTTCATAGTTATTGTAAGAAAATTATTAACAATTTTTTAATTAATTATAATCACCGCTGCGAACATGTCAAGCGTTGGAATACGAAAAGTATGGAATGTGGCGGGGATTTGGTGCGGAGTGCTGGATATTAGGCTTGATGTGGAAGGTCTGATGTGGAAAAGATTTAGGTCGAATGAAATATGTTTGTGCGTATGTGGAACAAACTTGGTTCGGATAGTGAACAACCTTTTGCACGGCTGTACTTCACCCGTAGTGGGCTTGAAAACGCAGATATGCTTCGGTATACTGACGGTTATCCCCTTTCCCGACGGTCACCATGGCAGGATTAAACACACCGGCACTTTGCTAATTAAAATGGTAACCTAAGAAAAATGAGGAAGGATTACTCATGTTCTTGTTTTTTGGAAGACAACTAGGATCTATTTCTAAGGAAGGAGGAACTTGCTGTGTAAAAGGGCTTACCTTTTGGTATAGTTTTTGGCTCTGTGCAAAATTTGTCGAATCATTGATGATTGAAAGATAAGATAAAGTGTATTACAATAACATTATCAGAACATACGTTCTGAATGTATATGGTGGCAAAGTTTTCATTAGAACGTCTGCTGGTTGAGATTTGTCAAGAAGTGCGTTTTGGAAGGTGATGCGTTTTCTTTTATCTGGAAAATATGCAAATAACTTCGGCTTTTCTTTAGATAAACCTCTACTCTCCCCAAAAATTCTCCTCGAAAGGATGATTCCCATTATGAAGGAATACCTCGATTTAAAATTGGATTTTATGTTTAAACAATTGTTCGGCCATCCGAGCCGAAAGCAGCTTACAATCGCTTTTTTGAATGCGGTTTTGCATCGGACAGGCCATGATCGTATCATCGATGTGCAGTTTGATAACACAGAGCTGGCAAAAGAGTTCGAAGAAGGGAAAATGAATCGGCTTGACGTGCTCGTGTGGACCGACCGAGGCGAGCGGATTAACGTGGAAATTCAAATCATTGACCAGCACGATATGCCGGAGCGGATTTTGTATTACTGGGCGAGGCTCTTTTCCCAGTCGCTCTTCAAAGGCCAAGGGTACAGCGAACTTCCTCCCACCATTATGATTGCAATTCTCAACTACCCGCTCTTTCCGCATGAAACCGATCGGTTTCACACCATCTTTCATATCCGCGAAGATAAAGAACAATTTCTTTGGAGCGCGCATCTTGAATTTCACGCCATTGATTTATCACAATTTATGGTAAAATGGAAGAAATATAGACGTGATGTGAAGCGATCTTCGGAGTGGCCCTGGTTGATGATGCTGTCAGCGGTGGATGCCCGGAAACAAGAGATTGATGAGACGATTCTCAAGGAACTGGAGGTGTTGGCGATGAACGAGCAAGAAATTCGCAAAGCATTGGAAGAGTGGGAGAAGCTAAGCGTCAGTTCCGAAAATCGCTACGCGTATGAAATGCGGCTGAAATGGCTGCGGGATCAATTGTCCAATCTTCTTGGCGAGCGGCGTGCGGGGATGGAGGAAGGGTTGAAACAAGGGCTAAAGCAAGGTCGGGAGGAAGAACGGAAGAACATGATCCGACATATGTCGGCGAAAGGAATGGCAGCGAAAGATATTGCCGATCTCACTGGACTTGCGGAAGAGGAAGTGCGAAAGTGGTTGAAATAGATTGCCTGTCATTTGTCGAAGCCGTTTGACAGTGGTTTAGGCTTATTCATCCGAAGAAGTAGTGGAAACGTTAGAAAACCTGCCGCCTAATAAGGCTTTGCTGCGCCATCGAAAAATAAATGTAGCACTCGGTAGGCGAAAAAAATGAAAGTGCTCTTGCATGAAACTGAAGATCGCACTTTCCTTTTAAAGGACTTTTCCATGCAAGAGCTATTTTATATCCCCTAATTTTTGAGCTACGGGTATTATTCAATAGAAACCATGCTGGTCATTCAGCATGTTGGTATCATGGACTCTAGCGATTGGGCAAATCGCCGAATTCCCTCGGGAATGGATTTTGTTTCTACTCGGCCGTAGGTAAAACGTATATATTTAATTAATCAAATTGAAAATAAAAAAGAGTCACAATCTGTATCTCAAATATTAAGAAGTATGCCAGTTTGGGGAAAATGGTACGGACCTGGACATGGTGGCGGTGTACCAAAAAATAAATTAGATTCTTTATGTATGACACATGATCTTTGTTATAAAGTAAAAGGATATTTCGATTGTGGCTGTGATAAAGCTTTAGTAGCTGGGATAACTGCCGCTCTTCTATTTATGAAATCTGACGAAAAAAGAGCTGCCTTAGCAGTAGCAGCTTATTTTAGTATAGCACCTTGTAAAAAATAATAGAGTGGGGAATTAAATGATTTATAAACTTATCATGTTTATAATATTTTGTATTTTAATGTTTATAGGATATTTAATTGAATGGATTACAGGAGGAAGACCTTGAATTTAGGATCATTATCTTAGTCAGTTCTTGAAAATACAAAACATCAGCTAGTACTTTCGCTTGTTGACAAAGTCTCTGCTTAGACAGTCTACAAGCTTTATTACTATATCTAAAAGTTTGACAGAGTACACTAAAGAAAAGCCCGAAAATACTGGTGTTTTGGACTTTACCCACAACACGGGGGTGTCTAATAAGTTGTTTTTACGGCATGATTTTACGTAATAGCCGACCAAGCCCTAACTTTTCCCATATCTTTCGGAACAGATAAACCGGCCCAAACTCTTTTGTCCAAAGCACGGAGACAGAAGAGGAAGAGCCTTGCCCGTGAATTCGGTCAAAGTAACGCTCTGAAAATTTGGCTAATCCCTCGATTATGTTATCGACAGAGCCATTCTCTAATAAATGTTCTAACCTCCCTAGATTACAAAGCGTTTGTTGCCGAACTTTATTGTCTACACGAAATGTACGACATATTTGTAGATATTGACGAACAGAACCATTTTTATTTTTTTGCTTGGGTCAGGTGCCTGTCACCACTCGATGCCCTGTCTGAACTCAAGGGATGGTAAAAAAAGTATACATATCCGTCTGTCATGACAAGGGATGAGAGTCCAAAAGCACTTACGCAGGAAATTCAAAAAATGGTTCGCTAACCTATGACTTACACCTGTTTTCAGCGAACCAAAAAAGCTCCAACAAAGTCTTGACTGACTCCGGAAAACGATGCTCATACACAAATGCACATTTATTTGTTAAAATATTAATTATATTCTGACAAAAAATGAAACCTATCGTTTTTCGGAAGCAAGAGGTATTCTTTCGAAAAATTTACATTCATGAAACAAAATCATTAAATATAAAAAGTAATCTATATATGGAATAAACGGTTTGCGGCCGTTTTATCACCGACAGAATGGGGGAGGGTGCAGTGGAGAAGATTGCCTCGCATGCGTATGAAACAAAGAGGCAGCCGGGCTGGAAACTGTATGTTTCGTTGCCGATTTTATCGTGGGCGTTGTATGATTTTGCGAATACGATTTTTTCCTCGAATGTGAACACGATTTTTTTCCCGCTTTATGTTTCGGAAACGGTGGGAAAAAGCGAGAGCTTGAACCAGATCGCCAGTACATTTATTTCGTATGCGAATGCGTTAGCCTCTTTCTTTTTAGTGATATTTTCACCTTTATACGGCACATGGATTGACCGGACCGGGAGAAGAAAGAAATGGCTTGGGATTTTTACGACTCTTTCGGTTACGGCAACTTTGCTTATGGGTGTTGCCGGATATTCGAATCTTGGGAATGCCATGTTTGGATTGCCGGCGTCTTTTGTCATAATCGTGCTTTTATTTGTCGCAGCAAAGTTTTTTTACCATTCGAGCCTTGTTTTTTACGATTCCATGATTTCCAGTTTGGGGAATAAACAGGAAATACCGCTTATCTCCGGTTTTGGCGTTGCTGTCGGATATGTCGGAACGCTTGTCGGGCTCGCTGTGTATCCGTTTGTTGGAGAAATGGATTACTATCGGGCTTTTATTCCAAGCGCCCTTTTGTTTCTCCTCTTTTCTTTCCCGCTGTTTTTCTTTGTCAAAGAAGAAGCCGAAAAAGCCGATGCCTTAAAGCGAAAGGCCGGATTTTTTGCAGGCTATCGGGATATTTATGCAACATTGAAAGAAATGAAAAAGTATCAAAACATTTTTACATTCATGATTGCTTATTTCTTTTTGAATGATGCGGTGGCGACGACGATCGCCATCATGTCCGTTTATGCTAAAGTCATTGCCGGGTTTACGGCAGGGGAGTTCATCCTTTTATATTTAGTCTCCACAGTTTCAAGTATTATCGGTTCCTTTCTTTTTGGCTATATTACGAGAAACAAGGGAGCCAAAAAAGCGGTTTTGTATGTCGGCATCGTGATGTGCATCGCACTGGCGATAGGGGTGCTTGCTTTTTCCAAGCTATCTTTTTGGATTGCTGGGAGTTTGTTCGGCGTCAGTTTAGGAGCGATGTGGGTCACTTCGAGAACATATATAGTCGAACTTTCCCCGCCAGATAAGCAAGGGCAATTTTTCGGACTGTTCGCTTTTTCTGGAAAAGTGTCAGCCATCATTGGTCCAGCGATTTATGGAAGCATTACCCTCCTTTTTCATTCATACGGAAACATTGCCAATCGGTTGGCGATGGGATCGCTTTTGCTGATGGTGCTCCTTGGCATTTTCTTTTTGCTGAAGGTAAAGCCACAGGCGCCTGCCGCGCCGAAAAGCTGACGGAGGTTTTATGGGGGCGAAAGCTATTCCGTCATTGAAATCATGGAAACAGAAATAGCTTACCAGCCGCCATCTGGGCGCTCTTGTTCGTCTTGCTTGTTTGCCTCATCGCTAAAAATTTATGAAGAACTTATTTTTAAAATTGGTTCTAAAATGAATTGACTTAACCGGACAAAAAATTAAGGTCAAGTAGATGAACACCATATCCGAGCATACTGCTTATTTAGCATAAATGATCCGAATAGAAATTTTACATGGAGTGGCGGACATGTTAGGCTTGATGCCTTGCGAAGCAAGGATTGGCGCTCGCTCCTTTCGCTAGGAAACATGTCCGCAGAAGCTCCGTGTCAAGCGATATAGACCTAAAATTTTATACAGGGAATGGAATATTCGTATTTTGTCATTCATACATTTTTTAATTGCCAAAAACAGATAAATAAAGCAAAAAGGTTGGTGTTTAAACTTTCGGAGCCAGTTCGACAGCGGCGCGAATGGCTTCGAGCATGCTGCGTTCGTCCGCCAGATTTTTTCCTGCGATATCAAAGGCTGTTCCATGGTCGACAGATGTGCGGATGATACCGCCTTTGAGGCCGACGGTGATGTTTACTCCGGCTTCCAGCCCCAGCACTTTAATAGGGGCGTGCCCTTGGTCATGGTAGCAAGCGACAACAATATCAAAATCTCCGCGCACCGCACGGTAAAATAATGTATCTGCCGGATATGGCCCTGTTGCATTGATTCCTTCCTCTTGTGCTTTTCGGATGCCGGGAATGAGTTTTTCCTCTTCCTCTCCATTGCCAAACAGACCGTTTTCTCCAGCGTGTGGATTAATGCCGCACACGGCGATGCTTGGGTTTTCTTTTCCCGCTCTTGTCAACGTTTCGTGAGCCAGCTTAATAACTTTGTAGGTCCGATCGGGATTAATCATTTCAATCGCTTTAATTAACCCGACATGGGTGGTGATATGAATGACTTTAAGTTTTGGAGAGGACAACATCATTGCATAATCTTGAGTGCCCGTTAAATCGGCCAAAATTTCGGTATGTCCCGGGTATTGATGTCCGCCTTTGTGCAGGGCTTCTTTATTTAAAGGAGCTGTGCAAATGGCTTGAATATCCCCGTTTTTCGCTAATTCGATGGCGCGTTTTAAAAATTGGAATGCGGCATCGCCTGCAGCTGCTGATACCCGGCCAAAAGGCAAATCGGCAGGAAGCAAATTTAAATCAATGCAATCAATTGTGCCGTATTGGCAAGCTGCTTCCTTTACCGATGAAATAGGGTGAATGGCCAGTTTGGAATTGGTAATTTGAACTGCCCGTTCTAATATTTTTGCATCTCCTATCACTAAAGGATTGCATTGTTCATAAATGGATCGGTTTTGCAAAGCTTTTACGATAATCTCCGGCCCTACACCGGCAGCGTCTCCCATCGTGATTCCGATGACAGGTTTCATTTGGCATCTACTCCTTTTAATTGGTGAATGGCTTGAATAAATGTATTTTCCGAACCAAAGGCGCCCGCCTTTGTTACTACGTACATTCCTGAGTCATGAATTAATTTCGCTATTGGCACTCCTGTTTCCACTTCATCCAGCAATTCAAAACCCTTAGCCCCGATTTTATCGCAAACATGTTTTGCCGTATCGCCGCCCGTTAAGATCATGGCGCCAAAATATCCTTTCTGAATTAACCTAGCGGCGGCTTCTCCTAGGCTTTGGGAGATGAAATTGCTTATTTTGATTGCGCTCAATCCTTTCGATTTGCCTATTTCCTGCACCTGTTTGATTTCATTTGGCGAAGCGGAAGAATAGAGAGCGACATGATAACCTTGTTTAGCCCATTGTTCCGCTTGGTGAAAGGCCTTTTCCATCTCCTCATAACGGTACTGGTCATTGCTTGCGAGTTTTATCGAATCTACCGGTATTCCTTTCACGTTTTGTAAAGAAAGGGCGCGATCGAGCTGTTTGCGGGAAACTTGGCTTACACTGCCTACGACGAGCAGAATGGGCCGTTCGATTGGCTCGATCATGTCCGCTTTGTTTGTTTTTTGCAGGTGATAAGCTTCGGGAAGATAATTGGCTAGACCTGCCGATCCGACCCATACGACTTTTTCATTGATCCGGCACACGTATCGGACGATGTCCTGCAAATCTTCCTCGCTTAAGGAATCAAAGATGATGTAAGGAATACCTATTGCCCGATAACGATCAAGCTGTTCTTTGACTTTGTCAAATCCGAGACGAAGGGTTTGGTAGTCAATCAGCCCTATAGGGCGCTTCGTCTGCTTTGCTATTAAACTGGGAACATATGATTCTTTTATCGGGCATTTCGGATCTCGTGATAATTCTGTCTCATGCAGCAATGTATCGTGTAAAAAATGATGCCCTTTATAAATGGTTCTCCCGTTTTGAGGGTAACCCGGTGCAATTATCATAAATGTCGGTTTTATTGTATCGTAAATGGCATCGATTTCCGCTCCGATATTTCCTCTAAGGGTGGAATCGATTTTTTTGTACAGGTGGCGAAATCCCATCTCCTGTAATAATTTCGCTGCATTCTGTACACGCCGGTATGCGTCAAGCGCGGGAAGCGATCGGCTATCGGTGTCGACTACGATTGCCTCTATATCCCTCACGCTGGACAGCCCGGTTAGATCAAACAAGACCTGCGTGGCAAGCCCCTTCCTGGCGAATTGCACTCCGGAATCGGAAGCGCCTGTCAAGTCATCGGCAATAATGGCTAGTTTGTTCATCTTGTCTCCCTCCGTCCATCAAACCGTTGCTTTGTTGTCTGCCCCGATCCGTTTTGCCCACCAAGCGGTGACGATTGGCACCAAGATGGCGGTGACGATGACACAGGAAGCGACCAATGCAGTGGCTGCGGGAGCTACCGGAGCATACGAAGAGTTGGCTGCCGCAACTGCCGCAGGGACGCCCGCTGCATTGCCGGCTGTTGAAGCGGCCGCAAGTCCGGCTATGCCATTGCCTCCGGTCAATCGATCAACGACCCAAAGCACCGTACCCGTAATGAGTACAACTGCGATCCCCAGCAAAATTCCTGCAATTCCCGCTTTCCACACGTTCAGCAAGTTCAGACCAGCCCCCAGTGCGAACGCAAAAAATGGAACTAACACTGGAACGGCACGCCCGAGAAATTCGCGCAGCTCTTGATCCAAATTGCCAAGGATCATCCCGATGACCAAGGGTAAGATCGCACCTACCAATGTTTGCCAAGGGAAAGCGGAAAGTCCTGCTACTCCGAGTGTTACCATCGTCAGGAACGGACCTGATTCCAAACTCATGATCGAATAAGCAGCGACATCCTCTTTCTTGCCAAACTGGCCCATCAACGCCATGTACAACCCGCCGTTTGTGTCGTTCATGGCTGCTACGATGGCTAACACTGACAACCCTGCAAACATCCCTCCGCTAATCATGCCTTCACCGAGGAATTGGGCGGCAATGATCCCGATCACTGCTGCGATGCCTATTTTGCTGAGGAGCAGCACGCCTCCTTTTTTTAGGATGTACGGAGTGGCTTTAAAATCAATCGTCGCCCCCATGCACACATAGAAAACAGCTAGGATTGGCAACGCTCCTGTCAGCAGCGCACCTGTGAACGAACCGAATGTTTTCGCTGCGTTCGGAAACAATGTGTTGATGATGCCCCCCACGATGAGTGGAACGATCATCATTCCCCCTGGAATGCGATCCAACGTTGCCTTGATTTTCATTTTTTCATCTCTCCCTCACAATTATGTTTAAAAATGAAACAGTTTTATAAAAAAACGCATACAGAAATCGCTTACAACTATATTTTATTTATTTATGTTTAATTTATCAACATTTTTTTGATTTATAATAAAAAAACTGAAATAATGTTGCATAATGCAACGTTATTTCAGTTTCCTCCATAACGTACTCCGATTGATCCCCAATCTTTTGGCGGCTCTTGTTTGATTCATCTCTTCTTCTTGTAATACTTTCCAGATAATGTCTTTTTCAATTTCGGCGAGCGGTTTATTGAGATCAATCACGGAGCTGTGATCATCCGTGTTTTTCAAAATGTCGTTGAAATCTTCTTTCCTTATATACTCATGATTCGCAAACTGAACGGCTTGTTCCACCACACGGCTTAATTCTTGTAAATTATTTTTCCAAGTACGGCTGTACAGCCACTTTAGCGCTTCTTCCTGCACACCTACAATTTGCTTTCCGTATTTGACGTTATATTGTGCAATAAATTTTCGGAGATATTCGTCCAAATCTTCCGCATGTTCTTTTAGGGACGGCAATCGGATTTGGTTTTGTTTAAATTGTTTAAAAATTTGACCCGATAATTTTTTTTGCCGCAACAAATCAATCGGGTTATCATGAAATAAAAAAATAATGCGTGCTTTTGTCTGATCGATGAGCTGCGCTAGATGATTTTGGTGTTCCAACCGCAAACGTTCCACACCTTGGATAAAACATGTCCCCATTTCCAAATGGACGAGGATGAGTTTGAGATAGTCTGCAATCTCGCGATGATCTTCTAAGATCCGGATGAGCAGCAGAAAACCATCTTGCGCCTTGCTTTCACAATGAATGATTCCGGCCAGTGTTTTTTTTCCGGTTCCTTTTTCTCCGTATAATGCTACTGGCTTATTATGCGCCGCAGCCTTTTTTCCTTGCTTAATAACTGCTTGCATCAGTTGGCTGTTCCCGGGAATCTGTGAAAAGGAAGTCATGATTGGCTGAATGGCAGCAACGGATAGGCCGTATTCTTGCCGGTCTTCCTTCTCTTCGTCCGAAAACCGCAGGTAATACTGGTTTTCGGCATTATCCGTTTTAAGGTATCCTTGCCGAAACTGCATCAGTTCATCGTCGGTTGCGAAAGTGTACAATATTTCGATCGGTTCAATTTTTTTGCATAATTGCGCACACGCATTGTGGAGAAACGGAAAATACGCATAAATAGAAGATTCATCCGAATCCTTTTTGATAAATCGCAATATCTTTTGAAAAGAGGAATTAGCGAATTGTATCGTGCCATTTTCGTCATAAACAACAATAGGTTCTTTTGTTTTTTGCAGCAGTTGTTGATATATTTTTGTTTGTTTGGCGGTGTTTTCAATAATTTGATAAGTTTGTTTTGCTTGTTCAAACGCTTCGATCACGGACTCTCTGCCTGAAGTAATCAGTATGCTCTGAAGCCCGTGCGCTTCCGCTGTCTTGCACGTGATCGTGTCTCCGATGATCGCTTGGGCGCCGCCGGCCTTCGCTTGTTGGACGGCCTCCTCTACCTCTTCTTGATCATGGATAATGGTATAAGGAATTTGGACGCCTAAAAGATTGGAGACAGAAATAAAACCTTGGCATATGTTGGGGAATCCAATAATGCGAAGATGTGCGTTATAGTCTTTGACCAATGTCAATATACGCAATATGTCATAGCCGGAGACTTTTATTTCAATGACTGGCAGTGATGCATGCTGGCGCAGCAGCTGCGCGGTGCCGCCGCGGCTGATAATGAGATCATAGCCTTCTTTTTCATATTGTTTCGCAATAGGAATCGCCTCACGTAAATCTCCTTGTACAACGGTCATGTCCAGCAATTGTTGTTCTTTGGCAAGGGTTAAGGCTAATTCTTTTAAACCAGGGTAGGGAGCAATCAATAATGTTTTGATTTTCATGTTTATCAATCCACCCATCTCATTTCTTTCTGCTACCATTCATTATAACTTACTTTCGCTTTGTGGTAAGTTTCCTTATGTTATTTTAGAATTGTTCCTCTGCTTGTCCCCATCCGGAGTGATGGTTCTATTTTTGTAAATGCGGATCATTACTTTTGAAAAGCGGACGGTGGTGGACTGTAGCTTTTGTACGGCTGGCAGCGATCAACCCCGTCATGAAAGAATACCTCGATTTGGAAATGGATCTCATGTTTAAACAGCTGTTCGGCCATCCAAGCCGAAAGCGGATTGCCATCACTTTTATGAATTGTTATTTCATAGGTGCGGGACGCGGCCGCATTGTTGATGTTCAATAAGAAAATACGGAATTTGTGAAAGAAACGTAAGAGCGGATGAACGTAGAAATTCAAATAGTTCACAAGCATGATTTGCAAGATCGGGTATTGTATTATTGGCAAGGCTGTTTTCCTTTGCTCTCCTTGGAACAAGCGTATTCCGAACATCCTCTCACTATGGTTACGATCCTCAACAACCCTTTATATTCTCATTAAACAGGCCGCTTTCATACGGTATTTCATTTGCGTTAAGATGAGGAACATTTCCTTTGGAGCGCTCATATGAAATTCCATACGATTGATTTGTCACTGTTTTCGCATAGTATTCTTTCGTTCCGACATAGACTTTTTGCCGCTGCAGTGTATTCGGCATTTCATATGTTTTCATGACTGGCTAGCCCCCAACAAAAAACAGGAAGCAGTTTTTTCGCCCGCTTTTTCTTAATTAAACGTTTGATTAAGGATTGTCGGCTATCAGGCGCATATTGAAATGAGGTTAAATCCTAATGTTTGTGTAAAAGCCGACTCCTAGTTCAACAAACTTATATCTCCGGAAATAGAACCGCTTTGTGTCCGCTTCTTTTTACACAAATTCTTGGACTTCATCTTGAAACGACATCGCCGCATTTTTTAGATGTTTTCACCTATTATGTTCTTTTGTTGATAATATTCCCAAACCGTTGCGGCTGTTTTGCATATACGTCCGGGCATTTGTTTGTCTCTTTCAGGTTTCGTTCTTTCGGTTTTTTGTCGTAAACCATTCAATTTCGGTTAATGTCAATCTTTAGAAACTTGAATAGAGTAATTGGTTTTTTTTAGGAGAATAACGGGTTGACCTATAGATATGCCCTATATTTCCAAATCTATAAAACGAACAATCAACCTCATTAACTGAAAAATTTTTACGAAAATACGAACTATTTCCATTACTCTCAACAATTTTGTATTACTATCTTTTTCAATTGGTGATATAATGTTCAAAAAATATTTCCTTTTCAAATTTTTTTCGAGGCGATGAAGGGATGAAAGTAAAAGATGCATTAAAAATTGGCGAATTAGCTTCAGGAAAGATCGTTGCTGGTGAAAAGGGGATTTTCCGGAAAATAGAAACCGTTGAAGTCATGGAAGTACCGGAAGTATTGAATTGGGCAACTCCCGGTATGTTAGTATTAACAACCTTTTATTCAATAAAAGACGATCCGGATAAACAAATTCAAGTTGTAAAGGATTTGATATCGATTGGGGCGGCTGGTTTAGTTATAAAAGTCGGAAGATTTATTGATACGCTTCCGGAAGAAATGATTGCCATTACCAATCAACATGACTTTCCCATCATCTCTTTGCCTAAAAACATTTCCTATATAAACGTGTTAACACCACTTTATGAATGTTTATATAAAGAGAAGTATTTTGGACAGGGTCGTTCGGAAAATCCTTTGTCAAAATTTGGAGCAATGGAAATCGATTCGGTTCAAGAAGCGCTTGATGTGCTATCAAAGATGTTAAATGGATCCGTTTATATAGAAGATAACGAAGGAAGACTTCTATATGCTGCAAAAAACTTTACATCCGATGGATGGAGAAAGTCAACGGCACTTTTTTCACTGCCAACCTATCAGCGGTATGATGAAATGTTGGAGGAGTGGACAACTAAATTTTCACACACGAAAAATATTTTATTTAGTATAGAAGGATATCGAAAGCAAATGATTATCCCGCTTACTTATAAAAACCGCGTATTTGCCGTTGTCCACATTCACTGTATCAATTCTTTAATCACGGATCCTGTCTTTCAAAATCATTTAGAAGAAGTGGGGAACAAGCTAAAAGATGTATTATTGAAAGAACAGTTGTATAATCAGAGAAAACGTCTAAACGATTATGAACAAATGAATGGGTTTCTGAAGGGTTTTGACCATTTGGATCAGGCAAACGAAAAGAATAATGTCATTATTCACTTTTATTCGGACAGTTTAAACATCCCGTATTCCAATCCGTCTTTGATTGACTATGAAGGTTTAATTCGAAATAAGTTAATGGATTTCATTGAGCAATTGCAAATTCATAAAAGTCAAGTGTTTATCTTTATGAAAAACAGAAAATTTTATGCGCTCCTAACAGGTATTGAAGAGAATTATAGTGAAATGGTCCAACGGTGGAAAAACCAAATAGAGGCGTACAATAAATTGGATCCTTTAAGGGGATTATATGTCTCGATTAGTCCTTATTTTGGAAAAGGAGCCAACCTCGATACGGTCGTGCAATCTGTTACAAAAATCATCGAAGTCGGTTCGAATGTAAAAAAGGGAGAATATGTTTACACATATAATGAAATGGGAATTTATCAGTTTTTACTAAATTTAATTGATGACCCGTTTGCGAAACAATACGCACTGAACTTTTTGGCGCCATTGCTGGAAGATAAAAAGAATGATTTATTAAAAACATTGGAAGTTTATTTACAAGAAAATGGCAATGTTTCAAAGGCAGCAGAAATTCTGTTTATTCATCGGCGAACGATGACCTATCGATTGAAAAAAATTGAACAATTACTAAATATAGATTTAAACAATTCGGAAAATCGTTTTATTTTAATATTTTGCTTAAAAATCATGAAAATAGCTTAAGAGAGGCGAAATAAATGGTTCGTCTCTCTTTTTTGATTCATCACCACATTTTGTGATTTAACCCAAAAAATAAGGAAAACACTCACGAATTCCTGGCAATAATGTTAGCGTCACTTAACATAACAGGAGGTTCTAAAGTGTTTTCCGTATCACTAGATTTGCCAGAATTTGAAGTTGTTAAACAAGTGTTTCTTGAAGATTGCAGTTTGTTACATGTTGAGAAAAATACTACAGAAGAACGCTGTTCTTACTGCGGTTTTTTTTCTAGTCATGCCCATGACTGGCGGACAAGAAAGGTTCGTGACTTGTCCGTATTAGGTAAGCCCCTTTTCTTGTTTGTCAGAGTGTATAGATACCGTTGTCACAACTGTAATGAGGGATTTTCACAAACATTTGAATGTATCCGTCCTAATAAGCATCAGACCAATCGGTACAGAGAATATCTGTACGAAATGTGCATTGGCTCTACTATCCAAGAAGTGAGTCGAAAGGAAAAAATACCTTATACAACCGTTGAAAGAATATTTTATTCCGTTGCTAAAGAAAAAGAGAAGGAGCATTTAGAAACTCTTGAAAGTGTTTTAGAAAACGATGCATTAATCCTTAGCCTTGATGAGATCGCTGTCCGAAAGGGTCACCGATATGAAACAGTTCTTATGGATACCCAAACCGGGAGTGTGCTTGGTATGGAACATCAACGGAGTTATCATTCAACTCAGATCTTACTTGCCAAGAAGATTCTGTCTAATAAATGTGTTCATACCGTTGTTATGGATATGTGGGATCCCTTCCATAAAGCTGTTAAATCTATATTCCCAGAGGCCTGTATCGTCATTGATAAATATCATGTGGTGCAAAAGGTGACACATGCACTTGACCAAGTTAGAAAGAAAACTCCTGGACTAAAAAAGGGACGGTTTAAACTCTTGAAAGGTTCTGAAAAGTTAACGGCTAATGAAAAACAACAATTAGACGAGATGCTCAAAGAGCATTCAGAATTGTCATATGCCTATTTTCTAAAAGAACTCTTTAGAAAAATATACCAAGTGAATGACTATGATACAGCTGATTCACTCTTAGACTCAAGTTTGACACCATTTCACTACATGTGGATAACTAAAGGTGATTATACCAATAGTTATCCACTTTTTTTATCGAAAATATAATCATTATGTAGTGTTATGTGGATAACTTTTGTATATCCAATAATATGTAATATATGTTATACTATTAGTGCTATGTATATTCGAATTAATAAGCAAAAAAATAAAAATGGTTCAGTTCGTCAATATCTACAAATATGTCGTACATTTCGTGTAGACAATAAAGTTCGGCAACAAACGCTTTGTAATCTAGGGAGGTTAGAACATTTATTAGAGAATGGCTCTGTCGATAACATAATCGAGGGATTAGCCAAATTTTCAGAGCGTTACTTTGACCGAATTCACGGGCAAGGGTCTTCCTCTTCTGTCTCCGTGCTTTGGACAAAAGAGTTTGGGCCGGTTTATCTGTTCCGAAAGGTATGGGAAAAGTTAGGGCTTGGTCGGCTATTACGTAAAATCATGGATGATTCCGAGGCTGCTTCTCAGTATGACGAAGCCATTTTTGCCATGGTGTTAAACCGTCTCATGGATCCCAATAGTAAGCATTATATCTTCAAACAATGGATCGACACGATTTATGCAGAAGGTCTTTCAGACATTCAACTCCATCACTACTATCGTGCATTAGACTTCTTAAGTGAACAAAAAGAAAAAATTGAGGAACAACTTTATGGACATTTAACCGATTTAACCTCATTAGAAGTAGATATCGTGTTTTACGACACGACAAGCACCTATTTCGAAGGAGAGGAAGCAGACGAACTGCTGGCTCACTATGGTTACTCCAAAGATCATCGTGGAGATCGAAAACAAGTCGTGATTGGCTTATTAATGACCAAAACAGGGATTCCGATTGGGCATCAAGTCTTCCCTGGAAACATGCATGATACGAAGACATTTGGCATGGTGGTTGGAGACCTGAAGAAGCGCTATCCTATTCAGAAAGTCATTCTAGTGGGAGACCGCGGAATGGTTAGTGAAGCCAACTTAGATCAAATTCGTGAACTGGGCATGGAATATATTGTGGGTGTCAAATTACGAAAGTCGAAGAAAGCCCAAGAGCTATTATCCATCCGTGGGCCATATAAGAAGGTTCTCCCGAATCTAAAAGTGAAGTCAAAGAAAATCGATGGCGAAACGTATGTACTCTGTTACAATCCGGACGCTGAAGAACGTGATCGAGCGAGTCGTCAAGTCGTGTTAGAAAACCTTCAATCGAAGCTTGATGAACTCGGTCCATCTGGACTCGTCAAAAACCGTGCGTATTCCAAGTTTTTAACGATAGAAAAAGCATCGGCCAAAATTGATGAAGAGAAGGTATCCAATGACGAAAAGTTTGACGGAAAGTACGCCATTCGGACCAACTCGTCATTAACGGATGAAGAGGCAGCACTTGCCTATAAAGAGTTGTGGAGAGTGGAACAAGCCTTTCGTAACCTGAAGTCGAATCTAGAACTTCGCCCGATGTACCATCGAGTGGAATCTCGTATTCGAGGCCATATCATGGTTTGTTTCCTTGCGCTTGTCATGGAATCCTTTTTGGCCTATAAGCTAAAAGAAATAGGATGCCAAACAAGTGTAAAGGATATTTTGCATGATGTAAGCCAGGTGAAGGCCTCGAAAATACGCGTGAATGGTGAAGAGCAAATCGTTCGTACAGAATTACAAGGTCAAGCAAATCTAGCATTTGAAGCACTTGTCACACAAGCGCCTCCTAGAGTATTAGAAAAAAACACGTGCCACTAACAAGTGTAGTGGTACGTGTTGTGGGTAAAGTCCAAAACACCAGTATTTTCGGGCTTTTCTTTAGTGTACTCTGTCAAACTTGAGTTAGAAGAATAGATTCAACTCGCATGGAGCAGCCCATTTCCTTCATTTCATCAAGTAGCCAAGACGATAGAAAATTGGAAGGCACAAATTTTACAATATTTTCTTATCCCTTTTACGAATGGCCGGATTGAAGGTACAAACCATAAGAGTAAGAACATCAAAAGACGTGCTTTTGGCTTCAGAAACCTTGAAAGATTTCGGCTACGTGTATTTTTGGAATGTACAGGTAAAACTTATAAAAATCAGGTTGCTTAACCATGCCCTTCATCAGCTTTCCGCATTGTAGTTGGTAGAATGGAATCCGTCAAGGAAAGCGCTTGACCTCTTCCATTCTACCCACTTAGTGGTCTGCAAGCTGACGAAGGAGCTACTCTAGATTGAGTATCAATCTCGCTAACTTATTGCCGGAATTGTGTGAACATCACAGAATATGGTGATGAGACGAAATAAAAATATGATTATTTTCATTCATATTCACCTCAAAAAATGATTATAAGTTTTTCCTTGAATAGATTCGGATTGATATAATCATTGAAATTAATCCCATTAAAACAGCTATAGCAAAAGGTATCCAATCCTTTATAGATTGAGGTATTGGTAAGTTAAAATTGATATTAATATCAATAGATTGATACCATTCAATAATAGTTGGCAGTATAAATGGAGTTAAAAAGACCGTAATAAAAAAGATATATTTTGTTTTTTCATACCCAAATTTAGTTTGAACAGGAATTAATAAACCGAAAAAAATAGAAATAATAAGAAGAGCTACTCCTACACTATAAATACTTAACCGTGTTAACCCATATGATGCACCAATTGCTGCAGCAAGATTATATAAAAGAAAGCACGCAATAAAAATGACGAGAATAAATACGTATTTTGCTTTAATAACACCATTTCGAGTATATGGAGTTGTACAAAGAAGGGCTGCCCCTTTATATTTATCCTCTTGAAACGAAATCATATTAAACAAAATATATTCCACAAATAAAACAGTAGTAAGAAAACTTATAAAGCTGCCGTTACTTAATCCTAATTTTGAATTGTTAAATATAGGTGCTACAATTGCAAAAATAAGCATAACCAATAGATACTTTTTTGCTAAAATTAAATCTTTTTTAACGAGATGAAGCAACAATTTTATCTCTCCTTTACATAAGCCAACATTACATCTTCAATGGAGGGTCTTTCTATAATAATATCTTTCATTTGCTCACATACTTGATCTACTTTATTGGTAATTCCTTCGAATCCAAATGGTGTTTGACGTAATCTTAAAAATAATTTAGTCGAGTGTTCATTTATTAAACGATTATCCCCTTTTATCAAAGCGTGTCTTTCTAATAGTTCGTCTTTACTTTCATTGAATACGATTTTGCCATTGTCGATTAAAATAAGCATATCAGCTACTTTCTCTAAATCAGACGTAATATGAGTAGAAAAGAAAACACTTTTCCCCTCTTCCTCCATGAAATCTAAAAGTATTTCCATTAACTCATTACGAATTAATGGATCAAGCCCACTTGTTGGTTCATCCATTATTAATAAATCCGCATGGTGAGATAGAGCTAAAGTAATAGCAAATTTCATACGCATACCTTTCGATAAAGTGGCAATTTTCTGGTTTAATTTTAAATTGAAACGATTTATGTAGTTTAAGAAAACAGATTCATCCCAATTCGTATATGCTGGGGCAATAATACTCTTCATTTCTTTCAATGTCATCTCTTCATAAAAATAGCCTTCGTCTAAAACTACACCAATGCGATTTTTTATTTCGCATTCATTTTTTTCCATATCTTTACCAAAAAATTTAATGCTACCGTCATCTTTGGGATAAAGTCCAAGAATGGTTTTAATTGTTGTTGTTTTCCCAGAACCATTTACACCGATGAATCCTGTTATGCAGCCTTCCTTTAGTGAAAAAGTTAATTGTTCTAAGCTGAAACTACCTAACTCTTTTTTTAAGTTATTTACCTCTAAAACGGCTTTCATCATTCATCATCCTCTTCAAAAATGATATCCATCATTGAGTAAAGTTCTTCTTTATTTATTCCAAGAGTTCTAGCCATTTGCCACACTTCTGAGAGCTTTTTTTCCACCAGATGCCTTTTAGATTCCAATAACATTTCCATGTTTTCAGACGCTACAAATGACCCCTTTCCTACAATAGTTATAATAAAGCCTTCTTTCTCTAACTCTTCATATACTCTTTTCGTTGTAAGAACACTAACATGCAAATCATTTGCTAGTGAACGAATGGAAGGTAGTTTTTCTCCTTCTTTTAATTCTTGACGGAGAATGGCACCCTTAATTTGATCTTTTATTTGTTGGTATAAAGGTTGTTCGGAACTGTTTTTAAGTATTATTTTCATAGAAAAACCTCTTTTAACTGTATATGTATTACATATACACCATATACATAATATACAATATTTACAATTAAATTTTAATTAAAAATTTTTGAAATATCAAGGTATTTACAAATTTACGTTTCATGCAGTCGGACAAAATTTTGTTGCAGGAGTTATATCAGTTGGAACAATTGCCGGCATTACAACAGTTATATTTGTTTATCTTTACGCAACAGTACGCGTTCTGTTCTCTATTCGTGAGTTTTATCGGAGCGAACCTTACGCGTTTTTTACTTTTTTGGGGTTAGGGGTAGTTCTTGCTGCAGGAAGTGATTTTTGATTTGATGGCTTTTCTGCAAAGAATGGATTTAAACTTCTCCCTCTCCTTTTCTTTCCTATCAAAAATATAACAATAGTGATAGAACAAAAAATCCCGCTCCCTTTGGTAAAAATAATAGGAGCGGGATAGATATCAGTGTTAAAAAATAGTTGTTTGATTTTTAAAGGAAATACCTCAATGATACGAAAAACAATAAAAAGTCCTTGGAAATTAAAACCATAAGCACGCAAAACAAAGCTCCCCTATCAAAAGATAGGAGCATTCCTGTTAGAAGTTTTTTCGGGGACTTGAATAAAAAAAGCCCTCTTGGTATGATTCGGGGGTGTCAATCGCACGAATTGACCCCTAATTTGGATACCAAGGAGGACTATACATGAATTCTATCTCAAACAAGAAGATTAATCAAGTCACCGATCAAACGCTCGTCGTTGGCATGGATATCGCGAAAAAGAAGCATTACGCCTGCTTTGTGGATGAGCGAGGGAGGGTGCTGAAAAAATCGTTTCCCGTTCCGCAATCCAGAGAAGGGTTGGAATGGTTGTACCAGTGCATCGTGAAAGCGATGGAGGAATTTGAAAAAACGGAAGTGATCGTTGGCATCGAGCCAACGGGACATTATTGGCTCAATCTCGCTTACTTTCTTGACGAGAAGGGCATTCCTCTCGTCATGACAAACCCGATGCACGTGAAGCGCTCCAAAGAGCTGGACGACAATCTTCCAACCAAGCATGATGCGAAAGACGCGCTCGTCATTGCCCGGTTAGTGAAAGACGGCCGATTCAGCTATCCGCGCATTCTGAAAGGGATGGAGGCCGAACTGCGCGTGGGAGCGACATTTCGCTCCAAATTGGTGGAAGAACAGGGAGCGATTCGAAATCAAATGATTCGCTGGCTTGATCGATATTTTCCGGAGTTTTCCCAAGTCTTCCCGTCATTTGGGAAAATGGCGCTCGCGGTGCTGGAATATACGCCATTTCCGAGTGATCTGGCAGGAAAAGAACTAGAAGAGGTGCTGGCCCTTTACCGGCAAAGTGAGGGATTACAATCGCCACAAAAGCCGAAAGCGAAGAAGTTGATGGAATTGGCCCAACACTCCATTGGCGTAACGGAAGGACAACAGATGGCCCGTATCGAAATCGCCACGCTTGTCCGCCGATATCGCCAGCTGGAAAAAGAGATCGAGGCATTGACAGAACAGCTGATTGAACTCGTACAGACATCGGTCGAGTACGAATGGTTGAAGACCGTTCCGGGCTTAGGCGATGCGACCATCGTAGAATTGTTATCAGAGATCGGGAGTTTCTCCCATTATCAGGATCCGCGGCAGCTTATCAAATTAGCGGGCCTGACGCTGCGGGAACATTCCTCCGGCCAACACAAAGGGCAAAAACGGATCTCCAAGCGTGGAAGAAGGCGGTTGCGCGCCCTCCTCTTCCGCGTGATGATGCCGATGATCCGCCACAACGAAGCGTTTCGGCAGCTGCACGACTATTACACGACACGTCCTGATAATCCGTTGCGGAAGAAGCAATCGATTGTGGTGTTATGCGGAAAATTATTGAAGGTATTGCACGCTGTATGTACGAAGCACCAAGCGTTCGATGCGAAGCGAATGATGCAGGACATCTTTGGCCTCGAAACGGCTGCTTGATGCCTATAGTCTCGATTCTCTAGACAACAAGGATGACACGGAGAAGCTGGCGCGATATCATCCATTCGACCTTGAGTCCCTAAAGGAGCTTAGCCGGCCTCTGCCTGATGACTAGACCGAACGAAGGAATGTAGGCACAAGGATGCCAAGAGACATGGGAGGGTTCGTCATCATCAGCGATGCAGAGATCTACGGTGCATCCCATACGCTTCCCCCCACTACAACCAAATTTAACCAGTAGTGGCCGCGAAGCGTACCCAGTCAATGTAAGATATACACATATTTAAGAAATAATGTTAGAAACTTTGTCGAAAAATATTTTTTTGACACCCCTGAAACGGCTACTACCGTTGATATATCAACATTTATAGAGGGAGAGGATATATTTAGTAATGAAACAAAGAAATTAACGATATATCTTGAAATTAGATGAAAATATTCCTTCATTATGCATTATGTGGTTCTACTTGTGCGCCCGGCATGGGTGTAATCTATAGGGTGAAAGTCCCGAGCTGCGAAGGCAGAAGTAGCAGTTAGCTTAACGCAAGGGTGTCCGTGGTGACGCGGAATCTGAAGGAAGCGAGCGGCAAACTTTGGGTCTCTCGGAACACGAACTTCATATGAGGCTAGGTATCACTGGGTGAGTTTGCAAGACAAAACAAAGCCCTTTCTGCCGAAGGTGATACAGAGTAAATGAAGCAGATGGATGGAAGGAAAGATTACACTCTTACCCGGGGAGGTCTGGCTGGCACGCCAAGTAACCTTGGTAACCTATCTAGTGATAGATAGCTGAACCGTCAGAAGTCAGCAGAGGTCATAGTATTAGTTGGTCTAGAACAACTAAGAAGGACCGAACAATTAAGAGAGAATAGCCCTTGGCATTCAGTGAGTCATGATGAACACAGAAAACGTAGTACCTCACTTGAGGGAGGAAGCGGTGAATCCCGTGGGAGATCTCTTGGAGGGTGGAGTGACCACTGGCATAAAGAGAACAGCTATTCACGGAAGTTATAAAGACTTGCGTCAATTATCTTAATTGAACCGCCGTATACGGAACCGTACGTACGGTGGTGTGAGAGGACGGGAGTTAATCGCTCCCTCCTACTCGATTAAAAATATTTTTATAAAACTCTTTCATTTCCGTAAAAATAGTAGGTTGAGCGATTCATTTCTAGAATCTCCAATACTTTTGTAATCGGATATCCTTTCTCGCTCCACTGCTCGGCAACTTCCAATTTTTCAGTAAGTGAGGGTTCTTCTTTTTTATCAAATCACGCAAAATCGCGATTTCTAAATCTTTTTCCCCTAATAGCTTCTTGAGCTGTTCATTTTCTTCCTCCAGCCTTTTGATTTCAGCTGAAGAGGAATGGGTAACTGTTTCTTGTCCTAGCTGTCCTTCTTCGTATGCCTTCACCCATCTTTGCACGAGATTCGGGCTAAGCTCGTATCTTCTAGCTACCAATGCTTTATTTCCAACTTCTAATGCTTCTTTCACTACTTGTAGCTTAAATTCCTTCGAATGTTTTCTTCGTTTCATGTACATCAAAAGTCCCCTTCATTGGTCACTTCGATTATAAAAAACACCTTATCGAGTGTCCAAATTCATTAGGGGGCTAATGAGAATGTAACTTTAGATGTTTTTGGTGATATTATTGACATTTTCTATCACGATTTCGCTATTTGGATATTTCTTACAATTGCTTTTTCGTTTTTTATTTTTAAAACATTTCCTTGTCATTGAATAACCATAGCCTAGATCCCCTTATACAATAATATCCATTCCTTATCTATAGATTTACGTATCTTCTTATCTCTCTCAATTTTTTCTTTTATATAAGAAATAACGATTGGAACCATGCGAAGAATTTGTGACCAATTAAGTGCAAGGGGATTCATATGGTAAATCAACCCTGTTTTTATAAAATTTCCAGATAAAGCAATAGAGTGACCCAGCATTAACAAAGATGCTAGCTTTGCTTTTGGAAAGTGGGTTTCTGGATCATCAGAAAACATTTTTGAAGCGTACCAGTATAAACGGATAATAATATCAACTGATGCTGGTACAATGCCCGTAGTTAAAAAATGACGAAAATCATATCCATGCTTGTACATATAGCGAGCAACATCGGTCCAACTAACCTTTTCACCAGAAGGACCAAGTACAAATGGAGATTTAGCTTTAATAAGCTGAACAAGTGTGAAAAACGGCGGTTGAATCCCTGCCTTTGTAAAAATATCAGAAAGTAAATGAAGAAATACTTTAATGATTGCGATGAAAAAATTACTTTCCGGTGAGTATCCATTATTTTTAGCAACAATAAGATTTCCATACTTATCTACAAATGTCCCGGTTCCTTTCATAACATCAATAACTCCAAAAATAAAACCAAGAATGGGATCGTGCCCAAAACTCATAAGTCGATGAAAATGTGGATTTAAACCGGCAACTTCTTGATCAAGAGAAACGTCAGTTGAAGCATCAAAGACCACTTTCGCTTTCTTTTCCAAATCCTCAAAAAATGATTTGTGAATTTCTGAAGATTTCTCCTTAATCCACTTTGTGATTGGAGAACCTTCTTGCATATTACCTAAAAAGTTAGTATCAGTTGGAATTTTCACTAAAAAAATATCAAGAAGGGTTGCAACAAGCCCAGCAATCAAAACAATAAGGTAGTCAGATTTTGTCCATTCGATATTTCCGAAATTTTTTAAGTAATCATCTTGACTCTGTTTTAATTCATTTTGGCTGATAATTTGTAATAAAGGATCTCGTTTTAAATCGATGCCGGCATCACTCAACCGTTGATCAGCCAGTTGTAATAAACGATTGAAATCATTATTAAAATCCGTAGATTCAATTTTTCGGTACGTTTTTACAGGGATATGTATACTTTTCACACTAGGTGATGTAGACGTTTCGAATTTATTGAAATCGACACCTAATGCTTCTAGGCGTTGTCTTATACTAGATAATTCATCTTGAATTATATTTGCTTCTATATTAATTCGTTGTTCACGAGATAAATAATCTTGCAAATCGACTTCAACTTCGGAAAATAACCGTCTCAAATCAAGAAGTTCAAGTCTCTGGTATGCTACAATACGCTCATATTTGTTAAATTTCAAATTGCTCTTTCCTTTCTTCTAAAGAATTAAGTGCAGCTTTAAATATCTCAAGCTCACGTTTCAATTTTTCAAGCAGTTCTTCATTCCGATTGGATTGACTCATGTATTGTTCCAATTTATTTGCAAGTTCATTAATATCTTCTATAAGTATATTTATTGCTTTTTGATGTGTTTTTAATATGTCTTGGATTAGCTTTTCACGTTTGTTCCGTAACTCACGTTCGTTCTTGCCAAGTATCCAACGAACTCCTTTGTAAGCCATGACTCCTAAAATGACAACTGTCCCAATTCCAGTAATCATTGAACTGAGACCTAACAATCCACCAAATCCAAGCGCCGCTAAGCCTGAAGTAATGCCAGCTGCACTTAATCCAACAACGCTTCCAGAAAAATATACAGCTGCAATGGGAACCCCTACTGCTGCGGCTTTTGAAGCTAAATCTTTAGTCCTCTTTTCAAATTCACTTATGGAAATCTCATCTTTAAGAAATTTTTCGTCGTTATCTATAGATTTAATAACAAGTGCTAGAATTTCTTCAGCCTTTTCAGGATAAAACTTTTCAGCTGTAATTATTAGATTGTTATCCAAACGAGGGTTATAATTTGCTGCTTTTATTAAACGTGCTAAATCTTTAATAATTGAAAATTTCATTGCTTCTTGTTCTTCACTATTTAACGTTTGCATCTCACTCATCAAACAATGAAGTACATCAACAAAAGATACGTTTGAATCATTGCTCAGAAAAGCACGAAGGTCATGCCGTGATTCAGAACTCAGTCCAATTTGGGACATAAATAAATATAAATCAGAAAGTTGCTTTGGATGTAATTCTCCCTGTTCTTTTATGAAGGCTATTAACACGCGCGTGTATACTTTTTTCGTTTTTTCATCTAGCACTTCTAGAGTTTTTATTTTTTCTTTTGTCACTGTGTTGCCCTCCTAGCGAATAATTATAATCATAGTTAAAGAATTGAGTAGAAAATACAGATGTTTTTTAGATTTATAAACAGGCTTTTGATAATTAAAAATTTGCAGGTATATTTTACTATAATTTTTTAGGATAAAATCTACAAAAAAACGATAAATTTCGACAAAATTACTTTTAAATAACGATGTGTATATTTATTCTTATTTATAGTTCTTCAACATTTTTTCTATCGTTTCTCTCATTTCATTCCGAAATTCTTCAGGTTTTAACACTTCTAAATATTGCGCTTGGCTTAAAAGCCACATTTTAATGCCACGGCCGTAAACTTCTGCTTCAATTGTGACGGATTGTTCATCTTTTGCAATAATCTTTGCAGTCGGTAATCGATCTAAAATAGCTTGTAAGGAAGGTCCCCAAAAACGGAACGTAATTTTCATTAGTTCACCTGCATACATAAACTGGACTCGCTTTCGAAATTCTCCTTCTTCAAATCGATTTTTATAGTCAACTTTAAAACGCTCATCAGTAATACAGTAATCGACAATTCGATCCATTCGATAAATTGTCGGAAAACTAAAATCGTAGTCTATGAGAAACGCTACTAAATAAAAATAATATTCAGAGAAAACGATTCCAACAGGCTTGAGCTTTCTTTTAACAGGAGAATCATTTCCTTCCTTTTGATAATCGATAATTGTCACTCGCTTCGTTCGTACCGCATAACTTAAATCCCAAATCATGTTTATCAGCGATTGATTATGTTGCACCGGGACATAATGAAAGCGCTCGTTGCGAATCACTTCTTGGATAAATCGTCGATTTTCAGGCTGTGATTGCAAAATGAGTTTATCCAATAACTGATCCATTTCTGCTTTTTGAAATGCCCTGCTTTCCAGTAATACTTTTGCTAAAACGAGTATTTCTTCATTCGTTAACCAAATGTTTTCATTTCGTCTTAATACGTAGCCATTTTTCTTCCGATCATATTCTAATACCATTGATGCTTCAAAATTATTGGCGATGTATGTACGCAATTCATCAATATCACGCTGAATTGTTTTTTCATTCACACCAAAACGAACCGCTTCTTCCTTTTTCGAAATCGTATCTCCTTGGCAAAGACGTTCATATAATGACAAAATTCGAAGCGATTTTGATTGTTGCTCGTCCATGAAAATCCTCCATTCCGACAAAAAATTTCAATTTTAGAAACTAAATATATGTTACTATATGGAATTAAACACAAAAAAGATGTAATAAGGTACAATGCATAAAATTAGGGTACAGAAATAATGGAATAAAAATCCTTTAAATAAAAACTTTTACTTCGGAATGGTTTCTGATTAGTCATTTTTTCATCCTCAATTTAGTAATATTGAGTGATAACACTATTACATTATCATCAAGACATGGACAGTATTTGTACTTTAAGAAAAAAAGATTCATCACCACATTTTGTGATTTAACCCAAAAAATAAGGAAAACACTCACGAATTCCTGGCAATAATGTTAGCGTCACTTAACATAACAGGAGGTTCTAAAGTGTTTTCCGTATCACTAGATTTGCCAGAATTTGAAGTTGTTAAACAAGTGTTTCTTGAAGATTGCAGTTTGTTACATGTTGAGAAAAATACTACAGAAGAACGCTGTTCTTACTGCGGTTTTTTTTCTAGTCATGCCCATGACTGGCGGACAAGAAAGGTTCGTGACTTGTCCGTATTAGGTAAGCCCCTTTTCTTGTTTGTCAGAGTGTATAGATACCGTTGTCACAACTGTAATGAGGGATTTTCACAAACATTTGAATGTATCCGTCCTAATAAGCATCAGACCAATCGGTACAGAGAATATCTGTACGAAATGTGCATTGGCTCTACTATCCAAGAAGTGAGTCGAAAGGAAAAAATACCTTATACAACCGTTGAAAGAATATTTTATTCCGTTGCTAAAGAAAAAGAGAAGGAGCATTTAGAAACTCTTGAAAGTGTTTTAGAAAACAATGAATTAATCCTTAGCCTTGATGAGATCGCTGTCCGAAAGGGTCACCGATATGAAACAGTTCTTATGGATACCCAATCCGGGAGTGTGCTTGGTATGGAACATCAACGGAGTTATCGTTCAACTCAGATCTTACTTGCCAAGAAGATTCGGTCTGATAAATGCGTTCATACCGTTGTTATGGATATGTGGGATCCCTTCCATAAAGCTGTTAAATCTATATTCCCAGAGGCCTGTATCGTCATTGATAAATATCATGTGGTGCAAAAGGTGACACATGCACTTGACCAAGTTAGAAAGAAAACTCCTGGACTAAAAAAGGGACGGTTTAAACTCTTGAAAGGTTCTGAAAAGTTAACGGCTAATGAAAAACAACAATTAGACGAGATGCTCAAAGAGCATTCAGAATTGTCATATGCCTATTTTCTAAAAGAACTCTTTAGAGAAATATACCAAGTGAATGACTATGATACAGCTGATTCACTCTTAGAAGAATAGATTCAACTCGCATGGAGCAGCCCATTTCCTTCATTTCATCAAGTTGCCAAGACGATAGAAAATTGGAAGGCACAAATTTTACAATATTTTCTTACCCCTTTTACGAATGGCCGGATTGAAGGTACAAACCATAAGAGTAAGAACATCAAAAGACGTGCTTTTGGCTTCAGAAACCTTGAAAGATTTCGGCTACGTGTATTTTTGGAATGTACAGGTAAAACTTATAAAAATCAGGTTGCTTAACCATGCCCTTCATCAGCTTTCCGCATTGTAGTTGGTAGAATGGAATCCGTCAAGGAAAGCGCTTGACCTCTTCCATTCTACCCACTTAGTGGTCTGCAAGCTGACGAAGGAGCTACTCTAGATTGAGTATCAATCTCGCTAACTTATTGCCGGAATTGTGTGAACATCACAGAATATGGTGATGAGACTCTTTTTTTATCAAATAGATCATTTGCGTAAAGATCAACAATGCACAATATGGATAATTCAGAAAGAAAATGATTTCACTCTTTTTGCATTTATAGAAATAGTTGAAAAATTTATAATGGTGAAAAATCCGATAGAGGTGGTTCAATTGTTAGGGATTATTCGTGTTTTAACAACTGATGATGAAAAAATTTTAAATGAACACGGGAAGAAATTGAAAGAATATTTTTCCATAGAATCGGTCACACGCTGTATTCCATCGCAACCTAATGGAATATACGATGATGAATCGGAGAAAAAAGCCATACCCAAAATCGTTGAGTTAGCTAAAGAATTGGCGGAAAAACCGAACATTGATGCCATTACCATTAGTTGTGCTGCAGATCCAGGCTTGGATGAAGCAAGAAATGAAATTGATTTGCCGGTTTTAGGCGCGGGGGGTTGTGGGGCGCATGCTGCAAGTATGGTAGGAAACCGTATTGGCATCATTGGCATTACCGACGCACCTCCAGCACGAATGAAAGAGGAATTGGGAAGGAAATTCCATTCCTACTCCTATCATCCTTCTCTTAGAAAAACAACCGATTTATTCGCTTCCACGGCAAAAGATGAATTATTAGAAGTAGTAAAGGATGTCATCAACTCTGGCGCCGATTGTATCCTGTTTGCTTGTACAGGTTTTTCCACTATTGGACTTAAAGATTATTTAAACGGAAAAATTTCTGTACCTGTTATCGATTTAGTGGAGGCGCAAGGGATTGGTTATCAATTAATTAAAAAGGGGTCATAAAGATGCAAAATAGGACATTCAATTTAACCTTTTTTATTTTTTCTGTTCTTATTTCTATTTTTGGCGCCATTATCGGGATGCAACTAATTACAACGCTCGGTATTACGCCAAATACATCCATTATTGGCGCATTAATCGCCATGTTATTTGCGAGAATTCCAATTAAAATCTTTGAACAATTTAAGTCGTTGGAAAATCAAAATTTAGTTCAGACATCCATTTCAGCTGCCACTTTTGGGGCTGCCAATAGTTTATTAATACCAATTGGACTTCCATTTGTAATGGGCTTGCCGGACCTTATTATCCCAATGTTAATCGGAGCCGGATTGGCGCTTTTAACCGATGCCCTTATCCTTTATAAAGTTTTCGATACGAAACTTTTCGGGGCAAACGAAGTATGGCCTCCAGGTGTTGCCACGGCCGAAGCTTTAAAAGCCGGTGATGAAGGCGGCAAAAAGGCAAAATATCTTGGATTGGGGATTCTTGGCGGATTAGTTGGATCCCACTTCGGCATTTCCATGTCGGCCTTTGGTGTTGCATTCATCGGGAATTTTTGGGCTTTGAGCATGTTCGGTATTGGTTTATTACTTAACGGATACTCGCAACCGTTGTTTGGCTTGAATTTAGGAGACTATTATATCCCACATGGCATGATGATCGGCGCAGGTCTCGTTGCTCTTATTCAGTTTATCATTACTTTTACGAAAACGAGAAAACAAGGTGGAAAAGTTACAGACACAAGCGGATACGAATATACCCGCGGTGCTGACGATATTAAAAAAGGTTTTGGTTTTGGATTCCTGCTTTACTTAGGAATCGCTATTCTAATTGCCGTCATGGGCGGGCTCATTACTGAAATGCCATTTGGTCAATTGATTCTTTTCATTATATTTGCTGCTTTTGCTGCATTAGTGCATGAAATTATAGTCGGGATTGCGGCTATGCACTCCGGTTGGTTCCCGGCATTTGCGGTAACACTTATTTCATTGTTAATCGGCATGATACTCGGCTTCCCGCCAGTTGCATTAGCATTGCTGACCGGTTTTACAGCAGCAACAGGACCTGCTTTTGCAGATTTTGGATATGATTTGAAATCCGGCAACATCATTCGGACTGGCGTTTCCGTTGAACAAGAATTATATGGACGGAAAATACAATTGAAAAGTGCATTTATCGGGTTCATTATCGCGATTGTGATGGTTGCCCTATTTTCCAAGAACTTTTTTGGACAAGGCTTAGTTCCGCCGGTTGATCATGTATATGCATCCACCATTAAGTCTGGATTAAGCGGGAATGTTGGTCTTATGTTGCTCTTATGGGCCATTCCCGGGGTGATCATTCAGCTGATTGGCGGTACGGAAAGACAATTGGGCATTATGCTGGCTACTGGGTTGCTTATTATGAATCCTTTAGCAGGATGGGCTGTTATTGTCGGTTTAATAATTCGCGTTCTTGTTATCAAATTTATAGGATCTGAAGCTGAAAATAAGATGTATACGACCGCAGCTGGATTTATTGCCGGCGATGCATTATATAGTTTCTTCTCATCCGTGTTTAAAGCGAAATAATGAGGTGATAGAATGGCTAGAAAAACATTAACGATGGAAGATGCGAAAAAAGCCGTTTACGGCGGCTGTATTCTCGGCGGGGGAGGCGGAGGCTGGATTCATGACGGTCTCCAAAAAGCCGAGTCTACTTTTTCCATTGGCCAGCCGGAATTAGTTTCAATTGATGAATTACAGGGCGGCGATTATGTAGTCAATGTTTCATTAGTAGGGGCTCCATCTTCTAAGGAAGCTTCTGTTAGTTCCGACCAGTTTGTTGAGACTGTAAACCGGATGCTAAAGGAGTTTCACCATCCTATTAAAGCGCTTATGACAAATGAAAATGGGGCAGCAACAACGATAAATGGCTGGCTGCAGGCAGCGGCAACCGGGCTGCCGGTTATTGATGCGCCAAGCAACGGACGCGCCCATCCAACAGGGGCGATGGGCTCCATGAATTTGTCTGAAGTTGACGGTTATGTTTCGATCCAGTCATTTGCCGGCGGAAAAGGGAAAAGACAAGTGGAAGGTGTCGTAAAATCATCCCTGGAATCAGCCGGTAAAATTGTCAGAAGTATTTCAGTAGAAGCGGGCGGAATGGTTGCCGTTTGCCGAAATCCGGTAACTGTTGATTATGTAAAAGAAAATGCAGCAGTAGGCGGCATTACTCAAGCAATTGAACTCGGCGAAGTCTTTTTGTCAGCACCGGAGGGACCGGAAAGAATTGAAGCCGTTGCGTCCCATTTAAAAGGGCGTGTTATTCATTCCGGAACGGTTAGTTATTGCGAGCTTGAAGAAAAAGGCGGTTTTGATGTAGGGTTTGTAAAAGTTGATGACTTGGAATTAACATTTTGGAATGAGTACATGACAGTCGAAGTCAATGGCCAGAGAAAAGGGACATTTCCTGATTTAATTATGACTTTCAATGCCGAAACAGGAATGCCGGTTGTCAGTGCTGAGGTGAAAGAGGGACTGAAAGTAGCCGTCATTTCCGTTCCAAAAGAGAATTTGAAATTAAGCTCAACCATGTATAACCACAATTTGTTAAAAACCATTGAACCTGTTATTAATAAAAAAATTGTATAAGGAGAGATTGGGATGTCTTTAAAATATACAATGGAAGTTTTGGAATTACTAGATGATGCTTCAGTTAATGGAGAAGCGGTTGTCCGCTTATTTGAAGGAAAAAAATATGTGGAAGCAAGCTACACAACAGTAACTGGCGAAAATGGGTCAACAGATTTTGTCAAAATATTAATTAAAGGGACAAATGGGAAATCGAGCGGCGGACATGCTCCGACATTGGGTGTTGTCGGAAGACTTGGCGGTTTGGGCGCACGTCCAAATCGGATTGGATTTGTTTCCGACGGTGATGGAGCAGCTGCGGCTGTAACAATAGCTTTAAAACTTGCAATCATGTCCGAAAAAGGGGATCGGCTGCCCGGTGATGTTTATGTAACGACACATATTTGTCCGGATGCGCCTACACGGCCGCATGAACCTGTAGATTTTATGGATTCTCCTGTTGATATATTAACAATGAATCGATATGAAGTAGTCCCGGAAATGGACGCCGTTTTATCGATTGATACAACGAAAGGAAATAAAGTGATAAACCACCGTGGCATTGCGATTTCTCCAACAGTCAAATCAGGATATATTTTAAAATTCAATGATGATTTACTGCGAATTATGGAAATGACAACGGGTGATTTACCAGTCACGTTTGCTGTCACAACGCAAGATATTACGCCATACGGCAATGGCGTCTACCACTTAAATAGCATTCTTCAGCCTGCCGTTGCAACAGATGCACCGGTTGTCGGCGTCGCTATCACTGCCAAAACAGCTGTACCGGGATGCGGTACTGGTGCTAGCCATGAAGTCGATATTGCCCAAGCTGTAAGATTTTGCATTGAAGTGGCAAAAGAATATACTCAAGGCAACTTTGAATTTTATGATAAAGAAGAATATGAACGCTTAGTGAAACTCTATGGTTCCATGAAACATTTGCAAACTTTAGGGGATGAGTAATCATGGCTAAGGTTGGTGTACTAACAATCGGCCAATCCCCTCGCACAGATGCCACTCCTTCCTTTCAAAAAATTTTCGGTGCGGATGTAGAAATCGTGGAAAGAGGCGGATTGGATCGGCTAACGGAAGAAACGATGGATGCCATCAAACCTGAGGGTTCGGACACAGTTTATATTTCCCGACTCCGCAATGGTCAATCAGTCGAGATTGGAAAAAGCAAGCTGCTTCCATTATTACAGGATGAATTGACCAAATTGGAACAAGATGTGGAAGTAGTGATTATGTTATGTACCGGTGATTTTCCAACATTAGTGACAACAAAACCAATCATTTATCCGGATAAAATTTTAGTGCATACAGTTCAAGCCATTATGACGGGCGGCAGTAAATTAGGGTTAGTGGTTCCATTAGAAAAGCAGCGGCATTCATTAGCGAAAAAATGGGAGGGCGTCGGACTGGAATTGGTAACGGCAGCCGCTTCTCCTTATGAAGAAAGCGATATCGCCGGAGCGGCTGCATCCTTAAAAGAACAGGGTGCAGAGTTAATTGTGTTGGATTGTATGGGGTACAATGAAACCCATAAACTTGAAGCGAAAAAAGGGAGCGGTTTGCCGGTGATTCTTCCACGTACACTTGTGGCACGGATTGCTGCAGAATATGTCTTTTAGTTGATCCGGATCTATCCGGATCTCTTTTTAAAGTAAGAAATTACATTTTGAACTTAAATGCTGAAGTGCTTTAGCAGGAGCGAGGTTTCCATCGCCTCCGTACGATTTGGACAACATCGGATCACAAGCCCCATCGTGCCTTTTATCTCCCCGAAAAAGCATTCGCTTTTTCTTTATGCGATGCTGTTTCACCGATGTTGTTCACAGTCCTGCGGCTCTAGGCCTGGAAGCAGATCGCTTAATGGGCGCTTTCGTTTTCCTATAGCATGGAAGGATGTAATCTGAAATGCCAGTATTGGCTTTATTTGTATTAAGCCTCCTTTGGGGATCGACATTTTATTTTACAAAATTGCTTTTACCAGATTTTCATGCGGTTTCTATTGTTTTTTATCGTTGTTTATTTGGCGGTCTGGTTTTGTTGCCATTCGTTCTATTGAAAAAGAAAAAAACAGACTTTAAAAATAAGGGTGCCTTAATTGGAATTACCTTGTTAAGCGCAGGTGTTCCATGGGTATTTATGAGTTTTAGCCAAAAGGGTTTAGATACAACCATTAGTGCGGTTATCAATGCAACAGGTCCGATTTTTGGCGTTTTATTTAGTGTTTTTCTATTAAAACAGAAGGTTCATCGACAAGAACTATTAGGTGTCGCCATTGGCTTTATCGGTATAGTATTATCTTTTGTTTTTGGATTTTCTGGGCAATTTCAGGTTATGAGTGCCATATTTCTGTTAGTAGCAGTCAGTTTTTATACATTGTCTTCGATTTTGACAGGCAAGTTTTTGAGTTCGGTTTCTGTCTACACATTGTCCTTTGTTTCAATGGCTGTCGGCAGTATTTATTCCGGTATTTTTATGCTTTTATTTGATCTTGATAGCTATCAATATTTATTTAGTGGAAATAGTGGAAATAATTTTTTCTATTTTGTCATGTTAGGCGTATTTAATTCGGGTATCGGGAATCTGTTGTATTTTTATTTAATTAAATCCGGCGGCGCCATTTTTGCCTTATTTATTACCTATTTGATGCCAATTACCACGATTCTGTTAGGTGTTTTTTTATTGGATGAACCACTCGGTTTCGGTACGATCATCGCTTTCATTTTTGTTTTGGCAAGTATATATTTTACGCAAAATAAGGAGTGAAAAGGTATGAGCAGTTTTCAAGAAACCGTTCATAATTTAATGAAAAATAATTTTTCAGTAGACAAAAATATATCTATCCTTGTTTTAACGGATAATAGTACGGAATCGTTAGGGAGAAAATTTGAAAAGGCTCTAAAAAATGATGGGTGGAAAACGAAAATTCATGTAATGGAAGATCGGAGTAAATCAGGGGAAGAACCTCCGCAGGAAACGGCAGAAAAAATGCTGGAATTTGATCTTGTCTTTTGTTTAACGAAACATTCATTGACCCATACTGCTGCAAGGAAAACGGCCAATCAACATGGAGTTAGTGTCATTACCATGCCGGGAATTACAGAAGATATGTTTTTGAATGGTGCGATGAGTGCAGATTATAGCATTGTTGAAAAAGAAACAAATGAAGTAGCGGAAAAATTAACAAAGGCAAAAATGGTTATTATTAAAACCGGCGACAGCTATGAATTAAAGATTCCTGTTGAAGGCAGAGATGGTATACCAAGTACAGGTGTTTTCCGCGGAAAAGCGGCATCCGGAAATCTTCCTTCAGGTGAGGCGTATATAGCTCCATTAGAAGAACAGGCGGTAGGAAAAATTGAAATTACAGGTTCGATTGCAGGTATAGGTTTAGTCGATGAACCTGTTGTATTAACGATTGAAAAGGGGAGGTTGGTAGATGCCACAGGTGAGACAGGTGCTCAATTACTGGCGCTGCTCGGGGATGGAAACGGCCGTTTGTTAGGCGAGTTAGGCATCGGAACAAACTATGCAGCAAGAATCACAGGCGTTATTTTGGAAGATGAAAAAGCGTACAATACCGTCCACGTTGCATTCGGTTCCAATCACACCTTTGGCGGAATGGTTAAAGCAGATGTCCATATTGATTGTGTAACGAAAAATCCGACAGTGGAGTTTGTTTTTTAATGGAAGGAAGCGGTATACAACACAGTAATATTAAACCACCATTTCTCATCCTTTAGGATATGAAATGGTGGGTTGAATTTTGCCTGTTGCGTTTAGTTGATTGCGGCTGGAATTTGTATAAGTAAAGCTAAAAAACTTGTTGGAGGCGATTAAGTCCTGAATTTTGTGTGAAAAGGAAGCGGTTTGATTTGCCGGGAGCCTAAGTTCGCTCTAAGTTCGCTAGACTGGGAGTATGATTTTACACAATAATTTGGATTTGGCCGTTGAAGGGACTGTACAAAAAGGGGAATTCCATGATGAGTCTAATAATTTATGGAAAGAGGAGCGAGCGGAAAGCGGTTCTATTTCGCAGGCATAAGTTTGCTGAGCTGGGAGTCGGCTTTTACACAATATTAGGGCTTGACTGAATTGCATGATCTTTCAACGTTATTCCATAAAGGGGACAGCTATAAGTCGAAAATCGATTTATGAGGAAGGCTCTTTGCTCTTTACGTCTCAATTTCATTTGTTCAGGTGCAAATATTTGATTTCCGCCATCTATATATGCCTTTTCCTTTGTAACCGGGTTCTTCATCGCACATCTTTCAGCACTTCCGAAATTATTCGAATCATAAGATTTATTTTTCGCCAAATGCGAGTGGTTTTTCTAATGATCTCACGGAGGATTATTTGTTGCGCTTCAATGTGGGTCTTGATTTGCCGCAAGTATTCGTACCTCTTTTCATACACTCCCCCTTTCCTTTTTTTAATGCGGGACATACAGTAAAGGAATGCGGACTATGATGAAACTCGTACAATCTTCTCCGGATGAGGCGCGGATCATGGCTAGTGCTTGTCTTTTCTTTCGATCGATTCCAATAAAGACGACGCCTTCATTTCCGCCTCCATTTACATTTAAGGAAAATGAGGAAAATTTTACTCATCCTCCTGTTTTCAGAAGACAATTGGGATCTATTTCCAAGGGAGTGGGAGTTAACCCTTTTGGAATGGTGTTTGGCTGGTTCGAAATTTGTCGAAATGTTGGTGGTTGAAAGAGAAGATCATGTATATTACAATAGCATTAACAGAACATATGTTCCCGATATATCTGGTGGCAAAGTTTTCATTAGAACGGCTGCCGGTTGGGATTTGTCAAGAAGTGCGTATTAGAAAGGCGATGGGCTCTTTTTTGTCTGAAAACTCTGTCAATGGTTTTGGCTTTTCTTTAGATGAACCTCTATTCCTCTCCAAATTCTCCTCGAAAGGATGATCCCTGTTATGAAGGAATACCTCGATTTAAAACTGGACTTTATGTTTAAACAATTGTTCGGCCACCCGAGCCGAAAGCAGATAACAATCGCTTTTTTGAATGCGGTTTTGCATCGGACAGGCCATGACCGGATTGTTGATGTGCAGTTTGAAAACACGGAGCTGGCAAAAGAGATAGAAGAGGGGAAAATGAACCGGCTGGATGTGCTCGTGTGGACCGACCGAGGCGAGCGGATCAACGTGGAAATTCAAATCATTGACCAACACGATATGCCGGAGCGGATTTTGTATTACTGGGCGAGGCTCTTTTCCCAGTCGCTTTTCAAAGGACAAGGGTACAGCGAACTTCCGCCCACGATTATGATTGCCATCCTCAACTACCCGCTCTTTCCGCATGAAACCGATCGCTTCCACACCATCTTTCATATCCGAGAGGATGAAGAACAATTTCTTTGGAGCGCGCATCTTGAATTTCACGCCATTGATGTATCACAATTTATGGTAAAATGGAAGAAATACAGACGTGAGATCAAACGATCTTCGGAGTGGCCCTGGTTGATGATGCTGTCGGCGGTGGATGCCCGAAAACGAGAAATTGATGAGACAATTCTCAATGAACTGGAGGTGTTGGCGATGAACGAGCAAGAAATTCGCGAAGCGTTGGAAGAGTGGGAGAAGCTAAGCGTCAGTCCGGAAAATCGCTACGCATATGAAATGCGGCTGAAATGGCTGCGGGATCAATTGTCCAACCTTCTGGGCGAGCGGCGCGCTGGGATGGAGGAAGGGTTGGAAAAAGGGATAAAGCAAGGACGGGAAGAAGGATTAAAGGAAGGACGGGAAGAAGAACGGAAGAACATGATCCGGCATATGTCGGCGAAAGGAATGGCGGCGAAAGACATTGCCGATCTTACTGGACTTGCGGAAGAGGAAGTGCGAAAGTGGCTGAAAAAGGACTGAGCGTAACAGAAATTGCGCATGCTGGATTTGACGGAAGAAAAATCTGTCATTTGTTGAAAGAGTAGTTGGGTATGGCGCCAGTCATCTGTCCAACTTGCTGAGAGAGTGTTGAGGGACTAAAGGTATGATCAGCGAAAGGGAGGGAATTCGCTTCCTTCGATCCTCATTTCGGATCATTGTTTGCACTTGGCGACAGTTCAGACCTGTGTATTTCTTTGCAAAACTCTGAATTTTTATTTTGCACTTTACAAGAGGTTTGATTATAGCATCAAGGTCTTTGTTTTAAACAAGCTGCCTCCATCCCTAATTTATATTTCCCTGTCTTCATAAACGTCGACAAGTAATTTTTCTTATTTCGATGCATCCGCAACAATAATTATCTTAACCATTCTTCCATTAGATTCACTTTTTTTAAAATCGTTTCCTTCACTCCTAAAAAACCTCTAAAAACTCTTTGAAATTTTAAAATATTTTGATATGTGAGTTTACCTAACATTTGCTGTCTTCGTGTGATATTAAAAGGAATTAATATGGCAGCAAACATTCGCATGTTCATTGCATTTTTCTGCACTTTTCAATTGCAATAAAAAATTTCCAAAAACATTAGAAAAACTTTAGATTCTCAATTTATATAGGGAATGGAATGTTGTTATTTGCCATTAAGACAGATAACTTCGAGTTTCTATTCGGTTACATCATTATTTTTTATATTGTCCCGAATTATTCCAAGAATTCATATAGGTGGTGGGGATAATGAATAAAAAAAAGAGAATCTTAGTGGTTGATGATAATGAAGATATTTGCCTTACAATAAAACAATACCTAGAGCTTTATAATTACTTTGTTGAAACTGTTCATAGCGGGAATGAGGCATTGCAGATTATCAATAATAATTTTGATTTAATTATATTGGATATTATGATGGAAGGCATTGATGGAATGGAATTGTGTAGCATGATCCGTGACAGTTTGGATTGTCCTATCATATTTGTAAGTGCAAAAACGTTAGAAGAAGATAAGATTCAAGCTCTTTCAGTAGGTGGAGATGACTATATTAGTAAACCCTTTAGCTTAAAGGAATTAAAGGCTAGAATAGATTGCCATTTAAGACGAGAAGAGCGAATAAGATCGAATGAAAGGCATCTTCTAAGCTCTAAAAATATTACTATAGATCTTTTAGCTAATGAAATTTTTTGTAAAGGTGTTAAATTACATTTAACAAAAAAAGAGTATGAAATCATTAAACTATTAATGTTGAATAAGAATATGGTTTTTTCTAAAGAAAGAATTTTTGAAAGCGTATGGGGATTCGATTCAGAAAGTCAATTAGAAACAGTTACAGAGAGTATCAAAAATATTAGAAAGAAAATTCGCTCTTTAGATCCGGAACATTCTTATATTAAAACGCTATATGGATTAGGATATAAATGGGATGTGACATATGAAAAAGGATAAAACGATAAAAAGAGATTTTTATTTATTGGTTGTTAAGGTCTTCCTATCAACCTTTATATCAACGCTTATCACATATATATGCTTATTTCTGTTGATATTTGTGATAACAAACAACAATACCATCAAACCGTCTAACTATTATGTTAAGTATATAGATTTAATTGAAAAAAAGATCGAAGAAAATTCATCATCAATTTTAAAAGGACAATTAATTGATTTAAAGTCCTATCATGAAAACATCCAAGGTGAAGTTTTGGATATCAACGGTAATCATATGTATGGGGATAAGGGGGTTGTAGAAAATAAAATAAATTTCAGCAAAGTCATAAATCATGAGATTGTAAAAGGAAAGTATGTTTATAGATATGTACCTGTTCAGCATAATAACTCTATCCAAGCTGTCTATGTCATAAAGGCTCCTTTTGGGTTCTTAATTAATAATATAAAGGATAATCCCGGAGTGGTATTGATTTATATTTTGCTGCTGATCTCGCCGTTAATATTTTTTATTATTTATTTGATTTTATTTACATCTAAACTATATAAGTCATTATTTAATAATATCAAAGTATTGCTTCAGGCTGCAGAGAAGATTTCGAATGGTGATTTTGACTTTCAGGTGCACGGGCTTAAAAGATGGGAATTTATCAAAATACAAAATTCTTTTAATACAATGATCAACGCACTGAAAGAAACCATTGAAAATCTATCAAAGTTAGATGATGAACGCAAGATGATGATGTCATCAATTGCCCATGACATAAGAACCCCTTTAACGGTGATCCAAGGACAAATGGATTTGATTGCTGATTTGAAGAACCATGATGATTTTGATATCATTCCCCATCTAGATATTATTCGTAATAATTGTAATAAGATGGTCATGCTTACAGATAATTTATCGCTGTTATATAAAGTAGAAAAGGCGAATTTTTTATTAAATATTAAGAAATTGGATTTGAATAAAATGCTTATAGAGAAAAAGCAAGAAATATCAGCAGTGGCCTATAATAAAAGGAACTTAGATATTAAGTTTGATATCAATTTAAGTAAACAATTTTATTTACTTGATGAGTCAATGTTAATGAGGGTCTTAGATAATATTTTATATAACAGCCTGAGATTTACAACGAATGGAGAAATTAAACTTGAGGTACATGATGAACTAGGTGATGAGAGCAATAAAATTTTCTTTAAATGTATGGATACAGGAATCGGATTTAAACAAAAGGATGCGTCCATGTTGTTCGAGGCATTTTATCAAGATGAACAATACAAAAATCATATCGGTTTAGGCCTTTATATCTCGAAAAAAATTGTTAACAATTTTGGTGGAGAGATTTTGGCTTATAATAACGAAAAAGGTGGAGCGACAGTAGAGTTTTATATAAAGGAACAGGAAAATATCATAAATTTGTAATAAGTTTCAATAACGCTTAATGTTTTCGGCTTCCTTCTTGAATTTTGACTCTAAATCCCATTATTCATGCGGCGCTTGCGCTCATTTTTCCATCTTTTTTGTCCATATAGAAAATCAATTCATTCTATCGTCGCTCTTGATTCCACCTTTTGTGGCGAATTTTATTTTTGCATTTTTGCCACACGATATTGGTTATTCACGACAACTGCTATTTCTTCGTCTGGGTTTGTATTTTTTATGCTGTATACCCAGCCAAAGTTATAATGAAATCTTTTTTCTTCTTTTTTATTTGGAAGAACTTCAACTTTTCTAAGTTCTTTTTTGCTTAATATTTCATGTTCTTCATTAATTGTAATACTTTCGGAAACTCTCCCAATAGGTTCTTGTAAATAACTAGGCTTAATGACAGATTCTTGGATAATATAAGTCTTATCTTTATAGCTTATTTCCTTAAAATTTTGTTTGTTTAATTCATATATCGGTAGTTTTTTATCAATCGCCATATTTTTTGTTGCGGTATGTTTTAACTCGCTTATAAGCGAACAACCTCCCAAAAAAATTGAAACGATCAATAAAAGGGAAAATATAGAATTTTTTCTTTTCAATGCATATTTTCTCCTTTCCTGCTTCATCGTGCTTTACAAGATTGTTTTTGTTATTATTCATATGATTTGTTTCCTTCCCATCGATTAAACCATATTATTCCGCCGATTGTTGCGAACACAAAACATATAATCGCCGGTATCATGCCTTTCATCAGTTCTTGAAGAAAGAGCTCTGATGGCTGTATTCCATTAGCAAGCTTTGCTTCAGGCATCAACAATATGGGGATTTTTGCAAGTCTAACAGCCCAAGCCCAAGGTATAAATGGCCACATGTCATCCCCAACAACGGTTGCTCCAATGATAGCTGAAATAAGGAAACCGCCCCCTCCAATAGCTATAGACGCTCCCATCCCATATGCAAAGCTAATAAATATATGCATTGAAAAAAGAAAAAGCGAGCCAATCACTGATAACAGTGCACCTTGCCAAAATAATCCGTAATGAACATCGTCTACATGTAATATATAACTCATCCCTAACAGCATAAGGAAAGTGGCCAAGAATATATCCATGATTGCTGATAAAATCAGCAAAACTAGTTTACTCATATAAAGTTTTGCTCTTGAAACTGGTTCTGCTAACAGGCCGATAAAATTTCCTGATTTTTCTTCCTGAAACGATATAAGACCTGTAAGTAGAGAGACAATGATAGGTATAGAGACTGTTAACACCTCGAAAAAGCCGCTATATATCTTAATTTGCCATGATGAAGGATTACTGTATTTAGAAAAATACCATAACATACAAACTGGATAAACGATTGGTGTGACAAACACGATAAGTCTAATCGCCGTTCGCTTCGTCTTTATCCATTCGGAAGATAGAACTTGAAGAAAAGACAATTCAGTTCACCTCTTTTTTAGAAAACCAAATCGCTGTCGCAAATGACAGCAAAATAAAAAATACAATCGAGACGACAATTCCCATTGGAATAACAGAAGAATTTAACAATGGACTTCCTGTTTCCAGCGGGGTTCCATTTGGATGAACACCTACAATAGGAGACATTAGCCTCATTCCCCAGCTCCACGGAATATAAATCCAATAAGGTTCTGAGGCCATCACTACTCCTATGACGATGCCTAAAACACTAACAATAATAGAAACCGCTGTTCCGAATCGTTCTGCCAAAAACAAGCCTATAGGGATGTATGCCAAAGATGTGACCCAAACTGCAAGACTTGCTTGTATTACTACAACTGCTGATGTAATGCTGTTAGGAAGAAAAAATTTTAATATGAACAATAAGAAGATGAGTTCAATAGATGATAACAATGTATATAGGGCAATCACAATGATTTTACTGAACCACATATGTGTTAAACTCATATCATGACATCGTAAAACTCTGTAGTTTCCTGACTTTTTTTCCCTCATTGCAGAAAGTGAAGATATCAAGGCTGTCCCTAACGGCATAAATAGTAATGGCCACCAATTGAATACTGTATATTCGAAATAATTATATTTTGAATGAATAGTAGGCATTGTAAGAATGGCATATAATATAAAAAAGAAAGGAGAAATATATACAATTTTTTTTGTAAATGTACGTTTATATTTTAAATTTTCTGACTGTATCATATTGAGCATTATTTCATTTCCTCCCTATTTCGTTTTTTCACTGACTACTTCCATAAACAATTTTTCTAAATCTTTATTTTTCTCGATTTCACCTTGATATTTGAGTTTTCCATGATGAATGATGCCAATATGATCTGCTAATTGTTCCACTTCTGATAAGATATGACTTGATAAAATGACAGTCATTCCGTGCAATGGGAAGGATCTTATAAGCTTGCGCAATTCTTGTATACCTAGTGGATCAAGCCCGTTTGTTGGCTCATCGAGAATAAGAAGCTTTGGATGATTTAAAAGTGCTTTAGCAATACCTAATCTTTGCTTCATGCCAAACGAAAATTGCGATACTTTCTTTTTACCGGTATTTTCTAAACCAACTATTTTCAGCACTTCTTGTATCCTTGACTCTGGTAAATTTAGTACCTTTGTATGAACAAGTAGATTCTCATAAGCGGTCAAATTGCCATAAAGACCCGGTGATTCAATAAGTACACCTATGTCTTTAAGATCTTTTCTGCTCCATCGATGACCGTTAAATATAATTTCGCCAGATGTGGGATGTAAAAGCCCTGTTAACAGTTTTAAAGTCGTTGATTTTCCGGCTCCATTTGGCCCGAGCAGTCCATAGATCGTGTTTGTTTTCACCTTTAAAGAAACATTGTCTGCCGCTAACTGTTTGCCAAAAGATTTACTCAAATGGTGAGTTTTCAAAATGTATTTCTCCATTTTCGATTCCCCTTTCTCTTGAAGAAACTTTAAAGAGGTGTGTGTTGCTGAAACAAAAAGGTGGCTGTTTCAATGTTTACTCCAGTTTCAAAAGACAATCACGATTCAACTTCCTATGATTCAAACATTTCATGAATCTCGTAATGAAAGTGTAACTTCCAATTATAAAGATTTTATAAGGCGATTATTTGTTATTTTTTAAACTATCCGTTTAGGCCCTTTATTGAATGGCTGCTAAGAAGCTGGCATTCTAAATTGGCCGATTGTTTAAAACGATTGGATAGTTCATAAGTTTTTTGAAAGGCTGAAACATAGGGAACCCATAAGCGTAATCGTCTCTGATCAACAAGGTGGGTTAAGCTATTGAAAAGCATTTTCCAAGGCTCCATTAAAACAAAAAACATGTTCAGGCATTCTTTTTTGCATTTTTCAGGGAAAATGTGCAGCAATAGAATTACCCACTTTCGCGGACTTTTTTATTGTTTGTAAATTAAAATTTTGGTAAAATGACAGAAAAATTTAGTAAAAAATATGTTTAGAATGAGGTTGTGGAGATGGCGACAATTAAAGATATTGCGAAGCTGGCAAATGTTTCAACTGCCACTGTATCAAGAGTATTGAATAATGACCCGACATTATCTGTGGCCGAGGATACGAGAAAACGTATTTTGGATACGGCAAAACAATTGGACTATACACCTCTGCGGAAAAAAACGAAAAAACTTCCGGTAGAAGGGAAAAAAATCTTTTAATATTGGGTTTGTCATCATATATTCCGAAGAATATGAGTATAACGATCCTTATTTTATGTCCATTCGAGTTGGCTGCGAAAAAACTTGCCAAGATCTTGGGATGGAAATTTCGACGATTTACCGGGTAAACAGCAATGGTGATCCCTCAAAACTGAGCAACTTGGACGGCATTATTGTCATCGGCTCTTTAGATATCGAAAATTTGGAGGAATTTTATAACCATAATTCTAATGTCGTCTTTATTGATTATGACCCGAATGACTCGCATGTAAAATATGATGTCGTGATTTCAGATTTTAAGAAAGCCACCGCCAAAGTGCTTGACTATTTATTTCAATTAAATCATCAAAATATCGGCTATATCGGCGGGGTGCAGCAAATTAAAACTCTCGACAATTTGAGCAAGTCTGAAAATCGCGATCCGAGAATAGAAACGTTTGAAAAAATCATGAAAGAAAGAAAACTATTCAAGGAAGAAAATGTATACATTGCCGACTGGCTGACGAGTGAAGGTTACAAGATCATGAAACAGGCGATTAAGAAAGGAAGCCTGCCGACGGCTTTTATTATCGGAAGCGATCCAATGGCAATTGGCGCACTGCATGCTCTAAATACCGCTTATCTCCGGTTTTGGCGTTGCTGTCGGATATGTCGGAACGCTTGTCGGGCTCGCTGTGTATCCATTTGTTGGAGAAATGGATTACTATCGGGCTTTTATTCCAAGCGCCCTTTTGTTTCTCCTCTTTTCTTTCCCGCTGTTTTTCTTTGTCAAAGAAGAAGCCGAAAAAGCCGATGCCTTAAAGCGAAAGGCCGGACTTTTTGCAGGCTATCGGGATATTTATGCAACATTGAAAGAAATGAAAAAGTATCAAAACATTTTTACTTTCATGATTGCTTATTTCTTTTTGAATGATGCGGTGGCGACGACGATCGCCATCATGTCCGTTTATGCTAAAGTCATTGCCGGGTTTACGGCAGGGGAGTTTATCCTTTTATATTTAGTCTCCACAGTTTCAAGTATTATCGGTTCCTTTCTTTTTGGCTATATTACGAGAAGCAAGGGAGCCAAAAAAGCGGTTTTGTATGTCGGCATCGTGATGTGCATCGCACTGGCGATAGGGGTGCTTGCTTTTTCCAAGCTATCTTTTTGGATTGCTGGGAGTTTGTTCGGCGTCAGTTTAGGAGCGATGTGGGTCACTTCGAGAACATATATAGTCGAACTTTCCCCGCCAGATAAGCAAGGGCAATTTTTCGGACTGTTCGCTTTTTCTGGAAAAGTGTCAGCCATCATTGGTCCAGCGATTTATGGAAGCATTACCCTCCTTTTTCATTCATACGGAAACATTGCCAATCGGTTGGCGATGGGATCGCTTTTGCTGATGGTGCTCCTTGGCATTTTCTTTTTGCTGAAGGTAAAGCCACAGGCGCCTGCCGCGCCGAAAAGCTGACGGAGGTTTTATGGGGGTGAAAGCTATTCCGTCATTGAAATCATGGAAACAGAAATAGCTTACCAGCCGCCATCTGGGCGCTCTTGTTCGTCTTTCTTGTTTGCCTCATCGCTAAAAATTTATGAAGAACTTATTTTTAAAATTGGTTCTAAAATGAATTGACTTAACCGGACAAAAAATTAAGGTCAAGTAGATGAACAACCATATCTGAGCATACTGCTTATTTAGCATAAATGATTCGAATAAAATTTTACATGGAGTGGCGGACATGTTAGGCTTGATGCCTTGCGAAGCAAGGATTGGCGCTCGCTCCTTTCGCTAGGAAACATGTCCGCAGAGGCTCCGTGTCAAGCGATATAGACCTAAAATTTTATACAGGGAATGGAATTAGGCGGCCACGCACCGGTCATTGTTGCACATGATGCTGATATTGATTTGGCGGTAGAACAAACGATAGCATCCAAGTTCAGAAATGCCGGTCAAACATGTATTTGTGCAAACAGAGTTCTAGTGCATGAAAGCATTGTAGAGGAATTTGCTGAAAAATTAACAAATGAAGTTAAAAAATTAAAAGTTGGAAATGGTTTGGAAAAAGGCACTCAAATTGGGCCAGTTATTAATGAAAAAGGCTTTAATAAGATTGTCTCGCAGGTCAATGATGCAATCAGTAAAGGTGCTGAAGTTCTATGCGGCAATAAATACAATGCAAATAGGGAAAAAGGCTATTTCTTTGTTTATCCGACGGTTCTCAAAAATGTCAATGAGAACATGAAGATTATGCAAGAGGAAACATTTGGACCCATTTTGCCAATCACAACGTTTCAGGAATTAGAAGAAGCTGTTAATATTGCAAACAGCACGCCTTATGGTCTGGCCGCTTACTTTTTTACAAATGACTATAGAACAGGCATCTATCTGCATGAGCATTTAGATTTCGGAATTATCGGCTGGAATGACGGTTCTCCATCTGCTGCCCACGCTCCTTTTGGAGGAATGAAAGAAAGCGGAATCGGCCGTGAAGGTGGAGTGGAAGGCATTGAACCGTATTTGGAAACGAAATATTTGTCAATCGGGGATATTTATAAATAAAGGACTTTTTGCAGGGAGCTTTTAACAGCTGTTAATTTTCAATTTGATAGAAACTAATCGGTTTTTCATAAAGTTGGTTATATCCACCATCCATGATCAGAAATTCGATTTGGAAATTTGTACAATCTGTCACATTTCCGATCAATGTTGGGTCGACTTCTCCATCGTTTACATGAGTTGGAGTTACTTCGATCGCAATCGGTAATTCACTGATGGTATCTACAGAAAGATGCACTTTATGGCCAAACCAAGTGATTTTATTGCTAAAAGAATCAAACTTTGCTCCCCAATTTGCATTGCCTGTTTGTTTTTAGACTTGTTATTTTCATAGGCGTTAATGGCGGCACTATCGATAGCCTGATGCCCTCCATTGATACGCCTTCAGCTTGGCCTATCTGGACAAGATCATATAAAGATTTTTTCTGCTAGATTTTTTTGAGTGTGTTCATGGAAAATACTGTACTAAAAGTAGAGATAGATGGTGCAGGTCGACCGATTTTTAAACCGCATTGATAACGGAACGAATGTCTTAATCCAATCGGTTACGAAGGGCTGTAAACGTATCAAAACCTTTTAATGGAGCAGCAATAAGAGCTCTTAAAATTCCTTTCCTTAGAATGACCTTCAGCCCCCCCTTGGGGTGAAGAATTGCTTAGCAAAGGGACGTAAATCAAGAGCACTAAAAAAGATTTGGCAAATTTTCTTTAGAATCTAAAATTTACAGTTCTTCAAAAAGGAAAATAGACTTTCTTGTAGAATGTACAAAGTGACTTCCCCCTAGCGAATTATTGTGTTTAGGTCACATCAAAAATTCTACAAATGAGGGGTGAAGTCCTTTTTTCTTTTGAAAGTCTTATGGCTCTTAGAACAAAAAAATGTAAAATGTTCAAATAAAAGGCTCTTCACCACAAGTTGTACTTGATATATTGACATAGAACGCAGTAGGAAAATAAAGAAAATAGAGGGTACAAAAAATGCGAATTTTCCTGTATGGTAAAGGTGACCAAACCAAACCATTGGAGGAAAATTCGCATGTACTCTCAGTTTATCAAAGAACTTATCGATTTGCCAGATGTTTTGATTGAAAAGGAACGAAAAGAAGGAGAACGCTGGATTTTCGAACTTTCTCTTCCCGAACAATGTCCGTTATGTCCTGTCTGCTTGCAACGCACAACAAAAATGACCCGAAAAAAGAAGCAATGGATGCATGGCTATGCCCAACGGATCGGGGTTTTTTGGATTGAACTCCCAGTGGAACGGAGACGTTGTTGCACTTGTGGCATGACATTCAGCACCTCTTATCCAGGGATCTCCCCTCGAAGTGTGGCAACGGACGTCTTTCAACAATGGGTGGCGCAATCTTGCATTGGAACATCCATTCAGGCGGTGGCTCGTATGCTAAAACTCCCTTACACGACTGTTGAACGTTGGTTTTATACCCATGCCCCTTCCTTTTTGTCGAATACCATTCAGCCAAAGGCGGTTTGTGTCGATGAGTTTGCTTTTCGAAAAGGGCATGACCCGAGTTCGACAGTTTTGAGGCCATTTTAGGCAAATGAAAATGGCCAAAATGCTGTTATATCAAAGATTTCGCGATGCGGATCCTAGAAAAAAACACTGAATTTCATAGGCACACGAATTGTTTATTTTAACTTTTAAAACAGCTGAATATCGGTTATAATATAGGCATGTACATACGGCGAGTAACACGCAAAAACAAAGATGGAACGACCGTGGCGTATCTCCAGCTTGCTCACAACGAATGGGATCCGAAGGCCAAATATGCGAAAGCGAAGGTGATTTATTCGTTTGGGCGCGAAGACGAGGTGGATCGCGCTGTCTTGGAGCGTCTGGCCAAAAGCATTTCGCGATTCCTTTCTCCTGAGCAGGCTTGGGAAATCGAGACGTTGACAGGAGAAGTGTCGGATGACTTTCAGTTTCAATCAAGCAAACGCCTTGGTGGCGCTTGGCTTTTGGATCAGCTCTGGAGACAACTGGGATTGGGAGAGATTCTCCACTCCTTGTTTGCCTCCCGACATCATCAGATTCCGTTGGAACGGCTGATTTTTGCCATGGTGGCGAATCGTGCCCTTCATCCGTCAAGCAAGTTGGCGATGGAGGAGTGGGTGGAGAAAGACGTGCATATCCCTCATCTTCCCCAAGTCGCCAGCCACCAGTTGTACCGGGCGATGGATGAGCTGCTGGCTGTGCAGCCGGAATTGGAACGCCAAGTGTTCCATGCCGTGGCCGATTTATTGAACCTGGAAGTCGATTTGATTTACTTTGATACGACTTCGTCGTACTTCGAAGTGGATCCATCCGAAACACCAGAAGGAGAATCGCTTCGAAAGCAGGGGTTTTCCAAAGATAAGCGTCCCGATTTGGTCCAAATCGTCATTGGACTGGCCGTTACCCGGGAAGGAGTCCCCATTCGCGCTTGGGTATGGCCTGGCAATACGATGGATATGACGGTCATCAAACAGGTGAAACAAGACTTGATTGGCTGGAAGCTTGGGCGTGTGATCAGCGTGATGGACCGCGGATTTTCGTCTGAAGAGAATTTGCGAATCTTGCAACAGGCCGGGGGACACTACATTGTCGGCGAAAAAATGCGGTCCGGCAAAGCCGCCGTCGAAGAGGCCCTAAACCGTCGCGGGCGCTACCAACAAGTTCGCGAGAACTTGCATATCAAAGAAATCATCGTGGGCGACGGAGAAGCGCGTCAGCGCTATGTTCTCGTGTACAATCCCAGCGAAGCCGAACGCCAACGCAAGGAACGGGAAACGCTGCTCGAATCGCTGAAAGAGGAGTTGGAGGGGCTTCGCCAACTCCCCAATGAAGCTCATCATAAGGCCACCTGCCGGCTGCGTTCCCATCCGTCCTACGGAAAATACTTGCGTCAATTGAAGGATGGAACGCTTCGCATCGACAAGCAAGCGGTTCGTGAAGCGGAAACGTACGATGGCAAATATCTCATCCGAACCTCCGATGACACCTTGTCTGCCGAGGATGTCGCGCTCGGGTATAAGCAACTGGTGGATATCGAGCAGGCCTTTCGGACGTTGAAATCAACACTCGAGCTGCGCCCCATGTATCATCGCTTGGAAGACCGTATCCGGGCGCATGTGCTGCTCAGTTGGCTGGCTCTCTTGCTGGTTCGGATCGTGGAGATCCGAACTCATGAATCGTGGCCGAAAGTAAGAGACGAATGCGAGCGTCTCATGCTTGGACATTTTTCTTCAAAAAACGGCGACCTTTATCAACGAACCGAACTGACGGCCAAACAAGCGCTATTCCTTGCGGCTCTAGGGCTGGAACCTCCTCCAAAGATTCTAGGCATCCACCCTCGCACCTAGATACACGCCCGAAGTGTGCCCAAATGCCTCCGATCCCTTTTGTATCAAGGGGCGAGAGGCATTTTGTTTGCCTAGTGACTGTCGAACTCGGGGAGAAGTTGAAGCAAGCAAATGGATGATAACATCAAACACGGCCTTGTGCCGCCATTCATGGCGGGCAAGGCCGTGTTTTTTGCCTCAATGATAGAGCGGAATGTCTTTACAACGCGATCGCAGGCATCAAGGCCATGCCACCAACCGTGGTTCGGTCCAACGGACGAATTCACCAGTCCACGGTCGGGTTGTGATCGGCCGAGCGATGGTAGAAACGGTCGTTTTTCTAGGAACCCAAACCGAAACCGAACCGCCATTGACTTTGAATTCCCCCCATCCATCACTGTTGATGGTGACGGTGTCACTCCGGTTGCCGGTAAGGTCATAGAACACTTTTCCAGCGTGTTGTTTGCCAACGTACATCCATTTGCTTCCTCCCGGCCCATCGGTGATCAGTGCGGCCAGCCCGGATCCTGGTTTTTCAGTGACCCCTTCCCTTGTCCACCCGATGATGTCGGAGTGATCAAGATAATCATGTTGCGTTCCGTAAGCATAATCCCTGCGCGCGATGAGGAGCGGATCGATTTTGCTTTTCAGCGAAGGAATGTTATATTGTGGAATGCCATAATAGTCACCATAAAAGACGCACGGGTATCCTTCCTGCCGAGTTAGAATAAAGGCGTAAGCCAACGGTTTGAACCATGGGTCGACCCATGACTGCAGCGCTTGGCCGGGTTCGGTGTCATGATTATCAACGAAGGTGACGGCCAATGTCGGTTGATCTTTCATGAGAGTATTGGTCATTAACGTGCGCATATCAAATGCGCCCCCTGATTTGGAAGCGGTATAAAATTTGTTGTGTAACGGGGCATCAAACAAAGACATCGTTCCGTTTGTTTTCGTAATGTAATTGTGCAACTTGTTGATGTCATAGCTCCAATATTCCCCGACGGTAAATAGCGGCTTGCCAGTCTGAGAACGCACATACGACAACCAATCAGGAAAAAAACTGAACTTAATATGCTTGACGGCATCAAGCCGGAACCCATCAATGTTCGTTGTGTTGACATACCATTTCCCCCAGTTTTTCAGCTCGGTCACGACTTCGGGATGATCCATATCAAGGTCGGCATACATTAAGTAGTCATAGTTTCCGTTTTCTGTGTCTACTTCCCAATCCCACGCTTTGCCGATGCCGCGGAATTTGTAAATGCGGCTTAATTTTCGGCTTTCGTCCCAATCAACGCCGTCAAAATGGTACCAGCGCCACTTAAAGCTGGAGTAGGTGTTGCCCCGCCCGGGAAAATCAAATTTCGTCCATGCTTGGATTTGATAGGTGCCCGAGATTTCTTGGTTGCGGTCGGACGGATTGACTTCGACGGCGTCCACCCATTCCGTGCCGTCAGCGCCGCCTTTATGGTCGAACACGACATCGGCGTACACTTGCATTCCAGCGGCGTGGGCGGCTTGAATGGCTTGAAGATATTGAGCTTTTGTTCCATATTTTGTGCGGACGGTCCCTTTTTGATTGAATTCGCCGAGGTCATACAAGTCGTATACTCCGTACCCTACGTCGCTGCGGCTTGTTCCTTTGTAAGCGGGCGGCAGCCAAAGAGCGGTGATGCCAAGGCTGGATAAGTTGTTGGCTTCACTGGCCACTTTGGTCCATAACGTGCCATCATCCGGCAAGTACCATTCAAAATACTGCATCATGGTGCCGTTAAACGGTGCGGCAGCCTTGGCGTGCTGTCCTGTTGGGCAGAACAGCGAGGCAGTGAGCAAAAACGCGAGCAGGAACATCCATCCTTTTCGAATGATGCGGTGAAACGTTAGCACAATGCCCTTCCCCCTTAATCAAATGTTACATTCGACGGTTTGGCTTCCAAAAAATTAAGGGAAACGATTGGATAAAAAGAGTAAAAAGGGAGCAAACCCTCGAACGTTTACGTCTATTATAATTTTTATTTGTAATCGTTTTCAATATCGAATTTAAACAATTTTGAGTTTGACACGAATCGAAAATAGAACAACAGAACGATTCGTTTTTCAACAAGTGGAAAATATAGTTGAAATATTCTGTTTATTCGTATAAGATAAAGATTGATGAAATCGTTTGCATCAACCGTTTTGTGCAAACGATTGCACAAAGAATATAAAAAGGAAAGGAGAGAAGGAAGTTGGCCAAACAAAGGAGAAGGGAGCGGGGGATGATCAAGAAGGCAAGGAGAATGCTATCATTGGTTTTGGCATCGGTGTTGTTGCTGGCATTGACTCCTTTCCAGGCGGTTGCCGCTGCGAACGAAACAGGAAGTTCTAGCGCTCTAGGGAATGGGGAGCATCGGTGGACGGCCGAATCCACGGCCTCGCAGCCACGGACGATCACGCTAGTCGGCAATTTGCAAGATGAGTTGGGCCATACGGCGGAATGGGATCCGGGGGCATTGGCGACGAGGATGCATGATGAAGGGAATGGGCTTTATACATTCACCGGGACGCTGCCAGCCGGGACCTATGAGTACAAAATTGCGGTCAACGGCAGCTGGGATGAAAATTACGGCGCCGGTGGTCGCAATGGCGCAAATCTGGTGTTGAAGCTGGATCGGCAAACCGAGGTGACGTTTTATTACAATGACCGGACGCATGCGATCGCGGATTCGACATGGTATACGGCGATTGCGAAGGAGAAACAGCCGCGTCTTGTCGGGACGGTGCTGCCGGCCATCGGCTATGAGGGGGAGAACAACGGATGGACTCCAGGGACATCGACAGCGCTGTTGACCGATGATGATTTTGACTCGGTGTACACGTTTACGGCGCGGGTGCCGAAAGGATCGTATGAATATAAAATTGTCCTCGGAAACAATTGGAACGAGAGCTACCCACAAGAGAATGCACGCTTAACCGTTTTGGAAACGACAACCATTACATTCTTCTTCAATGCGAAAACAAAAGAGGTGTACACCGACTACAACCCCAATGGCTCTGACGGTGTTGTTCAGAAAGACCGATTAAAACACAATACATGGGATACGCTGTACCGCCAGCCGTTTGGCGCGGTGAAAGCGGGAACGAAGGTAACGCTTCGTCTTGCGGCGAAAAAAGGCGATTTGACGAAAGCGGATGTGTATGTGAAAAATGCGACGACCGGAACCGCCAAAGTCTACACGATGGAAAAAGTCGGCGTGCTCGGGGATGATGAGTATTGGGAGGCTGCGTTTACTCCTTCTGCGCCGGGGGTATACGGTTATAAATTTATCGCTGTCGATGCCGGGATGAAGGCGGAATATGGCGAAGATACGAAAGAAGGACAATGGGGGAGGGCGGTCGACAAAAATGCGGAGCTGTTCCAGCTGACCGTCTATGATCCGAATTACAAAACACCAGATTGGATGAAAGAAGCGGTTGTGTATCAAATTTTCCCAGATCGGTTCTTTAAAAATAAAAAACTTGATTAGAAGTTAAAATTTTTTTATTTTTGTTCTTAATTTCTCTAAATTTCAAATGGTTCAGGTATCAGTATTTGGATTTCCACAACCTAAGTTTAGTATCCTTGATAACTGGGCACTTCATAGTACAGCTTCCAGTTCATTTGGGTTTCTGTTTTTTTCCAAAATAAAAGGGCAGAGAATTGCAAAATCCATATGCAGTGATATGCAAAGGGGCTATACATGGAGAGAGCTTTAGGTTTTGCTAAAATTATTGAAGCTGACGCTTGACTAAAGAATCATGGCTACAGAGGATTCACGCCAAGCCCTTGATGGATAGATCACATATATGTATATTTATACATAATTTTGATATAGGTATACTGCAACACTCTGTATTTTTTCTTGCAGAAAACAGCTTTTTGAGTCGCGAGATTTATTTTCATAGAATGCAAGAGTTTTCCTGATGAATTCATGAAGAAGAATATTTGTTACAGCCTGAATACGTGTTTTGATTTGCCGCAAGTCTTCGTACCCATTCATACACTCTCCCTTTCAATAAGTACATGCAGTCAAAGGATTCGGACTATGATGAAACTTAGTCTAATGCTTCTTCGCGGAAAGGCACGGATCATGCTTGCCTCTTCTCAGATCCTGTCTGCTATTTCGATCGAGTCAAATAAAATAACTCCTTTATTTCCGCCTCCATTTGAAAAATAAGGAAGGATTACTCATCTAGAAAATAATTAGGATCTATTTTCAAGGGAAAAAGAACTTATCACAATTTATGGTAAAATGGAAGAAATATAGACGTGATGTGAAGCGATCTTCGGAGTGGCCCTGGTTAATGATGCTGTCAGCGGTGGATGCCCGGAAACAAGAGATCGATGAGACGATTCTCAAGGAACTGGAGGTGTTGGCGATGAACGAGCAAGAAATTCGCGAAGCATTGGAAGAGTGGGAGAAGCTAAGCGTCAGTTCGGAAAATCGCTACGTGTATGAAATGCGGCTGAAATGGCTGCGGGATCAATTGTCCAATCTTCTTGGCGAGCGGCGTGCGGGGATGGAGGAAGGGTTGGAAAAAGGATTGAAACAAGGGTTGAAACAAGGGCTAAAGCAAGGTCGGGAGGAAGAACGGAAGAGCATGATCCGGCATATGTCGGCGAAAGGAATGGCAGCGAAAGATATTGCCGATCTCACTGGACTTGCGGAAGAGGAAGTGCGAAAGTGGTTGAAATAGTTACCTATCGATTTGACTGAAATGGGCTTGTTTGCGAAAAACTTTTGGGTTTTTGTATGTTTTTGCATTCCTAACGGGATCCGCTCCTTTTATCACTTATTCCATATTTTCTCTAGTAAGACGGTTGGTTAATGGTGTTATTTTTCAAACAACTGGTCGGAATCACTTAAATTTTTTTAGCTCGTTTAAGGCTTTTTGCGCTAACATTCCATCAATTAAGCGATAGTCATGGCTAAGGGATAGAGCCATCATTGAAGCGATTTCAATGGAATCATTTACAACAATAGTTTTTCTCGACTCTGCCACCATAGCTTAAATTCCACTTCGTTTTTGTGTTATTAATGGTATCGGTACAAAAGAGAGGATCTGCTTTTAGCGGATAGTGCTCCCCATCATGATCGTAACTATTTTTTATTAAATGGATGCAGTCCACATCTTCATCTAGATTCACAGAGCGAACTTGTTTATTGATGTGAGCTGTTGTGTAAAAGCAGCAATAACTGATCCGTCTTAATGCAAAATTCAGTTCTTGTTTACCTAATCATTTGTGCTGCTTTCATGCTCATATCACCGTAATCTTTCGCTGGCAGCAATATCTTCGTCACATTTCTTGTTGTGAATAGGCAAGTTTTCCGCGGCAAAATGTCATTACTATTTCAAGGCGGTCATTTAAAACAACTAAGTCAGCATCTTTTCCTTTTGCAATGCTTCCTTTGCGATCATAAACGTTTATTTGTTTGGCAGGGTTAACGGCTGCCATTTGAATAATGTCTTGAAGCGTACATCCGGTGTAAGCCATCATGTTTTTGGCTGCATCATTCAGCTTCAAAATACTTCCTGCCAGCGTCCCATCCCGCAAAACTGCCCGATCTTCATTCACTCGGACTTCTTGGCCTCCAAGTTCATAGATTCCTTTACCGAGACATTTCGCTCTCATTGCATCCGTGATTAAAATAAGCCCGTCATTTCCTTTGTTTTGATAAGCAAATTTCACCATTTCCGGACACACATGAATGCCATCTGCGATAATTTCGCACAACACCTCATCATGCATGAGCACTGCTAGAGCAGCTCCCGGCTTGCGATGGTGCAATCCGCTCATTCCATTAAATAAATGGGTTGCATGGGTAATGCCAGCTTGTATGCTTTTAGCAGCTTCAGCATAAGAAGCATCTGAATGCCCGATGGAGGCGACAACTCCTGTTTGTTTTAAATAATCGGTTAATTCTATTCCACCTTTTCTTTCAGGCGCCAATGTCACAAGCTTTATCACCCCGCCGGACATATGCTGCCATTTTTTAAATAACTGCAAGTTCGGTTCGAGAATATTTTCTGAGTGCTGCGCCCCTGCTCTTTTAGAGGAAATAAACGGACCTTCCAAGTGGACTCCTAACACTTCTGCATATCCGGGTTCATTCGCTGTTTCCATGTACTTTCTTACATTGATCAGAGCTTCTTCAATCCGCTGTTCAGAGCTTGTCATCGTTGTTGCTAAAAAACTCGTCGTTCCTTCCCGGGGGAGTGCCGCTGCCATTTTGCGAATTGCCTCATCGGTTCCATCCATCGTATCGGCGCCTGCTGCTCCATGAATATGCAGATCGATAAAACCAGGAATAACTGCATATTTGTTTTTGCTTTCAACTTTTTCAACCCGTTCGTCTGTAACAGTCAGCTTTTCTTGAGGACCAATTTCGAGAATTTTCCCATTTTCTATTAATACATATCCATTTTTGAAAACTCGTTCTTCAGCATATACCGTCATATTCGATAATAAAATCTTGTTCATAAAGATCTCCTTTTTCTAGTAACAATCTCTATTTAAATTGTATGTATGTGGAACAAAATGTTAAATGACTTTTATGGGATTTTTAAGCACATATATTGGGTCTGTCCGGAAAATTGAAAAAATATGAAACTACTGCTTCCAGATAAAGAAGACTTTAATAATTCTTTTTAGCAGCTTTTCCTTTAAACAGCAGTCGTTTCAGTATTTTGAAGCAAACATATCGTTCATCTGCATGCCGGAATACACATTATATCACAATCGCTTATTCGTAATGTAAGCTTCCGTTCTGAAAGAAACGTTTTTTCGCTAGTGTGCATAAAGCAGACCGGTCCAATCAGTAAGGATATGTCGTTAAGCGTCGCCTGCAAAGCTCCGAACAATCGAGAGGCTAGCGGCTGGATCTGGATAAAGAGGCTGAATAATTTTTTTGATTTTCGCAAAACTTTTTATTTATTATTTGCGAATATATAGGTAGTGATAGAAGTTTTGAGCTTTGGGATTGGAAGTGAAGCTTCACGATGGATCAAGAGAAGAAATGGATAAAAGCAATACAGAAGCGGGCAAGTGAAAAAGCGGCAAATAAGCTGATCTCTTATTATTACAAAGAGATTTATGCGTTCGTATTTAAACAAACGTTTGATCAAGAATTAGCGAAAGATTTGACGCAGGAGATTTTCATCAGCATGCTGCGCGGCATTCACCATTATGAGGGGAAAGCGGCGTTCCGGACATGGCTGTATAAAATCGCAAAGGCGAGAATCATCGATTACTATCGCTCGAAAGAATATAAACAGCAGAAGAAAACGGTCAATTTGTTAACAGATCAGCGGGAAAGTGATGATGTGCTTTTTACAATCGAACAAAAGGACGAGGTAAAACAGGTTTTAAACCTGCTTGAACGATTTGATCATGAGAATCGACGAATTGTGCAAATGAAAATTTTTGCAGGCCAAACATTTGCCGAGATTGCCGCAAAGCTCCAGATAAAAGAATCAACCGTAAAAACGAAATATTATTCTACATTGCGAAAAATCAATGAGCAGTTAAAGGAGGATGTCCATGGCCATTGATAACGAAAAAATTCCTTTTCCTAGCGATAAGGAGATCAAACAAGAAATTCAGAAGATTATTGCAAAAGGCATGAACAAAAAGCCTTCCTTTTGGCAATATATGTTCACTATGTATCGCGAAGTCGGTTTCCGCAACGTCTTTCGTGATCTGACGGAAATCGCTTTTACGATTGTTTTAACTATCGCTGTTTTCGCTATGTTTGTTCTTTCAACCGCAAAATATTTTTCATGGATAGCCTTGGATGTATATACATTCATCTTTTGTTTTTCACCAGTTATTTATTTTGTCATCGTTTTTTTCTTTTTTATTTGCCAAAAGCAAAAGCCGGCGTTTGAGGTGGAAATGACTTGTAAATACAATGTGTATCAATTAGCAGCATTCCGTATGTTCATGTTCAGCATTTTCGCTATGCTCGCCAATGGAGTCATCATTTTCTGGCTGGCAACAGAGTTTTCCATTCATTTTCCTTTTGCCTTTTTATTATCTGTTGCATCTTTATTTCTTTTTGCTGCTGCTTTTTTGTATGTATTGCTTTATGTACCGACAAAAAGTGGGAAAATTGCTTTATTTATCAGCTGGATTGCCGCAAACTTGTTTCTTTCTTACATGAACAGCTATGTTTATCAAGCCTTTTTGTTAAACGTTCCGTATTTTATTTACATCATCATCGGGATGGCTGCGATGTATATATATGTTCATCAGCTTAAGCTGTTTTTCGTCAAAACCAATATAAAAGGAGTTTTGTAAAGATGCTAATTGTCGACCATGTTTCCAAATATTACGGCAATTTTATTGCTCTTGAAAATGTTCATTTACAGTTTGACAACGGAATTTACGGACTATTAGCTCCAAATGGCGCTGGGAAGACAACATTGATGAAAATGCTTGTCACACTCATCTTTCCGACAAAAGGAGAAATTCGTTACAACGGAGAAAATATCATCCATCTCGGCAGCAAATACCGGGAGCTTCTCGGTTATTTGCCGCAGCAGTTCGGATATTACAAGCATTACACCCCTGCAAAATATTTGCTTTACCTTTCAGCATTAAAAGGGATTTCAAAGCATGAAGCAAAAGAAAAAATACCGAAGCTTTTAAAGCTCGTTGGACTTGAAGATGTCATGCATAAAAAAATGAGGAAGTTTTCCGGCGGGATGATTCAGCGGGTCGGCATCGCCCAGGCATTGCTGAACGATCCAAAAATTTTGATTCTTGATGAGCCCACTGCAGGTCTTGATCCGACCGAACGCGCCCGTTTCCGCAAGCTTTTAACCCAATTAGCAAACAATCGGATCATTATTTTATCAACGCATATTGTGTCTGATGTCGAATCGATTGCCAATGAAATCATTATGATTAAAGATAAAACGATTTTATATAAAAAGCCGATACGTGAATTATGCCAATTATTGTCCGGCCGCATTTATGAGACCGCAGCTGATTTTCAGGATGCAGAAATCTTTCGGAAGCGATTTGCAACAATTTCGGAAAAGCAAGAAAATGGCCAGATGATCTTTCGGTTTGTTAGCGACGAACAGCCAAATGAAAATTGGAAAAGTGTTGAGCCGACATTAGAGGACGTATTTCTTCATGTATATGGAGAAGGAGCGCTGGCATAATGATCAAATACGAATTAATAAAAGTTGTCAAGTCGCCGATTTTTATCATTTTACTATTATTTTTTGTGGCGTTGAATGGTTTGATTATTTTCGACCATAAAAATGAACGGAAAAATTTACCTGTTTTACAAAACATAGTTGAGCAATACGGGACGAAAATCGATGATGAAGCATTGGCAGGTATGAAAAAAGAAATCGATCATGAAATGGTATGGGTGAATGAGCTGAATCCAAAAAGCGGGGAGCAGTATCAGTTTCCATATGAGTTTATAAAAGGCCATGAAGCGTTTCTGTACCAACATCTTACGGATCGTGAATTAAACAGGCTATTCAATCTCAACTTGTTCACTCAATATTATGAAACCGCTAAAAGCGTCGATGATATTTACAGCGAGCTGGATGCGACAGAGTTTGCCCGGCAACAAATCAAGAAATACGGATTAAGCGGGGAGGCAGAAGAAACGGTGCTGAACCAAGCCAATCTTTTAGAAAAGCGGCTGCAGCAGCTAGTGAAAAACGGTGAACATCGCCATTTCTTTTATTTAGGATCAGTCTATGAAATGCATTCCTTGCTATTTAAAAAGCTTGGCCGGGCGATCGCTTTTGAAGGAATGATCCTCGTTGTTTTAATCACAGCATTGCTAACTAATTATGAATTTGAACACCGTACATTCTTTGTTGCATTTACGAGCAAACGCGGGAGAAATTTGCTATGGGACAAGCTTGCTGCAAGTGTAATCGCTAATGTGTGTGCTGTTATGTTGTTAATCGCAGCGACATTGATCATTTACTTTTCTGTCTATGATTATTCTAATCTTCTGTTTGTGCCGATTAGCAGCTATTTTAATAGCGAAACGCCTTTTCCTTACATATCGTGGTGGAATCTATCATTCTTGCAGTATGTTTGTTTATTTGTCGGCTGTTTACTATTAAGCCAGCTGCTGTACATGCTGCTCACCTTCAGCTTATCTATATGGCTGAAAAACAGCTATCTTGTTTTCTTTACATTTGCTTTGTTCGCTGGTGTTAGTTTATGGCTTCCAAGCGTTGTTTCACTGAATAGTAAATTTATCTTGATCATGCATGTGAATCCTTTTTATTTAATTATGAATCCGCATGTATGGTTTATGGGAAACAACATTTTTACGATGTTTCCATATTTTGAAGCTGTAACGATAGCAGCGTGGGCGGTCATATTTGTTCTATTAGGATTCTTCAGCATGTACAAATTTAAACGGCAACCATTAAATTAGGGGGAAGAATATTGAGAGTTTTTTTATACGAACTAAGAAAATTGTTCAATTGGAAGGTGCTGCTGCTTATTTTGTTCATCAGTTTTCTGTTTTACAAGCTGTTTTTAAGCTTTAATTTTGAAGTTTTCCCTAATGGACGGCCTGCAAAAGATGAGTTTATGATTACAAAAGAAATGATCAACAAATATGGTCATGAAATGGACGAAAAAGAGTTTCGGCATTTTAAAAGCTGGTATAAACAAAAAGAAGACGAGGCCAATGCCTATTTAAAATCACAACAAGATGCGGAAAAACTAGGCATTACAACATATGAACAGTTTCGACAATTGGATTTAACAAATAAACAGTATGCAGATTTTCATGAAAAAGTCGTGTTTGCTGATCAAGCAGATGTTTTTTGGGAGCTGCAAGCATTCGAAAATATCATTGAACAATATGAATCGAAAGGGAGGGATATTGAATCTTATACCGATGAAGATCAGCAAGAACGTGTAAAACAAATCATGGCAAACAATGATGTCAATTCTATTCTTCCATATCTTGTCTATGAAAATTACAATGAGCTCATCCGCTTTTGGGCGGTTTTGATTATTATAAGCGTTGTCATGGTAACAAGCCGCGTTCATATTACAGACAGACTAAACAATGCGATCAGTCTGCAATACACGACGAAAACCGGCCGGAATTTGTTTTCTGCAAAACTTCTTGCTGCTTTAGCAGCCACAGCATTGATCACAACTGTGCAGATCGTCATTTTTTGGTTTTTCTATCTTGGGAATGGTACGCAAACTTTTTTTCCGCTTTCCATCAATTCGTTCTATAATTTTTACTATTTTTGGTTTGACTTTACATTTGAAGGCTATATCATCACAACGGTGATTGCTACTTATATTGTTGCCATTGTTGCGGCGCTCTTTTCAGTATTTTTCTCACGGATCGCACAAAACTACATCACATTGATCGGCTCGCTTGTCCCGATCGTTGTGCTGCTAAGCTATTGTACTTTAAAATACCTTGTTGGCGAACTGTTTGCGATTCTTCATCCGCTTATGCTTACAATCGGCACCTTTCTTGTATTGATCGCGATCAGTACGATATTCATCATTTACAGAATGAAGCAGGAAAAGCTTGTTGATCTTATATAAGCCAAGCGATAGCGGACAAAGCACGATCTTGCTGATAGCGGGCTGGAGATCGATGAAGCAGGAATTCACGGGGTTGCTTCCTTCTTCTGATTTTCCTTCCTCCAGCCTCGATAAAATAACAGACAGTCTGATACGATTTACATTCATTTTTTAGAGCTTCGGCAAGCAATAGAAACATCATGCCGCTATACCTTCTGATTTTTATCTGCCTATTTTTTGACTGATTTCTATAAATCCCTGCCATTTTGAAATTTGATTGATCGAGAGAGGCTCGAAACTCTAAGACAATCAATCTCATTGAAACAATTTTAGTATCGGCTATTCAGTTTATGGGATTCGAAAACTTTAAGACGATGAATCTTGGACTTTGCCAGTATTTTTTTCTACCTACGCTATATGGTTTAAGGTGGACATTTCAGGAGGCTGGCAAGGTCTTTTTTATTGAAGTGCATTACTTTTGGACACCTGTATCAAGCGGAACGATGAAGGTTTCCGTCATTTCTGTTTTTTTCTAAATCTAAATGTTTTTCCTCTTTTATCTTCATTATTGTTATATGATGCAGTGAGGCTTTAACAGCATTACTTGAGCGTTTACAGTAAAACTGAAAAAAATGCCTATCTCTGCTGTTTTGAATTGTAGCGGGCTGGAAACGTTCAAAAATCTAGTAAAAAACTTCATTATTTAAATTCCTATTAATAAGTTTGGAATTTTAGGTTGACATTTCTTATAGTTAGTTTTATATTATTTACAGAACATATGTTCTGTTTGGTGTGAATATTAATACTTGTCCTAGCTGTTACGATTTTTAATCTTTCCCCCTCTTATGTTTTCCTCTTAATTTTTATTCTCCCTCGAAAGGACGATCTTCACTATGAAAGAATACCTCGATTTGAAGATGGATTTCATGTTTAAGCAGCTGTTCGGCAACCCGAACCGCAAGTCGCTTACCATTGCTTTTTTGAATGCGATTTTACATCGGAGCGAAGCAGATCGCATTGTCGATGTTCAGTTTGAAAGCACAGAGCTGACGAAAGAGACGGAAGATGGAAAAATGAACCGGCTTGATGTACTGGTGCTGACGGATCGAGGCGAGCGCATTAATGTGGAAATTCAAATCGTTAATCAGCACGATTTACCGGAACGAATTTTGTATTACTGGGCGAGGGTTTTCTCCCGGTCATTAGCAAAAGGACAGCCGTACAGCATGCTTCCCCCTACCTTTATGATTACCATCCTTAATTATCGGCTTTTTCCTCATGAAACGGAGCGATTTCATACGGTTTTCCATATACGAGAAGATGAAGAACATTTTCTTTGGAGTCCGCACCTTGAATTTCACGTCATTGATTTACAGCAGTTTATGGTAAAATGGAAGAAATATAACAGAGAAATAAAACGATTGCCAGAGTATCCGTGGCTGATGATGCTGTCAGCAGTAGACGCCAAAAAGGGGAAAATCGATGAGTTTATGCTCAGTGAACTGGAGGTGTTTGCGATGAATGAGCAGGAAATTCGTGAAGCGCTGGAAGAATGGGAAAGCTTAAGCGTCAACCCGGTAAACCGTTATGAATACGAAATGCGTTTGAAATGGCTGCGGGACCAATTGTCAAACCTTCAAGGCGAACGGCGAGCAGGATGGGAGGAAGGGCTGAAAAAGGGAATGGAAGAAGGATTGAAAAAAGGGTTGAATCAGGGCCGGGAAGAAGGAGTTCGACAGGTAGCCATAGACATGCTTCGTTCAGGGCTAGAACAGGAAGTTATTATGTCAGTTACGAAATTAACTGAAGAAGAGCTAGATGAGCTGAAGAAGAAACTATTGGATGAATGACTTTTTTGACCATGAGTAGAATAGTTCATTTTATGTGAAAAGAGGTATGAACTAAAATTTTTTTCATGTCTCCAGTGGATGGCGAAAAGTGAAAAATCGAAACTGGAGGTGTTTGCGATGAATGAGCAGGAAATTCGTGAAGCGCTGGAAGAATGGGAAAGCTTAAGCGTCAACCCGGTAAACCGTTATGAATATGAAATGCGTTTGAAATGGCTGCGGGACCAATTGTCAAACCTTCAAGGCGAACGACGGGCAGGATGGGAGGAAGGGTTGAAGCAGGGCCGGGAAGAAGGAGTTCGACAGGTAGCCATAGACATGCTTCGTTCAGGGCTAGAAGAGGAAGTTATTATGTCAGTTACGAAATTAACTGAAGAAGAGCTAGATGAACTGAAAAAGAAACTATCCTCCAACTCCTTTTAAGCGGGAAGGAACGAGACTCTCATTACATGAACATCTATTGTCTGCCGTTCAGGTCAATTTTGTAAAAAGGAAGTCACCTGAATTTTGTAGACGAGATAGAGGAGTTATACTTGTTATTCCAGTAAAATGGGAGAGTGGGTAGCTGCTGCAAAGCATGTGCCAACATTGAAGGCGCCTGCCAGCGCGCACGAACTTGAAAACTTTCCTCCCTTGACGGGGATTCACGGAATCAGACGTATGCAATCGATGAGCTGACAGGCGAAATGATTTATTGGCTCTGGTGCCAGTAAATGGTTGATAACAATTTATTCATTATTCGTGTGATACTCCCATTTAGCTTTCTACCCGATCCACTGTTTCGCAATGGGAATTCTTTTAATGACGAAATAATCCAAAACCCACACTATCAATAGTGACGCGCCTACTAATGGGAAGAAAAGACCTAGAACAATGACAATGACGGCTACTCCCTTTAACATTTTAAAGTTTTCTGGCAAAGCCGGAGCACCCAATTTGCCTTTCGGTTTTCGCTTCCACCACATTATAACGCTACTTACAACAATCATTATAATGCCAATAGTTAATGCAAGCATGAACAGCTGGCTAATGAATCCAAATTCTCCTTGATGAAATGCAATGCCTAGTGAAATTAATTTTCCCAATGCACCATAGTCACTCCATGCAAATTTAGCTAAAACTTTTCCGCTGTATTGATCTATATGCAGCGTTTGTTGTGCCCAGGGCAGTGGGCGGTTAGGATAGACGTCAGCAGGATCTAGAAAGATCGTATATACACCGGTTTCTCCATCAGGAAATGCAATTCCATATCCCGGTTGGACGTTGTTTTTTTCTGCAATTTGCATAACTTTATCAACAGAAATTGTTTTCATTCCTTTGGGACTTGATTCGGGAACAGGTAAGTTTTCAGCTGCCCAAGGAACATCTGCTATTTCTTTTGTTGGAATTGTTGATTTAGGATAAAGCGGTGAGAATCCTCCTTATTTCAATGAGGAGATGAATCAACGCCTTCTTTGTACAGATAAAAGACTATATGTAATCAATCTAATCCATATAAATATTGGAATTTCGTTGTATTTTTAATATACTATATGTATGGATAAAAAAGCAAAAATTACTCATGCTAGAACTTGTGTTTATAATGTCAATTATCATATTGTATGGTCTGTCAAATATCGAAGAAAGGTGCTAATCAAGGAAATCGAGAAATATTTAAAAGACCTTTTTCAAGAAATCGCAAAAGAAAAAGGATTTGAAGTGGTCATGATGGAGGTAGGTGAACAAGATCATATTCATGTATTTGCGACCGCTCATCCAAAAGTAGCTCCTTCTTACATTGTAAAAATGTTAAAAGGAATTTCGGGCAGAAAATTGTTCTTAGAATTTCCTGAGATTAAGCAAAAGTTATGGAAAGGGCAACTATGGAACAGCAGTTACTATATTGAAACGATTGGTTCTATTAGTGAAGGAGCGATTAAGAAATACATTGCTATGCAGAAGAAGGGCAGTGAATAACATGATTCGTGCATCGTATTTCATTTATAAACCAAATCAAATGAACGAGATTATCCTTCGTCAGCTATGTTATGCGAGCCGAAAATTATGGAATGTTGCAAATTTTGAAAGACGTAACTGGACAAAAGATAGTGGTATTCCTTATCCTAACTGGTACGATCAAAAGAAGCGGTTAAAGAATCACTTTTGGTACAAGAATCTTCCTTCTCAATCCGCACAAGAAGTTTTGAAGGTGTTACAAGAATCTTGGCAATCATTTTTTGAATTGAAGAAATCGGGAGGGATTGAAAATCCCAAACCTCCACGATTCAAACATCACAATTTCAATGTAAAGTTTCTAAACAATGGTTTTCGCATCGAAGGAAATCGTATTCGATTGTCTATTCCTGCTAAACAAAAGGCTTATTTGCAAGAAACGTATGGGATTATAGAGAAATTCGTTTATATCTCTATCCCTAAACATATAAAAATTCATCATGTGAAAACGGTCGAAGTAAAACCGTTGAAAAATGGGAAGTACAAAATTATTTTGGCACAAAAATACGATGATGTGTTGATGAAGGAACATTCTACAAAGTTTATGTCTATCGACATAGGGATTGCGAACGCTCTTACTTGTTATGATTATAAAGGAAACTCTCATATTCTATCGGGTCGCCAATGGTTAGCGGTTGAACGGTATTTTCACAAGAAAATAGCGCACTATCAAGCTATTTCTGATGCTCAACAGGTAGCCAAAGGAATGAAATACCCGAAGAAATCCAAACGAGTGTTGCAGTTATATCGCAAAAGAAAAGGACAAACGTTTCATATCTTGCATTGTATGACGAAGAAAGTTGTTGATCTTGCAGTTAAGCAAGGTGTTGAAACGATTGTCATTGGAGATATAACAGGTATTCGTGATCAAACGAATTTTGGGAAGAAAACCAATCAAAAGTTTCATCAATTACCGTTTGAAAAGATAGTTCAGATGATCACGTATAAAGCCGAGGAACAAGGGATTTCAGTCGTTAAGCAATCAGAAGAATATACATCACAAACGTGTTCGGTATGTACACCATATCCAGCGAAAGAATTTGCGAAAAGGTCGAATCGTAAGCATCGAGGACTATATGTATGTAAGGATTGTCAAAGTGTAATCAATGCAGATGTGAATGGAGCGATCAACATCAGCAAAAAGTATCTGAAAGGGCTGAAAGCCCAATCAGTAGTGGTGTTGGACACGCCAACTGTGTATACGTTTAATGGACAAAAGTTCATTGCGTAGAACAGGAAGCTCGTCATTTCAATGACGAGTAGTTCACGAAATGCATATTTTTCCCATGGTTGATCTCCTTCCGGGTTTCCGGAAATGGGATCAACGATACGATGTGCCATGCTTCCCCAAACACCGGACCACATGAGTCCAGAAAACAATTGTACGACGATAAAAAGAGAAAGCCAGATTGCTGTAACGGCATGCATATCGCGCCAAAACGTGCGGTTTCTTTTACTCAGGTTTATTCGCGGAATCAATGTCCCAAAAAGAGATTTTCTATTTCGCGGCCACCATAAGTAAACACCAGTAATAATTAGGATAATGAACCAGCAAGCGGAGAGCTCTACTAACCAGTTTCCAATGGTGCCGCCCCATAATTCACCGTTATGCAAATCTTTCACCCATGCCATGAAGCGTGCATTCTCATTTAACTTTCCAATAATGTCGCCGTTGTATGGATTGACAAACACAGATATACTTTCCCCGTTCACCATTATTTCAACCTCAGATGATCTGTCCGGCGCAAAGGAAGGTGTAAAACCTGTAATTTTTGCATGTGGATAATTCTTTTTCACTTCATGAATCTGTTCTGTAGATGAAATTTTATGCTGTCCTTGTTGGACGTAATAAAGATCATGGTACATGTAATTTTCAATTTGCGGTTTAAACAGGTAAATTCCTCCGGTAATAGACAAAAAAATAATCAGCGGTGCGAAAAAAATCCCTGCGTAAAAATGCCATCTCCATACTGTTTTATATAAAGAAGCTTTCGTTTGTTTATCAGTGAATGCTTTTGAATCCTTTGCTACTGCATCTATTCTTTCTAATTCCATTTTTTTCACCCTTTTTTTAAGCAATGACAAAAACTTTTATAGATCATGTCGATATAACCTCAACAATTGCAATGCGGTTTTTTCCTTATGAATTGTATTTTTCATATGGTCAATAATAGAGCCTTCCTTTATAAACAGAATTTGATCGCCTGCTTCTGCGGCAACATCCATCATATGAGTGGAAAAAATGATGATTGTGCCTTTCATCTTTTGTTCTTTTATCAAATTGACAAACTGATCAATCCAAAATGGGTCTAAACCATTTGTTGGCTCATCTAACAAGAGCAGTTTTGGATTTCCTAACAATGCTTGTCCTAATAATAGTCTTTGCCTCATTCCTTTTGATACATTTTTCACTAGTTCTCTTTTAAATTCTTCCAAACCTATTTTTTTAAAAATGTCTTGTACAGATGATTGATCTTTTTTCCGCAGTTTGGCATAAAATGATAAAAATTCTTGAAGCGTCATGAATTGCTGAGCATGAAAATCATCGGGCATGTAGCCTATCTGCTCGATATAGTTTTTTCTGTTTTTAATTAGACTGATATTGTTTAAAACAATGTCCCCGGAGGACGGTTTTGAAATACCCGCCAAAATGCGAAGAAGCGTGCTTTTTCCGGCTCCGTTTCCGCCGCATAATACGATGCATTCCCCTTTTTTCGCTTCCAGTGACATGGAAGAAAGCACAACTTTTGTTTTATATTTTTTTGAAACGTCGGAGACTTGTAATGTTGTCATTGTCTTTTCTTCCTTTCAAGCTTCCAGACGGAAAATGCAAGCATGACGCTTGAAAAGATGAACATATAACCGACGAGCAGCACCCATAACGCTTTTGTTTGCATAAAAGAGATGAGCTCGTCGTATGATTGTCCAAAAACAGCTCCGCCGTCAAGCTGAACAACAAATACTATACGGAGCAATTCCGCCGGATTACAGAATAAAGATGCCTTTAAAAGCGGAGCTATCATCGGATAAGGGACAAAGCTCAAAACGGAAATGACTGCAGTCGGCCATATCATGATAAGAAAGAACCACACGCCGACCGAAAGTATGAGAGCTTGCCATCTCGTTTCTGAAAACGAGCCAATGGTCAAGCCGATGACGAGAAAAAACCATATTAGCGAGATAGAAAAAAAATATAAAATGAGCACCCATTTCAAAGATAATGAACTTCCCAATAAAGTGCCGACCAAAAGGCTCAAACTGAAGCTTAAGCTGAAGATGGCAGATTGTGCGGTCAATTGCCCGCAAAGCTTCCCAACCCAATAGGCAATAGTCGGCAACGGATACGTGCATAAAAGACTCCACTGGCCATTTTCCATTTCATTCGCAATGGAAAACGATCCAGCCACCAGCATAAACAGAGGTACGATGTACAGCACAATGTTGGCGATTGTGCCTGTCATGTTTGTATAGCCTGTGAGAGCAGGGTTATTCCGCTCTAACAAAAATAGTAATGATAAAACGAAAATCCATAGAAACACAAACGTGTAAGAAGAACGCTGCCTGATTGTCAAACGCCATTCGGCTTTCCATATGTTCCGCATAACTCCTCCCGCTGTAAAAAAAGGGCACTTATAAATTTGCCCTTCATTCATGTGAATGATCATTGCCCTCATCCATGTGGCTGTGGTCGCCATTCATATCCGTATGACCATCCTGCATATTCTTTTCCATCATTTCTTTATTCATTTTCCATTTATGATCTTGCAATTGATCGAAGTTTAATATTTTTCCGCTATTTTTTGAAATGAAGGCTTCAGCATCTTTTTTATCTTGGAAAGAAATGACGTTATAGGCCATTGGCGTCCGTATCGATTGATCATACACGTAGGTTGCTTTATCAGATTCAACCCATTCTTTCGAATGATAATCTCTGACGAATTCCGCTTCGATGTTTTCATTTTTATTTTCGCTTTTCCATTTATACATACATCCGATATCATCAAAAACTAATGTTTTGCCATTTTTTAAAATAAGCTGTGTTGCAAACTGATTATCCATTACAGCCATGTTACATTGAGCGCATTTATCGTTTTTTTCATCAATGGCTCTTGGCGACACTTCCTTTTTTCCGCACGCAGCAGTGATAATCAGTAGAGCGCATAACATGAAAATGAAATACATTTTACGCATCCTCTTTTTTCCTCCCTATCCTCCATAAAGTAATGCTTCCTAAAAACAAGAGAAGACTGAAAACAATGATCACTCCAGAAGATGACTTTGATTCATCTTGTATTTGAGCTGTCATAAGCGGCGAGTCATCCGTCATCGCTTCATTGTCTGGACTTTTCCATAATTTTTGCAATACAACCATGCCTGGTGAATGGAAAAACAGCTGGTATTCTGGAATATCCTTCGTCAAACTTAAAAAGAACGGATTCGTTTTATAAGGTATGTCGCTATAACCGGATCCATCGGCATCAAGCTTTAGAGAGGCGTCCCAATAATTCCTTTTCACTTCATTGTCCGAGCTGCTCAAAGCTTGAGCTTCATTTACATTGCTAATAAACGTATTGTTTGAAACGATGTTTCCGTTCGCCTCTTTGAATTGAATGCCAATAAAATTCCCACGCACTTCATTGGATAAAATAAGGTTATTGGAGGCGTTTTCGGCAAAAATACCAACTCGATTATAAGAAATATTATTGCGGACCACCTTTGTCTCTGTCGCATCAAATAAAAGAATCCCCTGAGCATGAACATTGCGGTTGTTAAAAATGAATTCATTATTTTCGATTTTTCCCCCCTTTGTTTCCATGACCATCGCTCCTGCCACGTTATTTTTGGAAATGTTTTTTTGAATTGTTATGTGGTCAGAATACATAATGTGTATGCCGTAATTTGATTGCTGGATGAGGTTTTGGACGGCCGTTGTATAATCGCTTTGCTCCATATAAATCCCATCTCTCACTTTTTCGATTCTGACTTTTTCAATGACATTTTGTTCTGACTTCCATAAATCAATCCCGTTATGTTGTTTTTCACCTTTTATCGAGCTTTGTGTGATGACGGTGTGATAGGCGTGTTCAAGCTTTAACCCGATCCCCTTTGTACGAATATGAACGTGTTCAATTCGGTGATGATTTCCTGATACTTGTATGGCGGCAGCGTTTTTCTCTTGGCTGCATTGAACAATTGTTACGTTTTTTACTGAAACGCGTTGACCTTTGATGGAAATGACGGGTTCTTTACGGCAGGATTGAATGGTTACTTGTCCATTTCCTTGTAACGTAACAGGTTTTGAGAGCACAATCGATTCATGATAAATGCCTCTCGGTATTCTCACGATTGAGTGCTCTGGAGCTTGATCAATCAGATATTGCAATGTGCTTTCGGCATGGATGCTGGATGGATGTGTCCAAAAAAGCATCAAGAAAACGATTAAATACCATAATTTTTTCATGACGGAATCCTTTTTTCAGTGTCATTGTTCTAATTGAAGGTTAGCGTATAATTGTGTGAAAACTATGAAGCCTATTTGGATATTTTTTTACATTTGTTTCCTTTCTTACATTCATTTACTGGCCTTTGCTTTTAAAATTGGCAATTTGTCAAATCCAATCGCAGGAGGTCTAAACATGATGGACAGTCATGTGAAGCATTTGCTTGCCTTTCTATCGCTCGGAGCTTACTAGGACAAATTTATGAAAAACTTCAAACAAATTTCATAATTTCTGGTTATAATTAATAAATTAGAAAATTCATTTAATAAGTTGAGAGAAGGTGTCAAGTGGCTGATGTCTTTAAAGGTGTTAATCGTTGATGATGAAGAAAAGATGCGAAAGCTGATTAGAACGTATTTGACAAGAGAAGGATATATATGTTTGGAAGCAAAAGACGGGTTTGAAGCACTTGAAAGATTAAAAAAGGAAAACCCGGATATGCTGATCGTTGATGTCATGATGCCTTACATTGATGGTTTTACTTTAGTTGAGGAAATGCGCCAATATCTTCAAATTGATTCTCCAGTCATTTTTTTAACGGCAAAAGGGAATGAGGAAGATAAGGTGAAAGGTTTAAAGATTGGGGGAGATGACTATATAGTAAAACCTTTTCATCCTTCAGAGCTTTTGGCGCGTATGGAAGTGATTTTTCGCAGAACACATCGAATTGCAAGCGATGTAAAAATAGCAGCTATTGGACCGTTGCAATTTGATCTTCAAGGCCGGATTGCCACTGTTGAAGGCCGCAGGCTTGCGCTCACTCAAAAAGAATTTGATCTATTATTCCTTTTAGCCAAAAATAAAGGAAAAGTATTTACACGTGGTCAATTGCTTGACCAAATATGGGATTCCGATTATGCAGGAAGTGAACGAACCGTTGATACTCATATTAAAACGATTCGTCTAAAATTAAAGGAGCACAGCCATCTTATTCAAACCGTTTGGGGAATCGGTTACAAGTTTGAGGTGCCGTCTTGAAAAAAATAAAACATTTTTCAGTTAGTCAGAAAGTATTGCTGCTCTTTTTCATCAGCATCATTTTTTCCATCTTGTTTTCTTTTCTGTTCATTCACTTCCTATATAAAGAGCTTTACATTCGCAGTGTGAAAGAGCGGCTTATTTTTGAAGGAAAGCAGACAGCTGCTCACTTTCATTACGGCTCGCTTAGTGAAGATATTAAAGAAAAAATTGAATGGTATAATCTCATTTCACCTTATGAAGTAATAGCTGTTGATCAATTAGATGAGCTTCATCAACATTTTCCGTATCAAATTGATTACAAACATCTGATCAGTCAAGAAGATGAGAAAAAGCTCTCATCCGGGCAATACGTAGTTAAAGAGGGCTATGTTCATGAATTGGATCGAAAGATTGTCGGAGCAATATTCCCGCTAACCCACGAACAGAACTTAATAGGTTTTATATATATTTATATTCCTTTAGCCGAAATACCAGAGGTTTTTAGTAAAGGCATTCCGATTTTAATCTTGTTCGGTTTAATCTTTTTCGTATTGATCTATTTTGTTATCACGTACTCAATTCATTCGATCTTTCGTTCGCTGCGAACTATTCAAACGATTGCAAAAGAGATCAGCCGCGGAAATTTTTCTAAAAGAGTTCCTATCCAAACGTCAGATGATATAGGAGAATTGGCGAGCGCCTTCAACAAAATGACGGAATCTCTTGAAAAACAAGACGAGCGCAAGAAAGAATTTTTATCCAACGTGGCTCATGAATTAAGAACCCCTCTCACATATATTGGAGGATACACGCAAATCTTGCTGGATGAAGCTTATTCATCAAAAGAAGAGGCGAAAAATCATCTTCTGCTCATCAATAAAGAAACAACGCGAATGCAGAAGCTCATAAACGACTTATTACAATTAAATGAGCTGGAAAACAAAGATATGACTCTTGAAGCAGAGCCGATCGCCTTTTCCCAATTGATTCTTGATTCATTAGAACTGTTTGCGCCTGCGCTGAAGAAAAGGAATATATCCATCAAAACAGATTTAGATGATGAAATTATCATTATGGGAGATATGAACCGGCTGCATCAAGTTTTTTGTAATGTGATTGACAATGCCATTAAGTATTCCTTCGAAAACGGGATGATCAACATTACATTGTATCAGAAAGAGAAGCGGGCTGTTGTGATCGTTCGGGATAATGGAATAGGCATACCGAAAAAAGAGTTGGATCGTATAGGGGAACGTTTTTACCGGACAGATAAATCGCGTTCAAGAGAAACAGGGGGAACAGGCCTCGGGCTTTCCATCGTCAAACAAATTGTTGCTTTACATAACGGGACGATGAAAATTGAAAGTGAAGAAGGGCAAGGAACATCGGTTATTTTGTCATTTCCGATAGTAGAGTAGATGTTTAAAAAGTATACGAAATGTGGCCTTCAGGCAGTACGATAAAAGTTTCCTCTGGTCTGCAAATGCTTTTGATCAATCTTTTTTGAGGTTTCGCATTTTTTAACCTACTGACGAATATTTCAAGAAATTTTTTAGCTAAACGTCGTTCCTGTTTAAGATTCCTAAACAACCATCATTGAAACTCATCAGTATATTTATCCTTTTATTTCCGTGAAAAATCCCTCCTGTGAGACAGGTTAGGTGTTTTTTGCAAAATAAAAGTGCAGAGAATTGCAAAATCCTTATGCAGTGATATGCAAGGGGGCTTTACATGGAGGAGGAGCCAAGATAATCTTTTTTGGTTTTGCCAAAACTGTTGAAGCTGGCGCTTGGCTAAAGAATCATGGCTACAGAGGATTTACGCCAAGCCCTTGATGGATAGATCACATATATGTATATTTATCCAAAATTTTTATAAAGATATACTGCAACACTCTGTATTTTTTTTCTTGCAGAAAACAAGGTTAAACTTTTTCCTAACTGTCTGCACAAGAGGGATCATAATAAAAGCCGGGTTTAATTTGTAAGATTGCTTATATGTTGTTGTTCAACATTTATTTTTATGTTCTTCATGGAAAATCTTTTGCCTTCAACATCCTCGCTCTCAGATAATTTGGAAGTGTTGACTGCTACATAATATGTTCCCGTTTTATCTATAGCTATATGAAATTTCTCCTCAAATTTTTGATTAAGCTTGATTTCGTCTTTATATAAAACTCTGTTTGATGTTTAATCTTTTGAATAAATTACTTCACCTCGTTTATCCTTTATAATGAACGATTCTATTATTGGTTTACTATGAAATAAAGTTGTTTCAGTTCCGTTATTTTTAAAAGCTGCAATGATATCAAATTCTTGTTTGTTTTTAAACGCTTTGGGGACTTTTAATTTCAGCTCAAAATTTCCGTAACTTGCAGTTTTCTCATCTTTCTTTAATTCATTTCAGTAGCGTTGCATAAAAAAATTTAATGTTTGTCAAGCTCAATAAAAATTCCAGTTATTTCATGTAACTGAATATTCAGACATACAATCTTTCTAAGCAAGCTTAAAAGGACAATGACGTCTTAATCGGCAGTCCATTTCCACAATTTGGTAATATATTACAGAAACATTGGATCATAAACTAAATCGTCTAGGTGTTCCACCTCCCCTTCTTCAAATTGGTACACGATGGTTTCAAAATCTTTTTCCCAATGGTATTTTTTCCGACCGTTGGACGTTCGAATTGGCTTTTTAAAAAGGGAGCGAACAAAACAGTCAAAACCTTTAAAAAGCAGATTCTGTAAAGTTCGCTTGATCTCTAATAAAGGACCATCGTGATTCACTTTTAATTGGAGCATGGCCTGTAAGCAATAGGTGATTAGGGCGATCCAAATTTGATTGTAAACGGCATTTTGACTTTTTCCATAAAATCTTTTTATCTTAAGGTGCTGTTTCATCCATTTAAAGAAGGTCTCTATCTTCCAGCGATATCGGTATAAATCTGCAATCTCTTCCGCAGAAAGATCAAAGCAATTGGTTATGATGATCACGGGATTCCCTTCGCTGTCGACCGTTTCGATCAATCGGAGAGGATGAGTCATTTTGGTATGATTACGGTCATTTCCTAAAATGACAATCTGATCCCTATAAATCAAACGTTCTGGATTGGGAATCCGTTCCGATAAAACTTCAATCTCTGCGTTCTTTTTAAGCCGGGTAATGAATCGCACCCCTTCTCGGCATAAGCGGTCGAACTGTTTGTAATCGACATACCCTCGATCAAACAAGTAAATCGCATTTGGATCGATTTCAATGAGTTCGTCCATCTGTGTGCGATCGGCATGTTTCGCGGGTAAGATAATCCCTTGATCCGGAACAGTGATATCCTTCGTTACAACAACCTTTAAATGGAGTCGAACACCAGCCTTTGTCTTACGAAAAGTTGCCCATGGATATTGGCTCAAACTCATGCTCATCGTGGTAGAATCAATGACCAGAAGACGACCAATGTTTCGGATGATCGGGGCATTTTTCATTTGCCCTTGGATCTTTAAGACCAGATATTTAAATACTTTTTCAAACAGTTGAGGGGATAATTGGCCTAATTTGCGAGAAAGTTGCGAAGTACTAATTGCATCAAATTCCAGATATGTCTGCAACTCTTCCTTGTCTTTCAAATGTTTGGCCAATTTTGTTAAGCTTTCCAATTCGTTTAACTGAGCGATGATACAAAGTTGTAAAAACTTATACGCCGTTAATTTTTTAATGTATTTGTCAACGTCAATCACATTAATTAGTTTTGAAAAAGTTATTGGATCGATCTCTTTAAATAGTTCATTTATTGTGGATTCTGTGGTATTCTTATCCATAATGGTTTCTCCTTATTCTTAGGATTTGGATAGGACTGCCAATCCTAATTATAAGGAGTTTTTTTTTATCCAAAAAGATGAAATTTAACATAAAATTGGGCTTGACAAATTAAAATTAACTTAATGCAATGCTACTGAATTCATTTACATTATTGCAGCCAACCAAAAAAACATAATGAATAATAAAATAATGTTGCGCAATCTTTTCACTCCTGAATCTATATTCATTTAAAACTAGTCTAATTCCTAATTGGGCATTAGTAGGTATATAAATGATGACCTCACTTAATATTCCTATAAGTCTATTTTGCCGCTCACAAGTAATGCAGCTTGTCTCATTCCCTTACGTATGATGCCATAATAAACTTTTTTGTAATATTATGTAAATAAAAATCTGCAAATTAGAGTAATTCAAAAGCATCAAATCTTGCAAATTCAGTCCACACATTTGATAGTGTAAAAAAGAAAACATGAAGACTGCTTCCCGTTAGTGAATACAAGGAGGGATACAATCGTGGTTCAACACCCATTGCCTTTGAAATGATAAGTTTTGCATCGTTTTTTGACTAAAAATTAGGGATTTATAGTCTAATCCTTCATTTGATAAGAAAGATTATTTTTTTCGTTTATAAATCATAGATTTCCTGTAGTCTAAAATTCATGCAATAAAAATAAAACAATACGATTCATTCATATATTTATCAGCTGCTGAAAGCGTGCGGTTTACACCATTTTGCTTTCATGAACGAATATCGCTTCGTTACGTCGTGCGTTTGCGTTCATTACGGTATTTCCTCTGGAACGCTGAACGTCTTTTTCTCGTTACTCCGTACTTTTATATGTCTTTTGGCTTATAGTCGCCCTTGAAAGCAGGTAAGACTTTCTTTCATTTCTACAGCTCCAATCTGTTTCCGCCGTTTTGTCCGCTCATGCACCACTTTTCAATTTTAAGTGAAAAACTGTGTATTAAATGAAAGGTTAAAACATTTTACACTAAAAGCATCTAATGAGCAGAGATTAGATCAAAAGGAGGAGATCGTAATGAGTGACTCATGGCTTGAATTAGAAGGAAAGGTGGCGATTGTAACAGGCGGCGCTTCCGGGATCGGATTACATATCACAAACGAACTGATCCGAAATGGGGCAAAAGTTGTTGTAGCCGATTTAAATGGAGAAAAAGGACCGCAAGATAATGGTTCTTATTTTCTAAAATGTGACGTTACAAAAAAAGAAAGCGTTGACAAAATGGTGGCAGAAACCGTGAAATTATTCGGCTCAGTGGATATTTTAGTAAATAATGCCGGAGTCAACCTGCCAAGATTGTTAGTCGATGTCAAAGGTGAAAAACCTGAATACGAGTTGAATGAGAAAGATTTTGACTTTATGGTAGCTGTCAATCAAAAAGGTCCTTACCTTTGTGCACAGGCGTCTGCCAGGGAAATGATTAAACAAAATAAAGGAGTGATTATCAATATTGCTTCCGAAGCCGGACAGGAAGGATCATCTGGTCAAAGCTGCTATGCCGCCACAAAGGGAGCATTAATAGCTTTCACTCGTTCGTGGGCAAAAGAACTCGGCAAATACAATATCCGGGTTGTTGCGGTGGCGCCTGGTATCAACGAACCGACAGGCTTGACGTCAGATGCTTATAATGAAGCGCTTGCCTATACTCGAGGCGTCACAGTTGATCAATTGTCAACGGATTACAGCAATTCCATTCCTCTTGGGCGTCCGGGTAAACTAAAGGAAATAGCCGATTTAGTTTCTTACTTGGCTTCAGACCGCGCAAGTTATATTACTGGTACGACAGTTAATATTTCTGGAGGCAAATCCCGCGGTTAAGATCACAGGAGCCTAAAAAAATGGTCCTATAACGAAATATCACAAAATTCCAATCACTACCTTTGACTGATAGACGAAACTATGTCACTTTATTTTTACGTAAAAGGTGGTGAATATTGTTGGATTTTACAATTGATGGCCGTGTTGTTCAAATGCTAGAAACGTTTCAAAAAAAATCCTATTGTTCTTTGGATTATCTTGCCAACTCATTGGGAGTCAGCACGAGAACAATCCGCAATTATATTAAGCAGCTTAACAGTGAACTGAATGGGATTGCAGCCATCAAAAACGAAAAGGGAAAAGGCTACCATTTGTTTATTGAAGATGGGCATAGGTTTGATGATTTCATTGAAACCGTTTCTAAGAAGAAAAACATGCTGGATTCATCACAAAGGCGTATCGCTTTTATCATTGATCGATTAATCAACAGCAAAGGAAGGAATACGCTGGATGAGCTCGCTTTTGACATGAATCTGGGGAGAACAACTCTTGTAAATGAAATAAAAAAAGCTGCCGTAGCGTTGGAATCTTACAATTTAGCCATTCATGGAAAACCGAACAGCGGGATGATCTGCAGGCGGGAGCTTAAGATGAAAGGAAAGATTGGACAAAAAATCCAGCTGGCACTAGTGGTTGAATACTTATAAGTAAGGAACGGTTGAAGGAGACACTTTAACACAAGAAATGAATGAAGGAATTAGTGAGTGTATCTAATTACAACTTAAATGCGAGCGCCGGAAAATACTCAATACTTGTGAAGGCTCGAGTTATTTACAAAGAGGAAACATATATTTTCAAAAATTAATGGATTCTGCCGAGAGCTCCCAAATTTTTATAGTAAAGGAGGACTAAGGCAGCCATTCTAAAAACATCAATGCTTCAAATTGAAAAAATAGGCGGGTATTCACCTTCATTTTTTTCGTTTCAGGCAAAAAGTTTCCAAATTTGTAACTGAGAGCAATTTTTTTGCGTGATAATATTTTTATATTATAATAATTATAACTTACTCAACTTTCGCACACAGAAATATTTAAGCATTGCTTGATATAATTAGGTATAGTGGCCAACCATTTATTCATTTGATTTTTAAAGATGTCCATGTTCAAAGAAACCTCGGCTTCCGCCAAAGTTTGGAAAAGGTCAATAAGTGATTGAAGGGCAGTAATAAAATCTATGTCTTTTACATCTTCGCAAAGGATGTAAAAAAGGTTGCCAATCGTCTTAGGATCCTCCTCTTTTCGCATTTGCCAAGCAATGAGAATATATCGTGTAAAAACAATGGTTGTATGGCTAATTAACATGTCGTAGGAACGTCCCTGGAATTCTTTCTCTAAATTTAAAAGGGATTTATTGCATTTGAAGAAGACTTCAATGTCCCAACGCATGCCGTAAATACGAATGATCTCTTCATTTTCTAATGTTGTATCTGTGCTGAGAATGGCAAGCCATTCGCTCCGTTTATTACGGTTTCGTACAAATAGAATTTTTACTGGAATTCCATTGTCTAAAGTAGCATAAACGGATCCGAGAATGTCTTTTTTACCCATGTGAGGTTTTGCCAATTTGTAAAGTTGATTCAGTGTGAAACGTTCACCATTGTAAACGTATCGCTGCTTTAATTGCTTCACCATGCCAATGACAAATAACCCTTTGTTCGTAATCTTCTCAATTAAAGGCGCTTGTGTAAACCAGGAATCCATGAGAACATAGTCAGCTATAATCCCTTTTTCAAGCGCATGATCAAGTAAAGCTGAAGCCACGTCCGGTTTTGATTTCAGAGCTTCCTGGCGACGCTTATAGCCAGATGTTCGTTTATCAATATTGGTATTGATTTCTTGCAGGCGACTTTCCTTTTTCGGTGAACTTAGAAGAGCAAAATCAACGGGAATAAAAGTAAAACTATCGGTCCAGCCAAGGGTAAGCATTTGAAACCCTTTCAAGTACTGATGGGTAGAGTGATCAAAAACCTTAGCCAACAGTTCAACCGACTTACTACGGTTTCTTGAAAAGACAGAATCATCAATCACAAAAGCTGTGACACGATCTTTTGAAGTTAATGGTTGAAGCAGACGGATCATTTCACTGCTTAATGAAAGCAGAAACTTTCTCCAATGATAGGTTGGTGTATTTAAAAAGCGATAGACTGTATCCTTTCCGGGCAGATCCTGAGATCGTTTACTCATAAAAGCACGAAACCAGTTCTTATATTGGAAGACTAAAAGAAAAATCAGTTTGAAAACAGTAAGACAAGAATACCCGGAAAGTTTCGTAATATTCGCTTTTCTTAAATGATATCCAATATTTAATTCGGAAAATCCTTGTTTAATTTCTTTTGGTAATTGCGCAAAGTAGTCTTTATTCGTTATCATAGTGGTGACACCTTTCTTTTGGATTTGGTTTCGTCACCAATATTTTACCAAAAGAATAGGTGTCTTTCTTTATGTTTTAAAAAATGTCAAATGATAATTTTGTACTTCCCAAAACCATTTACATCAAGCATTTAAACAAGATTTTGGACTGCGAAAGCTGAGTAACTTAATAATAAAAGAGGTGTTTCCCATGTCTATTTATCAATTTGAAGTAGAAAAAGCAAACGGCGAAAAAGTTTCTTTAGCAGAATTTAAAGGAAAAGTGCTCTTAGTGGTGAACACCGCTAGTAAATGTCGATTTACATACCAGTTTGAAGAATTGCAGAAGCTATATAAAAAATATCATGATCAAGGTTTTGAAATACTAGGATTTCCATGCAACCAGTTTGATCAACAGGAGCCGGGAACAAGCGATGAAGCAGCTTCTTTTTGCCAATTAAATTATGGCGTCACATTCCCGATGTTTGCAAAAATCGACGTGAACGGAAAAAACGCTCATCCATTATTCGAATATTTGAAAAATGAGGCGCCGTTCCGCGGATTTGATGAATCGAATACGGCAGAAAAACTATTAAAAATCAAACTAGCGAATGAATACCCTGAATGGCTGGTTGGCAACGATATTAAATGGAATTTTACAAAATATTTAATTGATGAAAACGGCCAAGTCGTGAATAGATATGAACCATGGGACGAACCGATTGATTTTGAGCAAGATATTCAGAAATTATTGAAAAACTAATTCCGGTTGAATCGTTTTTTCATTCGACCGGATTTATTTTATGTATAAGAATGCTAGCAAGAAGCTGCTAGTTCTTTTGCCTGTTTCGGACCTAGATCAACATGTAAAAAAGAATTTATGAATTTTAATGTTCAAGCAGATTTCCCTTTTCCATTGAAAATAAGGAAGAGGGTTATTTATTTCTCAGTAAAGAGCTTTGGTATTTAATATGAAGCGCGTCAATTTACAGTACCTTATCGGCCGGTTGGCGATGGGGATTTTTGATGTAAAATTAGCGTGAAATCAGCGGCCGTACTACCGGATCTATATTTGTTATTGCCTTACATGTTACAAATGGAAAATAAATTGGCAGCCTCTCTTTTACAAACCTTTTTAAAAAAACATATAATATGTTTATACAGTTCTAAATTTTCCAAAGGGTATGGCAAAAATGGGGATTTGGTTAAAGTAAGCGTCTGCACTGCAAGGACTGAAACAAATCACATAACTCTTTTTTTCGCTTTGTATCAAATTTTAAAGTCGGGGGTTTTAAGCGGTTTATTTGGTTCGTCAAAACAAAGGGGGAGTAAAAATATGGAGCTTCGCAAGCAAAATTATGAAATCATCCCGATTATCGTCGATGTTCCGTCTAATTTAAGAACGATCAACTTTTTTTTAGTGAAAGCAAAAGAATCCCTTGCTTTAATAGATGCTGGTTTGGATCATGAGGCTTGTTGGAATGCATTGTTGGAAACGCTGCAAAAAAACGGGTTGGCTTTGCATGACTTAACCGAAATCATTTTAACTCACAACCATATAGATCATGTCGGATTAGTGAATCGAATCATTGCGGATCACCCCATTCAAGTTTATGCCCACAAAAATGCGATCCCGCGCTTAAAGAGAGACCGCCAATTTCTTGAGATGAGGGTGGAGTTTTTTTCTAAATTATATGAGGAAATGGGATGTCATGAAGCAGGGAGAAAGCAGGTCGATTATTTAAAAGAATCGATTGTGAAAAACAGAAAACTTGCTATCCAAGCGGAGATCATTCCAGTCGAGAGCAGCCATTTGGATTTTCAAATTGTCGAGGTGCCCGGACATGCTCCGGATCAAATTGCGCTGTATGATCCAAAGCATCGTTGGATGATTTCAGGTGATTTGCTGATTCAGCATATATCCAGCAACGCACTTGTCGAACCCGATTCTTTTGGACGGCGGATGCCGACTTTACTCCAGCATAAACATTCTTTAGAGAAAGTTTCGGATTTGCCTCTTGATCTCGTATTTCCGGGACACGGTGTATTCATTCAAGACCCGAAAGATTTAATAAATAAAAGATTAAAAGGGATTGAGAAAAAAGCAGAAAAAATTATGAATCTCATTTTAAACGGGGTAACAACCGCGAGCGGTCTAGCCCAAGCCTATTATGGAAATAAGTATTCGGAGCAGTTTTCGCTTGTGATGTCTGAAATTATAGGACATCTAGATTATTTGGAATTAAACGGAAAAATTAGAAAGAAGATGGAAAAAGGAGTTTGGCATTATTCCATTAATAAAGAATAATAGAAGGTTTTTGATTGGCTGTTGACGATGAAAATTTTTTCTTGTATTTCGCAAGCTGCAAAAGTAACAAAGTTTCATTGTTTGCAAGCATGATACTAATTATTGAGGTATGAGGAATGATGGGAAGAAAAAGGAGAAAAGATGCACCTTTAATTAAAAATATTGCAGAGCACAAGGAGTGGCAGAAAAAAGATCGTACTCGGACATCTCTTACTCTTTTGCAGAATCAGGAAAAAATCCGCCAAAACACGAAGTTTTATTATGATCCAGAAAAAGATAAAAAAGATATAGAGCATTATTACAAAAATGTCATCGGAAAAGAAATCAAGGGGCTGAACCTATTTTACCATTATCATAATCTAGTGAAAAAAACACATAAAAATCAGCTGCCGTATTTTATATGCAAAGATCATTATTTGTATACGTGGGTCGATTTGCAGCCGGATGGAACAGTGAAAAGCATCTATTCTGGCGAAAAAAGCGATCCTAGCCGAATCATACAAGAAGATTTCGAAATAATTCAAAAAAGATATGAGCAATTTCAAGCTCTTTTAGAAATAGTCAGCAAAAAGGACATTTCTTTATTGAAAAAGATGAAAAGCATTGACTTGCGTTTAAAATATAATACAGAACATATTGTTCCGCAGTCTTGGTTTCATGCACGGGAACCGATGAAAAGCGATTTGCATCATTTATTTGTTTGTCATCCGGAGTGCAATGTCAAACGATCCAATTATCCTTTTCATGATTTTTCTTTTTATCAGCCGGAATCGCCAAAAGAAAAAATCCGCAATCGCTGCGGAGTTGTCAAAGACGGCCGATTCGAACCGGAACATGGCAAAGGTACTGTTGCGAGAGCAATGATGTATTTTTTATTGCGATACCCGAATGAAATAAAAAAAAGCAGCCTTAAACAAATTAATCTTTCTTTACTGATTCACTGGCATGAATCGTTTCCCGTTTCCATCTATGAAAAGCATCGGAACCAATCGATTTATTATATACAGGGAAACCGCAATCCTTTTATAGACTTTCAAGAGTTAGCGTATAAAATAAAGTTTCCGTTTCGTATTGGATAAATGTGGCGGTCTAGGAATCGTGAAATCATAGACTATAGGAACATACTTAGAGCCCCTCGTTTTGCAAAATAATCACAAGAAGAGCCGTTCTTTCGAAATGTCGATTGTAAAGTTCCTGATTTTTTTACTTAACTCTGAGCTAAAATTTCAAGAAGCTCTTTCCATACAAGATGACGGTCAATGGCAGCTTGCGGTCAGAAGCATTTCGGATTTTGTTTGTCCCTGTTTTTTTGCAACCTGCTGATCCATAATGGTTGCTGGTCGGCGATTTATAATGAAGAACAGCCGAATGTTCGTTCGTTTGAAAAATTGGCTATATTTCTGTCATTCAGACAAACTCCCTAGTTTCGAGGAAAACAAGGGAGTTTTTGTGTGCATATGCTTATAATGATTGACTTTTTCCCTTAGGCAACGCTTCACTATCTGCTTGCTCTTGTTTGTTCGTAACTAAAGTACGATCATTGATATTATATTTGAAATACGTTACTTTTGATTTTGTCACATCATAAGTGTGAACACCAGAATTCGGACCGAAAGAACAAAGACACATGGTTAATTCCCCCTTGTAAATGCATGAACGGCTTCGCGCTGAATTTCTGATAATCTTCTGCTGAGCTCATCTGATTCACTGCTTCGAAGATTTTGTTCTAATTGCTTTAACAAGTTCATTATTTGATCAACAGATTGTTGATCATGACCACTTCTATTCTTCGGATTACTAATGTTATTGGCATTGTTCATATCTCGGAGCACTTTATAAGGCTCGCGGTTTAACAGAAGACTAGTCACATCAGGTCGTGAATAATGTCCGGTGGCATCGTGCCAATGTGCCATATCAGCAATTAATTTCATATCAACTTCAGCGTACAAAATACCTTCCTTTCCTTTTAAAGGACCGGATAATATCGAACCACCGGGTGCGATAATCGCCGTCCAGCCCCCTCCAGGCTTTATCCACTCTTTTTGATAATCAATCTGTGTTAACTTTTCCACATTGTCCTTGTCGACTGTACTTTGACAATTGATAACAAAACATCCGCCTACTTGAGCATGATAACGCGCAGATAGTTCAGTAGACATATCAAATAATGTATCCCAACCCGTTATACTTGAAAATCCTACCCATACGGCACAATGCAGCTGGGAGCGTTGTGCGATAAGGGAATGACGTACCAAATCCATAGTATGCTCCCAGCAGACCAGCCCGCTCATTCGTCCCAGCTCTGTGTCATAAACATTAAGATAACTTCCATCTCCCATGCCCCAATGAACACGCTTAACATGAGTCGGCACCAATTTCCTGTGTTTGCCAAAAATTTTCCCTTTATTATCAATAAATAAAATTGTGTTATAGCATGTTTTGCCATCTCGCTCTGAAATACCAATAACGACATGTATATTATGTTTTCGTGCAGCTTCACATAAAGCATCAGTTGTTTTACTAGGTACTTCTACAGAATTGAGAAACCATTCCTTAAATAGTTCATGATACCACATTGGTGTTCCTAACCAGATGTGATACGGATAGCCAGGAATATAAGACTCAGGCAATACAACTAATTGAGCCCCTTGTTTCGCGGATTCTTCAATTAACGAAATAGCTTTTTCCAAGCATTTTTCCCTGTCATATAAAATCGAAGAGGCTTGTACGGCAGCAACCGTGAATTTCTCATTTGAAAAATCGCTCATCAGCTAATCCCACCCCATAGAATTTTTAATTATAAGAATAATTAGAATATACAGTAAATTTCATTTGAGTTCAATAAAAAAATGACGTTTTTTATACGAATGAATAATAAGAATTTGTATTATGATTTCATACATCTTTCCTTAATTTATGATAAAATATGGATTTTTTATAATTATATTTTAAAATTTAGATAAAATTTTAAATATTTTTCATTATGTTTCTTTTATGAAATTATAAATAACATTATGTAATTGTGTTAGTATATTAGCTGATTCCTAACAAGACGGTTAAGAAGAGCTCGTACATCCAAGGACATTCGATTTTACAGTAAGTGTCAAACGAATCCCGTCTTATCTTTTCCGGATGGACAGTTTTTTCGTCGCTGTTGATTACAAGCGACTGGGTAAGATCTTTGACCTTGTACTTCTTTATATTCTAAATCCTTGTTGGGAAGTCTATAGATAAATTAAATAAGTAATTGGATTTAAATCCATTTACTTGATGCAGCATCCATTTCGGACTGCCTTAATGCCTGAAAATGAGATTTATCAGAAGGAGGATGTCATTCGTTCAGAAGGTGTCCTTAATATTTGATAATAACGAGAACAGATCAGTTCATCCCAAAATTGTAAAGCGAAAATTCAAAAAAAGGAATGAAAGCGTAATCAATTTTAGGAAAAGTGGCCTAAAATTGTGCTTAGAAAGGAGGTACAAATGCTACTAGACATTCGAAGCAATTGTCTTTTGAAAGAAGTAATCAAAAATCCAAACATTAGTAGCAATGAACTTGCTCAAAAATTCAACTTGAGCAAGAGACAGATCAATTATAGTTTTTCCAAGATCAATGATTGGCTTTATGAACAAAATTTCCCTCAGATTGAAAGGACAAATCACGGCTATTTTGTTGTAGATCCGAGTTTACTAAAAGTATTGAGTGAAAAGGAAAATACTCAATCAGTCGATTTTTATGATTTATCGAAACTGCAGCGCGTCCATTTCATTATATTGATGATTTTAACGAGAATGGATGCCTTATCGTTGGCTCATTTCACATCTGAACTAAAAGTGAGCAAGAATACCGTTATTGACGATTTGAAAAAAGTAAAGGATATTGTCGAACAACACGGCCTTGAATACAAGTATTCAAGAAAATATGGATACGTCATTGAGGGAGACGAATTTCAATGCCGGAAACTGTTAATCTCTATCACGAACAGCATCTGGACAGCAGATCAAGGAAAAGAAAAGATCATTCAGATTTCGCAATTATCTGTAGATGAGTTAGAGGAATTTAAAAATCGCCTCGAAAAAGTGGAGGCATCGTTAAATCTGAAATTTACAGACGAAAAACTTGAGTTAATGCCTTATATTTTAATTTTTATTTTAAGAAGAATACGGAAAGGCCATCATATCGGTTCTTTTAACCTTAATTATAATGAGATTTCCGGCACAAAAGAATACTTGGCAACGGAAGAACTTTTGCATGATTTTCCAAATGTTTCAGAGGAAGAACGGCTCTTTATTACTCTGAATTTGCTGACAACGAATGTTTATTGGTCTAAAGAGGAGATTGATAAAGAAATTCCTGAATTAAAAAGCGCGCTAAGTCAAGTGATCGACAACTTTGAAAAAAATACGTTCATTTTTTTGAAGGATAAAGAGCAGCTTCTTCAAAAGCTCGTCCTTCATATGAAGCCCGCCTATTTTCGAATTAAATACAATTTAACTGATACAAATGATGTTCTTGATGATATCAATAAAAATTTCAAGGAATTGCATCATCTTGTTAAAAAATCGGTTAAACCGCTGGAAGATTTAATCGGTTCAGCTATTCCGGAAAGTGAGATTGCTTATTTAACAATTTTAATCGGCGGGTGGCTTTCCAGGCAGGGCGACAATATTAGCCAAAGAATGAAAGCCATAGTTGTCTGCCCAAAAGGAATATCAGTTTCCAGATTGATGTATGGGACGCTAAGAGAACTGTTTCCTGAATTTATTTTTCTTGATTCATTGTCTGTGCGCGAATTCCAACAATATGAAATGGATTATGACATTGTCTTTTCTCCAGTTTATTTGAAAACAAATAAAAAGTTCTTCCTTGTAGATCATTTTATTGGTGCTGAAGAAAAAAGACGATTGCGAAAAGAAGTGATGTCTGACTTATATGGGTTTGTACCTGAAGTAATAAATGTTGAAGAATTAATGGGAATTATTGAAAAGCATGCTGTCATTAAAAATAAAAAAGAGCTTTACAATGCGATTCAAAGCTATATTCACCAAGGCTCTAACAACAAGTTAGAAAATCATTCTATTAAAAATCCGAATTTATGCGATTTAATTACTCCTTCAACGATGATATTCCGCCATTCGGTTCGTAGTTGGGAAGAAGCGATTAAACTGGCGGCCCAGCCTTTGCTGAAGGATAAAAGCATTAAAGAACAATATGTTGAAGCAATGATCAAACATTGCCAATCAGATCCTTATTTTGTCATCAGTGAACATGTAGCTATTCCACATGCTTCACCTGATGAAGGAGTAAATCGTTTATCGATGAGCTTATTGAAATTGCGAAAAGGAGTAGCCTTTGAAAACTATCAGTCCATTAAGTTAATCATTGTGATTGCAGCTTTAGATAAAGATCAACATTTAAAAGCATTCATGCAATTAATGAATTTAGTGAGAAATGAACAGGATTTGAATAAAGTATTGAACGCACAAAGCATGAAAGACTTACATGAAGTTCTGAAATTATATGCACAAGAATAAAAGCTCTTTTATTAATGGAGTAGGTGATATACCAGTGATTGATTTGCATTTTGATGAATCTTTGATTTTTTGCGACTTAAAAGCGAAGGATCAGGAAGAAGTTTTGAAAGTAATGGGAAACCATCTTTACGAAAAAAACTTTGTAAAAGAGAGTTTTATAGATGCAATTATTGAGAGGGAAAAAACCTTTCCGACCGGTCTCCCAACTTCCAGTAATATATCTGTCGCCATTCCCCATACGGATTCCGTTCATGTCAATAAAAAGGCGATCAGCTTGGCGATACTAAAAGACGCTGTTGAGTTTGGAATCATGGGGGAGCAGGAGGCAAAAACTCCGGTAAAAATTGTGTTTTTATTAGCGATCGACAAGCAAAATTCTCATTTGAAAATTTTGCAAAAACTGATAAGCATCTTTCAAAACGAGGATGTCATCAAGTTTTTAACAACAGAAAAAAATAAAACATTAATCAAAACAAAAATTATAGAATGTTTAGATTTAAAGGAGATGAATTGAAATGAAGAAAAAACAAGTATTAGTCGCATGTGGTGCTGGAATTGCTACTTCAACTATTGTTAATGATGCGGTGCAACAGCTTTGCAAAGAACATAACATTGAATGTGAAATTATTCAAATAAAAATTACAGAAGTTGGTTCTTATGTGGACACGGCTGACTTATTAATTAGTACAACAATTGTACAGCAGGAGTACCCGTTCCCGGTTATTAATGCACGCGCTTTCTTAACAGGCATTGGACTGGATGAAGTGAAAAAAGAAATTTTGGAAGCGCTGAAAAATTAAACAAACGTTTGATTATTTTGGTAGGGGTTTAAGGAGGGGAAAAATATGCAAGGTTTTGTTGATGCGATACGAGCATTTTTAGATTTAGGTGCAACAGTTATTTTGCCCGTGGCGATTTTTATACTAGGGTTAATTTTCGGACAAAAACCCGGAAAAGCCTTTCGGGCCGGTTTGACGATTGGTGTTGCATTCGTAGGGATTTTCTTAGTAGTTGATCTTTTAGTCAATAATCTAGGGCCGGCAGCTCAAGGAATGGTTGATCGATTTGGAATCGAACTGAATGTTATTGATGTAGGTTGGCCGGCTGCTGCATCGATTTCTTGGGCCTCCCCAATTGCAGCCTTTATCATTCCTCTCGGATTGTTAGTAAATGTTTTGATGCTTGTGACAAAAACGACAAAAACAATGAATGTAGATATTTGGAATTTTTGGCATTACACTTTTACCGGTGCAATTGTATATACGTTATCAGGCAGTATTATTCAAGGCTTAATTGCCGCGGTATTATTCCAAATTGCTTGCTTGAAAATTGCAGATTGGACAGCTCCGATGCTTGATAAATATTTCGGGCTTCCGGGAATTTCTGTTGCAACGGGAAGCACGGTTTCATACGCAGTTCTTGGTATCCCATTGATCCAATTGATTCAAAAAATACCAGGTCTTAAAAATTTAAATGCTGATCCGGAAACGATTCAAAAAAGATTTGGGATCTTTGGTGAACCGATCTTTATGGGGCTAATTTTAGGTGTCGCATTAGGATTATTGGCTGGATATTCTGTCGGAGATACGATCGAAATCGGGATGTCTATGGCAGCAGTTATGGTGTTAATGCCGAGAATGGTGAAAATTTTAATGGAAGGTTTAATGCCGATTTCTGAATCAGCTAGAGAACTGCTTCAAAAGAAATTCGGCGCACAAAATATTTATATCGGGCTAGATGCTGCCGTTGCAATTGGTCACCCGTCCGTAATTTCAACAGCTCTTATTTTAGTACCGATCACAGTAGCAATCGCCATTATTTTACCTGGAAATAACGTTCTTCCGTTTGGGGACTTAGCTACCATTCCTTTCATTGTTGCATTTATTGTCGGTGCTGCAAGAGGAAACATTGTTCATTCGGTAATCGTTGGTACGTTGTTAATCGCCCTGTCACTGTACATGGCGACAGATTTGGCGGCGCTCCATACTGAGATGGCTGTAGAATCTAAATTTAACATGCCTGAAGGAGCGAGCAAAATCTCTAGTATCGACCAAGGTGGAAATCTGATCAATTACGTCATCTATAGAATTTTTGCGCTATTCAATTAATAGTCTCCAATATTGCAGCTTGCTGGAGGGATAAAGAAATGAAAGCTTTAGTAAAAAAAGAACTAGGATTTGGGAACTTGGAAATAGTAGATGTGGAAGAACCGAAAGTCGGACCGGATCAAGTCAAAATTTTAGTGAAATACAGCGGAATATGCGGTACGGACATTCATACGTATGAAGGACATTACAAAGTGAAAGCCCCCGTTACGTTAGGCCATGAATTTTCCGGTGTAGTAGCAGAAGTCGGGGAGAATGTAACTGAATTTCAGGTAGGAGATCGGGTAACCTCTGAAACTACTTATTATATATGCGGAACATGTAAATACTGTCAGTCCGGTGATTACAATTTATGCAGCAACAGAAAAGGGCTGGGCACGCAGCAAGATGGAAGCTTTGCAACCTATTTGATTGCACGTAAAGAAAGTGTTCATAAGCTTCCTGAAAATGTAGATTTTCTATCTGCAGCGATGACGGAGCCGCTTGCATGTGCACATCATGCAGTTAAGAAAGCTACGATTCATCAAGGTGATGTCGTTTTAGTACTCGGCCCCGGTCCGATTGGTTTATTAGTCGCTCAAGTCGTAAAAGATTTAGGAGCTAAAGTTATCATAACCGGATTAAGCAATGACAAGCTGCGGCTGGAAAAGGCAAAAGAGCTTGGACTGGATTATGCCGTAAACATTCAAGAAGAAGACGTCAAACAATTAGTCAATGAATTGACGGATGGCTACGGTGTAGACGCAGTATTTGAATGTACCGGTGCTGTACCTGCTTTGAACATGGGGCTCGATTTATTGAAAAAGAAAGGCCAATTTGTACAGGTTGGCATTTATGCAAAATCTGAAATCCCTATTGATATGGAAAAAATTATTCAAAAAGAAATTGTATTTACCGGATCTCGCAGTCAAAAACCAAGCGATTGGGAGCCGTCTTTAGCCTTGATGAATGAAAATAGAGTAAATACTAAAACACTTGTAACACATCAATTCAACATTTCTGAATGGGATAAAGCATACGAAGCAATTAAAAGCGGCGATGCAATTAAAGTTATTTTAACTCCTGTTCATGAATAATCAGTTGTTCCCCACCGCATAGCAGGTGGGGATATGTCTCATGTAAGTCTTGGCAAAGGGGAAGAAGTAAAGTATTGACAAACATGTCAATAAGAGGTGAAAAAATGATTGAGAGCATCATAGATTTTATTCTTGGACCGTATGGGAGAATGGTCAGCGATTTTTATATTGAACATCAATTTATCATAAATTCAATCGTGTTGGCAGTTGCATTTTACAAGCTTTTCAAAAATAAATCTAAAGGTGTTCGTTCGGAGCAAGATATGAAGGTTCATAACGAAAATTAAACCATGCGGGAAAGGGAATAGGAAATGAAAGCACTAAAACTTTACGGAAAACGAGATCTGCGGTTCGAGGATGCTAGTGAACCAAGGATAGAAAATGAGAACGACGTGATCATTAAAGTAAAAGCAACAGGCATATGCGGTTCAGACATTTCAAGATATGCAAAACTGGGACCTTACGTACAAGGGATGATTTGGGGACATGAATTTTCCGGTGAAGTGGTAGAAGTTGGTCCTTCTGTCTCTCATGTAAAAGCAGGAGACAGGGTTGTCGGCTGTCCTGCTTTATATTGCGGTAAATGTGAAAGCTGCAAAAAAGGGATTTTGTCCCAATGTGAAAGCTTGCATGTTATTGGAGCCTTACAGCCGGGATCCTTTGCCGAATATGTGAAATTGCCTAGTGAAAATGTGCTTTTAATACCGGACGAGATAAGCTATGACTCCGCTGCTTTGATTGAGCCGTCATCCGTTGTCGTACACGGGCTTTACCGGACATCGTTGCAGCCGGGTGACAGCGTTGCTGTCATGGGATGCGGAACTATCGGGCTTCTCGCAGTCCAATGGGCAAAAATTTTTGGAGCAAGTGAAATCTTTGCGATTGATATCGATGATCAGAAATTAAATATTGCCAAAGAAATGGGAGCGGATTTTACGATTAATCCTCTTGAAAAATCGGCATATGATCAAATCATGGAGCTGACGAATGGAAAAGGAGTAGACATTGCTGTAGAATCAGCGGGATCCCCTGTAACTTCCGCCCAAGTTTTTTCATTAGCGAAAAAGAGAGGGCAGGTTGTATTTATGGGAATTCCATACGGAGACGTCCTAGTCGAAAGATTTTACTTTGAAAAAATCGTCCGAAACGAATTAACCGTATTAGGATCTTGGAATGCCATATCGTCTCCGTTTCCGGGAAAAGAATGGAAAACGACCATCGATTGTATGAGAACCGGAAAAATAAACGCTGAGGCGCTGATCACACATCGCATCACGTTAGAGGAAGGACCGAAAATGTTTGAAAAAATTTTAGAAAAAAAAGAGTTCATCGGCAAAGTATTGTTTTATCCGGAAATTAGGCTTTAATTTTCAGCCGCTGTTTGAGCTATGCGGAAAGCTTATTCTTGCCATTTGAACTATTGTTACCTGCTTGGAGCTTCATTTGCAAAATATACAAATGAATAAAAACAGCTGAACAAAGTCTAGCCTTCCTTATTTGGGAGGCATTCAGACTGTCGGCGAATGCTTTCATCCAGCGTCACTGGCCTCGTCCGCTCATGAACTTTTTTGGTTCGATTCGCATCTTCTCTAAAGATCAGTTCCTTGTCTGCCAAGCGTTTTTAAGACAGACTAAGGTGGAAAAAATCGAAATGAATAGACGCTTAGATGGTAGGGCTGTCCAAAAAGTCAGGGTTAACTGACTTTTTGGAGCCATTCATTTGGTACAGTCAAAATATTCCGTTGGAGAGGTGCCCAAGTTAACTGACTTTTTGGAGCCCCTTCATTTTAGGGATTTATCGGACAAACCATTTTTTCCTATCTTGTTTAATCCTTCAGAAGTCTTATGAAGGATTTTTCTTATGTTCTCTTTCTGAATTACGTTCTTCAAAAGTTTTATGATGGACATTCAGCACATACAATTGCTTCTTGTTGGACTTCATTGCCTCTATGAAGGACATTTACAAATTTTATTCGATTATTTTTGTCCTTTACAGTAGTATTTCTCCCCAATCCTTCATTTTAGGAACCCATCGGACTGTCATTTTTATATAGAGAATTTTGTTTGAATTTGCTCTGTACACCCCTTGATAACCATCCCTGTCATTATGCAGTATGTCAATCTTTCGTTTGTTTTGTCACCATAAAAATAATGGCTCATCTTTCAATACATAAGTGCTGCGTTTTGCCTTGCCAATCCATTCAAGAGGTGTTTGTGGATTTTTGGACAGCTGGATTTCATGCTTTAACTCTTACCTTTGATTGAAAATTGCCATATCAACCTTGATTTTTATTCTGAATATTTATATTAGCGACTCTGTATAAATGAGATGTTCTTTGGATAGATAATTCAAACGTTGATCATGGATTGTTTAACATTCGATCACAATTGGTAACAGGAATTGAAAAGGGGACATTGAAGAAAAATAACATGGCAATTCAAAAAACTTCCTAGATTTTTTTAAAACAGGAGGCATTGGTTGTGAAAGTTTTTCGTTTTCCAGAAAATCCACTGATTGCTCCGGACGATGTAAAACCTTTTCACCGTGGACATGAAGTAATAGGAGTTTTTAATGCTGGTGTTGCCCAGTTGAACGGCGAAGTGCTTTTATTGCTGCGCGTTGCTGAACGTCCTGTCTGTACTGATCCAAATGTCGTGAAAATTTCTTATATCGATTTTTCTTCAGGAAAAGGAAAGCTGAAAGAGATGGAATTGCAAAAAAATGACAAAAGATATGATTTTTCTGACCCAAGAATGATTTTTTACAGTGATTCCATGCATAGAGCTGCCTATGTCACATCTTTATCTTATTTTCGGCTTGCCCGCAGCAAAGACGGACGGAATTTCACCATTGATGATAAACCTTTCATGTATCCGGAAACTGAACGTGAAGCATGGGGAATTGAAGACCCAAGAATTACTAAGATTGGTGCATCTTTTTACATTCAGTACAGCGCAGTGTCGCCTGAAGGCATTGGAGTGGGGCTTGCCTCAACAACTGATTTTAAAACATGCAGGCGGCTAGGGTTAATTTTTCATCCTGAAAACAAAGATGTGGCCATTTTTCCTGAAAAAATTAATGGCAAGTACTATGCGCTGCATCGACCTGTACCGAAAGGAATCGGCAGACCGGAAATATGGATTGCTGAATCGGACAATCTTTTATATTGGGGAAATCATCGGCATTTGCTTAGTCTTAGCGAAAAAGGATGGGACAGCTGCCGCATTGGCGGGGGAGCAGTTCCATTTAAAACCGATAGAGGCTGGTTGGCTATTTATCATGGCGCTGATCAAAACGACTGCTATTCTTTAGGTGCTCTGCTTCTAGACTTGAATGATCCTGGGAAAATGTTAGCTAAGACGGAGGAACCCATTTTAAAGCCTGAAGCGGATTATGAAATGAACGGATTCTTCGGTCAAGTTGTATTTACATGCGGAGCTTTGACGGAAAATGGTACAGTTCGGATTTATTATGGTGCATCGGATCAATCGGTTGCAGGTGCGGAAATTTCTCTTGAAGAAATAATGGAAAAACTTTGCAAACGTTTTATTTGAAATAGGGCAGGGCATATAAATAATTTGCTGATCTTTGTAAATGATATAATTGACGAAATACTTTTGTTATGTAAAATAATTAAAAGAATTCTTTTGAAAAGGTAAATAATATTGATGAATCCATTTGTAAAATATTTTTCCCCCGTTACACATCATTGTCAAGCATCATTGGAATTGAATATGATAAAACATCAGAAAGTCTTTGCTAGAAACAGAAATGCAAAAGTGTGGAGGGAGCTTTTGTGCGGTTGGAGAAAACGGGCATTAAGTCAAGCGCTAAGCTGCTAAAAGAATTTGAAAATGCTCCTCAGCCGATCAATCCACAAAAGTTAATTTTCAAAGGTGTAGGAAATAGGGACGTATATAATATCTCGGCGCCGTTTTTAGATGATGGGGAACTTGTCATAGCAGGTAGAGTAGAGCCTCGAAACAGCGAGCATTCAGAAGTATATTTCTTTGTAAATCGGGATGGAAAGTGGATTCCGAAAGAAGGAGCGCCGAAATTTCAGCTGCAGGATCCGTTCGTGACGAGAATTGGAGGAGATTTAGTTTTTGGCGGAGTTGAAATTTTTCCGCATCCCACTTTTAAAAGCTCACTTTGGTGGAGAACGCTTTTTTATAAAGGGAAAAATATTGCAGATTTAGAAAAATTCGCTAAAGGTCCTGAAGGCATGAAGGATATCAGAGTGATTGAATTAAAAGACGGATCAATTGGAGTGTTGACAAGGCCTCAAGGCGAGAAAGGCGGTCTCGGCAAAATTGGGTTTATCCGAATACCGACTCTTGATGATCTTAATCCCGAAAATCTCGAAAAAGCCACGCTTTTAGAGGGCCAATTTACGGATGAAGAATGGGGAGGAGCAAACGAACTGCATTTGCTTTCTAACGGTCTGATTGGTGTGCTCGGACATATAGCAAGCAAAGATGAACAAGGGAACCGCCATTATTATCCGATGGTGTTTGTATTAGATCCTGATACAATGAAATTTTCTGATATGGAACTCATTGCAACGAGATCCCATTTTTTGAAAGGCGCTGCCAAGCGGCCTGACCTTGTCAATGTAGTTTTCAGCGGCGGTTTAATCAGAAAAGGGGATGGAACAGCTGATCTATATGTAGGCACCAGCGATGCAGAAGCGCAAAAAATTACCATTGCTGATCCGTTTGTGAAGTATGAAAAATAAGGAAGATTGCAAAATAAAAGGTTCATCATCAAAAGGCGGGGGTGACAAATTTTCTTCCCGTTTCTAGGCGGATACGAAAGAAAAGATGTTCGTTGTTTCGGTATCCATCCCCCCTTTTTGATGAGTTTTATTTTATTTTTTCCCAAAGCAAATGGGACAAAGAATGCATGGAAGTGCTGCTTGGGTTGGAAAAACAGCAGGCACTTCATCAGAAGGCATAGAAACCATAAAAAAGATGGTAATGGCAGAATAGATTTGATAAATTAGTTTGTCTAGTCAACAATTACGATACTAGAGTTTTCGCTTTTTTATACCTATTAATGGAAAAATTATTCATTTTTATATTAACAACCCCAAGTATGGTGAGAAATAAAGCCCAGATTATCCACATGGAATGGAATAATCTGGGCTTTGTAATTTTCTTAAGCCTTTATTTGTACTTTATCATTCAGCTCTCTATTCGCTCCATCTTTTACAGACCAAATAGCTATGAAGCTGATCAATGCAGCGAAAATAATATAAATGGCAACAGGAATGTAGGAATTGTTAAATAATTCCACTAATAAAGCGGTTGCAATTAACGGTGCGGTCCCTCCGGCAACTGCAGCCCCAAGCTGATAGCCTAGAGATATTCCCGTATATCGAACTTTGGCCGAAAAAATTTCTGAAATCATTGTGCCGAGAACTGCATTCACAGATCCCCAAATAACGCCTAGGCCGATCACCGTTGCTAAAATTAATAAAAACACCGAATTTTGTTGAAGCATCCAAAAATATGGGAACGCATATAAAATAGTGAGTATAATTCCGCTAATATAAATCGTTTTTCGTCCGATTCGATCTGATAAGCTTCCGACGAGCGGAATGACGATTGTAGCTACGATAGAGCCTATCAGTACAGCATTTAATGCATCTGTATTATCAAAATTCAAAGTTGAAGTGGCATACGATACAATAAACGTACCAAATATATAAAACGGTGCAGTTTCCACGACTTTTGCACCCATCGCAATTAAAACCTCTTTCCAATGGTAGCGAAGAGTGTCTACCAATGGAATTTTAGCAACCTCTCCTTCTTGTTGAGCTTTTTTAAAGGCAGGCGTCTCATCAATTCCTTTTCTAATCCACAGCCCGAAAATTACAAGCAATGCACTTAACAGAAATGGAACACGCCAGCCCCATGACATAAATTGATCATGCGGCAAAAGTGACATAATTGAAAGGGCAAGGGTGCCTAAAATCAATCCTAAAGAAATTCCCATTTGAGGTACACTTCCAAAAAAACCTCTATTATTTTTTGAAGCATATTCAACAGCTAGTAAAACAGAGCCTCCCCATTCTCCGCCAAGAGCTAAACCTTGTATGAAACGCAACAGAGTCAAAAAGATAGGAGCCCAAATTCCGATCACTTGATACGTAGGCATTACCCCCATGCCAAATGTGGCAATTCCCATTAAGCTAAGGGTTAAAACCAATGTTTTCTTTCTTCCTAACCTGTCGCCAATATGGCTGAAAATAATTCCGCCAACAGGTCTGAGGAAAAACGCTAAAGCAAAAGAAGTATAGGCAATTAATAATCCGACTGTAGGGTCTTCATTAACAAAAAACAATTGGTTAAAAACTAATGATGCAACTGTTCCATAAAGAAAGTAGTCAAACCATTCAATCGCACTTCCTACTAAACTGGCAATCAATATTTTCCATTTACCCTTGACCATGGCTTTCTCCCCTTCTTCAAATTTTTCGTTATAAAATCGAATTGTTTAAACGCTTTCATTTTCACGAAGCTTTCAGTTCATTTAGAGCTTTGTCCGCCTTCTTTCATTTTATTAAATTTTCTGACAACAGATAAACAGGTCATCTGATGACCGGAAAATAGAAATATCTTTTTTTATATTAACATAAATGACATTTTTGTAAAAAGTATCTTTTTAAAAAAATTCCATTTCACGAATTATTTAACTGAGCATTTTGCAAAATTAGATTTTTTGGATAAAAGTATAAAAAATAAAGCACTCGGCAAATAGCTACCAGCATGTTATTTTACAAAATATTACAATAATCTTGTTTTCGGGCATACCTACAGAATTTTTCACATTGAATTTTTTTAAGCGGCTTTCTTCCCTTTATTTTCCTTTGCCATCGCTAGCGCTGAAACAAGTAATACAATAGCGTTCAGGTAAATATGGGTCTTTACTTTTTCAATTCCCCATACATGTAGGGAGTTCGCCGTAAGGTAGCTTTTCATTCTTGAATTACAGCGTTCTACACTTGTCCTCTCGTTGTAAAGCTCTTTCCAACGTTTTGTATCACGGTGCGGATTGGAATATCGGCGCACATCCTTTTTGATGTCGACTTTTACCACCATTCCATAGTTGGAAGATGAACAGGCTGCCATTCCTAATGGGCAATCCACTTTGCCGGTTGCGTGAGGACATCTGAACTTGAGCTGGTCCTTATCAGCTCCCCAATAAGTCATTTCATAACCCATGGAACAACGCGGAGTTCCATTGGAAGAAATCCCTTCAGGAGGCTCTTTTTCGTTGCGCAAATTGAGCGGGATAATGGCTTGCGCTCCAATGTTTTTGGCTGATTCATAGTTTTTTAGTTGGTCATATCCGCCATCCATGATCAGAAATTCAATTTTGGATTTGGTACGCTCTGCCACTTGCTCTATTAATTCTGGTGCGACTTCTCCATCGTTCACATGGGCAGGGGTTACTTTTATGGCTATTGGCAGTTCGCTTGCGGTATCGACTGAAAGATGCATCTTATAGCCAAACCAGGTAATTTTATTGCCGAAGGAATCATATTTTGCGCCCCAATTGGCATTACCCGTTTGTTCACTACGCTTTTTGGGCTGTTTCTTTTCATAGGCATCAATGGCGGCACTGTCGATGGCCTGGTGGCTGCCGTCAATTATTCCTTCCTCCTGAGCTAACTGTACCAAGTCAAGGAAGATCTTTTCAGCCAGCTTTTTTTTGGTAAGTGCCGCAAAAACCCGGCTGAGAGTGGAGATAGACGGTGCGGGGCGATCAATCGATAAACCGCATTGATAACGGAAACGAAGGTCTTTATCCAATCGATGATGAAGGGCGGTAAAGGTGTCGATGCCTTCGAGTGGGGCAGCGATGAGAGCCCTTAGAATCCCTTCTCTGGAATGACCGTCAGCCCCTCGGGGTGAAGAACTTCTCAACTGTTTAGCATAAGGGCGTAAATCAAGCGAGCTAAAAAAGATAGGTAATTTCTCTTTTGACTCTAATTTTTGCAGTTCTTCAAAGGAAAATAGGCTTTCTTGTAGAATATACAAAGTGACTTCCTCCTTTTGAATTTTTGTGGTTTCGTCACTTCAAAAATTCTACATTTTAGGGGTGAAGTCCTTTTTTATGTCTTTGAAATCCTTATGGCTCTTGGGTCAAAAAATATGCAAAATGCTCAACTAAATACGTAAAAAAAAGCAGATCATCCAACGTCCGATCTGCAAATAAAAACTAGCATCCATGACTGCTGAATGCTTTAAGAAAACGATTTGATTATTTCAGCACAATCATCAGCAGCGAATGAAATATAACAGAAAAAGCAGCCCATTGAAAAAGAGTGCGAGCCTCCTCAGCCTGGAGCTAAAGGCTGACCTTAGAACGGCTTGAATGAATCATTATTTATCCAGGTTTCAGCAAGCAGCAGTTTAAGGACTCACATTTTATGTTTTCAAAGAAAAAAAGCGCCTCCGTGGAGAACGCTTTTTTCTTTGAAAAGATTTTTTGGAAAGGAGTGTTTCCGATGGTCAATGTTTGAAATTAGCAATTCACTTTCGCATCACTTCTTGATTTATTAAATTGGGCGGACATAATCCTTTCAGCCCCTTTATTAAATTTTCCGCCGCCAGTTTTGCCATTGCATACCGCGTTTCATAAGTTGCTGAGCCGATATGCGGTAATGTGACGACATTATTCATTTTTAACAGAGGGTGATCTTTCGGGACAGGTTCTTGTTCAAATACATCAAGCCCGGCACCTAAAATGAGTTTGTTTTGGAGCGCGTAAATAAGGTCTTTTTCGTTGACGGTCTGGCCCCTTGAACCGTTGATGAAAATGGCGCTTCGTTTCATCAATTGAAATTGTTTTAGCCCGATTAAATGCTTTGTTTCTGATGTTAACGGCGTCATAAGGCAGACAAAGTCTGATTGTTTTAGTAAGTCCTCAAGCTCGCAATAGGTGGCATGAAATTGTTCCTCTGCCTTTTGATTGCGGGATCGGTTATGATATAAAATGTTCATGCCAAAACCGAAATGTGCTCGTTTGGCAATGGCGGTGCCGATTTTCCCCATGCCGATAATCCCAAGTGTTTTATGGTGAACGTCAACACCAAATAAATTTTCTCCAATCGGGGCTTCCCATTTGCCTTCTTTTACGTAACGATCTAACTCCGCCATTCTTCTAGCTGTTATAAGGAGCAGCCCAAAAATTGCATCAGCCGTTGTTTCATTTAAAACATCAGGTGTATTGGTTGCCATAATGTTTCGTTTCGTTAATTCCTGAATGTCTAAATTGTCATATCCAACCGAAACATTGCTGACAATTCGCAATTTTGGAGCTTGCTTTAAAAAATGCTGATCGATTCGCATTCCTGCGCCAATAATCCCTTCAGCGTCATGTAAGTCATGCAGAAATATAGAATAGTCTTCACTGTCGGGGTAATATTTGATCTCACATACTTGTTTCAAGCTGTTTAAAATATCTTCAGGCAATTTTTTATATACTATCACCTTTGGTTTCATGTATTTATCCTCCAAACATCATTAGCATTGCATAAATATAGTTAGAATTTTCTGTTAATTAATTTTTGTGAATTTGTGCCAAAAAGACAAAACCTAAAGAAAGGTGGCACTGCCCATTTGGTAAATATATACAGTTAAACCAGAGCGACAACGACAAAAGGGAGATTATGGACTGGCTCGCCCATCAAATTTTCGCAACCAAACATAAGCTGGTTTCCACAGAGCTCTCTTTAACCAACGAGTAATTCGAAGTAGGGATTTCTTACTTTTCATCTCCAATTGAATGAGAACATGTAAGCAATACGTGATCAGGGCTAAGAAAATTTGATTTTGAATAGCTGTTTCACTCATTCCATAAAAGTGCTTAATTTCTACGTGTTGCTTGAGCCATTTGAAAAAGAGTTCAATAGCCCAGCGAGATCGGTAAATATCACTTATCTCTTCTGGTTTTAAATCAAATCGGTTGGTGATGAAACGAAGTAAGTTCCCTTTTGTGTCCATAACTTCTAGTAGACGATAGACATTTTCAGTACGATTTTGTGTGGTACCAATGTAGACCATTTTATCGGATAGAACGTGACAATCATCAGGAAGTGAAAATGTATAGACTTCACGAATGACTGCGTTTTTCTTCAGTCTTGAAACGAAGAAATAGCCATCATCTGTCATCCGATCAAAACGTTCATAGTCCACATAACCGCGGTCAAACACATACATGGCTTCTTGATCATCCACTAGGACTTCGAGTTGATTTCGGTCATGTTCTTTTGCTGTCGTAATCACTGCTTTTTCAGGATAGACGGTGTCTTTATCCATGAAAACGAGCCGTAAGTGTAGCTTTACACCAGCTTTTGTTTTACGGAATTTTGCCCATTTATAATGGGTCAAATTCAACGGGAGTGTACTTGAATCAATGATTTTCAGTGGCATATTCTTTCCGTTTTGATAATGGTACCGTTGAATTTTCCAAACAAGATCCAAGAACAAATTTGCAAGAATTAGTGGGTTGATCTGATTGTTTTTTCGGGATAGCTGAGAGGCACTTATCGATTCAAATCCGAGTGCTTTTTGAAGATCTTCGTCTACAAGTGCATCACTCATTTCCTCTAAGCTCTTAAATTCGAGCAGCTGGGCTACCAATAAAAGTTTAATATAGGCTTCTGTTGTCAGCTTTTTTGTGTAATAGTCCTGTTTCAATTCTTTGACTTGTTCGCTAAGTTTTTGAATATTTATGGGTGAAACCCATTTACCAAATGATGAAATTAGTGTATTCTTGTCCATAACAGTTATCCTTTACGATTGGATTTGGACAGGAACCACCTGTACTTCCATTGTAAAGGATTTTTTTGTTTCGAAATCAATAAAAAATTGAACATTCTTAGTATTTTGAATCATCAGATTTAATTACTGCAATGCTAGTGTCCAAACATATATTTTACATCAAGGCGGAATCTATTATGGAAGAAATTGTGCTGCACGTATTCTAAAGGTGTCTTTCATGTGAGAAAAATGGAAGTAAGCGATTGACCGATCTAAAGTTGAGCATGGAGATTTTCCAAATTGTTATCTAGGAAAACAAAGAAGGTTATCAAGGCTGCTTGTCCACAAAACCTCTGTTGATTTTGCAATTTACCTCTTAACGGAGCGTTAACAATACAGGCTGCGAGCTTTCCCGCTTTTGGATCAGTTTCATAACATCTAATACAAGTTTGTCGGAGCACAGTTATAAATGGGCGCAGCGATTCAAACGTCTTGGACGAGTTTGTCTGTTTGCTGAAAGGATGATTTTCTCACTAGGTAGTGTCCCTGTCAGCTGAAAACAACTTAAAACCTAAAAGCGCTCTTCTCCGTAATCAGGACTTCTGGACATTTAGCACTATTTCATGCGTTTTTTTCAATACGTTTTCGGCAATTTCATGACCTTCAATTTTTCCTCTGTGTGCTGATTGAGAAGCAGCAATTTGTCATTCATAGATTGAAAGATACTATTTTTCAAAAATCGGTTCTTTCTACTAAATTATGTTAGTTCATTCGGAGGATGCATTTATGATCCACCCATATTATAATCAATCTGGATAATGATGGGATAGGAGGAATATTCATAATGAAAAAGAACTTCATAATAGGTGCAATAGCTGTTGTCTTAATACTTTTTGGTTTTGCTAGTTTTGGAGCAGCTCCGAAAAAAGCAGCAGGTCTTTCTCTTTTTCAATACAAAAGCGGCTATTTTACCAATTATGTCGAAACGCCAAGCTATCAAGAAAAGTGGACGAGCAGCACAAAAAATGTCTCCATCTCATACGGACGCATTGAAGCTTCAAGTGCAGCAAAAGGAACATTTAAGCTGTATATACAAATTAAACAAAATAATAAAGGAAGCTGGAAAACGATCAAAACGATCAATGCCAACAAAAACGGCACAACCCGTTTCGATTCACCGAAATTTTCACCAAAAGATCGTTACAGATTCAAGCTCGTTAACGAAGGAACCAAAAAGAAAGTTACGTATAAATTGACATGGGCAACAACAGGATCTAAGAAGTGATGAGGAAATATTTCTTCATCACTTTTTAGTTGATGAAAACTATCCGCCGCCCAATATTTTGCGAACACAACCGTAGAATATTGAGAAAAGAAGCCAGCCTTTTAATCTAGTTAAGTCGAGGTCTTCTCTCGATTTCAATTTTAAGTCCTTGTGCCACTATAATAGACATGAATTCCAAACAAAAATTCTCTTCGGTGTGCATTTATTTATTTATTTATTTGGCTGCGGTCTGCCAAGCTGATCATCAATCGGATATTCAGTTTTTAGTATCTTAATAAAATTCGCTGCACTTTTAGACAGGTACCGATTTTTTTCGAAAATTATCGATGCTTCAGCTGTAATGGATGAATCCTCAATTTCCAGCATTTGAATGTTTGGAATTTGAAAATTGGAAACGGCAGATTTTGGGACAATCGTTGCACCTACACCTTCTGCAACTAATGATAAAAGAATCGTTACATCAGGACACTCGCATAAAATTTTTGGTTCAAATCCATGCCGCGCGCATTCATTCACAACCATTTCATACTGGCCTTTCCCGCTGATTCGGTGTAATAGAAGCAAAGGCATTTCTTTTATATCTTTCATTTGAATAGAATGATGTTTATAATTCCAATGCTGCGGGATGACGGCCACATATGGATCGCTTGGCAGTTTTATTGTTTGATATTCATCGGTATCAATGGGCAATCGTATAATCCCTACCTCTATTTCTCTGCTTTTTAAAAATTCACTGATTAAGAATGTATCTCCTTCTCTTAAATGGAATTTGACATTGGGGAATTTCTCAAGAAGCTTCCGCATTGTTTTGGGTAAATAGGAAAAGCATGATTTCACACATCCTATTGATAATGTGCCTTTCGTTCCATCGTTTATTTCTTGGACTTCCAAAATCATATCATTCAATTGATGAAGGAGCTGTTTTGTTTTTTTGTAGAAAATTTTCCCGGATTCCGTTAATTCAAGTTTTTTTCCGTTCCGTTCTAATAAAATGACTCCAAGCGTTTCCTCCAATTGCTTCAACTGATGACTTAAAGGCGGCTGCGCCATATGCAGCTTTTTCGCCGCGCGTGTAATTTGTCCTTCCTCGACAATCGCTGCAAAATATTTCAGCTGTTTAATGTCAATCAATCTGATCACCTCATGTGAAGGTGCATATTTTTTTTATATACAAAACCAATTTTTTTCATATTTTTCGTATATGATATCATATGTTATATTATTTTTGAAGATTCAAAAAAGTAAATCGAATTGTGGATGAAAAAATCTATTTAAGGGGGAATGAAGATGCCTGCAAAAACTGGAAAAGAGTATATTGAGCGTTTGAAGAAAGCGAAAAGCAGCGTTTACATTCATGGGGAGAAAGTAGATGACGTCACGGAGCATCCTGCATTGAAAAATGTGATTCAATCAATGGCAAAGCTTTACGATCTTCAATATGAAAAAGCTGATAAGATGCTGTATACTTCACCAACAACAGGAGAAAAAGTCGGTATAACATTTATGCAGCCTACCACAAAAGAAGAACTGATTGCAAGACGCGAAGCAATACAGGAATGGGCTCGAACTTCCGCCGGAATGATGGGGCGGTCTCCGGATTATTTAAATGCTGAAGTGATGGCAATGGGAATAGCGAATGATCTGTTCGCAGAAGATGATCCAATGTATGCGGAGAACGCAAGAAAATATTATGAATATGCGAGAGAAAACGATATTTCTTTAACACATACCCTTATACATCCGCAGATTAATCGCTCTAAAGCTCAGCATGAGCAAAAGGATGCAAATGTTTCCTTGCATTTAGTCGAGAAAAATAAAGATGGAATTATTGTTGATGGGATTCGTTTGTTGGCTACGCAAGGCGGCATAACGGATGAAATATTAGTTTTTCCTTCAACAGTTAAAAAATCAAGTGAAGGGGATGACCCGTATTCATTAGCTTTTGCAATTCCAAATAATACTCCAGGCGTAAAATTTATTTGCCGCGAAGCCTTTGACTATGGAAAAAGTCATTGGGATCATCCGCTCGGGTCGCGATTTGAAGAAGGAGATGCTATTGTTTCATTTGAAAACGTTTTCGTTCCTTGGGAACGGGTATTTGTCTGCGGCAATTCTTCCATTTGCAACCGAACCTTCCGTGAGACGAATGCCGTTGTCCACATGTCGCATCAAGTAGTTGCCAAAAATGTAGTGAAAACTGAATTTATACTTGGAGTTGTCCTTTTAATTATGGAGGCTATTGGAATTGAACAGTTTCAGCATGTAAAAGATAAAGGAACAGAAATTATGCTGACTCTTGAGACAATGCGCAGTCATTTATATCGTGCAGAGCATAATGCAAAGCTTGATAAATGGGGAACAATGACGCCGGATTTTGCTGCGCTTGATGCTGCTCGAAATTGGTACCCAAGAATTTACCCTCGTTTAGTGGAAATCTTAAGGATTCTTGGCGCTTCTGGATTAATGGCCATTCCGACAGAAGCTGATTTTAATAATGAAGAAATCGGCGATATTGTCAGAAGAGCGATGCAAGGAGCAAATATTGATGGTTATGAGCGCGTTCAGTTGTTCCGTTTAGCTTGGGATATTACAATGAGTGCATTTGGTAGCCGTCAAACTCATTATGAATATTATTTCTTTGGAGATCCGGTCCGCATGGGTATGGTTTATTTTGACGGGTACGAAAAAGATTATTTCAAAGACTTGGTTCGTGAATTTTTAGGAGCTACAAAAGTAACAACTGTTTAACAAATAATAAATGAAGGTGCCACACGTTAATTGTGAAAGTGATCATGACAGCATAGCGAGTTGAACTTGACTCAATATATAATATCATATATGATTCTAGCAAACTATATTTTTCTGTATTCTCGGGGGAATTTAATAGGGAGGGACTTTCAAGATGGTAGATTTTAATATTATTCGTTGTGCAAGGGCGGTACTGTTGGTGACAAATTTGGAGGCTTCACGCGATTTTTATGAAAACGCTTTAGGGTTCGTTGTGACAGAGGCTGATGAAAACCATTTATATCTCAGAGGGTATGAGGAACATAATCATCACAGCCTGGTGTTGAAAAAAGCAGAGCAGCCTGGTGTGGAAGCGATCAGTTACAAGGTTTATTCCGATGAGGATTTAAACAAATTATATGACTATTTTCAACAAAAAAATATGAATCCAAAATGGATAGAAAATCAGCATGCAGTTGAAAGGGCTTTCCGTGTGCAGGATATTTCAGGTCTTCCAGTTGAGTTTTTTGCCAGAATGGACACGGTCGAAAGGCTGCTGCAAAGATATGACTTATATAAAGGAGCAAGAATACAGCGAATTGACCACTTTAATTGCATGGTGCCGGATGTACAAAAAGCATATGACTTTTACGTAAAAGAGCTGGGGTTTGCGTGTTCTGAGTATACCGAAACAGAGAATAATGAATTATGGGCTGCATGGCTGCATCGAAAACCTAATGTGCATGATTTGGCGTTTATGAATGGAAACGGCCCTCGTCTTCACCATATCGGCTTTTGGCTGTCGGATCAACTTAGTCTCATTCATGCCTGTGATGTGTTAGCGGCTATGGGATATGCGAAAAATATAGAAAGAGGCCCTGGACGCCATGGTCTTTCAAACGCATTTTTCCTCTATTTGCGTGATCCAGATGGACATCGAATTGAATTATACAATGGAGATTACTTGACAAGCGATCCGGATTTTCTGCCGATTCGCTGGGATATAAATGATCCAAGACGCCAAACATTTTGGGGGCATGAAGCACCGGACTGCTGGTTTAATGAAGCATCACAAGTATTTGATATTCATAGCGGAGAGTTAGTTGAACTAAAAGAGCCAAGTGTGCAAAAGCTAAAACCTGATTTTGTCATTTAATTTTAAGTAAGAAAAGAGAGGTAACGATGAAAAGAAAATTGTTTATTAATGGAAGTTGGGTAGGAGCAGAACATTATGCTCCTCTTTCCTCTCCATATGATAAAAAAGTAATTGCAGAAATTCCAATTGCTTCAGAAGCTGACGTTGAAAAAGCGATCGAAGCCGCACATAACGCCTTTCTGAAAATGGCGAAAATGCCAAAGCATGAACGCGGACATATTTTGGAAAAACTGGTGATGCTTTTAGATAAGAGGAAAGAGGAAGCGGCAGAAATTATTGCAAAAGAGGCGGCGAAGCCAATCAAAACAGCATTAGAGGAAGTGCAAAGAACCATTCAAACATACAAATTTTCGGCTGAAGAGGCAAAAAGAATTCATGGTGAGGCACTATCATTAGATGCGGCGCCCGGCGGGGAAAATCGGACTGCTTATACGGTTCGTGAACCGATCGGTGTAATAGGAGCTATCACTCCGTTTAATTTTCCAATGAATCTAGTTGCGCATAAAGTAGGACCGGCCATTGCCTCCGGAAATACGATTGTCTTAAAGCCGGCCTCCCAAACACCGTTATCTGCTTTCTTTATAGCTGAATTATTGCAGGAAGCAGGACTGCCTGATGGTGCATTAAATGTTGTAACAGGAAGCGGCAGCATCGTTGGCAAAAAAATCGTAGAAGATGAGCGGGTTAAAATGATTACGTTTACAGGAAGCCCGCAAGTCGGAAAAGAGATCAGAAATAAAGCAGGCTTGAAACGTGTCACGCTTGAGTTAGGTTCCAACTCGGCTTTGATCGTAGATGAAGGAATTGATGTTAAAAGCATCATTCCAAGATGTGTTAAAGGGGCTTTTTCTAACCAAGGGCAAGTATGCATCTCGCTGCAAAGAATTTACGTACATGAACATGTATATGATGAGTTTGTCAATGCATTTGTGAAAGAAACGGAAAAGCTGACAACAGGAGATCCGCTGGATTTTCAAACAGATGTTTCAGCGCTGATTTCCGAACATGATGTAATCCGTGTCATCAGCTGGATCGAAGAAGCTAAAAAAACAGGTGCAATAGTTGCAACAGGGGGAAATGCGAAAGGAAATATTGTCGAACCGACGGTTTTACTCAACACAAAACCTGATATGAAAGTTTCCTGTCAAGAAATTTTCGGCCCTGTAGTGTTAATCGAAAAGGTTTCATCGATTGAACAGGCTGTTGAGTATGTAAATGATTCCCGGTATGGACTGCAGGCAGGGATTTATACAAAAAATATCCACCATGCTTTATATGCGGCTGAAGAGCTAAAAGTAGGCGGTGTAATGATTAATGATATCCCGACGTTCCGAGTCGATCATATGCCATACGGTGGAGTGAAAGAGAGCGGAATGGGGAGAGAAGGAATTAAATATGCGATTGAAGAAATGACGGAGCTAAAATTAATCGTGATAAATCGGCAAGTATAAAAAAGCGTAAAAAGAGGTGTGTAACATGGATGATCGCACGTTTCGAAATGCAATGGGGAAGTTTGCGACAGGAGTCACTGTTATTACGACTGCCCTAAATGGGGAAGTACGCGGAATGACGGCAAATGCATTTATGTCTGTCTCTTTAGATCCTAAACTAATTCTCATTTCAATTGGAGAAAAAGCAAAAATGAATGAAATCATTAAGCAGACAGGAAAATTTACAGTAAATATTTTGTCTGAAGAACAACAAGATTTATCGATGCTTTTTGCCGGCCAATTAAAAGAGAAACAAAATGTTACTTTTGATTGGGTCGGTGATCAACCGGTGCTGCCCAATTCGTTAGCAAATATTTTATGTGACGTATACAATACACATGTTGCCGGCGACCACACTTTATACATTGGAAAGGTGACTGACATTTATATGAAGGAAGGTGACCCATTGTTATTTTTTGAAGGAAAATATAGAAATTTGGCTAGTCATGCCAACGCGGGGTGAATGGATGGAAGTCGTTTATATTAACAATTCCAAAGTATTAGCGGAATGCAAGCCCGAGCTGTGTGTCATGGCAGTCGGCTTCTTTGATGGAGTGCATTTAGGACATAAGAAAATCATTGAAAAAGCGAAAGAAATCGCGCAAGTAAAAAAACTAACATTTGCCGTGATGACGTTTTTTCCACATCCAAGTCAAGTCATTGAAACGGATAGAAAAGTTATCTCCTATCTGTCGCCGCTTCCTTCCAAAATGGAAATCTTTTCACAATTAGGGGTAGAGAAACTGTATATTGTAAAATTCGATAAAAATTTTTCTGAATTATCCGATCAAGACTTTGTGAATCAATACTTAAAAGGCTTGATGTGCAAACATGTCGTTGCCGGCTTCGACTTTACGTATGGTTTTAAAGGAAAAGGGAATATGGAGAAGCTGAAAAACGTTGGAACGGGATTTTTTGATGTGACGACTATTCCGAAAATCCAATATAAACAAGAAAAAATAAGCTCCTCCATGATTCGGAAGCTGCTAGAGTCAGGCCTTGTAAATGAAATACCTCATTATCTTGGGGATTATTATCGTGTTTCATGTTTAGTCAAATCGATGGAACGAGGGGATGCTGACAACAATTTTATTTTTAAAGCGCAAATCGATCATGATTATTTCCTGCCTAAACCGGGAATTTATAAAATCCAAATAGAATTCAATGAGACATTTTACAACGGTTTATGCCATATAACGAACAAAACATTAAAACCTTACTTATTTGAGGGTGTTATTGACGGATTGGATAGAATAGCAGAAAAAAATAATGTCCAATTGAGGTTCATAGAACAATTGCTTGATCGACCAGTTGCTGCTGCTTATGATCTTTTTAGCCGAACAGTCATATAATAATTTATAGTTGAAATCATATATGATTATATATATAATAAAAATAAATTAATGAGATTTGAAATATTCAGATAATAATCATTTTGTTCAGGAGGTTGCTTATATATGTCTTATAACGAAATAAAGCAAAGATTAAGAGGATCGATTGCTCCTGTTGTTACTCCATTTGATGCGGAAGGCAATATTGATTTTGAAACGATGAAAAATTTAATCAACTGGCAAATTGAAAGCGGCAGCCATGGGATTTCAGTGACAGGAACTTCTGGCGAACCCAGTTCATTAACAACGGAGGAACGCAAGCAGGTAATGGAGCTGGCGAAAAAAACAGTGAATGGCCGAGTCCCGTTTGTTCCGGCAACAGGATCGACTAATCATGATGAAACACTTGAACTAACGAAATTTGCACAAGAAATTGGCGCAGATGCTGCGATGGTCATTGTTCCGTATTATAATAGGCCGTCCCAGCATGCGTTGTATAAGCATTTTAAAGCAGTAGCTGATTCTGTAGATATTCCGATCATTATCTACAACATCCCAGGGAGAACAGCTGTAAATTTAGAGGTCAAAACAATGGCTCGTTTAGTGGAGGATTGCCCGAACATTATCGGTGCAAAAGAATCCAATAAAGATTTTGAGCATGTGAATCGGGTGCTGCTTCATTGCGGAAGAGATTTTTTACTATTTTCAGGAATCGAGCTTTTATGCTATCCAATGCTAGCAATCGGGGGGGCAGGTTCTATTAGTGCAACGGCTAATGTGGAACCGGCAAAAGTTGCGGAATTGCATGATGCTTGGTTTGAAGGCGATATAAAGAGAGCTCAGGACCTCCATTTCGAGTTAATGGAATTAAACGATATTTTATTTGCCGAGACAAATCCGGGACCTGTAAAGGCGGCGCTTGGAATGATGGGAAAAATCACGCCGAAATTAAGATTGCCTCTTGATTTGCCTGCGGAGGAGCTTCAAGAAAGAATTCGGCAAACGCTGCAAAAATATGGTCTTTTAGAGAAAGTAAAAAATTAAGGCAAGCTAAAAAGGGCTGATGTATTGCGCCTGCTAAGGAGTGAATTGGATGGGCAATGCAGTAGTGAAAATTTTTGGAATGCCAAATATAACGGAAGCCGAAGTGGATCCAGAAAACAATTCAATGTTTTTAAATGGAACTCAATATCACGTCAATCAGCTTTCTTGGGAGCCTCCGGTTTCAGGTACGATTTACGGTGTCCTTTTGAATTATCAAGGCGCCTTTCATCGATATCGTGAGCAAATGGCACATTCACCATATAACGAACCACCGAAAGCGCCAATTTTATATATAAAACCGATTAACACATTAAGTGGCTACAGGAGCCCCATACCATTGCCTGAGGATGCAGACGAATTAGAAGTAGGGGCAGCACTCGGCGTGGTCATTGGGCGTACTGCCACTAAAGTAAAGGAAGAAGAAGCCTTTCAATATGTTGCTGGATATACAGTTGTGAATGATGTAGCAATTCCGCACGAAAACATTTATCGTCCGGCGATTAGGGAGCGGGCAAGAGATGGATTTAATCCGGTTGGTCCGTGGATCATCAAAAAGGAATCGATAGTTGATCCTGATTCATTGGACATTCGCGTTTTTGTCAATGGAAAGCTTGTACAAAAAAATAACACGAAAAATTTCATCCGGCCAGTTGCTCGGCTGCTGGCTGATATAACAGAATTTATGACGCTTTATCCAGGAGATGTGCTGCTGACAGGTGTTCCTGAGCAAGCGCCTTTAGTAAAGGCAGGAGACCATGTTCGCATTGAAATTGAAGGTGTAGGCAGTCTAGAAAATACAATTGTTCATGAAGCGGATTATGTGAAGGGGGCTGTGCGATGAAACGAGCTAGAGTTGCTATGAACGGCACCATTTATGAAGCAATTGAAGATAACGGCTTCCTTCAACTGAATGATCATCGTAAAGTGACAGAAAAGGACGTAGTCTGGCTTCCGCCTGTAAGCCCGCGGACTGTTGTTGCATTAGGTTTGAATTATGCAGATCATGCTAAAGAGCTGTCATTTCATGCACCAACTGAACCGCTTGTGTTTCTAAAGGGACCGAATACGATTGTTGGGCATCGATCTGAAACGAAACGTCCTCCTGATGTAGATTTTATGCACTATGAATGTGAACTGGCAGTGGTAATCGGAAAAATGGCGCGTAATGTCAAGGCTAGTGAAGCGTATGAATATGTCTTAGGATATACGGTTGCAAATGACTACGCTGTCAGAGATTATTTAGAGAACTATTACCGGCCTAATTTGCGCGTGAAAAATCGCGATGCATTCACCCCGATAGGCCCTTGGCTTGTCGATAAAGAAGATATACCAGATCCGATGAACTTGGTCCTTCGTACTTACGTTAATGGAGCGTTAGTGCAGGAAGGAAATACAAAAGATATGATTTTTACAATCCCTATGTTAATCGAGTATTTAACTAGCTTTATGACCTTAAATTACGGGGACATAATTCTCACAGGAACACCTAAAGGAGCGGTCAATGTTAATGTTGGCGATGAAGTGATTACAGAAATAGAAGGGATTGGACGTTTAATTAATCGAATTATATGAAGCTGTCATTCAGAATCTTTTCTCCGTCACCAATACTTTAAAGGAGAGCTGACGTTATGCCGCATTTTATTTTAGAATATACCGACAATATCAAAAAAGAGGCAAAAATTCCAGAGCTGCTGAAAAAAGTTAATGATGTGCTGATTTCCAAAAGCGATATATTTCCAATTGGAGGCGTGAGATCTAGAGCCATTGAATTGAAAGATTATTGTGTGGCTGACGGCTCTGAGGATGATGCCTTTGTCCACGGTACGCTAAAGATTGGCGCTGGGCGTACTGAAGAGGATAAAAAAGCAGTTTGTGATGAGATCTTTGCCGTGATGAAAGATCATTTTTCGATCCTTTTCAAAAGGAGATATCTTGCATTGTCTTTAGAACTATATGAATTTAGTGAATTTGGAACGTACAAATATAATAACATTCATCAGCGCTACAAAAATTAATTGCATACTTGGAGGAATCGAAATGACCACATATAAAGTTGGGAAAGTTCTTCATTATATCAATGGCAAGTTTGTAGAGGGAGTTGCAGGGAAAAGCTTTGAGAATATTAATCCCTTTAATAATGAAGTAATCAATGAGGTAGCGGAAGGATTTGCAGAAGATATTGACTTAGCAGTAAAAGCTGCCAAAAAAGCTTTTGCTGACGGCCCTTGGGGAACAATATCGGTAGATGAAAGAATGAAGTATATTTTACGAATTGCTGCATTAATTGAAGAAAATGCGGAAGAAATTGCTTATTTGGAATCTCTAGATACAGGATTGCCAATCAGTCAAACGAAAAAGCAAGCATCCCGTGCAGCTGAAAACTTTCGATTTTATGCACAAATGGTAAAAAGCCGCATGGTAGGAGAAGCGTATAAAGTAGACGGAGATTTTATTAATTATACTATTTACAAGCCAATTGGGGTGGCAGGTTTAATTACGCCATGGAACACTCCGTTCATGCTGGAAACATGGAAAGTGGCTCCGGCGTTGGCAACAGGCAATACGGTTGTCCTAAAACCTGCTGAATGGTCGCCGCTGACTGCTAACAAGCTGGCTGAAATTATTCATGAAGCGGGACTGCCAGAGGGAGTTTTTAATATCGTTCACGGCTTTGGGGAAACAGCTGGCGCGTCCCTCGTGAGACATTCTGATGTCCGGCTTATTTCCTTTACGGGCGAGACGACAACAGGTGCCGAAATAATAAAAAATAGCGCAGATACGTTGAAAAAAACCTCTATGGAGCTAGGAGGAAAATCTCCTGCAATTATCTTTGCCGATGCTGATTTGGAAAAAGCCTTGGATGCTGTCGTTTGGGGAGTGTTTTCTCTCAACGGAGAGCGCTGTACAGCCAATTCGCGGTTGTTTTTGGAAAAATCAATTTATGATTCCTTTGTTGAACGGCTGAAAGAGCGTGTGCAAAATATTTCGGTAGGGGATCCTTTGGATTCTTCGACAGAACTAGGGCCGCTAATTCACAAAAAACATTGGGAAACCGTTTTAAATTACATTGAAATAGCTAAAAAAGAAGGGGCAGAAGTGTTTTCAGGGAACGTTCCGCAATCATTGAAAAATGGCAACTTTGTTCCACCGACACTTCTTCTGAATTGCCATAACGGTATGAAAGTTGCTCAAGAGGAAATATTCGGACCTGTCATGGCAGTCATACCATTTGAGACTGAAGAAGAAGTCATAAAAATGGCTAATGATGTAAAATATGGGCTGGCTGCTTATGTATGGACGAACAATTTGAAGCGCGGACACCGAATTGTCCAATCGATTGAAAGCGGAATGGCTTGGGTAAACTCGCAAAACGTCAGGGATTTAAGAATCCCGTTTGGCGGAACGAAATATAGCGGTATTGGCCGAGAGGGCGGACATTATAGTTTTGATTTTTATACAGAGATTCAAGTAATTCATGTGGCGATTGGAGATCATCACATTCCTCAGTTTGGTAAATCAAAAAAAGCCGAAACGATTTCAGCTCAACAATAATGGAAAGCTAACTCGTTTTGCTTGTTAGTATATATTCTTTAATATATGATATAAGTATGGAACAGAAGGTAAAAAATAAAACACAAATTGCATATGATTATATTCTTTCACGAATTGAAAATGGTACTTACGGGCCTGGATACCGAATAGTAATCGATCAAATTGCAAAAGAGCTGAATTTAAGCAGCATCCCTGTCAGAGAAGCGATCCGCCAATTGGAAGCAGAAGGCTTAATTCAATATAAGCCGTATAGCGGAGCAGTTGTAAGCAATATCAACGAAAAAGAGTATTTGCAAACCATTTCGGTTTTGGCGGTGTTAGAAGGCTACGCGACTGTTTTAAGTTCAAATATTATAAAGGAGGAGACGATCGAAAAATTAGAAGAATTAAACGAAAAGATGAAACAGTCGCTGCAAGATTTTGAATTAGAGCAATTCAGTGAATTAAATTATCAGTTCCACACCTTAATATATGAAAACTGCGGCAATAACTTTTTAGAGGAGCAGATTAAGCAAATTTGGCAGAGGATGAAGCGGATACGGACTTATGGTTTCACACTCGTTCCGAAGCGCTCTAAAGAGTCCATTAAAGAGCACGAAGAAATTATTCGATTGCTTCGAGAAAAGGCTCCGCCCAACCAAATTGAGGAATTTGTCCGCCAACACAAATTAAATACAGCAGAAGCATTCAGAAATCGGCAAAAATTTTCATAATAAAACAATTTCGAACAAATTCAACTGATCGTACTCAGTTGGATTTGTTCAAGGAAATTTTTTTGGCTAATATCATATATTATTTTATATATATTAATAGATAACAAGATCAAATTCTAAACCCTTGTTGTGAAGAAAATCAATAGATGAAGCTTCTTTCTCTACAAGTGGATTTTGAATGAGTAGAAAATGCTAGGAGGAAGAAAAGATAGAATTTTTTAAATATTTGAAACCATATTTTAAATCATATATAATATTATTGATGATTTGTTGGTCGAAGGAAAGGGGTGATCCTCTGATTTCACTAATATGAAAGCGTTGTCACTAAGAAAGATAAAGCTTTTAAGGAATTTTGCCAAAAATAAAGGAGGGGGTTACGTTGAAAAAATTTGTTTCGTTGATCATTTTGATGTTATTTCTCTCTATGCTGGCAGCATGCGGAAATTCTGAAAGCGCCGGTGGAAAAAATAATGATTCCGGTGGTTCCGATGTCATTAAAATTGGTGCTATTTATTCAGCTTCGGGCGGCGGTGCTCCTTTAGGAAAATCACAGATGGAAACGGTAAAAATGCTGGTGGAGCAAGTGAATGCAAACGATGGAATAGATGGAAAGAAAATAGAGCTGATTGCCTATGATGATAAGTCCGATCAAAATGAAGCCGTGCTGTCTATGAAAAAATTAATTGAGCAGGATAAAGTATTGGCTGTTGTTGGGGGTACGCTAAGCGGAAATGCTTTAGCAATGGTGCCGCTTGCAGAAAAGTCAAAAACTCCATTCATTGCATCAGCTACAAGTAAACAAATTGTAAAACCTGATGATAATTCTTCACGGGACTGGATCTTCAAAACGACACAAAGTGATGATGTAGTAATTCCTAAAATTTTAGCCTATTTGAAAGAAAAAAATTTAACGAAAATTGCCTGGCTGAATGTTGCCAACCAATACGGCACAAGTGCTCATGAAGAATTTAATCGCCTGAAAGGTGAATACGGCATTGAAGCTGTTATTGAAGAGGAATTTGAAGCAACTGTTGATGATGCGAAAGCGATGCTGACTCGCGTAAAGAAATCAAATCCACAGGCAATTATCGTTTGGGGAACTGCTCAGGAGTCTTCAGTTATTACGAAAAATCTCCATCAATTAGGAATGAAACTTCCCATTATTGAAAGTCAGGGAATTGGTACTAAAGAGTTTATTGAGTTAACCGGAGAAGCAGCGGAAGGAGTTATTTTTCCTGCAGGGCGTTTAATTGTCGCTGAACAATTGCCGGATAATGATCCGCAAAAAGAAACACTTATTAAGTATAAAGAGGATTTTAAAGCAAAATTCAACTACGACGCAAATACGTTTGGAGGCCATACTTGGGACGCATTCTATTTATTAGTGAATGCAATTGAAAAAGCCGGAACTGACAAAGAAAAAATTAGAGAACAGCTCGAAAATACGAAAAATTTTGTTGGAATTTCCGGAATATTCAATTTTTCGAAAGATAATCATACTGGCCTTGATGAAAGCAGCTTAGTTATGGTTCAAATCAAAGACGGCAAATTTGTCATTGCAGAATAATGCTGTAAAGGGATCTTCAACGATTAAAAGTACGGGGAAGATCCCTAAAGACCAAAAATAGAAGGGAAGTGTGGGAATGGAACTGACCAGCCAATTTATCCAGTTAATTTTTTCTGGACTGACCATTGGAAGCATCTATGCACTGATTGCTATTGGATTTGTCATTATTTACAACATAACCGGCCTTTTAAATTTAGCACAAGGCGATTTTGCCATGCTGGGTGCACTTACTTGTATTTCGTTTGTCAATATGGGCTTTCCATTAATTATTGCAATAGCAGTAAGTGTTGTCATAGTCACGATTATCGGTGGTTTGTTCGAAAGGTTGGCAATTTATCCTGCAAGAAATTCATCAACCGCAACACTTCTTATTATTACGATAGGTGCAGCTTTTGTATTTCGGGGAATTAGCATTTTAATTTGGGGAACTCAGCCTTTGGCGCTGCGTCCTTTCTCTGGAAATCAGAATATCAATTTTTTGGATGCTACCATTCAGCCGCAAAGCTTATGGGCTATCGGCATTTCCTTATTAAGTTTAGCTGTCCTTTACTACTTTTTTAATAAAACCTACTTAGGAAAAGCGGTAACAGCTTGTGTTGTCAATCGTTTTGCAGCAAGGCTAATGGGAATCAGCCCCCAAAAAATGTCGTTTTGGGCAGTATCCATTAGTGCTGGTCTTGGAGCGCTCGCAGGAATAGTGATTGCCCCCATTTCGGGTGCTTCGTATGATATGGGAATCATGATTGGCTTAAAAGCATTTATTGCTGCAGTAATTGGAGGGTTGTCAAATGCACCTGCTGCTATTGCCGGAGCATTTTTAATCGGAATATTAGAATCTTTTACGGAAGGATATTTATCTTCAGGATATAAAGATGCCATTAGCTTCACTCTTCTTTTAATCGTATTATTCTTCATGCCAAATGGATTGTTCTCGAAAGTATCAGGAAAACGTGTTTAGAGGAGAGGAAAAATGGATAACAATTTAACGAAAATATACAACAGGAGTTTGAAAGGTCCTCTTATCTTTTTTGTCGTTATTATGCTTCTTCCTTTTATTTTTCAATCAAATAATTATATTTTAAGTACTTTCATTATGATCGGTTTTTACTCATTGGTTACGACTGGACTGACGCTATTAATCGGATATGCAGGGCAAATTTCCCTCGGGCATGCAGCTTTTTACGGTATTGGTGCCTATACCTCTGCATATTTTACGGCTACATTGCAGATGCCTTCCTGGATAGGAATTTTAGTTGGGGCGATTATTGCATCACTCGTTTCTTTAATCATTGGTATTCCAGTATTTAAACTAAAAGGGCATTATTTAGCCTTAGCCACTCTTGGATTTGGAGTGATCATATTTACATTTTTTAAAGAGTGGAAAACAATAACTGGAGGATTAAACGGGTTTTTTGGCATACCTCCTTTAAGCTTATTCGGCATTTCATTTTCAACAGATTTTCAATTTTACTTCTTAATTTGGATCTTTGTCTTTTTAGGAATTTTCTTTGCGCGCAATATTGTTCAATCAAGAGTCGGAAGAGCTTTAATGTCTATCCATGGCAGCGAAATTGCTTCGGAAGCAATTGGTATAAATATTAATAAATATAAATTGCAAACCCATGGTGCTAGTTGAGCGTCAACGCTCAACTAGCCCAAGAACAACGAGCGAATAGGCCAACAAAATGGCATCAAGCGCCGTTTCAAATCCAGAGATCGAATTGGCGCGAATTTTCGTGATCCGAAATGAATCCACTAAAACCGAGAACGCGGTTTCGACGATTTTGCGTTTTCGTTTCATCCATCGTTTCCATGCTTTCGATTGATGGATTTTCTGGTTTTTCCGAACGGGCGTCCAAAAAGTGATCTTGTATTCATCATACAGCTTCTTTTGCAAGTCTTGGCTCACATATCCTTTGTCACCAAGTGTATACGGATGAGGAAGTTGGGCCATCACGGTTTCCGCAGCTGTCCGGTCGTGACAGGATGCTTCGGTGACGACATATCCCATCGGAAGCGCTTGGTCAGTGATCTGGAGATGAAGCTTAAACCCATAGTAAGCCATCTTTTTGGATGCACAATACCCGATATCTGCGATTCCTTGAAACCGTTTGACGCGATACATTCGTGCGTGGTGGCAGAGTTCAATAGGTAAGCTATCCACTACCGCATAAGCGTGATGTTGCCCACGTTTGGCTAGTTGATATCGTATCCATTTGACGGCAAAGCCAAGATTTCGACAACGGCGGTTATATCGAGAACGTTCAGGAAATAAATCTTTCGAAAATAAGTTTCCGATCACAAATCGGTGCCAAGCTCGTTCGGATGTAAAACCTAACAACTTTCCAAGAACATGGACGGCGATGATGACTTCATCTTCTTGCTTCAACAAATGGTGATTTCGGCGTTGTAAATACATCTGAATCAAAGACAATTGTCCAGATACAAAGAACAAAATCGCTGCATATTGTTTTTGAATTTTCGCTTCGTCTGTTGTAAAATGAAAGTGCTCTTGCATGGGACTTCTCCTTTTAAATGTTTGGTAGCACTTTCATTTTAAAGGAATTTTCCATGCAAGGGCTATTTTTATATCCTGTGATCTTTATCTAGCACCACAGGTAAATTGCAAATTTTTGTATTAAGCGCCGTTTATGCTTCAATTGCTGGAAGCTTATACGCACACTATGTCACCTTTATAAATCCTCAATTGTTTGAAATGATGACATCTATCTACTTTTTAATAATGGTTGTCATCGGTGGGATAGGGAATATTTGGGGCGGATTGATCGGAGCAGCGATATATGTATTTTTAGGAGAATTGTTGAAAGATATTGTACCGAAAATTATTCCCAATGCTAGCGGGGAATTCGAAATTGTATTTTTCGGCGTGCTGCTTGTAGTTATTTTAATATACATGCCAAATGGAATTTCAAAAGCGATCTTTCATTTTATCAAAAGAATCACTTCAAGCTTTAAAAATAAACCAGTTTCAGCATTTTCAAAGAAGTCAACGGGAAGTGATATTCATGACTGAGGAAACATTATTAAAAGTCGAAAATCTTTCAAAATCATTCGGCGGTGTAAATGCCGTTGAAAATGTTTCGTTTGAAGTGAAAAAAGGGGAAATTGTTGCTGTAATAGGTCCAAATGGCGCCGGCAAAACAACCCTTTTTAATTTAGTGACAGGTGTCATCCCTGCAACAAGCGGAAAAATAACCTTTAAAGGCGTTTCCATCATCGGGAAAAGACCTTATCAAATTGCAAGTCTAGGGATGACAAGAACATTTCAAAATTTGCAAGTATTTAATAATATGACCGTCATCGAAAATGTGATGACAGGAAGTCATATAAGATTAAAAACTGGAGTTTTAAGCTCAGGCCTGCGATTGCCGAACGTTTATAAAGAAGAAAAAGAGGTAATGCAAAAAGCATTGCAATGCCTTGAACAGGTCGGTATTGCTGATTTAGCTTTTGAACGAGCTGAAACATTGCCTTATGGAAATCAAAGATTATTAGAGATTGCCAGGGCAGTAGCTGCAGAGCCTTCATTTATTTTACTGGATGAACCGATGGCCGGGCTGAATCCGCAGGAATCCCGCAATCTAGTGAATGTACTGAAAAATATGAGAAAACAAGGGATGACATTTTTATTTGTTGAACATGATATGGAAACGGTGATGTCGATTGCAGATAAAATTGTAGTTCTTGACTATGGGAAAAAAATTGCAGAAGGAACGCCTGAAGAAATTGCCAGCAATCCTAAAGTTATTGCAGCCTATTTGGGAGAGGAGGAAGCAATCTAATGTTAGTAGTAGACAACCTTCATACGTACCACGGATATTTGCACGTTTTGAAAGGGATTCACTTTGAAATAAAACAAGGCGAAATCTTTGCGATGGTAGGGTCAAATGGCGCCGGGAAAAGCACCCTTCTTGGAACAATAGCAGGCATTTATAAACCGAGATCAGGAACCATTGTATTTGAAAATGAAGAAATTTCTTATGGTAAAGTAGAAAAGATCGTTGAAAAAGGCATTTGTCTTGTCCCGGAAAGAAGACAAATTTTTGATGATCTTTCTGTTAAGGATAATTTGCTGTTAGGATCTTATCACCGATATAAAAATGACAAAAAAAGTGTTATGGAGGATTTCGAGCAAGTTCTAGACTTTTTCCCTAAATTAAAAACAATGTTGGATCGACCGGGCGGATTGTTGAGCGGCGGCGAGCAGCAAATGGTTGCCATAGGCCGCGGGCTGATGGCGAAGCCAAAACTAATGATGCTGGATGAACCGTCTTTAGGATTGGCTCCGCTTATTGTCAAAGACATTATGAATATTTTAAAGCAAATGAAAAAAACATTTGGAACGACCATTTTGTTAATTGAACAAAACGTCAAAGCAGCTTTGCAAATTGCAGATCACGCTTGTGTATTGGATCGCGGAGAAATTGTCATTCAAGGAAAAGCGAGCGATTTGCTGGAAGATGAAAAAATAAAAGATACGTATTTAGGTATAAGCAAAAAAGAAAGACTAAAGCTTTAGTATAAACAACAGGTCTGTACTAACCTAACTTGCCCAAAAGCCGGGAGTTTGGCGGCATAGTATTCCGAATATTCCAATAACCAAAGGAGGAAGGGAACGGATATGAGAACGATAGATTGGAAGGAAATTGAGAAGAATATAGAAAACGGCCGATTTCCTCAATGGTTAGTTACAGATCCGGAAATATACGAACTAGAAAAAGAAAGAATTTTCGGCAGAACATGGCAGTTTCTGGCGCACGAATCGGAATTAAAAGAACCAGGAAGCTTTGTTACGAGGATGATGGTCGATGACCCGATTATTTTAGTGAAAAATAAAAATGGAGAAATCAACGCATTTTTGAACTCTTGTTCTCATAGGGGTGTTCGTTTGTGTACAGAAGATTATGGGAATAAAAAAGCATTTTCATGCCCTTATCATGGCTGGACTTATAATTTAAACGGTGAACTGATCGGGGTTGTTGCAGGGAATAAAGTATTTGGAGAATCGATGGATAAAAGCGAGTGGGGACTGCGCCCAGTTCCTCGTGTTGAAAGCTATCAAGGAATGATTTTTGGAAATCTTGATCCTGACGCTATGTCTTTAGAAGATTATTTAGGCGAAATGAAATGGTATTTTGATATAATGCTTGGCCGGAGCGACGGCGGAATGGAAGTGAGGGGAGTCCCTCAACGATGGGTGGCAAAAGCAAATTGGAAAATGACAAGTGAAAATTTCGCGGCAGATCCTTACCATGTTCAAACGACTCATAGATCCGCCGTGGAATTGAAGCTTACACCGAGCGATCCTTTGTATGCATCATATGGACATCAAGTTGTTTTGTCAAACGGACATGGAATTAATGTAATTACATCTGCTACTGGAAGATCGAATAATATATACCAAGGTATGCCTAAATCGATGTGGCCGATGTTTGAGAAAAATTTAAATAAAGAACAATTGGACATTTTTTCTAGAGTTCAAAATTTTGTTGGCGGAGTTTTTCCAAATCTATCATTCTTAAGCTCTTGCAGCGGAACAGAAGGAACAAAGTATAATCATCTTCAATTTAGAGTATGGCGGCCGTTAGGACCCGATCAAGTTGAAATTTGGGTTTGGTATATGATTGATAAGGCGCTGCCGGAAGATTATAAGGAAAAATCGTACAAAGGCTTTATTGCAACGTTTGGCGCGGCAGGTACTCTTGAACAGGATGATACGGAAAATTGGGCTCGCATTGTTGAGGCCAGCCAGGGGTTAATGGCAAGAGATCGAAATCTCAGCTACAACAATATGCTCAACTACTTAATGGGATTAGATCACTTAGATCCGGATGAGAATTTTCCGGGACCGGGAAAAGCGTACCCAACTTGCTATACAGATCATATTGCAAGAAGTATGCATAAATACTGGCTGGAGCTGATTACGAAAGAGCCAGAGGTGAAATCTCATGAATAGTGATATTCAATATGAAATTTCTCAATTTTTATATTATGAGGCCTATTTGCTTGACCACCGAAAATATCGGGAATGGCTTGAATTGCTTGATGATGATATTCAATACACGATGCCCCTGCGGGTAACTGTTGATAACAAAATGGGAAGCAATTTGAATACTGAAATGACTTATTTTGCAGATTCGAAAAAGGACATAGAGATAAAGGTCGAAAGACTTTATACGAAATCAGCCTGGGTCGAAAACCCGCCTACAAGGCAGAGGCATTTTATAAGCAATGTGGTCGTTGAGCCTGGCTTTAGCTCTAATGAATATAAGGTTAGAAGTTATTTTCTATTTAAGCGCAGCCGAAGTTCAGAAGCAAAAACCGAGGAATTGTTCGGAGAAAGAGAAGATATTATCCGGAAAGTGAATGGAAAATGGAAAATAGCAAAACGAACTGTGTATCCAGATCAGTCCGTATTATCTGTCATGAATGTCAGTATGTTTTTATAAAAAACGTGTATGTGCCAATATATTTTTTTTGCCCATTTCCCGAATTATCAACATATTTAGGCTGTTTGCTGCTTGATTTCTGTGCAGAAGAAAATGATTGGAAAGGATTTATGAAGCTTCTATATTTTCTGTAAAGGCGGAAATAGCTTAAAGGAAATGATAGATTTGCTGATATTCCAATCGTTTAGTTTATGATTCGAAATGTTTAACGGCTTTTTTTGCTTTGATTACATTAGGCATAAATTTGCCAGCTTGCCATGTTTAGATGCATAAAACGCGAGAGAGTTAAATTAGCTCCCTCGCGTCGGGCATTCCTTCATGATGTACTAGACTTAAAAAATGAATGATCGTGTGTTCGTCTTCATGAAAGCTCATTTTATCATTTGCCTTCCAGCTGTTGTTTTATAACTTCCAGCGTCCAATATTTCGGCGGTTTTTCTGCTTCTAATTTTGCCAAGCATTCCCGGTGGATTTCGGCAACTCGTTCTGGTGTGATGATGTCAGCAGGATCCACTTCTACAATTTTTACTGTACTTTTATCTTCGTAAAGATGCTCTCCCTTAAGTCTCCCCGTTTCATCATACGGCCATAAAAATACTTGACGGCTTGAGTAATGATAAATTTTGTCCGGATCATCTACTTCAAATCCTAAATCAAGCAATCCTTGGCCTTTAATTAATTGGTGGAAAGTCAGTTCATCTGCAATTCCCCAATCAGCCACAGCTAGCAAGTCATCAGAATGCCAAAGTACTGATTTTGATGCAATATGATAGAAGTTGAGGACTCCTTCTTTTCCTTCAATAACAGCAGGCTCGCTTCCCCAAGTAACACGATAAACGGGGTGATCGACCATCATATCGGAAGAGACAATTTCATTGAACATGCCGGCGCCTTCCAGATGAACGTGTCGGCGGAAGTTTTCAAGAATCGCAATATGCAGTGGATTGGTTGTTTTAGCCAGCAATTCTTCAACGGGTTTCATGCAATTATAAATTTGTTCTTCAAATGTATTCATATTATTCTCCCCCTCTTTTTTGTTAACGCTTACATTTTTAACAGAATCAATTCTGTTCATTACTGATATCTTATATAAAATTTCCTGAAAATTTATTAAATATTATGATAATTTTGATAAAAAATGCTAATAGTTTGTGGTGAGGGGAACGGAAATGGGGGAAGTTTTAGACTCCAACGAAATGATGAAATTTTTGCCTGAATCTGGGCAATCTTAAATACTTTGCGAAATCATTTAATTTCAGCTTTAGGTCTCGACAGAGCTAAAGGTTTTTTATTACGGTATGGCTGGGATTGCGGCAATAATTTTTCAAATCATTTAAGAAGGAAAGATGCTTATCATACGCTGACATTGAAAGAACTGTTTATCGCTTGTTCGCATATGCACGGCATAACGGCTGATTTAGGCATTTCAGTTAAAGAGCTGCATATCGACCCTGTAACAAAAGATTATTATTCAGAAGGCTATTGGAAGCATTCACAAGAAGCTGAACACCATATTGCAACCTTTGGATTATCTTCTGATCCAGTATGTTTTACACTAATAGGATTTGCAGGCGGATTTGTGAGCAATCATTTGGGTAGAAAAGTAATTTTTAAAGAAGTTGAGTGTGAAGGAAAGGGTGATCCGCATTGTCATTGGATTGCCAAACCGGTTTTAGGATTGGGGAGAAGAAATCGAAAAAGAGCTGCCTTATTAGGAAAATTTAGGACAAGAGCTAGACAAAGCTTTTATAAGGATAGAAAAGCAGAAAGAAATGTTTAAGAAAGCTCTTATGATTAATGAAAAGTTGACAAATTCGCTATTAAACGGGTGTGGACTAAAGGGGATATTGAACACTTTAGCGGTTGAGATGAATTGTGCTCTTCTGCTGGAAAACTCTCACCGTCAGTTGATTGAAGCGAGCGATTCGCTTCGAAAAATTTATTTAAACAGCGCTGATTATGTGTGGGAGAAAGTGGAAACAGTAGATATAAAAGAAAAATGTAATACGAATCGGGTAAAAGTTTCTTCAGCAAAAGGCTATACATTTGAAAAATTAATATCTCCTGTTTTTGTAAGAAACAACATTTTTGGTTATGTTTCACTAATTCGTGAATCAGAAGGCTTTTCGGAATTGGACTATATCGTCATTGAAAAGGCGGCATCCATTTGTGCTATGCAAATAATAAATGAAACTTCTGCGTTTGAAAACGAACAGCGAATTAAAGGAGAATTGCTGAACGCCGTTTTTAGGGGGGAATTTTCAGAAGAAGAGCTTACTTACCGATTAAAATTAATGGGATACAATCTTAATCAACCGCAATATGTGTTTTTGTTTCATCTGGACACAGCCAAGAGTTTAATCGAAAAGAGCTTGAAGATTCGCTTAATCATTATAAAACTGCAGCAGCTGAAAACTTACATAAATTGATCAAGCAGCAAGGTTTTGCATGTATAATGACAACAAAAGTCAATCAGCTGATTGCTGTTATTCCTGAAGATTTTATCCGTCAATTTTCATCTGAAGTTTCATGCGGGCAATGGCTAATTGATCAGATTTTCTCCGAGATTAAAACTTTTGAAATGAAATTGGGGATCAGCAGTTTATGTCAGCAAGCATCAGATTTGAAAAAAGGATTAAAAGAAGCAGAAAAAACAATTAAGATTATGAAGTTTTCTAAAAGCAATGCGAAAGTCAAAGCATTTAAGGAGCTTTTAGCGGTTGCGGAGTTAATATGCTCTGAAAATTTACCGGAAATGGAAGCCTTTTCACATACAATGCTTCAAAAAATAAAAAACTACGATGACAAGCATGGCTCAGATTTATTAGAAACGCTTTATTGGTATGTTGAAAATAACGGACATCTATATAAAACAGCCGAAAGAATGCATGTTTCATTAGGGTCTGTTCGTTACCGACTGAAGAGGATGCAAGAAATTGGCGGGTTTGATTTATCGTCGAGCCAAGGCTTCTTTGATGTTCATGCTGCGGTCAATATTTATCTTTTCTTAGGGCTCATTGAAGTCAAAATGAAATAAAGCGCAAGTTTTATAATCATGACAATTTGTCCAATAAACTCAACTCCCTCTTGCACGCTCAGGCTGCTTCAGAGGATTTTCATCAGAAAATACAATCCATTCAGTAAATTTGCAAAAATGATTATCCGATTTTTTAAGTGAACGCTATTTTAAAAATTTTACAATGGGTTTATTGTGCTAGGAACGTTTTTTTCTGCATGGTGGAGAAAATAAACCCCAATACTTTTTAAATGGGGGAATTTACCCCCTTCTTCCGCAAATTTCTTCAATAAATTACAAATCTTTACATTATTCGTAAGAGTATGGTACTATTAATACTACTAAAACTCGTAAAAAATGGGGTTACTGAAAAATGAATAAAATGAATATTCTATCTATTAAAATAGAAAATGAACGAGCATATATGATTTCATTGGCTGAGAAATATGGATATACATCTGAGGTTGTGTTAAAAATCAGCCAGGAACTTGATAAGCTGATTCATCAATACCAAATCGAGCTCTTAAAAAAAACGAAGTGAACTTGGCAGTATTGATAAAATTATCTCCCATCTTGAATCAAAATGGTATCTACCTTTCAGCTTTCAAATTGGGCAATCGTAAGAATGGCAGCTCTTTTGATTTTCCGACACATATTTTAGATTCCCGGAGTATACCGCTGTTCTTGTTCTATGAGCCCCAAGATAGAATATGAAAACATCATCTTTTCGTTTGTCAATTGGCTGTTTTTACAAAGTTTCACCACTGCTTTTTTATTTGTAAAGGTTAAATCACGGCGCAGGAAGAAGGTTTAGAAGATGGATAAACAGGCCGTCAGGGAAAAAATATGGACTCAGCTTGAAAAAGAGAAGCTTGGACGCTTTCCGTTTCCGCTGAAAAATAGAATTCCAAATTTCAAAGGAGCTGAACAAGCTGCAAAAATTGTTGCTTCGATGCCTGAATATAAATCGGCAAACGTCGTAAAGGTGAACCCTGATGCTCCGCAGCTTCCAATTCGGACGAAAGTGCTAATTGATGGAAAGATTCTTCTTATGCCAACTCCAAGATTAAAATCCGGTTTTATCATGGTGAAGCCTGAATGGGTGCCAAAAGGAGAAGAGAGAAAAGCCGCCAGCTTGAAACATATGAATACGTTCGGAAGGGAGATCTCTCTCGATCAGCTGCCAACTATTGATTTCATCGTGGTTGGATCGGTTGCAGTCCATAGGGACGGGCGCAGAATTGGAAAAGGCGAAGGATATGCCGATCGCGAATATGCCATTATTCGGGAGCTTGGGCAGCCTTCTGTTCCTGTCGTCACGACTGTTCATAGCATTCAGCTGGTAGAAGACGATTTTCCTATTGATCCGTATGATTTGACGGTTGATTGGATTGCTACAGAAAAAGAATTGATCAAAACGAACACTCCTTATTCAAAGCCGGAAGGAATCATTTGGGAACAAGTAAGTGAAGAAGAGAAAGAACAAATGCCTGTTTTAAAAGAAATTTGGGCAATGCTATACAAGCGTTCTTAACGATCATTCCCTTGCATTTACTTTATTTAGCATGACGTCATCCCATTCATTTAGAAGCAGGAAAACTAGGAATACTCCACATAAAATTTGTGAAAATTCTAAAATTTATATTCCTGCTTCTTTTCTCAGAAGAAAACGGAACAATGTACAATAAATTTTAAACAGTTTGAAAACGAATCGTTTTTTTCTGCTATTAGGCAATTGTATAATAGAGTTAGAAGTGCAGATATGATGATTGGGAGGCCTATAAATGCAAGGGGAGACGATGCATCCAAAATTAGAAAAAATTGTCGAAAATGTTGAAAAAGTTATTGTAGGAAAGAGTGAACTGGTCATTTTAAGTTTGTCGGCATTGCTTGCTGGAGGGCATGTGCTTCTCGAAGATGTACCCGGAGTTGGAAAAACGATGATGGTGAAGGCATTGGCAAAGTCTGTTGGGGCTGATTTTAAAAGAATTCAGTTTACACCTGATTTACTGCCTTCAGACGTTACTGGAGTATCGATATATAATCCGAAAACGATTGAATTTGAATACCGACCAGGACCGATTATGGCTAATATTATTTTGGCCGATGAAATAAATCGAAGCTCGCCAAAGACCCAATCCGCCTTGCTTGAAGGCATGGAGGAAGGGAGTGTCACCATTGATGGCGTGACAATGCCGCTTGAAAAACCTTTTTTCGTTATGGCGACACAAAATCCGGTTGAGTATGAAGGAACTTATCCGTTGCCGGAGGCTCAATTGGATCGATTTTTGCTAAAACTGAAAATGGGCTATCCTTCCGTTACAGAAGAAGTAGAAGTGTTGACAAGAGCTGAAAAAGGACAGCCGCTTGATGAACTAACGTCAGTCATCACCAAAGACGAACTAACGGCACTTCAGGAAGAAATCAAACAAGTATATGTAGATGATACGATTAAACATTATATTGTAGACATCGTAAATAAGACGCGGAACCATGATTCCGTCTATTTAGGAGTCAGTCCCCGTGGTTCTGTTGCGCTTATGAAGGCATCTCAGGCGTATGCGTTTATTCATGCCCGAGATTATGTGATCCCCGATGATGTTCAATATTTATCCATGCATGTCCTGCCTCATCGCATTATTTTAACATCTGAAGCGCGTTATGAAGGGAAAACAGCTGAACAAATCATTGAAGATATTCTTGCCGAAATCCCTGTGCCTGTAGTGAGGTCGCTGTGAAATCAATGAAAAGCTTGCTAAAAGGCACACGGCTGGCGTGGAACCTTGCTTTTTTAATATTGCTTGTGGCGGCTTCCTTTGCATATGCCATGTTTCAAGGAGGATTTGTCAGCTGGTTTTTATTGTATTCATTGCTGCCGTTTGTTGTTTATTCTGTTGCGTTGGCTCTCTATCCGCTGAAGAAGCTGCGAGTTCGGCGCAAATTAAATAAAACGGAATTCCAAGCAGGCGAACCGCTTGTTTGTACTATCGAAATTGAACAGCCGTTTCCCTTCCCTTTTTTCTTTGGAATCGTTGAGGATGTCCTTCCTGAAAAGCTGAAAAATTCGGGATCAGCGAAGATTGTATTGTTTCCTTGGTGGAAAAAACGTTTTTCATTCCAATATTCGTTATCTAATCTTCCGAGGGGATCCCATCATTTTGAAACAGTGCGATTTAAAACAGGAGATTTGTTTGGAATCATTGAAAGAGAAAACATTTATTCGGCAAAAAATCACATTGTGGTCTATCCGCCATTTTTTGAGTTTCAGTACCGTCCCCAACAACTTTCACTTGAAAAGGATGCAGGTTTTGCCAGAACACGATATATAAAAGATGTTTCGATCGTTGCTGGGGTAAGGGAATATGAACCGGGAGACAAATTATCTTGGATAGACTGGAAGGCGACAGCGAGACGCCATTCGATCATGACAAAGGAATTTGAGCAGCTGAATAGCCAACAAATTGTTTGTTTCATCGATCGAACAAAGTCATCGTCATTTGAAGAGCTTATCTCATTTACAGCTTCGTTCTCTAAAGCAGTGCTCAAAAACGGTTCCAAGCTCGGGGTAGTTTCGGTTGGGAAAACGAAGAAAGTTTTTCCTATATCAAATCATGAGCATCATTGGAAGCATATCCTGTATCATTTGGCAGTGGCGGATTGCGATGGTGAGGACGAGTTTATCAACCAGCTTTTAGAGGAATTGAACAAATGGGGACAGCATTCATTTATCATGATTATGACAAGTCATTTACACCCTTCCTTGATTGACAAGCTTCTAGCGTTTCCGAAGCCGCGTCATGTCACCATTTGGCATGTGACAAAAGCGGTTGAAAAGCCGAGAAGAGATCAAGAACTAATAGATAAATTGCGGCGGCATTCGATAACTGTCCGCACTGTTGACGCCGGCATGTTCCGAGATGCAGCGCAAAGGGTGGGAAGCCGATAATGAAACAGCAAATCGTTAACTTTTGTTTATATTTGCTATCGTTTATTTTGCTGTGGGAATGGCTGCGGCCGCTTGAATATTCGACTGATTCTATCTATACCGTTATTTTCGTTATATTTATCGGAATTTCTCTCTTTTTTACATTTATGCAGCTAAAATGGTATATCTCGTATCCGGTTAAATTATGTTATATTTTCTTTTTTATTCATCAGCTGTTTTACAACGGCTCTGTTTTTGAAATAGGATGGATATTAGAATTTATTCATGATCTTCGCTATAACTTAAACTTGATCACCGAAAGGTATTTCGGCGGAATGACTCCTCCATTCCGGACGTTTCTTTTCTTTGTATTATTGTGGCTGCTTGTCTATTTATTAAACTATTGGATTATTCAGAGAAAAAGAATTTTATTATTTTTAATTTTAACTATTACGTATGTGGCAGTATTAGATACGTTTTCGCCATATGATGCAACTTATGCGATTATACGGTTAGCGGTGGTTGGATTTTTCCTTTTAGGTCTTCTTTATTTTGAAAGGATGATTTTTTCGGAGAAAATTCCGTTTAGGTCTATTTTGTATTGGAAATGGATTGTGCCGCTTTTGGCAATGATTGTCGTTTCCGCTGCGATCGGGTGGCTCGCTCCGAAAGCGGCCCCCCAATGGCCAGACCCTTTACCGTATTTTTCGAAGTATAAACAGGACGGAGAAGGGGAGCATTTGTCAAATTCGGTTGTCAAAAAAATCGGTTATGGTACCAATGATGAGCAATTGGGCGGTCCGTTCATTCCAAACGATGCACCTGCTTTTCGGGCGTATGTAGAAAGACAGCATTATTGGCGAGTTGAAACAAAAGATGTTTATACAGGAAAAGGCTGGATGACAAGCGACAGACAATTTTCCATTGCAAATGGATTTATCGGTCCGTATTTAAACTTGACGAGTAGTCAGGTTCAAACGGAACAGCTTGTTTCGACTGTAGAAATTGAGCGCGAATATCCATATCAGCATATTATTTATCCGCTTGGATTGCAGGAAATTTCCAGTGATGCTGATCAATACCGCATCGATCATGTTACGGAGAATATATTCCCAATGTTTAATGAATCGGGGGAACGGCTTTCCAGCTATTCTTTGAAATATTCTTATCCCTTGTTTGAAATTGAAAAATTGCAGGCTGTTCACTCGAATGAAGGTGCTCCAAAAGAATTGGTTGAACGATATACGCAGCTTCCTGCAAGCCTTCCGGAACGCGTGAAAAATCTCGCTGTGGAGATTACAAAAGATAAAAACAACTTTTATGATAAAGCCAAGGCGGTTGAACAGTATTTTTTGAAAGAACCGTTTGTATATGAAACGAATGATGTGGCTGTCCCGGAATTGGATGAAGATTATGTCGATCAGTTTTTATTTGAAACGAAGAAAGGATATTGCGACAATTTTTCAACATCTATGGTTGTTCTTCTTCGGTCTGTCGGAATTCCGGCGCGCTGGGTAAAGGGATATACCCCTGGGCAGTTTGTAGAAACGACAAGCGAAGGATTGGAAGTGTATGAAATAACTAGCAACAATGCCCATTCGTGGGTAGAGGTTTATTTTTCTGGAATTGGCTGGGTCCCTTTTGAACCGACGATCGGTTTTTCCAATCCGCAGGAATTTGCACATCAATCAAATGAAAATCAACAAGATTCATCCGCTGCCGAACAAGAACAAAGTCAGCCGCTTGAGGAAGAAAGTCAAGAACAAATCGATACGGATGATGCTAAGCAGCCAAAGAAATTCCCTTTTTCGCTATCACCAGCTGTTATTGTCTCCATCGGTTTCATCTTGTTTATAGCGGCATGTGTGTTAATACTTTCCAAAACGAGAAATAAATGGATGACCAGTTGGATGACTAGCTTCTATAAACGGAATCATGATGAGAAAGATTTTTTGAAAGCATACAGGCTTTTGCTTAAATCTCTGGAAAGATGCGGCTACAAACGGGAAAACGGGCAAACGTTAAGAGAATATGCAAAACAGATTGATCAAATGTTTGGAACAAATAGTATGTCGCAATTAACTTACATTTATGAGCGGGCGCTGTATCGGGGCGATGATCCAAGCAAGGAATGGGAGCAATCGAAAGAATTATGGGAAGATTTAATCAAAAAAACAACTTCTTGACCGAGTCTTGATCACTTGGTATGATAAGAAAAAATTCATAGCGGGAAGCTCCTTCGTATATCCTCGATAATATGGTTCGAGAGTCTCTACCGGGTTACCGTAAATAACCCGACTATGAAGGCAGAAGTTAGTAGATGTACTAGAATTCTGCCTTTTTTTCGGTAGAATTCTATTTTTTTGAAGTCAGATGTGAAACAATATATTGATCCATCAAAATAATGAGGTGAACACGTTGGAGAACATCCAAGACATGATCTTAGTGTTAGATTTCGGCAGCCAATACAATCAATTAATTACGCGCAGAATTCGCGAATTTGGTGTTTACAGCGAGCTTCATCCGCATACGCTGTCGATAGAAGATATCAAAAAAATGAATCCGAAAGGAATTATTTTGTCAGGGGGTCCAAACAGCGTATATGACGAAAAGTCTTTTCGCTGCGACGAGCGGATTTTTGAACTCGGGGTTCCAGTGCTCGGAATTTGCTATGGCATGCAATTAATGACCTATTTGCTCGGGGGAAAAGTGGAGAAGGCGAAGCACCGGGAATATGGGAAAGCAGCTTTACAAGTAAAGGAAAAATCGCCGTTGTTTGAAGGCCTGCCTGATGATCAAATCGTTTGGATGAGTCACGGGGATCTTGTGGCCGATATTCCGAACGGCTTTAAAGTAGACGCCGTTAGCCCATCATGTCCATTTGCCGCAATCAGCAATGATGAGCGGAACATGTACGGGGTTCAATTTCATCCCGAAGTGCGCCATACAGAATTTGGAAACGGCCTATTGAAAAATTTCGTTTTCCGCATTTGCGGGTGCACAAATTCGTGGACGATGGAAAACTTTATTGAAATGCAAATAGAGAACATCCGCAAAACTGTCGGAAATAAGAAAGTGCTGTGCGCGCTAAGCGGCGGGGTGGACTCATCTGTTGTAGCCGTTTTAATCCATAAAGCGATCGGCAATCAATTAACGTGCATTTTTGTTGACCACGGACTCCTTCGCAAAGGGGAAGCGGAAAGCGTCATGAAGACGTTTAGCGAAGGGTTTAACATGAATGTCATTAAAGTAGATGCAAAAGACCGCTTTTTAGAAAAATTGAAGGGTGTTACTGACCCGGAAAAGAAAAGAAAAATCATCGGCAACGAGTTTATCTATGTTTTTGATGATGAAGCGGCAAAATTGGAGGGCATTGAGTTTCTTGCTCAAGGAACACTTTATACAGACATTATCGAAAGCGGTACGCAGACGGCGCAAACGATCAAATCGCATCACAATGTCGGCGGACTTCCGGAGGATATGAAATTTCAACTGATTGAACCATTGAATACACTCTTTAAAGACGAAGTTCGCGCACTTGGAACAGAGCTTGGTATTCCAGATGAAATCGTTTGGCGGCAGCCGTTCCCGGGACCAGGATTAGCCATTCGGGTTTTAGGAGAAGTAACGGAAGAAAAGCTAGAGATTGTTCGGGAATCCGATGCTATTTTACGAGAAGAAATTAAAAAAGCCGGATTAGAGCGGGACATTTGGCAATATTTCACCGTTTTGCCTAACATCCGCAGCGTAGGTGTGATGGGCGATGCCCGCACGTACGATCATACAATTGGAATCCGTGCTGTCACTTCAATTGACGGCATGACTTCAGATTGGGCTCGTATTCCGTGGGAAGTGCTGGAAGTGATCTCTACGCGGATTGTCAATGAAGTGCCGCACGTGAACCGAGTTGTCTACGATATTACAAGCAAGCCGCCGGCAACAATTGAATGGGAATAAATCTGACCAACTTGTATAAATCGGAATTATCATTTTTATATAATAAATATAAACATTCTCGTATAATTTCGGGAATATGGCCCGAAAGTTTCTACCAAGCTACCGTAAATAGCTTGACTACGAGGTGTTGACGGTTCGATGGCTGAAGGAGGAGAGGATCCTTTTCCTTTCTCACATTGGGCTTTCAGCAACCTCATGGTCAAGCGCATCCTTGGAATGGAGCGCTTATTTTTTTGCTTAAAGTTTTTTATACAGCCAATTGTAGGAGGACTTTATAATGAAAAAATATTTTCAATTTGATGAACTTGGCACTAATTACCGCAGGGAAATTATTGGCGGAATTACAACTTTTCTTTCAATGGCCTATATTTTGTTTGTCAATCCAGCAACGCTTTCATTAAGCTCTGTTGCTGATTTTCCCAATGAATTGAGAATGGATCAAGGAGCTGTCTTCACTGCGACCGCGTTGGCTGCAGCCATCGGGACGCTCATCATGGGTATTGTGGCACGGTATCCGGTAGCTCTTGCTCCCGGTATGGGATTGAACGCGTTCTTTGCTTTTACTGTCGTTTTGACGTACGGCATCCCTTGGCAAACAGCCCTTTCAGGTGTTCTTGTTTCAGGTCTCTTTCTTGTCTTGCTGACGCTTAGCGGATTGCGGGAAAAAATTATTGATTCCATTCCGCCGGAGCTGAAGCATGCAGTCGGTGCGGGAATCGGATTGTTTATCACATTTATCGGTTTTCAAAATGCAGGCATAATTGTTAATGATGACGCTGTTCTTGTCGGATTGGGAGACTTGCGGAATGGAAATACTCTTCTATCTATTTTTGGATTAACTATTACGATTATTTTAATGGTTCGGCAAGTGAAAGGCGGCGTGTTTTACGGCATGGTGATTACGGCCGTTGTCGGAATGATTTTTGGCCTTGTTCCAAAACCGGATAAAATTATTGGGGAAATTCCGAGCTTGGCTCCGACGTTTGGAGTAGCTTTAGGACATTTAGGAGATATTTTTTCTTTACAAATGCTTGTCGTAATCTTAACGTTTATGTTTGTTGACTTTTTTGATACGGCAGGAACGCTGGTTGCGGTTGCCAATCAAGCAGGGTTATTGAAAAACAATAAACTTCCGCGAATCGGCAGAGCTTTAGTATCTGATTCAATGGGAACAGTTGTCGGAGCGATTTTAGGAACATCTTCAACCACTTCTTATGTAGAATCATCAGCAGGGGTTGCGGCAGGCGCGCGGACAGGTTTTGCTTCCATTATAACGGCAGGATGTTTCCTATTAGCTTTATTTTTCTCGCCGCTATTGAGCGTTATTACATCTTCTGTTACGGCTCCAGCGCTCATTATTGTCGGAGTTTTAATGGTATCATCTTTAGGGCATATAAAATGGGATCAGTTTGAAATTGCTGTTCCGGCGTTTTTAATCTTGATTACAATGCCATTAACGTACAGCATCGCAACCGGTATTGCTATCGGCTTTATTTTCTACCCGATCACGATGATTCTAAAAGGAAGAGGAAAAGAGATTCATCCGATTTTGTATGGTTTATCGATTGTATTTCTGCTTTATTTCATCTTTCTTGTCAATTAATAAGAAGTCGAAGGGTCAGACTGAAATGCTGTCTGATCCTTTTCTTTTGTTTTAGAAGGAAGTGAAAACGTCACAGATCATGATCAAGGTTCATCAAAACCCGAACATTCGGTGTTTAAAGAAAAATAATGTTCGATTTTATCGTTGACATAATGATTTTTCATTGTTAAGATGGAGTCGAAAACAGCATATGAAAACTAAAACCTCATATAATCTTGGGAATATGGCCCAAAAGTTTCTACCCAACAACCGTAAATTGTTGGACTATGAGGGAAAGTAATCGGCAAGATTTTTCAACTGAGCATACATATTGCTTATGCCCGGTTTGTGTTACTTTCCCTTATTGATAGGGAAAATGCAGAAGCGGGCTTTTTTTATGCCTTTCAATTATTGTCAAGATTTTTAACGAAGGTGGCAACCTATTATTAAAAATAAAGAGGGGAGCATCGCCATGAATCCTGTCGTTGGAGTGATAATGGGAAGCACTTCAGATTGGGAAACGATGAAGCATGCCTGTGAAATATTAGATGAGCTGAATATTCCTTATGAAAAAAAGGTTGTTTCTGCCCATCGCACACCTGATTGGATGTTTCAATATGCAAGCACTGCCAGGGATCGCGGAATTCAAGTGATCATTGCAGGCGCAGGCGGAGCAGCACACTTGCCGGGAATGGTTGCAGCGAAAACAACTCTCCCTGTCATCGGAGTTCCGGTTAAAACAAACGCGTTAAACGGACTGGATTCGCTGCTCTCGATCGTGCAAATGCCCGGCGGCGTGCCTGTTGCAACAGTGGCGATAGGAAAAGCGGGCGCGGTGAACGCTGGTCTGTTAGCGGCGCAAATTTTGTCAATCAATGATGCTGATGTTCAGCAAAAGCTTGAACAACGGCGAGAATATATAAGAAAAAACGTCATGGAAAGCAGTGATCAGCTTGTATAAAAAACTTTTGCCTCAAAGTACAATTGGAATCATTGGAGGCGGTCAACTAGGCAAATTTATGGCTATCGCTGCCAAAAATATGGGATATCGTGTGGCGGTGCTTGATCCAACACCGAATTCTCCATGCGGCCAAGTGAGCGACATGGAAATCACAGCCCGTTACGATGATTTGGATGCAATCAAAGAGCTTGCGAAGGTGAGCGATTGTATAACGTATGAATTTGAAAATATTGATTACGAGGCGTTAACTTGGCTTGAGCAAAACGCCTACTTGCCTCAAGGAAGCAGACTGCTCGCCATTACACAAGATCGCCAGACGGAAAAGGAAGCTGTGGCGAACGCTGGTGTGAAAGTTGCGCCGTATGAAGTCGTTGAATCAGAAGATGATTTTTATCAAGCCGTATCCAACATAGGCATCCCGAGTGTTTTAAAGACATGCCGCGGAGGATATGATGGGAAAGGCCAATTTGTACTAAAGCAAGAAGAAGATATAGAAGAAGCAAAAGCTTTGTTGAAGAACGGACGCTGTGTATTGGAAAAATGGATCGCATTCGACAAAGAAATTTCGGTTATTGTCACTAGAAGCGTGACAGGTGAAGTCAGCACATTGCCTGTTGCCGAAAACATTCATGTTAACAATATTTTGCACGAAAGCATTGTACCTGCAAGAATTTCTGATTCGTTGAAGGAACAGGCGGAGGAAACAGCAAAAACATTGGCGGCGAAGCTTGGGCTGATTGGAACGCTGGCAGTTGAAATGTTTGTAGCGAACGATGAAATTTATATAAATGAGCTCGCCCCACGGCCTCATAATTCAGGTCATTATTCATTAAATTTATGTGAAACATCGCAGTTTGAACAGCATATTCGCGCGATTTGCGGATTGCCTCTCGGAAACACGAAGCTCATTCATCAAGGAATTATGGTGAATATACTGGGCCAGCATCTAGAGCCTGTGTTGAAAAACGAAGAGCTGCTGAAAAAAGGGAAATTATTTTTATATGGAAAAGCGGGGGCAAAAATCAACAGAAAAATGGGACATATTACGTTCTTCAGTGATGAAATTGAGGAACTATTGACATATATCGAATCCACTCAAATTTGGAATGTTTGACAAGCTATTCATAAACAAGACGGAGAGATCAATAGGAGGTTGCAGGAATGATTGAACGATACACACGTCCTGAAATGGGCGCGATTTGGACGGAAGAAAACCGCTTTAAAGCTTGGCTTGAAGTGGAGATTTTAGCATGTGAAGCGTGGGCGGAGCTTGGTGTGATCCCGAAGGAAGATGTAAAAAAACTGCGTGAACGTGCTTCATTTGATGTGAACCGAATTAAGCAAATTGAAGAGGAAACAAGGCACGACGTAGTGGCGTTTACCCGTGCTGTATCAGAAACGCTTGGCGACGAACGAAAATGGGTGCATTACGGATTGACCTCCACTGATGTCGTGGATACCGCTTTATCTTATTTGCTAAAGCAAGCGAACGAAATTTTACAAAAAGACTTGGAAAATTTCATCGCTATTTTAAGAGATAAAGCGTTGGAGCATAAATACACCGTCATGATGGGGCGTACGCACGGGGTGCATGCAGAACCGACAACGTTTGGTTTGAAATTGGCGCTATGGTATGAAGAAATGAAGCGCAATTTAGAGCGGTTTAAACGCGCAAGAGAAGAGATTGAAGTCGGCAAAATTTCCGGAGCAGTCGGCACTTATGCCAACATTGATCCGTTTGTGGAGCAGTATGTGTGTGAAAAACTCGGTTTAAAGCCGGCGCCGATTTCGACGCAAACATTGCAGCGTGATCGACATGCCGAGTACATGGCTACGCTTGCTTTAATTGCTACATCGATTGAAAAGTTTGCAGTTGAGATTCGCGGCTTGCAAAAGAGCGAAACTCGCGAGGTGGAGGAGTTTTTTGCCAAAGGACAGAAAGGTTCATCTGCGATGCCGCATAAGCGCAATCCGATCGGATCGGAAAACATGACAGGAATGGCAAGGGTCATTCGCGGAATGATGCTGACGGCTTACGAAAATGTTCCATTGTGGCATGAGCGCGACATCTCTCATTCTTCGGCAGAGCGCATCATTTTGCCAGATGCTACGATCGCGTTGAACTACATGTTAAATCGATTTGGCAATATTGTGAAAAACTTGACGGTCTTCCCTGAAAATATGAAGCGCAATATGGAGAAAACGCTGGGATTGATCTACTCACAGCGGGTTTTGCTTGCGCTGATCAATAAAGGTATGACACGTGAAGAAGCATACGATTTAGTTCAGCCGAAAGCGATGGAAGCGTGGGAGCGCCAAGTTCCGTTTAGAGAGCTGATCGAAGCGGAAAAACAAATTACAACAAAGCTTTCGAAAGAAGAAATCGATGACTGCTTCGATTACAATTACCATTTGAAAAATGTGGATTACATTTTTAAACGCTGCGGGTTAGAACAATAGATGTCCAAATGGGGCTCGGCAAATCGCAAAAACTGCCCTGCCCCTTGACATAAAATGAAAGGCCAATATTCCGCATTAGGAGGCATGATCATGACCGTTCAAAAGGGCTCATTGCTGTACGAAGGAAAAGCGAAAAAAATTTATGAAACAGACGATCCCAACATTTTTCTTGTTTATTATAAAGATTCCGCTACCGCGTTTAATGGGGAGAAAAAAGCTGAGATTGTAGGCAAAGGACAGCTAAACAATGAAATTTCAAGTTTGCTGTTTGAAAAGTTAAATGAACACGGCATTCCGACCCACTTTGTTCAAAAAATTTCGTCAAATGAACAGCTTGTCAAACGGGTGACAATCATTCCGATTGAAGTAGTTGTACGAAATATTGTGGCAGGAAGCTTATCCAAAAGATTGGGCATTGCCGAAGGAACTGAGATTAAAAAGCCGATCATTGAGTTCTACTATAAAAATGATGACCTGGGAGACCCTTTAATTAACAGTTTCCATATTGAACTACTAGAGCTTGCGGATAAAGAGCAGCTGGATGAAATAAAAACATTAGCTTTCAAAGTAAACGATATTTTATTGAAGCATTTTCATGAAAGAAACGTGAGACTAGTAGATTTTAAGCTTGAATTTGGCTTGCTAAACGACGGAACGCTTGTTGTTGCAGATGAAATTTCCCCTGATACGTGCCGACTTTGGGACAAACATACAAATGAAAAGCTTGATAAAGATGTGTTCCGCCGGGATATCGGCAATTTGACGGATGCTTATAAAGAAATTTTAAAACGTTTAGGAGGTACAGTTCCATGTACAGAGTAAAAGTATATGTTACATTGCGTGAAAGTGTGCTTGATCCTCAAGGAAATGCGGTGAAAAATGCTTTACATTCAATGAATTTCAACGAAGTGGAAGATGTTCGGATCGGGAAGTACATGGAGCTAGCAATCGGAAAAACGGATCGAAATGTCGAAGAGATTGTCGACGAAATGTGTAAAAAGCTTTTAGCAAATCCTGTGATTGAAGACTACCGTTATGAAATAGAGGAGGTAGCCGTCAAGTGAAATTTGCCGTGATCGTTTTTCCGGGTTCCAATTGTGACGTTGACATGTACCATGCCATTAAAGACGAACTGGGAGAGGAAGTCGAATACGTTTGGCATGACGCTCAAGATTTAAGTGGCTTCGATGGCATTCTCCTTCCCGGCGGCTTCTCATACGGCGATTATTTGCGCAGTGGAGCCATTGCCCGTTTTGCCAATGTCATGAAGGAAGTTGTGAAAGCTGCAGATGAAGGGAAGCCTGTACTTGGCGTTTGCAACGGGTTTCAGATTTTGCTTGAGGCTGGTCTTCTTCCGGGTGCCATGAGACGGAACGAGAAGCTGAAATTTATTTGCCGCCCAGTGAATTTAAAGGTGGAAAACAACGAAACGATGTTTTCGAACAAATATGATAAGGGCGAGATTATCACCATTCCGATCGCACATGGGGAAGGAAATTATTATTGTGATGAAAAAACTCTTGAAGAGTTAATCGCAAACAAGCAAATTGTTTTTACGTATCAAGATAATCCGAACGGAAGCTTAAATAACATTGCAGGCATCGTAAATAAACGCGGCAATGTCCTTGGAATGATGCCGCATCCGGAACGGGCAGTCAGCGAACTTTTAGGAAACACAGACGGGTTGAAATTGTTTCAATCGATTGTAAGAAGTTGGAGGGAAGCTCATGTCACAAATTCTTGAACCAAGTCCAGAAATGATAAAAAACGACAAAATTTATAAGCAAATGGGAGTTAGTGATGAGGAGTTTGCCCTCATTGAAAAAATTTTAGGACGATTGCCGAATTACACGGAAATTGGAATTTTTTCTGTTATGTGGTCAGAGCATTGCAGCTACAAAAATTCAAAACCAGTATTAAAAAAGTTTCCAACAAAAGGAGAACGTGTGCTGCAAGGACCTGGTGAAGGAGCAGGGATTGTTGATATCGGCGACAATCAAGCCGTCGTCTTTAAAATAGAAAGCCATAACCACCCTTCTGCAATTGAACCGTATCAAGGTGCAGCAACAGGAGTCGGAGGCATTATTCGCGATGTTTTCTCGATGGGAGCCAGACCAATCGCTCTCCTTAACTCTCTTCGCTTTGGGGAACTTACAAGCCCGCGTGTCAAATATTTGTTTGAAGAAGTTGTCGCTGGCATTGCCGGATACGGTAACTGTATCGGAATTCCAACCGTTGGAGGAGAAGTGCAGTTTGACGCTTCCTATGAAGGAAATCCGCTGGTCAATGCGATGTGTGTCGGACTCATAAACCATGAAGATATCAAAAAAGGGCAAGCAACTGGTGTCGGCAATACAGTGATGTACGTCGGAGCCAAAACCGGAAGAGACGGCATTCACGGAGCTACATTTGCTTCCGAAGAATTGTCGGAAGCTTCCGAAGAAAAGCGTCCGGCTGTTCAAGTTGGAGATCCTTTCATGGAAAAACTGCTTTTGGAAGCTTGCCTTGAAGTAATCAAATCTGATGCACTTGTCGGCATTCAAGATATGGGAGCAGCGGGGCTTACAAGCTCATCGGCAGAAATGGCGAGCAAGGCGGGATCAGGAATTGAAATGAACTTGGATCTTGTTCCTCAGCGGGAAGCAGGAATGACTCCTTATGAGATGATGTTATCCGAATCACAGGAAAGAATGCTTCTCGTAATTAAAAAAGGGCGGGAGCAGGAAATCATTGATCTGTTTAAAAAATATGATCTGGAGGCTGCACCGATTGGTAAAGTTACAGATGACAAGATGCTGCGCCTTATTCATAAAGGAGAAATCGTTGCGGAAATTCCTGTTGATGCGCTTGCGGAAGATGCGCCTGTTTACTATAAACCGTCTAAAGAACCAGAATATTATCGCCAGTTTCAAAGCATGCCGCCCTATGTTCCAAAAGTTGACGATTACAAAGAAACGCTTCTTGCATTGCTGAAACAGCCAACGATAGCCAGCAAGGAGTGGGTATATGACCAATACGATTATATGGTGCGGACGAACACTGTCGTGGCGCCCGGTTCTGATGCGGCTGTCCTAAGAATCAGAGGGACGAAAAAAGCTTTGGCGATGACAACCGATTGCAACTCACGCTATTTATATTTAGATCCAGAAGTCGGCGGAAAAATTGCAGTTAGTGAAGCAGCAAGAAACATCGTATGTTCAGGAGCGGTGCCGCTCGCTATTACAGACTGTTTAAACTTCGGCAGTCCGGAAAAACCGGAGATTTTTTGGCAGCTTGAAAAAGCGGTGGACGGCATGAGCGAAGCGTGCTTAGCTTTAAATACACCTGTCATTGGCGGAAATGTTTCCTTGTACAATGAAACGAACGGAACAGCTATTTATCCAACTCCGGTTGTCGGGATGGTCGGACTTATTGAAGATACAGATCATATTACAACGCAATCATTTAAAGAGGCGGGCAGCATCGTTTATTTGCTTGGTGAGACAAAACTAGAATTTTCCGGAAGTGAATTGCAAAAAATGCTTGAAGGCAAGATCTTTGGCAAAGCGCCGGAAATTGATCTGGAAGAAGAGAAGCAACGTTTAGATCAGCTGTTAGCTGCAATTCGCGAAGGGCTTGTCCAGTCGGCTCATGACGTTGCCGAAGGAGGCCTGGCCGTTGCGCTAAGTGAATGCTTAATCGGAACGGGTCTTGGAGCGGAAATTACGATCAACGGTGATGCATTGGCAGGGCTGTTCAGCGAATCCCAGTCCCGCATCGTCGTTTCCGTAAAACCGGAAAACAAAGAGGCGTTTGAAAAGATTGTTCAAGCTGAAGCTATCGGAACGGTCACAAACAGCGGAATTCTTAAAATTGTCAACGGCAATGGAGAAACATTGATTCAAGCATCAGTGGAAGAGTTAGAACAAGCTTGGAAAGGAGCTATCCCATGCTTGCTGAAATAAAGGGGCTAAATGAAGAATGCGGTGTATTCGGCATATGGGGTCATAAGGACGCTGCTCAAATCACTTATTACGGTCTGCACAGCCTTCAGCATCGCGGACAAGAGGGGGCAGGGATTGTCGTAACAGACGGCGAAAAACTGACAGGGTTTAAAGGGGAAGGACTTGTCACAGAAGTGTTTGCCAATGGGGTAGACAATTTAAAAGGAACAGGAGCTATTGGCCATGTTCGCTATGCGACGGCTGGAGGAGGCGGTTATGAAAACGTCCAGCCGTTCCTTTTTCGATCGGAGCAAGGCGGTCTCGCATTAGCTCACAATGGAAATTTAGTGAATGCTTCCGGATTGAAGCATCAGCTTGAAAATCAAGGAAGCATCTTTCAAACAACGTCAGATACAGAAGTTCTTGCTCATTTAATTAAAAGAAGCGGCTATTTAGAGCTAAAAGATAAAGTGAAAAACGCGCTTACGATGATTAAAGGGGCATACGCCTTTTTAATCATGACGGAAACAGAGCTGATGATTGCCCTTGATCCGAACGGACTCCGTCCTTTATCTATTGGACGTCTAGGTGATGCATATGTTGTCGCTTCGGAAACCTGCGCTTTTGATGCTGTTGGAGCTCAGCTAGAAAGGGACGTTGAGCCTGGCGAGCTTATCATCATCAATGGTGAAGGACTGAAAAGCGAACGTTTTTCCAAAACGATTAACCGTGCGATTTGTACGATGGAATACGTTTATTTTTCACGCCCTGACAGTAATGTGGAAGGAATAAATGTTCATACTGCAAGAAAAAATCTTGGCAAACGGCTTGCGATAGAAGCGCCTGTAGAGGCGGACGTAGTGACTGGAGTTCCGGATTCCAGCATATCTGCGGCGATCGGCTATGCCGAGGCATCCGGTATACCGTACGAGCTCGGTTTAATTAAAAACCGATATGTCGGCCGTACGTTTATTCAGCCGTCCCAATCATTGCGGGAGCAAGGAGTGAAAATGAAACTTTCCCCTGTCCGCGGGGTAGTGGAAGGCAAACGGGTTGTCATGGTGGATGACTCAATCGTAAGAGGAACGACATCGAAGCGTATTGTCAAGATGCTGCGGGAAGCAGGGGCAACGGAAGTGCATGTCCGCATCAGTTCACCGCCGATTGCCAACCCTTGCTATTACGGTATTGACACCTCCACTCATGAGGAGCTGATCGCTTCTTCTCATACTGTAGAAGAAATTCGCAGCATCATTGGCGCCGATAGTCTTGCTTTCTTAAGCACAGAAGGGATGCTGGATGCGATCGGAAGGAAATATGAAGGTGAATTTCGCGGGCAATGTATGGCATGTTTTACAGGAAAATATCCGACAGACATTTATGAAGATACGATTCTTCCTCATGAGAAAGGCTAATATGACAGACCAAAGGAGGATAATTCATGTCCAAAGCGTATAGAGAAGCAGGTGTGGACATTCATGCGGGCTATGAAGCAGTTCGCCGCATGAAAAAGCATGTGGAAAAAACGAAGCGTCCCGGTGTTTTAGGAGGGATCGGCAGTTTTGGCGGAATGTTTGATCTGGCAAGCTTAGGATATAAGGAGCCGGTGCTTGTTTCCGGAACAGACGGAGTGGGAACGAAGCTGAAGCTTGCCTTTATGGCGAATAAACACGATACGATTGGAATAGACGCTGTGGCTATGTGTGTAAACGACATTTTGGCACAAGGTGCGGAGCCGCTTTTTTTCCTGGACTATTTGGGGCTCGGGAAAGCAGACCCTGAAAAAATTGAAAAAATTGTTAAAGGTGTTGCCGATGGCTGCCTGCAGGCGGGTTGTGCGCTCATCGGTGGAGAAACAGCGGAAATGCCCGGCGTATATGATGAAGATGAATACGACATTGCCGGCTTTGCTGTCGGTGTTGTCGAGAAAGAAAACATTGTCACAGGCGAACGGATCAAGCCTGGGCACTTTCTCATCGGCCTTTCATCAAACGGCATCCATTCAAACGGTTATTCACTCGTTCGCAAAGTGCTTTTGGAAGAAAATAAGCTTGATTTACATGAAATATACGAGCCTCTAACCGAAACGCTCGGAGAAGAATTGCTAAAGCCGACAAAAATTTATGTTTCTTCCGTCCTGCCGCTTGTGAAAGCATATAAAGTTGACGGCATGGCCCATATTACCGGAGGAGGGTTTATTGAAAACATCCCGAGAATGCTTCCGGAAGGGCTTGGAGCAGAAATCGATTTCGGTTCATGGCCGATTCATCCGATTTTTACCTTTATTCAACAGCAAGGAAATATCGATTTGTCTGAAATGTTTGAAGTGTTCAATATGGGAATCGGCTTTGTTCTGGCGGTCGAAGAAGATGTTGTTCAGCAGTGCCTTAATGAGCTTGAAAAGCTGGGAGAAAAGGCTTTTCTCATCGGCCGGGTAAAAGAAGGAAGCGGAATTCGGCTGAAAGGAGGGCCTTTTTCATGAAGCGGATCGCGGTGTTTGCATCCGGGAGCGGCTCTAATTTCCAAGCGATTGTAGACCATGTAAAGAGCGGGAAGCTAAAAGCAAATGTGATGCTTTTAGTTTGTGATAAACCCGGTGCTAAAGTGGTGGAGCGGGCAGAAAAGGAGCAGATTCCTGCTTTTGTTTTTGATCCGAAGCAATATGAGTCGAAGGAACAGTTTGAAGAAGATATTTTACAGCAATTGAGGCACTATCAAGTGGACTTTATCGTGCTGGCCGGCTACATGCGTTTAATCGGCCACACTCTTCTTGACGCTTTTGCGGGGAGAATTGTGAATATACATCCTTCCTTGCTTCCTGCATTTCCGGGAAAACATGCAATTGAACAAGCGCTCCGTGCCGGCGTAAAAATTACGGGTGTCACCATCCATTATGTTGATGAAGGAATGGATACAGGCCCGATCATCGCTCAGCGTGCGGTTGAAATCAGCGAAGATGATGATGCTAATACACTTGCAGAGAAAATCCATAAAATCGAGCATTCATTTTATCCTGAAACAATAGGAAAAATTTTAGAAAAATTAGAGGTGAAAGCATGACAATCAGACGGGCAATTGTCAGTGTATCTAATAAAGCAAACATCATTCCGTTTGTGCAAGAGCTTGTCAATCTTGGGATCGAAGTAATCTCCACTGGCGGAACGAAAAAGCTTCTTGAGGAAAATGGAATAGATGTCATTGGAATTCAGGAAGTAACCGGTTTTCCGGAAATTATGGACGGAAGAGTTAAAACGCTGCATCCTGTTATTCACGGGGGGCTGCTAGCGGTTCGCAGCAATGATATCCATATGAAGCAGATGGAGGAAAACGGTATTCAACCGATTGACTTAGTCGTTGTGAATTTATATCCGTTTAAAGAGACAATTGCCAAAGATGGCGTGACTTTTGAGGAAGCGATCGAGAACATTGACATCGGCGGGCCGACGATGCTTCGGGCTGCTGCAAAAAATCACCAAGATGTAGTAGTTGTCGTTGATCCTGAAGATTATCCCGTCATTTTAGCCGAACTGAAAGAGAACGGAGAAGTAAGCATAGAAACAAAACGGAAGTTGGCTGCCAAAGTATTCCGTCATACTGCTGCATACGATGCACTGATTGCGGAATATTTAACAGAGCAGGCAGGGGAAGAAGAGCCTGAATCGATTACTGTGACATTTGAAAGGAAGCAATCCCTTCGTTATGGGGAAAATCCTCACCAACAGGCAACGTTCTATAAAAAGCCGATCACGCCTCCATCATCTATTGCCGAAGCCGTCCAGCTCCATGGAAAGGAATTGTCGTATAACAACATTAAAGATGCGGATGCGGCACTTAGCATTGTCAAAGAATTTGATGGACCGGCAGCGGTCGCTGTTAAGCATATGAATCCGTGCGGCGTCGGCGCAGGTGAAACCATTTTTGAAGCTTATAATCGGGCATATGAGGCGGACCCGACTTCAATTTTCGGCGGCATTGTTGCACTGAATCGTGAAGTTGATCAGAAAACGGCTGAAAAAATGAGCGAAATTTTTTTGGAAATTATCATTGCCCCTTCGTTTAGCCAAGAAGCTCTTGAAATATTAACGAAAAAGAAAAATATTCGATTGTTAACGATCGACTTTTCGAAAAAATTCCAACCGGAGAAGCAGCTGACATCTGTTTACGGCGGCCTTCTTGTTCAAGATCAAGATATTTATACGCTCGATGACGCGAACATTTCAATCCCAACAAAAAGACAGCCGACTGAACAAGAATGGAAGGACTTAAAGCTTGGCTGGAAAGTCGTGAAGCACGTCAAGTCAAATGCGATTGTTTTGGCAAAAGATGAAATGACCGTTGGTGTTGGTGCAGGCCAAATGAACCGGGTTGGTGCTGCCAAAATCGCGATTGCACAGGCTGGCGAGAAAGCGAAAGGCAGTGCACTTGCATCAGATGCGTTCTTCCCAATGCCTGACACCGTTGAAGAAGCAGCGAAAGCAGGAGTTACAGCAATCATACAACCAGGCGGATCCATTCGCGATGAAGATTCGATAAAAAAAGCGGATGAATACGGAATTGCAATGGTCTTTACTGGAGTCCGTCATTTCAAACATTAAGAAAGGGGATGACTGATGATGAAAGTACTTGTTATTGGAAAAGGGGGCCGAGAGCATGCGATCGCTTGGAAGGCGGCCAAAAGCCCTCTCGTTGAAAAAGTGTATGTCGCGCCTGGCAATGATGGTATGAAAGACGTTGCAATAAGAGTTCCGATTTCAGAAGAACAAACAGACGAATTGATCCAATTTGCCAAAACAAACAACATTGATTTAACCATTGTCGGTCCTGAAATTCCTTTAATGAACGGTATTGTCAACGAATTTGAAGACGCTGGATTAACTGTATTCGGACCGAGGAAAGAAGCGGCAATTATTGAAGGAAGCAAATCATTTGCAAAAAATTTAATGAAAAAATATAACATTCCGACTGCCAATTATGAAACGTTCTCTGATTTTGCCAAAGCGAAGCAATATGTAGAAGAAAAAGGCGCCCCGATTGTGATTAAAGCGGATGGGCTTGCGGCGGGAAAAGGTGTCGTTGTTGCGATGACAAATGAAGAAGCAATTGACACGCTGTCCGGCTATTTAAAGGAAAATAAGCTGGGAGAAGCAGGAAAATCCGTTGTAATTGAAGAATTTTTGACAGGTGAAGAGTTTTCCCTTATGGCTTTCGTAAACGGGGAAAACATTTACCCGATGGTGATTGCGCAGGATCATAAGCGGGCCTTTGACGGAGACAAAGGACCGAATACAGGTGGAATGGGGGCTTATTCTCCTGTCCCGCAGATTTCTGATGATGTTGTTCAAGAGTCTGTAGAGAAAATTTTAAAGCCGGTAGCGAAAGCTTTGAAAAATGAAGGAGCGGCATTTACCGGTATTCTTTATGCCGGCCTCATGCTGACAAAAGACGGCCCGAAGGTGATTGAATTCAATGCGCGATTTGGAGATCCAGAAACACAGGTAGTTCTTCCTCGGCTAAAATCAGACCTTATCGATGTGATGTTGAAAGTGTTAAAAGGAGAACCGGTTGAACTTGAATGGACAGATCAGGCGGTGTTGGGAGTCGTTGTGGCGGCGGAAGGCTATCCGGGCAGCTATAAGAAAGGAACACCGATCGGTTTGTTAAAGGTTGGTGCGGATGCCCTTTTATTCCATGCCGGAACAAAAGAGGAAGGCGGCCAATTTGTAACAGACGGGGGTCGTGTATACCTTGTGGCGTCATTTGGAGATAATTTAAAAAATGCGCAAGAAAAAGTGTACAAGCAATTAAAAGAGCTTGAGACGGAAGGTTTGTTTTATCGTAAAGACATCGGCTATCGCGCATTATAACGAATTTGGCTTTCAATATTCCGAACCGATGAATACTAATAAATAAAAGACATATCTACCACATATTTTATAAACCTTTCCAATGGGACAGGAGGATGTTCCTGTCCTTTTCATTTTATAAAGGAATGTAATCGGCATTTTTGACATAGCTTCTTCTTAAACAACTTCCTATTTTGACCGCTCATTATTAAAAATAAACCAGCGTTTCTTCTATTAGGAAACGATCAATCAAGAAAGCCTCTGCACCGTTATCCCAAGTTCAAAATTTTGTAAGAAACTTTAGTGCTTTAATATTTTTCATATGTTAATATATAAAGTAACAGAGTCACTATTTTGAGTAATTACTTTTAATTGAGGAGGACTGAGCAGATCATGCGATCTGGTGCTTTTTGGAAAGCCCATGAAATTCGTGAACATATAGATGTCGTTTCAAATAGATTAGCACCAACCTTGTGGTTGAAAAATGCAGTATTTTTACATCCATATTTAAACCAGTGGGTGAAGTCAAATATTTGGATTTATAAAGACCGCATTATTTATGTCGGCAATGAAGAGCCGGAAAAAACAGCAAATACGGAAATATTTGATTGCAAAGGACTTTATTTAGTTCCTGGCTATATTGAACCGCACGCCCATCCGTTTCAATTATATAATCCTCATTCGCTTGCACAACATGTATCGCAAACGGGAACTACAACACTAATATGCGATAACCTATTTTTGCTATTACAATTCCCAAAAAAGAAAGCGTTTTCTTTTGTTGAAGATATGCAATCTTCTCCAGTTCAGTTTTTTTGGTGGGCCCGCTATGACTTGCAAACGGAATGCAGAGAAGAAGATCAACTCATTCCGCCAGATGTCGTGAAACAATGGATCGAGCATCCAGCCGTTATTCAAGGAGGAGAATTGACAGGCTGGCCAAAGCTTCTTTTAGGGGATGACTTGTTTTTACACTGGATTCATGAGACAAAAAAGGTCGGGAAGCGTGTAGAAGGCCATTTTCCAGGGGCTTCTCGAAAAACATTGACAAAAATGAAATTATTTGGTGTCGATTCCGATCACGAATCTATTAGCGGAGAAGAAGTATATAATCGATTGTTATGCGGATACAGCGTGCCGCTCCGCTATTCTTCAATACGGCCGGATTTGCCGAAATTGTTGGAAGAGCTGCTTGCATTTGGAGTTAATCGTTTTGACGAAATGTTTTTTACAACGGATGGTTCAACGCCTGCTTTTTATGAAAATGGAATGATTAATCAGACCATTCAAATAGCGCTGGAGGCCGGAATTCCAGAGTTTGAGGCTTATAAAATGGCAACGTACAATGTTGCTAGATATTATATGCTTGATTCAAAATTGGGAGTAATCGGACCTGGCAGGTTAGCCTCCATCAATTTCCTGGAAGCGAAAAATAACCCGAACCCAGTGGCTGTTTTGGCGAAAGGGAAATGGATTCAAAAAGAAGGTCAGGTGTTTGATCATTTTCCTCAAGCAGACTGGAACAAATACGAAGTTGCGCCGCTTGAAATTGATTGGGATTTGACAATGGATGATCTTCAATTTTCTATGCCGATGGGATTAAAAATGAGGAACACGGTTATCATTGAGCCGTATTCCATCACCATTGACAACTTTGTTGATGAACTTCCGCTAGATCATGATGAAAGCTTCCTCGCTGTCATCGATAAAAAAGGGAAATGGCGGATCAACACAATGTTAAAAGGCTTCGCAAAGGGGATAAAAGGCTTTGCAAGCACTTATTCAACGACTGGAGACGTCGTATTGATTGGAAAAGATAAACAAGATATGATGCACGCATTTTCCAGATTGAAAGAAATCGGCGGTGGAATAGTATTAACGGAAAATGGCCAAGTGATTTATGAAATGCCTCTTAACATTAACGGCGCTGCGTCATCGAAAGATTTTAAAGAGGTCATTAAGGAAGAAAATGGTTTGGTCCAGATTATGAGAGAAAAGGGCTATAAATTTTTAGACCCGATTCACAGCCTGCTCTTTTTATCTTCCACACATTTACCATATATTCGGATTACACAGGAAGGAATTTATGATGTTATGAAAAAAACAATACTCTTTCCGACAATAATACGTTAAAATATAAAAGGGATAAATTAGTTAAGGTTGTGAATGAATGAAAAGGACATTGATTTTATTTACGATGCTTTTCTTTGTCTTTATAACAGCTTGCACGAATGAAAAAGAAAAAGAGAAAACAAATGACGAACCGTCATCATCTGAAAATCAGCCAATTGAAAAAGAAGCAGCCGTAAGCCCTTTGACAGGAAATGCTGCGACCGAAAGCATTGACAGCCGCCCAATTGCTGTCACGATTAACAACCATCCGAAAGCGAGGCCTCAATCAGGATTAAATAAAGCGGATATTGTTTACGAGGCTTTAGCTGAAGGCACGATCACGCGCTTTTTAGCCATTTATCAAAGCGAGAAGCCGGAAATTATCGGTCCAGTGAGAAGTGCGCGGGAATATTTTGTCGATTTGAGTAAAGGGTATGAAGCAATTTATATCAGCCACGGCTGGAGTCCCACTGCTAAAGAAATGCTGGAGTCAGAGCACCTAGACTATTTAAACGGTCTGTTTTATGATGGTACGCTGTTTTGGCGGGATTCCACCCGGAAAGCTCCTCATAACTCGTATATTTCTTTTGAAAATGTCGTAAAAGGAGCAAAAGAAAACGGGTATTCAATGACAAAGGAAGTTGCCCCGCTGCCTTTTCTTTCAGATGAAGAAATAAGCGGCATTTCTGGAGAAGAAATGTTAGAAGCCGTTGTTTCTTATGGTTCTAAACCGGAATGGCGCATTAAATATGCTTTCGATCAGCAGCTAGGCCGCTATAAGCGGTATTCCGGGGACGAACTGACAGTCGATCGGGAAACGGAAGAACCTGTTCTTTTAGACAACATTTTTATTGTCCAAATGGATCATCGTTTCCTTGATGATTACGGCCGCAGAACAATTGATTTAAACTCTGGGGGCGAAGGGATTCTTTTGCAAAAAGGTATGATGAAAAGGGTCGATTGGAAAAATGTGAACGGACGCATCCTTCCTTATGAAAATGGAGAACAAGTAAAATTTGTTCCCGGCCATACTTGGATCAATATCGTGCCAGATTTGGATAAGGCTTTTCAAAATTCAGCTGAGAAAGGAGAATGATGCATGCAAATTGACAAGCTGCGGGGGAGAGAGTTAGACCAATTGTTCCGGGCCATCCTTTCTTTAAGAGATTTGGAAGAATGCTACCGTTTTTTTGATGATCTTTGCACCGTCAATGAAATCCAATCGCTTGCCCAACGGTTTGAAGTTGCAAGAATGCTACAGGAAGGCTATACGTATCATAAAATTGAAACAGAAACAGGTGCATCGACAGCGACTATCTCCCGGGTAAAACGGTGCTTGAATTACGGAAATGATGCTTATGCAATGGCGCTTGAAAGAATTAAAGATGACAAGGCTTCGTCATAAATTGGGCTGCTGGATGAAATCAGCAGCTCTTTTTTAGTTTAGAACTTTTAAAACTCTGAAAGGCTTCTTCAACATAGCTTAAAAAAAACCCCCTCTCATATTAAAAAAACTCTTTCTAATACATCTACAGACTTTCATTGATTCACCATTTTTTTGTCCTATTATAATTTGATATAATAATGAAATGGTATATGAAATGGAGGATTATGTATGTATGATGTGAACGAGTGGAGACATGTGTTTAAGCTCGATCCGGATAAAGCCATTTCCGATGAACAGCTTGAAAAAATTTGCGAATCGAAAACGGACGCTGTTATCATTGGAGGAAGCGACAATGTAACGGAAGATAATGTTCTTTCTTTGCTTTCGCGGGTGCGGCGTTTTCTCGTTCCATGCGTGCTGGAAGTATCGAATTTAGAATCGATTGTTCCAGGATTTGATTTGTATTTTATTCCGACGGTTTTAAACAGCCGTAATACTACATGGATTACGGAGCTGCATCACCAAGCAATGAAAGAGTTTGGTGACATTATGAACTGGAATGATATTTTAATGGAAGGTTATTGCATTTTAAATGGAGAGTGCAAAGCGGCAAAATTGACCGAAGCAAAGACGGAGCTTAATTTGGATGATATTAAAGCGTATGCGAGAATGGCGGAGAACATGTTTCATCTTCCGCTCTTTTATTTAGAATATAGCGGAACGTACGGCAATGTTGAAGCAGTAAAAGCAGCGAAATCGGTTTTAACGAATACTAGGCTTATTTATGGGGGCGGCATTCAAAATGCTGCGCAAGCAAAAGAAATGGCCGAGCACGCTGACATCATCGTTGTCGGGAATGCCATTTATGAAAATTTACAATCAGCGCTTGAAACTGTCCGCGCTGTCAAAGGGTAAAGAAAGTGAAAATGAGGTGAGTGTTGAATGCATTTTTTGACTGAGCAGCTCCTCTCAGGTTTGAATGAACAGCAGCAAAAAGCGACGAAGCATACGGAAGGTCCTCTTTTAATCATGGCGGGTGCAGGCAGCGGCAAGACAAGGGTTCTCACCCACCGGATCGCTTATTTAATGGCAGAAAAAGGGGTAGCACCTTGGAATATTCTTGCTATTACCTTCACAAATAAAGCAGCGAGGGAAATGAAAGACCGGATTGAACAACTGCTTGGCCCTGGCGCTGAGGAAATATGGATTTCCACTTTTCACTCGATGTGCGTGCGAATCCTTCGCCGAGATATTGACCGGATCGGCGTCAATCGCAATTTTACGATATTGGATACATCAGACCAATTGTCTGTCATCAAAGGGATTTTAAAAGAACGAAACATTGATCCTAAAAAATATGATCCTCGAGCTATTCTCGGCACTATCAGCAGCGCGAAAAACGATCTCATTTCCCCGGAGGAATTTGCTCGTCAAGCAGGAGATGTGTGGGAGCAAATTGTCAGCGATATCTATATCGACTACCAAAAAAAATTGTTGAAAAACCAAGCTCTTGATTTTGATGACCTCATTATGTCAACGATACTGCTTTTTCAGCGTGTTCCAGAAGTACTCGAATATTATCAGCGGAAATTTCAATACATTCATGTTGATGAATATCAAGATACAAACCGCGCACAATACACGCTTGTAAAGATGCTGGCATCCCGTTTTCAAAATATTTGTGTTGTCGGCGATTCGGATCAATCGATTTATCGCTGGCGAGGAGCGGACATCGGAAACATTTTATCGTTTGAAAAAGATTATCCGAACGCTAAAGTGATTTTGCTTGAACAAAATTATCGTTCTACCAAGCGTATTTTGCATGCGGCCAATGAAGTCATTAAAAATAATATGAACAGAAAGCCGAAAAATTTATGGACGGAAAACCCTGAGGGGAAAAAAATTATTTACTACCGGGCTGATCACGAAATTGGGGAGGCCCAGTTTGTCGCCAAGCAAATTCAAGAGCTCGTCCAATCAGGCAAAAGAAAACTTTCCGATATTGCTGTATTGTACCGTACAAATGCACAGTCCCGTGTCATAGAGGAAGTGCTGTTAAAATCGAATATTGATTATAAAATTGTCGGCGGCATAAAGTTCTATGACCGGAAAGAAATCAAGGATATTCTTGCATACATGCGTCTAGTGGCAAACCAGAATGATGATATTAGTTTGGTGCGAATCATCAATGTTCCGAAACGGGGCATCGGTGCATCAACCGTTGAAAAAATAATGAATTATGCAGCCCAGCAAGGCATCTCGATGTTTGCTGCTTTAGAAGAAATGGAACATATCGGGGTCAGCACTCGTGCTATGAAAGTGTTGACGGAATTCCGTGAATTGATCCAGCAGCTGTCACAAATGCAAGACTATGTGTCCGTTACTGAGCTTGTGGAAGAGATTCTTGACAGAACCGGCTACAGGGAGATGCTTAAGCAGGAAAAAACATTGGAAGCCCAAGGTCGTTTAGAGAACATTGATGAATTTTTATCTGTAACTCAAAACTTTGAAAAACAAAATGAGGACAAAAGCCTCGTCGCCTTTTTAACGGATTTGGCCTTGATTGCGGACATTGACCGCATTGATGAAGAGCAATCGGAGCAGAAAGATTCCGTGTTATTGATGACGATCCATTCGGCAAAAGGTTTAGAGTTTCCGGTTGTATTTATGATCGGGATGGAAGAAGGTGTATTTCCCCACAGCCGAGCCTTGATGGAAGAGGCGGAAATGGAGGAAGAGCGCCGGCTGGCATACGTCGGGATAACGCGGGCAGAGGAAGAATTGTATGTAACAAATGCGAAAATGAGGACCCTTTTTGGAAGAACAAACATGAACCCGGAATCTCGTTTTATTGAAGAGATGCCGAAAGAGGTTTTAGAAGACTTAAATGAAAAGAAATCTCCAAAGCCGAAACTAAATAGAACAATCGGAGCGAAATCAACGGGAGGAGATGTAAAGGCTTGGTCAGTAGGTGATAAAGCCGTGCACGGAAAATGGGGTGTCGGTGTTGTCGTCCGAGTGAAAGGCGATGGGGAGGATCAAGAACTTGACGTGGCATTTCCAAGTCCTGTCGGCATAAAACGGTTGCTTGCTAAATTTGCACCAATTGAAAAAGTACAGTAACTATTTGAAGGAAGGAATTGACACATATGGACAAACGTACGGCAGAAAACCGTGTAAAAGAATTGCACAAGCTTTTGAATCAATATAATTATGAATATCACGTTCTTGACAATCCGTCTGTTCCTGACGCAGAGTATGACCGCCTCATGAGAGAACTAATAGAACTTGAAGAAAAATATCCAGAGCTGAAAACCCCTGATTCTCCCTCCCAGCGGGTGGGGGGCGCTGTTTTAGATGCTTTCCGAAAAGTGGCGCACCGCGTGCCGATGCTAAGTTTGGCAAACGCTTTTAATGAGCAGGACTTGCGTGACTTTGACAGGCGAGTCCGCCAAGCAGTTGGGGATGTCGAATATGTAGTGGAGCTGAAAATTGACGGGCTTGCGGTTTCCCTTCGATATGAAAACGGCCTGTTTGTACAAGGATCAACACGAGGAGACGGCACGACGGGGGAAGATATCACGGAAAATTTAAAAACGATCCGCTCGATCCCTTTGAGACTAAAGAAAAATTTATCGATGGAAGTGCGCGGGGAAGCATTTATGCCGAAAGCATCATTTGAGAAATTAAATGAGGAGCGCATTGCAAAAGGGGAAGTTCCGTTTGCCAATCCGAGAAACGCTGCGGCTGGTTCCTTGCGCCAGCTAGACCCAAAAATTGCCGCGAAACGAAATTTAGATATTTTCGTCTATAACATAGCAGAGCTTGGCGATACCGGAGTGTCTTCTCATAGTGAAGCATTGGACTTGCTTGATGAACTCGGCTTTAAAACAAATCGTGAACGCAGAAAATGCAAAAACATCGACGAAGTGATCGAGCTGCTTGATCAATTGTTGGAAAAGCGCTCTCAGCTTCCGTATGATATTGACGGAGTTGTAATTAAGGTTGATAGTTTGCGTCAGCAGGAAGCGCTCGGGGCAACTGCGAAAAGCCCGAGATGGGCGATTGCCTATAAGTTTCCGGCAGAAGAGGTGGTGACGAAGCTGCTGGATATTGAACTCGCTGTCGGACGCACCGGCGTCATTACCCCAACAGCGATCTTAGAGCCTGTAAAGGTTGCCGGGACAACCGTCAAACGAGCTTCCCTTCATAATGAAGATTTGATTCGGGAAAAAGATATTAAGCTTGGGGACTTCGTCGTCGTGAAAAAAGCCGGGGACATCATTCCTGAAATTGTAAATGTTCTTGTTGACAGAAGAACAGGCAATGAACAGGATTTTCGGATGCCTTCGCACTGTCCTGAATGCAATAGCGAGCTGGTCCGGTTGGAAGGAGAAGTTGCGCTTAGATGCATTAATCCAAAATGTCCGGCGCAAATTCGCGAAGGTCTCATCCATTTTGTTTCCCGAAATGCGATGAATATTGAAGGACTAGGGGAGCGCGTCATCACCCAATTGTTTAAAGAAGGCTTGATTCAAGATGTAGCGGATTTATACAAATTAACAAAACCCCAATTGCTTCAGCTTGAACGGATGGGTGAAAAATCAACGGATAATTTGTTGCACGCGATTGAACGGTCGAAGGAAAATTCGCTGGAGCGCCTTTTATTCGGTTTAGGCATTCGCTATGTCGGCGAAAAAGCCGCCAAGATTTTAGCAGAGCATTTTGAAACAATGGAGCGGCTGCAAAGCGCGACAAGAGAACAATTAATCAACATACCGGAAATCGGAGAAAAAATGGCTGATTCCATCGCTACTTTTTTTGAACAGCCTGAAGTAAAAGAATTGATTGAAGAATTAAAGTCGTTCGGCGTCAATATGACGTATAAAGGTCCGAAACGGACAATTTCAGATGAAGGGGATTCGTATTTTGCCGGTAAGACAATCGTTTTAACAGGGAAGCTTGCTGAAATGTCCCGCAATGAAGCAAAAGAACAAATTGAAGCAAGAGGCGGAAAAGTTACTGGCAGTGTGAGCAAAAAAACAGATCTTGTAATCGCTGGTGAAGATGCCGGCAGCAAGCTTGCAAAAGCTCGCGAATTAAACATAGAGGTTTGGGATGAGTCTCGTTTGCTTGAAGAACTAAGGAAATAGGAGAGGGAAGGTACCTTGAAAAAACTTTTGATCATAGCGGCAGCGTGCATGGCTGTGCTCAGTGCATGCTCGCAGGACATTGGAGAACCGGAGCAAATTGTACAAGAGACGGAAGAATCAACGGAAGAAAAAGCAATTATACCGAAATACAGAATTTCGGAAGATTATTATAAGATGCTCGTGCCTTTTAAAACGAGTGAAGCGCGAGGGCTTGTGGCAAGCAATCTCAATACAAGATTTGATGTTGATGAATTTGAAACTGGTCTTATGCGGATGGCCAGCGACAAGTTTCCAACGGATAAATATGTGTTTCAAGAAGGACAATATTTAGACAAAAAAACTGTCCAAAACTGGCTTAGCCGCAAGCTGGAAGGAAAAGATTTAGAAGAAGCGAAAAAAAAGGATAAATCTTTCAAAAATGAAGGTTTAAATCCGCCAGAAAGCTCCGAAAAAAGCCCCATTTATGTAACGCATATACTTGAACATAATTACCTTGTAAAAAAAGATGAAAAAACACTTGAGCTTGGCGGAGTGTCAATCGGTTTGGCCTTGAATTCTGTTTATTATTACCGCACGGAAGACGGCATCCAAAAAGAAAATAAAATAGACAAGGCCACCATTGAAAAGAAAGGGAAGGAAATCGCACAAGTGGTTGTGAAGAGGCTTCGAGATATAGAAGGATTAGAAAAAGTGCCGATTGTCGTTTCCCTTTACGAACAAGCGCCTAAATCTTCGATTGTTCCAGGGCACTTTTTTGCAAGAACAATCGTTGATGGCGGAAGCGAAAATATCGGAAAGTGGGAAAATATTAACGAAGAGTATTACTTTTTCCCATCTGAAGAGGGAACAAAGAAAAAACCGGACGATGCCAACACATTTAAACGTTTGAAAGGTGATATTGAAGACTTTTTCCCTAACTACACAGGTATCATTGGGAAAGCTTTTTATCAAGACGGTGAAATGAAGCAAATGAAAATAGAAATACCGGTTCAGTTTTACGGTAAAACAGAAGTCATCGCCTTTACACAATTTTTAACTGGGAAAGTTGTGGAATATTACAAAGATTATATTTCTCTGGAAGTGACCATCAACTCTTCAAGAGGCCCGGAAGCGCTCATCGTTAGAGAGCCAGGACAGGAAAAACCAACAGTTCATGTTTTTCAATAAAAAAAACAGGTGATTTCAAAAAGGGGGGATTTTGAAATCACCTTTATATTGATCGTTTTTTGGCGGGCATTTGGTTAAACGGTGTTTACCACTTTACAAAAGCAGTACCGACAATGATCAACAAAATGAACAATACTACTATAAGGGCAAATCCGCCGCCGTGTCCGAATCCACCACCGTACCCGAATCCGCCGTCATATCCTCCGTAACCGTAGCCTTGACAAGAACCGAATCCAAAACTCATGTTTTTCACCTCCGAATAATGTACCGTACAATATTTTTATATTCACGAATGAATAAAACGTTTGGACGAATGTACCTATATTTGAATTTTTGGTTGAAGTCCTTCGACGTTTTGAAAATTACATATGAAAAGAAAATCATCTGTAAGAGGGGCTTTTTTCAGCCTGCCTTCGTGCAATATTGTTTCAACATTTCGGGGGTGTTGCTTTATCTGGCTAAAATTTGATATTATCAGAGTATTGCAGTGTGTTCGAAAAAGTGGAGGTGAATTGGAATGTCACGCATTTCGAAAGAACAAGTAAAACATGTTGCGCATCTTGCCCGCTTGGCAATTACGGAAGAGGAAGCAGAGATGTTTACCAATCAGCTTGACGCGATTATAACGTTTGCTGAGCAGTTAAATGAATTGGATACGGAGAACGTTCAACCAACTTCCCACGTTTTGGATATGAAAAATGTCATGCGCGAAGATCAACCTGAGCCGGGTCTTCCACGGGAAGTTGCGTTGAAAAATGCTCCTGACCAAAAAGACGGACAATTCCGCGTACCAGCCATTCTTGAGTAAGGAGGACGAAGCGAACATGGCTCTGTTTGATCATAAAATATCTGAATTAAAACAAATGCTGCACCGAAAAGAAATTTCCGTCTCCGATCTTGTCGACGAGTCTTACAAGCGCATTCAAGAAGTCGACGGAAAGGTAGAAGCTTTCTTAACCCTCGATGAAGAACGAGCCCGGGAAAAAGCAAAACAACTGGATAATGAAATAGGAAAAAAAGATACATACGGTTTATTGTTTGGCATGCCGATAGGGATTAAAGATAACATTGTGACAAAGGATTTACGCACAACCTGTGCAAGCAAAATTCTTGAAAACTTTGACCCAATTTATGATGCAACGGTTATGCGCAAGCTGGAAGAAGCTGAAGCGATTACGATCGGCAAATTAAACATGGATGAGTTTGCGATGGGATCATCCACTGAAACGTCCGCATTTAAAAAGACGAAAAACCCATGGAATTTAGAAGCGGTTCCGGGCGGTTCCAGCGGCGGCAGCGCAGCGGCTGTCAGCGCAGGAGAAGTTCCGTTTGCACTAGGCTCTGATACAGGCGGCTCGATTCGCCAGCCGGCAGCATTCTGCGGGGTTGTTGGCTTGAAGCCTACATATGGACGAGTCTCCCGTTTCGGATTAGTCGCATTCGCGTCTTCATTAGATCAAATCGGACCGATAACAAGAACTGTTGAAGACAACGCTTACCTTCTTCAAGTCATTTCAGGTCTTGATCCAATGGATTCCACAAGTGCAAATGTGGAAGTTCCTGATTATATATCCGCTTTAACTGGAGATATTAAAGGGCTGAAAATTGCGGTTCCGAAAGAGTATTTAGGTGAAGGGGTAAGCCGTGAGTCGCGCGAGGCCGTACTGGCTGCTTTAAAAGTACTCGAAGGATTGGGCGCAGAATGGGAAGAAGTATCTTTGCCGCATTCCAAATACGGTATTGCTACATATTATTTGCTTGCCTCATCCGAAGCATCTGCGAATCTCGCCCGTTTTGACGGAGTCCGATACGGCTATCGCTCCGACAACGCTGAAACCTTGATCGATATGTATAAACAAACACGCGCGGAAGGCTTTGGGAATGAGGTAAAACGCCGCATTATGCTCGGTACATTTGCATTAAGCTCTGGATATTATGATGCTTATTACAAAAAAGCGCAGCAAGTGCGCACGCTTATTAAAAAAGATTTTGAAGACGTTTTTGAAAAATATGACGTCATCATCGGACCGACAACCCCGACTCCAGCATTTAAAATCGGCGAAAAAATTGACGATCCACTCACGATGTATGCGAACGATATTTTAACAATCAATGTGAACCTTGCCGGAGTTCCTGCTATTTCCGTACCTTGCGGATTTGCCAACGGCCTGCCGCTGGGATTGCAAATCATCGGCAAGCATTTTGACGAGAGCACCGTTTATCGCGTTGCCCATGCATACGAACAAGCAACAGACTTCCATAAACAAAAACCGGAACTGTAAGGGGTGAGAACTAATGAACTTTGAAACGGTCATCGGACTTGAAGTACATGTGGAATTGAAAACGAAATCGAAAATCTTTTCCAGTGCACCAAACGCTTTCGGTGCTGAACCAAATACAAACACAACGGTCATTGACCTCGGATACCCGGGAGTTTTGCCCGTTTTAAATAAAGAAGCCGTTGAATTCGCAATGAAAGCTGCGATGGCATTGAACTGCGAAGTGGCTACTTATACAAAGTTTGACCGGAAAAACTATTTTTATCCGGACAACCCGAAAGCATATCAAATTTCCCAATATGATCAGCCGATCGGTCAAAACGGCTGGATTGAAATTGAAGTGAACGGAAAGAAAAAGAAAATCGGCATTACGCGCCTTCATTTAGAAGAGGATGCTGGCAAATTGACGCATACTGGCGACGGCTATTCTCTTGTAGACTTTAACCGTCAAGGAACACCGCTGATTGAAATTGTATCAGAGCCGGACATCCGCTCACCTGAAGAAGCCTATGCATATTTGGAAAAATTAAAATCAATTATTCAATATACTGGCGTATCCGACTGTAAAATGGAAGAAGGATCTCTTCGCTGTGACGCAAACATTTCGCTCCGCCCGATCGGACAAAAAGAATTTGGCACAAAAACAGAATTGAAAAACTTAAACTCATTTAACTTTGTGCGCAAAGGGCTCGAATATGAAGAAAAACGTCAGGCGGAAGTGCTTTTATCCGGCGGAGTCATTCAACAAGAAACACGCCGTTTTGATGAGGCTACAGGGAAAACGATTTTAATGCGCGTGAAAGAAGGATCAGACGATTATCGTTATTTTCCTGAACCTGATTTAGTCACTCTTTACATTGATGATGAGTGGAAAGAAAGAGTCCGGTCATCGATTCCGGAGCTGCCGGATGCGCGCCAAAAACGATATGTTGAAGAGCTTGGACTCCCAGCGTATGATGCTAAAGTGCTGACAATGACGAAAGAAATGTCTGATTTCTTTGAAGCAACAGTTAAAGCCGGAGCTGATGCGAAACAAGCTTCTAACTGGCTGATGGGAGAAGTATCAGCATATTTAAATGCAGAGCAAAAAGAGTTGTCTGAAGTGGCGCTCACCCCGGAAAGTCTTGCAGGAATGATCAAGCTGATCGAAAATGGAACCATCTCCTCCAAAATCGCGAAAAAAGTGTTCAAAGAGCTGATTGAAAAAGGTGGAGACCCTGAAAAAATCGTGAAAGAAAAAGGGCTTGTTCAAATTTCTGATGAAGGTGCCATCTTAAAGCTTGTAATCGAAACATTGGATGAAAATGAGCAATCGGTTATCGACTTTAAAAACGGAAAAGATAAAGCGATTGGCTTTCTAGTCGGTCAAATTATGAAAAAAACGAAGGGGCAAGCCAACCCGCAATTAGTAAACAAATTGTTATTACAAGAAATAAAGAAACGATAATTTTAATAGACGCTCAGCTTAGCAGCTGGGTGTTTTATTTATAGTAAAATGGAAATAAAACCCATCCGTGAATTTTTGAAGCTGGAATTTGAAAAAAGTGTTTAAATGGCGAACAGTTTTATCAAAATAAAAATAGAATAAACGTTTATTGACAAAAGTAGTATAAATGAACACAAATGATAGAAAAAACTTGTTTGTTTTGGCAAAAAGGAATAATCTATTAATGATTCTATTTTTACAATAGAAATGGATAGTATAGGATGATGTGAATGAAACGCGCAAGAATCATTTATAACCCCACATCTGGTCGAGAGGCTTTCAAAAAACAGCTCCCTGAAGTTCTTGCTAAATTTGAAGAGGCCGGCTATGAAACATCGTGCCATGCTACTACCGGTGAAGGAGATGCGACAAATGCAGCGAAACAGGCTGCTGAACGCGGGTTTGACCTCATTATCGCTGCGGGTGGAGACGGTACGGTGAACGAAGTTGTGAACGGGCTCGCAGTCATGGAAAATCGTCCGACGCTCGGAATCATCCCCGTCGGAACTACAAACGATTTTGCCCGTGCAATCGGCATTCCCCGCGACAATATTTTGCACGCAGTCGATACGCTGCTGAACGGCGTAAAAAGGAAAATAGACATTGGAAAAGTGAATAACCAATATTTTATTAATATTGCCGGCGGCGGAAAATTAACAGAGCTTACTTATGACGTTCCAAGCAAATTAAAGACCGTTTTAGGACAGCTTGCTTATTATTTAAAGGGCATTGAAATGCTCCCTTCCATCCATCCGACAGAGGTGGAAATTGAATATGATGGCAAGCTGTTTCAAGGAGAGATCATGCTGTTTTTAATCAGCTTGACAAATTCGGTCGGAGGGTTTGAAAAGCTGGCTCCAGACTCAATTTTAAATGATGGCATGTTTGATTTACTGATTTTGAAAAAAGTCAGCCTCGCGGAGTTTATTCGCCTTGCCAGCTTGGCGTTAAAAGGCGAGCATATTCACAGTGAAAATGTAATTTATACAAAAGCCAATCGGATAAAAGTAAAGACAGAAGACAAAATGCAGTTAAACTTGGACGGCGAATACGGAGGACTCCTGCCTGCTGAATTTGAAAACCTGTATCAATATATTGAGATCATCATGTCGAAAGAAAAAGCAGAAAAAAACGCGCCAATTGAAAAGAGCAGCGAATAGGCTGCTCTTTACCGTTTTTGAATAGATGAAATGCGGCTCCCCGCGCTAATTTCAACGATTTATATGACTTGTCTGCAACATTTTGCTTAAAAAAACCACTGCAAAAGCTTTGCAGGCAGCTTGTTAAACAAAATGTAATGAAAGAAAGGTGCAGCTGTTTTTACAGCCTTGCTTTCAAGCTGGAAAAACGAAATTTTTATTTTCCATAATGGTAATGATCGCTTTCAATTTTATTGACAAGTTTTAACAACTCAATGACGTTCAATTCATATAATTGTTGTCCATCTTCCCCTTTGTAAACACCGTTGGCAATAAGCTGTTCGATGAGTGACTCTTTAAAACTTTGATCCATGTAAATTCACTCCTTCAGCTAATATAGACGCTTTTTCATCAACCAATGTTACGTGCCGCCCTTTTATATTTTCATTACAATAGTATTTCCTATTATGACAATAATAAAATCACTTGGGTCATTTTTGCGGTTGTGATACAATTTTTTCAGTCCATTCTGATCAAAAAGGAAGAAAACAACATGGAAGCACCAGTGAAGAAAAATGATTATTACGATGTATTGTTTGAAGATTTAACACATGACGGGGCAGGAGTAGCCAAAATCAACGGCTTTCCTTTATTTGTCCCGAATGCTTTGCCTGGAGAAAAGGGAACAGTCAAAGTTGTCAAAGTAAAAAAAGGCTATGGATACGGACGTCTCATGAAATTATCGGAAACAAGCCCCGATCGGGCAGATGCGCTTTGTCCTATATACAAACAATGCGGAGGCTGCCAGCTTCAGCATGTAAGCTATGACGGCCAACTGCGCCATAAGCAAAAAATAGTAAAAGAAACGCTTGCCCGCATCGGAAAAGTGGATGTAGAAAAAGTCACGGTTCATCCAACGATCGGAATGAGCGATCCTTGGAATTATCGAAATAAAGCACAGGTTCCAATCGGGGAGCGGGAAGGCGCCCTGATTGCAGGCTTTTATCAGCAAAGAACGCACGAAATTATCGATATGGAGAGATGTCTCATTCAGCAGACGGAAAACGATCGAATTGTCCGAGAAGTTAAAGCGATATTGAACCGCTATCACATCCGGGCTTACAACGAACAAACCCATCAAGGATGGCTGCGCCATATCGTTGTCCGCTACGGGTATCAAACAAAGCAAGCGATGCTTGTTTTCGTTACCCGAACAGCTGATTTTCCACATAAAAAGAAAATATTAGCTGAAATTACCGCTAAATTTCCAAACATTCGATCGATTGTCCAAAACATAAACCCGAAACGGACAAACGTCATATTTGGCGAAGAAACAAAGCTGCTTTCGGGTTTGGAATATATATATGATTATATCGGATCAATTAAGTTTGCCATTTCCGCACGCTCTTTTTACCAAGTGAACCCTGAACAGACGAAGGTGCTTTACGAAAAAGCGTTAGAATACGCCGAACTTACCGGAGAAGAAACGGTCATCGACGCCTATTGCGGGATCGGAACGATTTCACTCTTCCTTGCGCAAAAAGCTAAAAAAGTGTACGGCGTGGAAATTGTGCCCGATGCCATTGAAGATGCCGAACGAAATGCAAAACTAAACGGCATCGAGAACGTTGAATTTGCCGTCGGTGAAGCAGAGGAGATCATGCCCAAATGGCATGCACAAGGAATTCGCGCAGACGTCATCGTCGTGGATCCTCCTCGAAAAGGCTGCGATCATTCACTGCTTCAAACAATTATAGCAATGAAACCAAAAAAAGTCGTCTACGTCTCCTGCAACCCGGCGACATTAGCGCGCGACATTGCCATCCTAGAACAAGGCGGCTACGAAACAAAAGAAGTCCAGCCAGTCGACATGTTCCCGCATACGGCGCATGTGGAGTGCTGTGCGTTGCTCGTAAAAAAGCTATAACTTTAAAATAAACATTTGTGATTGAAAATAAAATTTTGCGAAAAAACAGGAAGACAGGGGAGAAGGGGAAATCCTTCTCCTTCAAGCTTTGAACCCACTTTTTTTAGCAAGACTTTTATTTTTTATTTGCGAAAAAATCGAAGAATAGGTGTTATGGAAAGAATTGGTTTTTATATCAAACAGAAAATTTGGATTTAGCAAATTTTATCGAACAAAAAATTGAAGTATACATAGTGGATGAAGTGTCTTTAACAAGTATGATTAGGACTTTTTTATTTTAGGGTAAATTGATGAAGAACTTTATGATAAATATAATGAAGGAATCTTATGTTAATTACGCGTTATAATAGTGTAAACAATATTTTTATAGAAAAGACATAAGGATGAGGTTATGATGTTATTGGGAGTGTCTAACAATCCTAAGAGAGATTTTTTGTACAAATTTGGGAAAACAGCGTGGTATGAGTATTATGCAGGATATTCACCTCGATTTGTTAAAAATATTTTAGATATCCTTAATCTACAAGAAGGGGATATTATATTAGATCCTTGGAACGGAAGTGGAACAACAACTCAAGTTGCGGCAGAAAATAAATATTATTCGATAGGATTTGATATTAATCCTATTATGGTAATAGTTTCAAAGGCGAGGTGCGTTAATAGAAATTCTATACCAAAGTTATTAATGATATGTGAAAAAATAATAAAGAAAGCAAAATACTATTGGAAGTATCCTTGGATTTCGCCTGAACCACTAGAAATTTGGCTAACACCAAAGAGTGCAAAAGTGTTTAGAAATATTGAAAGAGCGATTCAACAGATTGCATGTGATAAAGATGAATATTTGATAATTTTTTATGAAGAGAGTTTGGAATCTATAAACAGTGTGGCTGCCTTTTTTTATGTTGCATTATTTAGAGCCTTGAAAAAATTTTTGGAAAAATTTAGATCATCTAACCCTACTTGGATTAAGAAACCAAAATCTCCAGAGGAAAGGGTTGATTTAAAAAAAGAGGATATTTTTAGGGAGTTCCAATATCAAGTTGAATTTATGATAAATCAATTTGAACATGAATCAGATAGTTATGTTGATTTAGAACGCTTAACGAAAATAGATATAGCATCATCGGATAATATTCCTCTTAAAGATAATGAAATAGATGCAGTCATTACCTCTCCACCATATTGTACAAGAATTGATTATGCTGTTTTAACTAGTTTAGAATTAGCTCTTATAGGATGTCCAATTGAGGAAATGGAGAAATTAAGGAAAAGAATGATTGGATCACCTGTCATTAATGAAAGTATTCCAACATTAAATAGTAATTGGGGAAAAACATGCCTTGAAACATTATCAAAAATTAGTAGCCATAATTCCAAAGCATCAAAAACTTATTATTACAAAACATATTTGCAATATTTTGATTCAATTTATAAGTCGATTGTAGAAATTAATCGTGTGTTGAAGCGAAATGGATATGGTGTCTTTGTTGTTCAAGACTCATATTATAAGGATGTACATGTTAACTTACCACAAATTATAATTGAAATGACAAAAGGTTTAGGATGGACTCAATATTGTAAAGAGGATTTTGAATCGAAAGTTTCAATGGCAGAAATAAATCCAAAAATCAGAAAATATAGAGTAAATACTAAAAGTGTGGAAAGTGTCATTATATTTAAAAAAACGAGGGGATGAAAAGTGGAAAAATCTCGAATTACAGATAATGAACTTATAGAAATTGTTGATTCTAAGATAAAAAAAGTCAGAACGAGAAGTTTAGATTTGTCATTTAATGAGTTGTTAGACATGTACGAAAATGGTGAACTTATAATAGACCCTGATTATCAGAGATTATTCCGTTGGTCTGAAGAAAAACAATCTCGCTTTATAGAATCTCTAATTTTAGAAATGCCTATCCCACCAATATATGTAATTGAGAGAGAAGAAGGAGTATATGAACTAATAGATGGTTTACAAAGGATATCTTCTTATTTACATTTTCGCGGTTCATTAAAAACTAAGAAAAACCAATATTTAACATTAACTGGGTGCGATATAGTTAATCAATTAGATGGCTACACATATAATGATTTGCCAAAGCCACTTCAAATAAAACTAAAAAGGAATTTTGTACGTGTTGAAATTATTAGAAGAGAAAGTGACCAGAGATTACGCTATTATATGTTTAAAAGGTTAAATACAGGTGGGGAACTTTTAAGTGAACAAGAAATAAGAAATTGTACTATTAGGTTGTTAGACGATAAATTTAATGAGTTTATTATTGAATTAAGCAAAAATGAAGATTTTGTAAATTGTATATCCAATTTATCTGATGAAAAGAAAGATCAAAAATATGATGAAGAATTAGTGTTACGATTTTTTGCCTTTAAAAATTATCGCCATAAATATCGACATGATGTCGGATCCTTTATGACGGATTATATGGAAGGGGTCTCTTATAAGAAAGGCGAAGAGGGACATATAGAATTTGACTATGATAAGGAAAGAGAAATTTTTAATAAAACTTTTAAAGTACTTAATTTAACTTTGGGAGAATATGTTTTTTCTAGAACGAATAACAATGGAAAATTTATATCTTCTTTTTCTCCTTATCATTTTGAAGCTTTTACTTTAGGAATACAAAAATATTTAGACCAAATTAATTATGATAATGAATTTATCGAAAAATTAAAAAATGAATTTATTGAAATAAAAAATGATAGTAATTTTAAAGCATTAACAACAGGAGGAGGTAAAAATACCCCTAATCAATTAGCGCAAAGAATTAAGTTTGTTGAGGATCGGGTAGGTGCACTAATAAATGAGAGAAATTGATTTAATTGATATCCGTTCTCAACTTGAAGAGGAAATGACATGGAGAAGTAATGAGATTAGATTATTACGTAATCAGCTTGCTTATATAGAAGATGATGAAGATAAAAAAAGATATAGAAAAGCATTAGTTGTTATGCTTTATTCACATTATGAAGGGTTTTGCAGAACAGCTTTTCTAATTTATGTAGATGCTATCAATAAAGCGAAAGTCCTACGCAAAGCAGCTAATGATTATATAGTTGCATGTTCTTTTGCAGAAGAATTTCAAGCTTATGAGGATGCTAGTAGAAAGCCTGAAATTTATAGGAAAATTTTTGGAAATAAATTACCTGACGATACAAAATTACATTCTTATGCCCGTCAAGTGGATTTTATTTCTAATATGCATTCTTTTTTAGATAAGCCGGTAACTATACCTGATACGGTTGTAGATACAGAATCTAATCTTTGGCCTGTTGTTTTAAAAAAGATATTATTTAGATTGGGTTTGCCATATGATGCTTTTAAAGAATATGAAGGCCAAATTTCAATGTTATTGAATAGGCGTAATGGAATTGCACATGGTCGTGATAAAGAAGGGTTTGATGAAAACACATATTCAGAAATTGAAAAGGCAACTTTTGAAGTAATGAAAGCAGTTATTGAAGTTATAATGAGTGCTTTAAAAGAAAAAAGATATTTAAAAGAAAGTTGCTAATTAAGTAAAGTGGCACTGGTAAATCGACAGAAGTAAAAAAGTTAATTAAGCATCCTGAGTATTGTATGTTCATAATCTATTTTTTTAATCAAATCCTAATATTATTAAAATTCCTTTTATTTAATTCCAACAGCCAGCTGGTCCGTTTGCATGTTTGGAGCATGAAGAATCCCGCGAATCTCCCTCAAGCAAAGCATCCTGTATATACTTTGGTGTGGCGGTGGAGAGCTCTCCATCTCTTGTGAGTGGAAAGATGTACGAGGTCAACGTCTTACTCGGGTCGTCAACTGACGTGGATACGAAGTTTCAATCGCCTTTTCGTTCTTCTATGTGTTCATAAGGTGCGTCTCTAGCTGCTCTTCTACTTGCGCCTCGAGAATTTGATTCAGGACTGGTTCCGGCGAATTGGTTAATCCCTCATCTCTGGTCATAACTCATACCAAAATTAACAATTTATAGTAATATGACATAGAGCCACTGTTACTTTCCTCTTTATGTTTGCTGTTTATTCTATACAAAGAGGGAACAACATGGCTCTTTTTCTATTTTCTTTTTTACACAATGACGAACTTAATTTTGACAGCAGGTTTAATTTCATTATATTGGAGTTTTTAATGCTGATAGAACAATGTATAATTAAATTCGGAAATAATAAGGAGGCTGCTATATGATTACTGGAGAATTAAAGAACAAAGTCGATAAAATATGGGAAACGTTTTGGACGGGCGGAATTACGAACCCGCTGACGGTCATTGAACAATTTACATACCTCTTATTTATTAAAGGACTCGATGAAGCTGAAACCCAAAGAGAACAAGAGGCTGCTTTATTAGGAATTGAGTTTGAACGAATCTTTCCTGAAGATAAACAACACTTGCGTTGGAGCAAGTTTAAAAATCTAGAAGCTTCCCAAATGTATGAAATTGTATCTGAGGAAGTATTTCCTTTTATTAAAAGCTTGCATGGCAATAAAAATTCCGCATATGCCAAGTATATGAGCGATGCGATTTTTATGATTCCTATGCCGCAAATGCTTTCCAAAATTGTGGACGGCATTGATAAGCTCCCAATGAAGGACCGCGATTTACAAGGGGATTTATATGAATATTTGCTATCCAAAATCGCGACAGCAGGTACGAACGGGCAATTCCGCACGCCGCGTCATATTATCAAGATGATGGTAGAGTTAGTCAAACCAACACCGGAAGATATTATTGTTGATCCGGCCGCCGGTTCCGCAGGGTTTTTAGTCGCAGCGGGCGAATATTTGCGCAAACATCGCAGCGACTTATTTTTAGTGCAAAGTTTAAAAGAGCATTTTAATAACCATATGTTCTACGGTTTTGATATGGACCGCACGATGTTGCGCATCGGTGCGATGAACATGATGCTTCACGGCATTGAAAATCCGAATATCGAATATCGCGACTCCTTGTCGGAACAAAACAAAGATAAGGACAAATACACCCTTGTCCTTGCCAATCCGCCGTTTAAAGGCTCCTTGGATTACGAAGCCGTTTCTAGTGACCTATTAAAAATTACAAAAACAAAGAAAACAGAGCTTTTATTCTTGGCGTTATTCTTACGCATCTTAAAAACGGGCGGACGCTGTGCGTGCATCGTGCCAGATGGGGTATTGTTCGGCAGCTCGAAGGCGCATAAAGACATCCGCAAAGAAATTGTGGAAAATCATAAATTAGAAGCGATTATTTCCATGCCAAGCGGCGTATTTAAACCATACGCCGGCGTTTCAACAGCGGTTATGATTTTTACGAAAACAGGCGTAGGCGGAACGGATCAAGTATGGTTCTATGACATGAAAGCCGATGGCTACTCGTTGGATGACAAGCGTACCCCGATTGAGGAAAATGACATTCCGGACATCATTGCGCGCTTCCATAACCGTGAAGCGGAAAAAGACCGGAAACGTACGGAGCAGTCGTTCTTCGTGCCGGTGGAAGAAATCCGGGAAAATGACTATGACCTTTCGATTAACAAATATAAAGAAATTGAGTATGAAGAAGTACAGTATGAAGCGCCAAGTGTGATACTTGAAAGAGTGGAAACGTTGGAAAAAGAGATTATGCAAGGATTACAAGAGTTGAAACAAATGATTAGAGGGTAGGGGTCTTATGACAGTAACTTTAAAGAGACTTGGTGACATAGCCACTTATGTTAATGGTTATGCTTTTAAGCCTACTGACTGGAAAAACAAAGGTTTGCCTATAATAAGAATTCAAAACTTGACAAACCCAGATAGCCCATTTAACTATTATCAAGGGGAAATTGATGATAAATATATTGTAAATAAAGGAGATATACTCATATCTTGGTCCGCTAGTCTAGGTGTATTTGAATGGTTGGGAGAGAAAGCAGTACTAAATCAACATATCTTCAAAGTTATTTTCGACAAAGAGGATATTGATAAAAGTTATTTTAAATATATAGTACAAAGGTCTTTAGAAAGAGCATTAAAATATTTACATGGTTCTACCATGAAACACATTACTAAAAAATACTTTGATAATATTCTTGTCCCTATTCCAGATTTAGTAACACAGAAAAAAATAGCTAAAGTACTAGACAAAGCCCAAGAACTCATCGACAAACGAAAAGCCCAAATTGAAGCGTTGGACCAGTTAACGCAAAGTGTGTTTTTGGAGATGTTTGGGGATCCAATCAAAAATACAAATCAATACAAGAAAGAAAAGTTAGCTAATTTGTGTATTAAAATAACGGATGGTACTCATCACTCGCCACCTACTGTAAAAGAAGGTATCCCGTACATTACTGCTAAACACTTGAACAAGGGAGGCCTAGATTTCTTCAAAGACCCTACTTACGTCTCGCTAGAAGATCATCAAAAAATTTATGAAAGATGTAACCCAGAGAAAGGGGACGTTCTATATATAAAAGATGGAGCTACAACAGGCATTGCTGCAATAAATCATTATGATTTCGAATTTAGTATGCTATCTAGTTTGGCACTTATTAAAGTCGATTTTAATAAATTGAATAATTACTATTTAACCCATTTTCTTAATAACGAGAGAGTTTTCAGAAAAATAACAAGTGGTATGAACGGTGGAGCAATTAAGAGACTAACATTAAAAAAAATTAACAATATTGAGGTAGTTGTTCCTCCTATTGAATTACAAAATCAATTTGCTGAAATTATTAAAAAAATTGAAATTCAAAAAGAATTATTGCAGAAAAGTTTAGAAGAACTCGAAAATAACTTCAATTCCCTCATGCAACGTGTATTTAAGGGAGAACTATTCAACGATTAATAAATGTGAAGGAAATTCATGTTGGTTTGGTCGAGGGAGGGGGATTTGTTGTTATCCAACTTTCATTTTTTAATAGGAAAACCTCATTATGAGAGCTTTACAAATGCTTGTTTAGAGGCGGAGAAAAGTTTGGTTGTGAGTCCGGCGACGTGCGCGATTTTGACGCGCCGTGCGCTGGAGCTTGCCGTTAAGTGGGTGTACAGCTTTGACAGCGCTTTGAAAGTTCCGTATCAAGATAATCTTTCCAGTTTGATTCATGACAACGTCTTTTTGTCCATTATTGATGAAGACTTGTTGCCGTTGTTGCGTTACATTGTCAAACTGGGAAATGTCGCGGTTCATACGAACTCGATGATTACGAGGGAAGAAGCGATTCTTTCCCTGCATAATCTTCATCAGTTCGTCTCTTGGATTGATTATTGTTATTCGGATGAATATACGGCTACGGACTTTGACGAATCATTGCTGCCAATCGGAGAGGAAAAGCGCGAGCGTCCGGAAGAATTGAAAGATTTATACGAACGGCTAAGTTCCAAAGACAAGCGTCTTGAAGAGATGATGAAAGAAAACGAACAGCTTCGCGCTCTTCTCACCGCCAAACGGGAAGCGAATACAAAAGAATATCACTTCCAAGTCGATGAACTAAGCGAATGGGAAACAAGAAAGAAATATATTGATTTAGATTTGAAGCTGGCGGGTTGGGAATTTAAAAAGGACGTTATTGTGGAATACCCTGTCGTTGGCATGCCGAATGAGGAAGGAGTCGGCTATGTCGATTACGTTCTTTTTGGCGATAACGGAAAGCCGCTGGCGGTCATCGAAGCGAAACGGACAACCGCTGACCCGAACAAAGGAAAGCAACAAGCCAAGCTATACGCCGACTGCATTGAGAAAATGCATGGCCAACGTCCGATTATTTTTTACACAAACGGTTTTGAAACGTATATTTGGGACGACCTTAACTATCCGGCGCGGAGAGTTTCCGGCTTTTACAATAAGGAAGAATTAAGCTTGCTTATTGATCGTCGGACGATGAAGAAGCCGCTAAAAAATGTGCAAATCAATGACAACATAACGAATCGCTATTACCAAAAAGAAGCGGTTTTAGCCGTATGTGACGCGCTTGAGAACAAACGGCGCAAAGCGTTGCTTGTCATGGCGACGGGGAGCGGCAAAACCCGGACGGCGATTTCGATTGTCGATGTTCTTACCCGTCATAATTGGGTAAAAAATATTTTGTTTTTAGCGGACCGCAAAACTCTGGTAACGCAAGCCAAAAACAGCTTTAGCCATTTGTTGCCGAACTTGACACTTTGTAATTTGCTCGATAACAAAGATAATCCAGAGGAAAGCCGCATGGTGTTTTCGACGTACCCGACAATGATGAACGCGATTGACGAAGCGAAACGAAAAGACGGCAAACGCCTCTTTACCGTCGGGCATTTTGATTTAATTATCGTCGATGAATCCCACCGCAGTATTTATAAGAAGTACCGAGCAATTTTTGACTATTTTGACGCAATATTGCTTGGGCTTACCGCCACACCAAAGGACGAAATTGACCGCAATACGTATGAAGTGTTTGATCTGGAAAACGGTGTGCCGACCTATGCCTATGAGTTAGATCAAGCAGTTCAAGATGGATATTTAGTGGATTATCGTACCATTGAAACAAAGCTTAAATTTCTTGAAGAGGGCATTCATTACGATGAGTTATCTGATGAAGAAAAAGAACGATATGAAGAAACATTTGATGATGAAGTAGGCGAGGATATTGACAGTGCAGCGTTAAACGAATGGCTGTTTAATGACGATACGATTGATACGGTACTCAGAGATTTAATGGAAAAAGGAATTCGCGTCGAAGGCGGAGACAAACTCGGCAAAACGATTATTTTTGCGAAAAATCATCGTCATGCGGAACGGATTGTGGAGCGCTTTGATCAATTGTTCCCTGAATACAAGGGCGGCTTTGCACGAGTCATTGATTACAGCGTGAACTACTACCAAACATTAATCGATGATTTTTCCGACCGTAACAAATGGCCGCAAATTGCGGTATCGGTCGATATGCTCGATACTGGAGTGGATATTCCGGAAGTCGTCAACCTTGTGTTCTTTAAAAAGGTACGCTCCAAATCAAAGTTTTGGCAAATGATTGGACGCGGAACCCGTTTATGCAAAGACTTATTCGGAGTCGGACAAGATAAAACGCATTTCCTTATTTTTGACTATTGCGGCAACTTTGAGTTTTTCCGGGAAAATCCGAAAGGAATCGAAGGAAAAGCGGTGGAAAGCTTAACGGAGCGTCTATTTAATGCCAAAATCGAAATCATTAAAGAACTGCAGCATTTACAATACCAAGAAGAAGAGTATATTGCCTATCGCAATGAATTGATTGACGAGGTGCTAGCGGAAATCAATAAGTTAAACGAAGAAAACTTCCTCGTACGCCAACATATTCAATACGTACACAAGTTTAAAAATCGGGCTAAATGGGACTCCTTAACAGCGATGGATGTTAATGAAATCAAAGAACATATTTCGCCGCTGATTGTTCCGCTAAACGATGATGAATTGGCGAAACGTTTTGATTTGCTTATGTACACGATTGAGCTGGCGAAGCTGCAAACGAAAAATGCGACGAGGCCGATTCGGAGTGTGATTCGCACCGCAGAGGCGTTATCTAAGCTCGGTTCAATTCCTCAAGTGATGGAGCAAAAATACATCATCGAAAAGGTGCAGACGGAAGAGTTTTGGAGCGAAGCCGATATTTTCGAATTGGAAGCTGTTCGCGAAGCGTTGCGTGACTTAGTTAAATTCCTTGAAAAAGAAACGCAAAAAATTTACTATACGAACTTTAAAGACCAAGTTTTAGAGGTCAAAGAAAACGGTCCGATGTTTACTGTCAATGATCTGAAAAATTATCGGAAAAAGGTGGAACATTATCTGCACGAACACCGCGACCAGATGGCCATTTATAAGCTGCGAAATAATAAAAAGCTAACCGTCCAAGACTTAAAAACGTTGGAGCATATTCTTTGGAATGAGCTTGGCACACAGGAAGATTATAAAAGAGAATTCGGAGACACACCGATTACAAAACTTGTCCGCCAAATCGTCGGCCTTGACCCGCAGGCCGCCAACGAAGCGTTTTCCGAATTTTTATCAAGCGAACTATTGAACATCCAACAAAGCCGTTTTGTCAAATTGATCGTCGATTACTTTGTGAAAAACGGAGTCATGGACAAGCGGGTGCTGCAGGAAGAACCGTTTAAAACCATCGGCAGCATTGTTGAACTCTTTAAAGACAACATGGATGACGCGCGGAAGATTATTAGTATTATCGATGAGATTAACCGGAATTCGGAAGATATTGTGGGGGCGTAGCAAAAGCGTTCTTTGTGATATCTGGTTAGCCGTTGGGGTTGTTGCTAACGTTTCAATATATTTTGTTTTTCTTCGGTGTTAAGGCATCTTTGAGGCTGGAAACGTCTTGAAGATGCCTTATATTTCTTATACATATGGAACAAGTACAAAAATTGTCTAGATAGCTTATATTGAGTCAAAATGGTCCGGCAAATATCCAAAAAAGTTCAATCTTGGGCCAATGAGTTGGGTATCCTCCTTACATTTATGGATGATTCAAGCTGTATTCGAAATGTGATTTACACAACCAATACTATCGAATGAACGATCAAGGAGATTCGGAAACGTCTAAAGCCGATGAACAGTTTAAGCAGTTTAGAGTCTGCAGAAAAAGTCGTGCATTTAACCATCTAGGACTTTGATGAGAAAGGGCAGGACGAAAGTTGTGAGGATTTGTCGAAGCGCAGGAAGCCCTCCAACGCATGTTTGAAGAACGTTACAATTAACCAAATAATGTAAATGTATATGATAAGGGGATTCTCCTTTTCTACAAAGGGTACTGAATATTCAGTCTTATGTGTGGAGGAAACGAGTCCACTATCCATTCCAAATCTATTTCAGAGATACCCATCTTGCATTACACAAAATTCTTGACGGTACCAATATTTTTTTAATCAATATCACAAATTAATAGGAGAGGGAGGGTTTAAATGGGGACTAAAATATTGATTAATTCATCAATTTTTCCTGTGATAATGAGTATTCAAGAAAAAGACATTAATGGTGAATACACAAAAGTTTATCATTTACCTAGAAGCGTTAATTCATTATATCTAGAAAATATTAAAGATAAAAATGAAATAAACCTTCTTATAAAATATGCGAATAAGGAAAAATTTAGTGATAAAGGGGCTGTCTAATAATCGATTTTCCGGCTTATAGACGCCCTTTAATGTTTTAGAAATGTTGATATATCAATGCTTATGATGTTCCGTTTTCAATGGATTTTGACTTTCTGGACAGCCCCTTCCTTAACAATATAAAAAAGCCAGATATTAATAGTGAAAGTAAAACTATGGATTTTTTGACAAACTTTGGCGTAGAAATGATCAATAATAATGGTATTACAGAATTACAACTTATTGAGGATTATGTTCCTTATATTAAAAAGGAAACTTGGGAATGCATTGTACTTGATATTTTAAAAGATTTATACACCAATATTATAAGACAATATGATTTTGGAGATATTCAGATTTATTTGGGTCCTTGGAAGACAGACTTTAACGAAGAAAATCAATCACTATTAAATTCTTTTAGAAGTGCTTTTCTTTTTACGCTTGTCAGCTTTCTCTATGGAGATAACAGACATTTATATAACTCGTTTTATGAATTTTTTAACAGTGAATTTTCAAAACGTATAGCTTTTGTGTATGGAATTTGGAAAACCAAAAAAGCTGGGGAAAAAGTTAAGTACATACCTATATATGATAGTTTTTTTAATATGAAAGGTTTACAAGTTGATGAATTAATAGAAATAATACTTGCTGTATTGGAAAATAACGAGCTATCTATGAATGATAAGGATATGATCAAAAATGCAATTATTAATGGTGCAGAGACTTTCCATAAAAACGTAGATGCACAAACACTACAATTAGAAAAAACACTAATTAAACCAGTAGTAAATTATATAATGGAAATACAATCAGCTGCTGATGACTTGAAGGCTGCTCAAACCTTACATGGAGAACAGTTGTATAATCAGTCTGTTAATAGATCTTATTATTCAATGATGCATTCATTGAAAGCATTATTAGAAAAAGAAAAAATGCTTTCTGACTGGGAGCCAAGTGTTTTGAACGTTAAAGAAAATCATAAACAATTAGAGAATAAATTAATAACTTTGGTAAATAATGGTATAATATCGCAAAGTTATTTAAATTCATTTAGATATGTTAAACAAAAAAGATGGATAGCAGATTATAATATTGCAAAAATAGATGAACCAGAAAGCAAAGATTGTATAAATAAAGCGGATGAATTTTTATCAGAGGTCAAAAGAATTACGCAGATTGGTTAAGCTATTTAAATGATTGGGAGGCTCCTTTAAAAACAATTAGGTAAAGTGAGCAGAAAAAAATATTATTTTCGGTAAAATAAGCATCGAGGTATTCTTTGATGCTTGCTTTACCGAATTTTTATATTAAGAATCCCTTGATATCAAAGGATTTAAGTATTCTTTATTTTTATGTTACAAGCTAATTAAAAAGTCCTCGGTAAAACTTGCAAAAAAGCAGAGAATATGGCCAAAATTAAGAGGAAAACTGTATAGAATAACGGTGAGATTGTCCAAAGAGTTGATAGAGAAAGTATTACGAAGTTGCCTTAGTACGATTATAATTGTAGCGTCTGAAGTTTTGCACGTTATATTTCTTATTACCCTGTTTATCTCTATGAATGATTTTTGTGATTAACTGATTAATTTCTAACTGTGGCAATTCTTCATTGTCTGTCTTTCTATATAGAGAGAAGGTATTAATAAACAAAAATTTTGAAGTCTAGAAAAATTAAATTAAAATCCAAAGCAATTAAAGTATCAACCTAATCATTTGTTAGGAGAATGTATATGAGGGTAGGTCTTATGTATATTGATAGTATCTTTAATAATGAAGAAATTAAAGAATTAAAAAGTTTTTTAGATATAGAAGGAGTGAATTTTAAGGTCATTGATAAGGGAAGAAGAATTACTGCAAATATTGATGAGTTAAATCCAGTAATAACTATTTTTATTGACTTTGTAATTAGTAGCGGTCTCCTTGTATCTTTAGGTGCGAGTGTGGTGTGGGATGGATTTAAAACAATGGTTAAATATGTTGTTTTAAAAACAAAAGGTAAAAAATTTTATAAAGTGACATCTAAGAAAGTTGAAGAACGCGACCGAACTATAAGTATCGTAACACGTATTAACAATAATGAAATATTTTTTAAGTTGGAAGGCCTTGAGAGTGTAGAGGAGTTAGATTTAGCGCTTGAAAAATTACTTCCTATGATTGAAAAACAACTTAATGAAATGAAAAGCAATAATCAAATTTATATTGCTAGTTTCGATAAAATACTAAATGAGTGGGTTACTGATAATTTTATAGAGAAAATAAGAAGGGAAAATGGCTTAAAAAGATAAGCCATGCTGATAGTTAAAGGCAAACACTCCTACATCAAAATTGTTTGCGATTACCACTCAAGGCATGTGGAGAGTTGTGCGTTGCTTATAAAAAAATAAATATTTGGAAAAGCTCGTTTCTGAAAATCAATGAAACGGGCTTTTTCGAGGAACATATATTTTTTAATGTACTATATTCAAATTAATTATCGTGTAAAGGGGATTTAAGAAATGTATATTTCGAGCATAGAACTAAATAATTATAGAAATTTTAGGTCAAATATTATTGAATTTAACAAAGGAATTAACGTAATTATTGGCTCTAATAATTCAGGTAAATCTAATTTATTAAGAGCTATGGCATTAATATTTAACCCTTCTGAAAAAAAGAATTTATCTATTGATGATTTTAATAAGACTATTTCACTTGAAGAACTAAAATTGCAACCACCTAAAATTAATATTTCAGTAACTTTTAGTCAAGATGATAAAGAAAATTTAATGGGAGATGATTTGGTTATAGTAAGTCAATGGTTGACTAAATTGGAGGAGCCATACGAAGCAAAATTACATTATGAATTTTGCTTGCCATTAAAACACCATGAAGATTATAAAAGAATGTTATCTTCAGGTAAGCGTAAAATAGTCCACACCTACCTTTAGATGTGGACTATTGTTATGATTTATTTAGCTTTATTAGGAACACGACATTCTTCTGGAATTGTTGTGGACCAAGGAAGGAGTTGATCTAATTTTTCTTTGTCAGTCAGATTAATATTTGGAAGCTGTTCAAATAAATATTTAAGGTAATTGAATGGGTTTAATCCGTTTTCCTTCGCAGTCTCCACAATGCTATAAATGATTGCGCTGGATTTAGCCCCCTTTATGGTATTGCTAAACAGCCAGTTTTTCCTCCCGATTACAAACGGTTTAATGGATCGTTCTGCGCGGTTGTTATCAATTTCTAAACGACCATCCTCTAAAAAAGCTACTAAACGGTCCCATTGATTACGACAATATTTAATGGCTTGCCCAAGTGCACTTTTTGGCAACACTCTTGGGGCTTGTTCATGAAGCCATGCCAAAAAAGCCTCCAATACCGGTTGGCTGCGTTCTAAACGTTTCTTATAACGTTCTTCAGGACTAACGTCCTTTAAATCCCGTTCTATCGAGAAAAGTTGGTTACAGAATGCAAGACCTTCTTTGGCTTTAACGTGAGTAGTTTTAGCCGATTCAGGAAGAGCCTGCAAAGCTTCTGTGAATTTACGTCTGGCATGAGCCCAACAACCGACCAGACTGACATCAGGGATTCCGTTATAACCGGCATACCCGTCCACATGTAAATATCCACGGAAACCTTCCAAAAATCGTAAAGGATGTTTGGATGCACGGGTTCGCTGGTAGTCATACAAAACAATTGGAGGCCCCATTCGTCCTGTCCGATAAAGCCACATAAATGATTTGGAAGTCGCTCGTCGGTCAGGTTCTGAAAGAACCTGTAAGGTGGTCTCATCCGCATGGAGGATATCCTGATTCAATAGATGGTTACGCATTCGGTCGTAAACAGGACTCAACCAGGTGTCGGCTCCATACAAAATCCAATTGGATAAAGTTTGCCTGGAAATGAATATGCCAAATCGCTCCAGATGTTTTTCCTGGCGATACAAAGGCATACTTTCAACGTATTTCTGCGTCATCGTATAAGCCATTGACGATGGAGATGCCAGACTTCCCGGAAAAACAGGAGCCGGCATTTTCGCCGTGACAATAGGCGTTTCTATTTCATGGCGTTCACAATGACGGCAACTATAAACATATTGGACATGCTTTTTCACTTTTACTTGTGCTGGAATAACTTCTATTTCTCTGCGTACTTGCGTACTCATTTCGTGTAGAGGTCCAGCGCAACACGAACAAACCTGTTCCTCAGCTGGCAAACGGTATTCCACCGTTTCAGTAGGCAGGTTTTCTAGTTTTTCATCTCGACGATTTCGCTCCTTCTTGCGTGTATATGTAATGGTTTCAATCGTCGGTTCTTCATCATCAGGATTTGCGGTAGCTTCAGCTTCATTGAAAAGGGACAGTTGGTCTGAATTGGTCTTCTCACTGGAAGAACCAAAACGACGTTGTTGACTTAACCGAAATTGCTCCTCATACCATTTTAGCTTCGCTTCCAAAGCTTCCTTTTCTATTTCAAGCTTTTCGTTACGCGCTTTATAGTATTCAATTGTTTCCTGAATTTTTGTGTCCGTGTTTTTCATAGTTCCAGTATACGCAAAAGAATCCGGCTTGACCAGTCGGATTCTCAAGTTTTTTAATTTCATAGAATCGTGCGTGCTTTCACTGTGGGATGGGCTTGTTTTTGTTCGATGGATAAGCCATCTAATAACCAGCGTAGCTGACGAGGACTGATATCCATCGGCACTCCTTCTTGTTCAGATGGCCAGTTGAAAGTTCCTCTTTCTAATCTTCGATAATGGAGCCAAAACCCATTATTATCCCACTGTAGAATTTTAAGTTTATCCCTTTTCCGATTACAGAAAACAAATAAACAAGGGGAAAATGGATCCAAATCGAAGCATTCTTTGACGATGACTGCGAGACCATCAATCGATTTCCGGAGATCGGTGCTTCCACGTGCAAGGTACACTCGTTCAAAATTTGCGTTAGATATCATCGATTTTGAATCACACGCACTACATCGGAAAGTAGATTCAAATCGGTGCCTGGACGTACTTCGATGGACAGTGCACCGTAATGAATAAGCACAGATTCCTGACCCGTATGATGGGAGGAGATTTCTTGGACATCCACCGTCAACCATTTTGATTGATGCTCGTTCGTAGAAATTTCTTCCTCACGAAACTTTCGAATCCAGTAGTACATCTGATGTATTTTTACATCATTGATGCGAGACCACTCAGCAGCACTCAATCCACTTGTTTTCCAAGCATCATACCTGGATTTCCATTCTATTCTTTTGTCAGCATCATTCATAGCATAACCTCCAGCATTTTTTCTATGGAGATTATCTCATGTAACATTCACAACTAGAAGGTGCTGAGTATTTGACGCTTACGTCTTCAGCAAAATCTGAAGTAGAGGCTTGGGAAATTATTGATAGAAATTTTTTAAGGCTATATACATACAAAATTTATGGTGGTAATTTAGAAAATCAAATTATAGCAGATGGAGAGTATTTAAAGAAATTTGATTATCAGTTTTTAGATGCTATTCGAGATGTGGAAAGGGACATGTTTAGCGGGAAGAATACACTTTTAAAAAATGTTTTAGATTTCTTTATGGACTATGATATTAAGTCTAAAAATATAGATGATAGTGAAAAAGAACAACTAATAAAAAATAAAAAAATGCAATTTGAAGAAAAGGCTAAATTATTACTGGATTTATTGAATGAAAGGATGCTAGAAGGCAAGAAACAAATTTTATCGTATTCAAAAGATATAGGTGCTTCTTTTGATAATACTGTACCCAATTTTGCAGGCAGCATTACAGATATTGAACTTTATTCAGCACTTCGATTAATTATAGAAAATAAAACTGGAATTCAATTGCCTATAACACATAATGGCCTTGGCTATAATAATTTGATTTTTATGTCTTTATTATTGGCAAAAATGCAAGTAAATGCGAATGAAACGTATCTAGGAAGCAATGCGAAAGTATATCCAATGCTTATTATTGAAGAACCAGAAGCACATTTACATCCTACGATGCAAGGACAACTATTAAAGTTTTTAAAACAAAATTTAAAACAAAAAAAGGTGCGACAAATATTTATAACTACACATTCCACTCATATAACAGGATCATTAAGTTTAGATGAATTGATTTGTTTATATAAGGTTAAAAATGAAACACACGTTAGTTATCCAGGTAGAGTTTTTGAAAATAATGAAGATAGTAAGAAATATGTGGAAAGATTTTTAGATGCTACAAAATCCAATATGCTCTTTGCAGAAAAAATAATTTTAGTAGAAGGAATGGCAGAACAATTGCTTATGTCTGTTTTTGCTGAGTATTTAGAAAAGTTGTTAGAAGATAACCATGTAGCAGTTATCAATGTAGGTGGAAGATACTTCGATCATTTTTTATATTTATTTAATACTAAAAATAAATATGCAATTAATAGAAAAGTTGCATGTATTACAGATAGAGATCCAGAAAGAAAAAATCTTTCAGTAGAAAAAACTTCCTATAAAAAATGCTACCCTTTTGAAATGCAAATTGAACCGACACAATATGAATATAAATGTAATAAACGAAAAGCAGACTATTCATCAAACATTGAATTTTTCTTACAGGATGAGGTTTATGGAAAAACTTTAGAGTATGATTTAATTCGTTTTAACCCTACTGCTGAAATTTTAATAACAAATTCAATGTCGAATAAAGAAGAAATAAAAGAACTCATGGATTTGTATAAGAAAGGTAAAGATCTAAATAAAATGTTTGAACGAATAAGTAAATCTGAAGAAAATAATAGAATTATTGAGGCACTTCAAAACCCAAATTTGAAATGGGCTGAAAATGACAAAAAAATAGCATTAATAGCTGCTAGATATTTAAATTCAGTGGGCAAAGGTGTTAATGCTTTGGAATTAGCTCATGTTTTGCAAGAAAATTTAACAAAAAAAGGTACGAAAGAATATGTGGATTTTGTTGTACCTGATTATATAAAGGAAGCTATAGAATGGGTGTGTGAAAATTGATTACTATAACTTCTAGCGATTTAATTCCTATAGAGCAACATTTTAAAGTCATAGCTGGGCCAGGTGCAGGAAAAACACATTGGTTAGTTAACCATATAAAAAATGTTGTTAAAAATTCAGTGAGATTAGAAAAGACACGGAAGATAGCATGTATCACATACACAAATATTGCTGTAGAAACTATTATGAAAAGGTTAGGTACTAGCATAGCTAACAGAGTAGAAGTATCTACTATTCATAGTTTTTTATATAGGCATGTTGTAAAACCCTATCTTTTTATAATAGCTGATGAATTTGAAGTGAACTTTAAAAAAGTTAATGGTCATGAAAGTATAAGTCCCCGATACTCTATTATAAGAAAATGGTTAGAGAGTCATAAACGAGTAGATGATTTAGTAGCTCCTAATACTTGGAAGCAATTACTCCGTGAAGAAAAGTTCGATTCTTTGCTAAGTAAGCGTCAAATCTTGCACACCTTCTTGATGTGCTAATTTCATGAGATAATCTCCTCAAGATGAAATTGAAGGAGGTTTTTTTATGCCTAAGAATCCTGAATTACGAAAGGTTTGGGAACAACGAATCGCTGACTATCGTAAAAGCGGTCAAACTCAAGTAAACTGGTGCAAGGAAAATCAATGGAGTATTCACCAGTTTAAATACTGGTTAAGAAAAATTGAAAATCCAATAAAAAATCAAGGAAAGTCTACAAAATGGGCATCCGTTACCCTAGAAGATCATTCACAAACAGTTGAAAATTCATTACGGATTGAAATTAGTGGGATTTCAATTGAAGTAAAACCTGGTTTCGATCCGGCCTTTCTTTCAGAAGTGGTTAGGACGTTGAAATCAACATGTTAGTTGGTACAAGAGCTGAACGAGTTTACTTGGCAAAAGGAAGTACTGATTTGAGAAAATCCATTGATGGATTAGCTGCTTTGGTGAAAGAGGGATTTGATTTAGATCCCTTTTCATCAAGCTATTTTGTGTTCTGTAATCGAAAGCGAGATAAATTAAAAATTCTTCACTGGGACTATAATGGTTTTTGGCTTTATTATCGTCGATTGGAAAAAGGAAAATTTCAATGGCCAAATGAAAATGACACTGGAACGATACAAATTAGTTATCGGCAATTACGCTGGTTATTGGATGGTCTTGCAATGGAGCAAAAGAAAGCACACCCAGAAGTAAAGGCTAGAACAGTTATATGAATTTTTTACTTTTAACAAAAACCTTGGAGGAAAATAGCTAAAACCGTCGAATTATTACTACATGATGAAAAATTTAAAGAATCCTAACCAAAACCCATTTGAATTAATTGAAAAACTTCAACAGCAAATCGTTGAATTGACGGCGAAATTACAATGGTATGAAGAACAGTATCGTCTTAGTCAAAAACGAAAATTTGGCTCTTCAAGCGAAAAAACAAATCCTAATCAATTAGAACTACCTTTATTCAATGAAGCAGAGGTAGAGTCTAATGTAAAAGCCGAAGAGCCAACTGTTGAAACAATTACATATCGTCGTAAAAAGAAACGTGGTCAACGTCAAGCTACGTTTGAAAACCTGCCTATGGAAACGATTGAATATCGTTTACCCGAAGAAGAGCAGGTCTGTTCGTGTTGCGGTGAAAAAACACACGAAATGAGCACAGAAGTACGACAAGAATTAGTGATTATTCCGGCTCAAGTCAAAGTTTTAAAACACGTTCGATATGTCTATGGATGCCGTCATTGTGAGCGTAATGAAATAGAGACACCAATCGTTACAGCACCTGCCCCAAAATCTGTGTATCCAAAAAGTTTAGCTTCACCGTCAAGCATGGCATATATTATGAATCAAAAATATGTAGAGGGGCTACCTCTATATCGCCAAGAACAACAGTTCAAACGATTAGGTGTGATCTTATCCAGGCAAACCATGGCCAATTGGATGCTTTATGGTGCCGAAAAATGGCTTGCGCCAATTTATCAACGAATGAAAGAGCATCTCCTCTCTAAAGACATTCTACATGCGGATGAAACAACTGTTCAGGTTTTACATGAACCTGGAAGGTCAAGTACATCGAAATCTTACATGTGGCTTTATCGGACTGGAAGAGAGGATCCACCACTTGTCCTTTATGACTATCAGGAAACTAGAGCAGGAGAACATGCCAAAGAATTCCTAAAAGGGTTTAAAGGATACCTGCATGTCGATGGATATGCAGGATACCATAAGGTATCCGGCGTAACATTAGTTGGATGTTGGGCTCATGCCCGCAGAAAGTTCGATGAGGCTTTAAACGTACTTCCTGAATCCAAACGTCATTCAGCAGTCACAGCTCGGGAAGGACTCAATTTCTGTAATCAGCTATTTGCCATCGAGCGTGATTTGAAAGAATGTACACCAGAAGAACGATATAAAAAACGACTTAAACACAGCCAACCATTGTTGGAGGCTTTTTCAGCATGGCTAAAAACAGAGAAAAGCAATGTTTTACCAAAGAGTCTATTAGGTCAAGCCATTACATACTGCCTCAACCAATGGGAAAAACTCGTGGCATTTTTAGAGGATGGACGTTTAGAAATCGATAATAATCGAAGTGAACGATCCATTAAACCATTTGTGATCGGAAGGAAGAACTGGATTTTTAGCAATACTCCGAAAGGAGCTAAGGCCAGCTCAATCATTTACAGTATTGTGGAGACAGCAAAAGAGAATAAATTAAATCCATTTTATTATCTTCGCTACTTATTTGAAAGGCTTCCCAATATGGATATAAGCAATATGGATGAGCTTGATCAACTACTTCCTTGGTCCAAAACAATTCCTTTGAATTGTCGGGTTTTTAATAACTTATCACAATAATAGTATTTAATCCCTATCATTAAAAGGTGGGGATTATTTTACGCTTACTTTGCTAAGGTGGCTTGAAAATTTGCAATATAGGTATGATCCAGAAGAAAATTTAAAGTTAGTAGGGAATCCCGAAAAAGCAGGCGCAATTAAAAAGGTGGCTGAAATTTTAGAAGATGATTTGATAAGTTATAAAAAATTATTTTGGTCAAATGGAAAAATTGATCATGATGATGTTTTATTTTTTAGTTATGTATTAATTACAAAGTATCCATTTATATTAAAAGTTTTAAGATCAAAATTTCCATATTTTTTCTTGGATGAATTTCAAGATACCAATCCGATTCAAGCAAAAATTATTAAATTAATAGGAGAAGAAGAAACTATTATTGGCATAATAGGGGATCCTGCACAGTCCATTTATTCCTTTCAAGGGGCAAGTCTAAAAGATTTTAATAATTTTCAATTAGAAAACATGGTCCAATATCAAATTCTTGAAAATAGACGAAGTTCAAATCAGATTATTAATTTATTAAATAGTGTTCGAATGGATATTGTACAAAATAAATATAAAAATATTGATAATGATGTACCTATATTATTTATTGGAAAACCTATAGATGCTTTTAATAGAATAAAGCAATTATATGGGGAAGATATTATTATTCATACATTGTCTAGGGATAATCTTACAGCTAATGCGATGAAGTCAATGATTACTTTAGATGGAATGAATACAAACTTATTAACAATATTTAAAGAGGCGGATACTGATCCAAAGAGATATAAAATAATTTTAAACTCGGTTGAATCCGTTGAATTTGCACGAATTGGTGATTATAAAAATGCATTGGAAAAAATGAAAGAGTTGTTTAGTGATTATTCAAATAAAGAAAAAATAAACAACTCTATTATATTACTTCAAGAGTTATTACGTAACTATAGTAATTATAAAGATAAACCTATTATGGATTTTTATAATATTTTAAAACCATACTTTAAATTTATGGCTGGATTTAGAAAAGGAGCTGCTAAAGATTTTTATAATAGAAATTTATATAAGCACATTGCGATTTGTATAAATTATAAAGATGATATTAGTCATCATCGTACTATTCACAAAGCAAAAGGTGATGAATTTGAAAATGTTTTATTAATTTCGGAATCTGCTGAATTTTTAATTAGTCCTGATTTAGAAAATGAAGAGGAACATCGGATTTATTATGTTGGTATGAGTAGAGCGATAAGTCTGTTATTCATTGTAGTTCCTAAGTTATTAAAGAAGGAACAGAAGTTTATAAAAGAAAAATATAGTATTCGGATAGAAGATCTGTCGGACATTCCACAACTTAATTGAATTCAAATATAAACTTATTAATATTTTTTTAGAAATTGATTCCAGCCTTTCTTATATGAGAGCAATGTTGCCGAAAGCGATTTTTTATCTAGGATAGTAAGTTTTTCAAACTAAATAAGTAGATAAGGAGATCTTTTAGAGATGCAAACTGATTTTTATGAGTTAAAAAAAGAATTAATATATAACTGTAGATGAGCAAATTCACTAACATAAATTTACATCCGAACAAAAAAGGAGACATGAACCCGATTCCTTGATTAGAATAGATGTGTCACCAAACCATTCTCAAGGAGGTTCATGTCTCATGAATAGACTACCACATCACCAAGGAATCGACAAGTTTTTCGCAATGTTGGGGCTGGCCCTTTATTTCTCTAAGCCGGTCATGAAGCATCTCGTTCATATTATCGATGCGCTGACAACGAAAGGATTTGTGGGAACCTTGACCGATCTGCATCATGAGAGCTTTCATCCCAACCATCGAACGACACTGAGCCATTTTTTCACGAAAAGCCCTTGGGATGAAGAAATCTTGCTTCGCAAACTCCAGCAGTGGATGCTTCGTCATGTGGAACGAACGGCCAAGCGAAAGAATCACCCCATTTTTGTTTCGATCGATGATACGATCTGCCGAAAAACGAAGCCTTCGTCACAGGCGAAACACGCTATTGAAGGGTGTAATTGGCATTATTCTCACGCGGACAAAAAGTCGATTTGGGGACACTCTCTCGTCTGGCTCATGGTTCATACGATGACGCAAGCCTTTCCCTTTGCGTTTCGCCTCTACGACAAGGCGGATGGGAAAAGCAAGGGTCAATGGGCCATCGAGATGCTTTCTTCTTTGGATGTGCACGGTTCTGTTTATGTGCTGATGGATTCTTGGTACCCATCGAAAACACTCGTGGAAGCCTGCCTGAAAAAAGGATTCCACGTCATTGCGATGCTCAAGACGAATCGGGTTCTTTATCCAAAAGGCATCGCCATCCAAGCCAAACAGTTTGCCCGCTATATCGAACCGAACGACACCCATCTCGTCACGGTGGGAGAAGAGCGTTATCGCGTGTATCGCTACGAGGGAGCGCTGAAAGGTCTCGATGATGCCGTTGTGTTGTTGGCTTGGAAAGCCGATCAGCCGATGACACCTGAACATCTTCACTGCGTCTTGAGCACCGACCGGGAGCTAAGCGATGAAGAGATCTTGCGCTACTATGCCCAGCGTTGGTCGATCGAATGCTTTTTTCGACAAGCGAAAGACCAGCTGAAGCTCGATGGGTACCGCGTTCGTCAACGTCGGGCGGTGAAACGGTATTGGATCTTGGTGCAACTCGCTTATGTGTACAGTATGGTCGAATCCAACAGCGATTTCTCTACCGGGCTTGACTTCCTTCGAAAGAAGAAAGGACATAGCCTCGTGGAGTTTATTTACGATGCAGCGAAACAAGATATTCCCATTGATGTCGTTAAAAAACAGCTTCATGTGGCATAAGGGGTACTCCGTTTGTCTCTTTTTACATGGTAATTATTGTAATGAAAATTGCTCAACTACAGTATATAAGAAAGTAGCTGATTCAATTCAATTTTTGGATAACGTTTTATTTAATTTTGAAACACTAAAATATTGAAGGAATTTTATAAACAAGTTGACAGAAGAATATGACCGAAGAATCAAGGAGTATCATTCAAGAATTAATAATAAATTGCGAGATAGAGGTAGTGCCTCTATAACTAGTGGTTTCAGGCAAACACTGCTACATCAATATGTCTGCGATTACCACCCAAGCCATGTGGAGTGTGTGGCGAAGATGGTTTTGAGGGAAAATTAAGCTGAGGGAGCTGGAAATCCGTAAAGATTTTCGGAGCTCCATCTGCTTTTATTTCGATTTAGTCAATGAAGAAAATTCAGGGATTGCCTCATGGAAGGACAGGAACTTTTAAAATTGTATTTTGATTATTTGTTGGCTAATCCATTCAACCAATTTTTGGTTGGAAATGGGTGTGTGAAAAGAGGTTCCGTTCAAACTATATAGAATATTTCTTGATTGATCACGATTGCTTTTTTCAATCAAATCGAACAATTCTTCTTTACTTAAATCAGCTTGATGAAAAAGAGAAAGAATTAAGGATTCATAGGACATGAATTGATAAAGTTGAATAAGGTCAAAAGTATGATCGATATTAATTAATTCCATTAACCTCTCATTGTTTAAAAATGTCCTAAAAGGTCCATAAATTCCCTTTTCATCTTCACTGACGATATAAACAGGACCGAAATACAAGCTCAATAATGCGAGGGAAAAAATAGTGATAAAACGTTCGCCGGCATTTTTTCCATTGGCAATAATACAACCAATTAATGTTTCTAGAGCAGCTTCAGAATGAGAATCGATTTCTTTAATGGAATCACGTATTGTTTGATTCGTTCTGACAGCTTCTAAAGATATGTTTTTCAATATATTGAATGCAGCTTCTTTTGTGCCAATCATATCCCTTAATAATTCAAATATGATTTCTAAATCTACTACATATATTTCATGCTCTGTAGAAAGAATTCGAAATAATTCATAATAGTATTGTTCAAATGCCTTTTCATCTGGTAAGTTTTTGGAGGCTCCCTCAAGGATGATGTCTGGAATAAGAATAAGTTTAGAAAATTGAAATCCCTTTTGTATTATGAAAGGATTACACACAGCATCCTTCCTTAGCTTTGACAGCATCATATTATCCATAATGTAAAGTGCTTGATTAGCGTATAGAGACTTTTTTAGGCTATCCAAATGAAATTGGATAAAAGGTTTTATGGGACGGATCTTAGGATTTTCGATAGCCTTCATTTTCACTTTCACCCGCTGACTCTTTTCGCCAATCTAGCACTAATTGATATAATTTTTTATATTTATTGATAATGGATTGGTAATCTTCTTCATTTAGGTTATTCTCCGCTTTTGATATCAAGTTTTTATAATCGTCAATTTTAATTTTATTGCTGGCTGCAAATAAGGTACAGTCTATTTCATCAGGCAGGTTATTTTTATAATCATAATCAATAATATCTTTCGCTTCATCTATGGTAATGAATTGATTTTGAACCAGTTTTATTACGATTGCCTTATAAGGAACTTCAAAAACAGGAATTAAATGAACTGCAATATCGGCTAAACTAAGACTGTTATCCTTTTTCAAAAATGCATATTTCCGATTTAAAATATGATCATTAATAAGAATTTCACCTGCAAAAAGATTTGGCAGTCTCTCCTTTTCATCAAAAATACTATCTACCATAACAAAATTTTCTTCTTTTTTCTTAACTCTATCTTTATCAAAATAAAAGTGGTAGAACTCATGCGCCCACATAAAGTTCTCATAAATTTTAGGCTGTGCTGTATTGATTTGTATATAAAAATCCTGATTGTAATAAAAAACTAAACCGCCATAATCATAATTTTTAATGGGAAATTCTAATACGCGTGCATTTTCATATAAATAAGTTTTAATGAATTCTAAAGGCTTAGGGGCAATAAGAGGATCACCGGAAGACTTTAACATCTCAATTTTTGATTTCACTTCAGGCAAATAATCTCGGTTAAAATTGACTACTTGTTCTATATTCTCTTTATTGATCACGATGTTCTCCCCCAAACATAACTGGTGAATGAGACAAAGGTTTGAGAACATCAATCAATTCTACAAATTCTCTAAAAACTTTCATACCTTCTTTAAATGCTTCATTCACTTCTCCATTTAAAGAAAGTGCAGCAAAATCCATAAAATTTTGTTCTTCAATTTTTTCATTGACACCTTTAGGCAAATCCATTTCTTTACGATGAAAATAAAACGGATCTTTAATTCTAAACAGCTTTAACATTTTCTCCTCAAATTGATCAACATTTCCTTCACCTTTAAGAAATCTATAAAAAGCACCTTTACTTATTCCTAATCGATCTATAACCCAGCTATGTTTTACACCTTTCGCATCTAAATATTTCCTTATATTTTCTCCAATGATTTTTTTGGTCTCGCTCATCATCACACCTCCAAGTCTTTTGGTATTCATTTTATATACTTCTATATATTATTATACGCAATATGCGTAAAAAAGCACATTATGTTAGATAAAATAGTACGCGTTTTGAATACTTTTATAAGATGAATGTTTCTTACAAAATAAAAGTGCAGAGAATTGCAAAATCCTTATGCAGTGATATGCAATGGAGCTTTATATGGAGGGGGAGCCATGATAACCTTTTTTGGTTTTGCCAAAACTTTGAAGCTGGCGCTTGGCTAAAGAATCATGACTACAGAGGAGCCATGTAAATTTGTGATAATAATTTAGAACCTATTGATTTCTGCTTTCATTTCGACTGGTCGATGATCCGATGAAGAAATTGTGACGTTAGTCTTTAAAGAACAAGAACACCTCGAGGTTTTGCTCTAACGCGCTTCCCAAGCTGTAGAAGCCCTGCCCCAGATCATTACCGACATAGTGGACTTTATTACCAATAACCTGCCTGAGATTATCGCAATGGGCATCGAGCTTACAGTTCAGCTCGCGGCAGGATTAATTAAAGCGATTCCGCAGCTCGTAGCCTCGCTGTCGCAGATTATCGCGGCCATTGTCAGTAGTTTGGGAAAGGCCGTGGGCGCTGTATTTGAAATCGGTAAGAACATCGTAACCGGTCTGTGGGAAGGCATCAAGTCTCTCGCTTCGTGGCTCGACGAAAAGGTATCCGGCTTCTTCTCCGGCATCGTGGACGGCGCCAAAAGCCTGCTTAGTATCAATTCGTCCTCGAAGGTATTTGCTGGTATCGGCCAAAACATGGGCGAGGGATCGGCGTAAGCTTTACCGAGGCCATGTCCAGAGTGGAGAAGGAAATGCGAAAAGCCATCCCCATCGATTAGAGGACCCCTGGACTGGACTCGATTATTCTCCCGCACTTTAAGATACAAGGCATCTCAATTAAAAAAGGGTAATGAGTTTGTAGGGGCTTCATTTTAAATTCATGGACTATAGGGTCTAGTTTTTTGCAAAGGGCTGAAACGGTGGATTTCGAGAATTTCTTGTCACATAATTGTTCTGTAATTTTTTGTACTTTCCGAGTTGAAACACCGTTTACCACTATTTCCAACATAGCAAGCAATAATGCTTGTTCGCTACGCTGATAGCATTCAAAGAGATCGGTACTAAATTTGCCATTACGATGCCGTGGTACGTGTAAGTGGCAAATATGAAATTTTGTGTAAAATAATGGTAATATCTGGACGATATATATAATGAGGGTCAATTATTCTATGGGCTGGTGAATCCTCAAAAATAACATTTGAAAGGGGGTGCTTATATGAAAGCAAAGAGGTTAATCAGTTTATTGCTTGTGATGGTCGTAGTATTTTTCATGACAACAACCGCATTCGCCGCTTCGTCATCGAAAACATTCACCTCATCCTCTGGAACAATCGGTTCAATGAGTCTGTATCTTGACCCGGGTGAGAGTGGTTCCTCGTCTATTGCTACAATTAATGTCTCCGGATTACCGGCAGATGCGGTCATTACAAAGGTCGTTGCTGATTGTAACACGATGTCGTATTCTGGCGCAATCCTGTCAAACAGATTGTATATAACAACTAGTAACATTTCCGGATGGACATCGGCACCATGGGGATCTGGTAACAAAACAGAAATTTCTGCAGAATTGATTGGCACACTTGCGAATGGCACATATCAACTTTACTATACGGGAACCAACGTCAGCAGTTTGTCTCCCGGTTATAAAACATATAAAAATATAAAGCTGACGGTGTACTACAACTACTAAACAACATCTTAAACCCGGATAGGTAAGTAGTGGTTATCGCCAGGTATTTTCCAGCAAAGTATCAGGCGAAATCCTATGAAAAGGAGTGAATGGAAAATAAGTCGTATAAAACCATTAGATGTCAACTTAATCAATATATTGCTTGGAACAAAAATTGACAATAAGCTGCGGATGAATGGCTTTCCGTCCCCTGACTTTACCAGGTTCGATTTCTGCACGAAAACAGCCCCTGCCATGAGTGAAGAAGAATTCAGAGAGGCTATTATTGAACAGGCAAAAAAAGATGCTGCCAAAGGTATCTGTGGCGGTGAATCTGCGGGCTACAGAAATCTTATGAAAAGCTATATTTCCGTTGTGTCTCCAGATAGAAAAGGTATTATCGCAAAAGCATCCCAAAGTTTTGCCGGCAAAGGCCGAATATCCTTTGTGGAGTTCAAAGATGCAGGTAATAATGTCATTGCCCATTATTCACAAAATAATGGTTGGACAATGGTGATGACAAAAGCAGAAATGGCACGAACTAGTGAGTTTAGCGCAATATACGTTGAAGCATGGCGCGAGGCATATTATGGGAAAGGCAATACTATCGATGGTGCTGCCATCTCATCGGGAAGTACATTCAGCGTATCTGTTTAATCTCACCAGTTTCTATTCAATTTTCGGGCGGGGGTGTCCGATAAGTCCCTAAAATGAAGCAAGTGGAGAAAAACAATGCGTTTCTCTCCACCTGCTTGTGCGCCCGGCATGGGTGTAATCTATAGGGTGAAAGTCCCGAGCTGCGAAGGCAGAAGTAGCAGTTAGCTTAACGCAAGGGTGTCCGTGGTGACGCGGAATCTGAAGGAAGCGAGCGGCAAACTTTGGGTCTCTCGGAACACGAACTTCATATGAGGCTAGGTATCACTGGGTGAGTTTGCAAGACAAAACAAAGCCCTTTCTGCCGAAGGTGATACAGAGTAAATGAAGCAGATGGATGGAAGGAAAGATTACACTCTTACCCGGGGAGGTCTGGCTGGCACGCCAAGTAACCTTGGTAACCTATCTAGTGATAGATAGCTGAACCGTCAGAAGTCAGCAGAGGTCATAGTATTAGTTGGTCTAGAACAACTAAGAAGGACCGAACAATTAAGAGAGAATAGCCCTTGGCATTCAGTGAGTCATGATGAACACAGAAAACGTAGTACCTCACTTGAGGGAGGAAGCGGTGAATCCCGTGGGAGATCTCTTGGAGGGTGGAGTGACCACTGGCATAAAGAGAACAGCTATTCACGGAAGTTATAAAGACTTGCGTCAATTATCTTAATTGAACCGCCGTATACGGAACCGTACGTACGGTGGTGTGAGAGGACGGGAGTTAATCGCTCCCTCCTACTCGATTTATATTTTTTCGATTTTTATCTGAAAGTAGCTTTTGGAAATGGATTAGCAGTTTTCTACCGCGGTGGAACCTCACACCCTCACTAAAGTGGCGTGCTTCTCCATGTTTCTATGAGAATTTCCTGCTTCATTACCTCGCAGCCTATCTCTACAAGCTTCGATCCACTCCTGCATTGATTGCGTAAAATATGCTTCGAGAATTCTCTACTGGCTGTACAATCTTTTTTAGAAAAATACTCTGTCAAACAATGACAAAAACAATTCCTGCTCCTATGAGTCAGGAGTTTCTTTGTTGTATTTTCTCCCTTTTTGTGACAAAAAACGGATTTACCGAAACATAGACCCTATATATAGAAGTTAGTAGTTTGTTTCGACATAGAGTGAAAAACCACGTCCAGAAATGACAGACATCACACCACTTCTGGCGAGAAAACCAAACAAAGGAACAAATCCAAAAAACAATTAGAACTGTTTGTTAAAATTATCTATTTTGTATTTTGGGAGGCAGATTATTGAAAAAAAGGCACATCGTTTAACTGATATGTCTTTTGCGAATAGGTTTCTATAAAATGCAATAGGCTTTCCCTGTTGCGATCCTCTCTTATTTTTCTTCTCCTCTATGAAAAAAGAGATGGTGATTTTTTCTGGTTTACGGTTTTTGAGTGATAGAACCGATCTTTTTATCTATTATTAACGTTTTCAATAGGAAATTGAAATTGGAATTATCCAATAGTTTAGAAGGAGAAGAAAATGATGAATGAGGAAAAAATGAAAATGATCGAGTTGGCTGTGAAAGATTTGGTTTTGTAATGCACAAATTCAGGACACAAAACGGTCTGCTTTAATTGGATTATGTCAAAAATTATTTGAAAAAGCTCATCGGCCGGGATTCGATTCATCCTCAGTATCTAACGGGAGAGATAGTAACCTTCTGCACAGCACAGCAAGCACGGCAACATTTTTTTAGGAGAAACAGCAAAGTGGGAGTATTTTTTACAAGAAAATATGCATCCAGTCCCATCATTAGACAAGAATGCTGGAACGATCATGTTCCTAATTGGAACAAAAAAAAGGGAACCATTTTCAAAACACCCGGGATACCGTCAATCCCGTCAAACGGAGAAGGAACAAAAAAAGGATTAAAAGCAAATGATAGTTTTTGATAAACTTAAAAAAACCCATCCCAAGAATGCTGGCGTCATAACAGCATTCTTGGGATTTGTTTGTAAAACATAGAATATTGGGAAAATTTTTGTTATGGGACAACTGAAGCTTTAAAACAGCAGAAATCCAATGGAGATCGGGATAAAACTGAAAATTAGAATCATGACGCAAAATCCCATAATATCTCGGATGTGGAGGCCTGCGATCGCTAAAATGGGAAGCGCCCAAAACGGCTGGATCATATTTGTCCAAGCATCTCCCCAGGCTACCCCCATTGCTGTTTTGGCCGGATCTGCTCCCAATTCCATTGCTGCCTGAATCATAATCGGTCCTTGAACCGCCCATTGCCCGCCCCCGGATGGAACAAAGATATTGATTAAGCCAGCGCTAAGAAAGGAGAGGTAAGGCAAGGTTTGTTCGGTCGAAACACTGACGAACCATAATGCGATTTGCTCAGACAATCCTGAATGAATCATCATTCCCATAATTCCAGCATAAAAGGGAAACTGGATGATAATCCCACCGGCGTTTTTAACGCCGTTCGCTACCGTATCCAGAAACCTTTTCGGTGTTTGATGAAGCAAAATTCCAAGGAAAAGGAAAATAAAATTGACGATATTAATGTTTAGGTTAAATCCGTTTACAACAAAATGATAAACAATAAATGCAATTCCCATAATGCCGATGATCAGGGATATTGTCCGACTGTTTTCCAATTTTTCTGCTGGTGTCATAGGTGTCACATGCTCTACTGCTGCTGCTTCTTCATTTGGAATCACCCATTTCGTTCGATCTTCGAGCTGGCTCTCTGCATTTTTTAACAAATAACGGTTAAACAGCGGCAAGGTGATCAAAAGGGCAATAACAATAAACAAATTTGTCGGGCTAAAAAGGGTTTTCGTCACTGGGATCACGCCCATGGATTCCTCCAAAAAGTGGCCCGGGGTTGCAATGGTAAGTGGGATCGAACCGGAAAATCCCCCGTGCCAAATGAGGAATCCGCTGTATGCACTGGCAATTAAAATACGGTAGTCGACGGATGGAACATGCTTGGCAACATGTATGGCAAACAAAGCGCCGATCACCAGCCCGAAACCGTAATTAATCAGGCAGGCGATTAATGAAACAATGGTTACAAGCATGACGGCATGGACAGGGGTGCGTGCAAAGGTGCTTACTTTCGCCAAAAGCCTTTTAATGACGGGAGTGTTTGCTAATATATAGCCGGTTACAACCACAAGGGTCATCTGCATGGTAAATTCCAGTAAATCCCAAAAACCTAAACCCCAATGGGTGACCATGTCCACTGGACTGTTGTCTGTAAAGAAAACACCTAATAAATATACTAAAAACGTTAAAATAATGGCGAACAGCAAGGCATCAGGCAAATAACGCTGCACCACCCGGTTGAAAAAGGATGTAAGTGTCTTCAATGGTTTCTCCTCCCTTTAGCAAATAATAAATTCTGTTTGATTTTTCCACCGGTTCCGTTAAAAAATAAGAACAAGTAAATGAGCGCATGATGGAATCGCTTTCAAAATCCCTTTTTGCATCCGCTTACATAAAAGTTTACACAGGGACAAACGGTAAAGTAAAATAAATAAAATGAATCTTATTTATTACATTTGGGAATAAAAAGGGGGATTCGATGGAACTTCGGGACATTCAATCCTTTATTGAGGTGGCCAATCATCAGAGTTTTACAAAAGCTGCGGAGCACTCCTATTTATCCCAGCCGTCATTAAGTAAAGCCGTGAAAAAGCTGGAAGAGGAATTTCATATGGAACTATTGGAACGGTCCACGAGGCATATTCAATTGACGGATGCAGGAAAAGTTGTTTATGAACAGGGAAAAAAGTTAATGAGTATTTTGGAAGAAACGAAAATGCTGCTGGATGAACTGGCAAACGTCGCCATTGGAGAAATTAAAATCGGCATTCCTCCCCTTATTGGAACGTTGTTTTTCCCTTCCATTGCCGGAAACTTCCATCAACAATACCCGAATGTCAAATTGGAGTTGGTGGAGGTTGGCGCAAGGGTAGTAGAGCAGCTGGTAGAAGAGGGGGAAATTGATGTCGGCATTGTGGTTCTGCCGGTGGATGAATCCATTTTTCACATTTCTTCTTTTTTTACGGATGAATTTGTCCTTTTTATCCACAAGGATCATTCTCTGGCCTGCAAACAAAGGGTGTCCGTCAAAGAATTGGAGAAGGAAAGCTTTATATTATTTGCAAAAAACTTTACGTTGCATGAATTTATCATTAACACCTGCAAAAATTCTGGTTTTACCCCGAATATCGCCTATGAAAGTTCCCAATGGGATTTAATTTTGGAGCTTGTTTCATCAAAAATGGGGATCACATTGCTGCCGAAAGTGATAGGCGGAAAACAAAATAATCCGGATATTGTTATTATTCCCTTGAAAGAAAAGGTTCTTTGGCATCTTGGTATTATCACGAAAAAGGGTCGGTACCGCTCCTTTGCTTTGAAAAAATTGCTGGAGATGCTTACGGAACAAGAGAAGTGATATCTATACATTCCATTTCGAGTAACATTGTATTTCAATGAATAAATAAACCGTTTCCTAATGATGGAAAGTACCTTGGGACGGAAATTCCTTGGCTGCATTCTTTCATTTTTTGTACAAAAGATATAATAAACGTATAAATTGTTGGTGAATGAAAAAGTTATCCGTACGACGAACATTGATAACCGTCTTTAAACGATTCTCTGTCAGGGGGACCAGCCGATTCAGCGGCACTAACTGTATCCACTCTGAGCCGCCAACTCAAGAGCGGATTACTTTTTTAAAAAAGACAGTATTGGTCCATCCACCCCCAGAGGAAATAGCGAGCATGAGAGATTCAAATAATGTCAAGGCATCCCCTTTCCTTCAGGGAGTGGCTCCACCCTTGAGTTTTTCGTTTCTAGCAACTGCGTAAGAGGCATTCACACCATAATTAGGCCCCACACATAGATATACCAAAGGAGTTTTATTTAAAAATGAAAACAGGGTAACCTCATTCAATAATTTTATGGTACCCTGTGGAAGGATAGAAATCTTATTTTCCCTTACATTTTTATGCTGAAATTATTTTCAGCTGTTTCAATATGATGATCGTATAACGAACGTTTTCTCGTATCCGGAACTAACAGACTTAAAATAAGGGATAATATAATGCCTCCCATCATAAATCCGCCAAAGACCCATGGGGAAGGACCGAAGGATTCGGCCATTGTTGTCCAAATCATTGGACCGAAACCAACAATGGCGGCTGCCACTTGATACCCGAAGGATAAACCTGTGTAGCGAACCTTTGCCGGAAATAATTCGGAGAATAAGGTGCCCTGTGTTGCGAAAATCGATGCCCAGATGATTCCCAGCATCACGCCTTGCATGATGTATAACCAGGAAGCGCCCTCGTCAACCAATGAAAAATAAGGGATAGATAAGATAAACAATAAAATTAATCCGACAATATAAATGAGTTTTCGGCCAATATAATCAGACAAGTATCCTACAACCGGAATGGTGATAATCATAGTCGCGCAGCCAATGGTAAGGGCTGTTAGTGCCACTTGGTTGGAATACCCCAAGTACACCGTAGAATAAGAAAGAATAAATGACATTAAGAATACATTGAAAAATCCGTCCCCAATTTTTAAACCGATAGCATGCAAAACACTTTTCCAATTCGTTTTGAACGTTTCCAAAAATGGTATTTTCGCAATTGCTCCAGCTTCCTTTTGTTGTTTGAAGGCAGGAGTCTCTTCAATTCCGCTTCGGATCCAGAGCGCGAGTCCAATCAGAACGACACTAAATAAAAACGGAATCCGCCATCCCCATGCCAAAAATTGTGTATCAGAAGTAAAATAACTAATAACCGTTAAGCTTAATGAACCGAGAACTAAACCGATAGGTACACCTAACTGGGGAATGGAACCATACAGTCCGCGAAGGCCTTTCGGGGCATATTCGGTGGCCAACAGAACAGCTCCACCCCATTCACCCCCAAGGGAAATACCTTGGATGAGCCTTAAAAGGACGAGTATAATCGGCGCCCAAATACCAATTTGCTCATAAGTAGGAAGAAGACCAATCAAAAATGAACTTCCGCCCATTCCAATAAGTGTAAATATTAAAGCGGCCTTTCTTCCCATCTTATCACCAAAATGACCGAAGATAATGCTGCCGATAGGTCTGGCTGCATAGCCGATGCCAAAGGTTGCAAAAGAAAGCAACAATCCTACAGCCGGATCATGACTTGGAAAGAATAGAAATGAAAACACAAGTCCCGTAGCAGTACCATATAGGTAAAAATCATACCATTCAATGACAGACCCTGATAAGCTGGCAAACAAGATACGGATTTTGTTCATAAAAATACACCCCTCATCTCACATATCTAATAATCAAATTCAAATTCTCTTTTTGAGGGAATTCACGGTTATTTCATTATCGCTTGCACTGGAACGGCGGAATTTCATTAACGACATTCCGAGGTTTAAAATATTGGAAAAGCAGGTTCATAAAAGTAAATTGAATGATTTTAAAGTACATTTTCGGATTTCCTCAACAAATGTTTTTGAATTTTTCCGACAGACGTTCTAGGAAAGTCCTTCACAAACTCGATGGTATTCGGTATTTTAAATTTTGAAAGACGGTTCCGGCAATGTTCAATCAGCTCCTGTTCCGTCGTTTGTCTTCCTTCTTTTAAAATTACAAACGCTTTAATGGCCTCATCCCGCATCTCATCAGGCACGCCGATGACAGCGGCTTCATACACGTCCGGATGTTCCATGATTACATTTTCTACTTCCATTGCCGCTACGTTTTCTCCAGCACGTTTGATCATATCCTTTTTTCGATCAACGAAGTAAAAATAACCGTTTTCTGTCATAATGGCGTTGTCCCCTGTATACAGCCAGCCGTCTTGAATAGTTTCGTTGGTTGCCTTTTCATTTTTGAAATACCCTTTCATAATAGTGCGCCCCGGAATGCCTTTTACAATGATCTGACCGGGTTTGTTGACTGGTACTTCTTTTCCGGTTTCATCCACAAGTTTGACTTCGGCGCTGAGGATGGGTTTTCCGATTCCGGTATTGTCCTTTTGTCCATATAATGGATTCATTAATGGCGGTGCTACAGTTTCTGTCATTCCGTATAGCTGCAACAGCGGTACATTGTATTTTTGTTCAAATTCCTGCAGTTGTTCAGGCGTGACCGATTGGGCAAAGATGATTAAGCGGAGAGGATTTTCTTTGTCTGCCTCGTCAAAACGCTGTGCTAAAATCATGCGGATGGGTGCTGCAAACAATGAACCGACCGTTGCATGCAACCTCTTTGCCTGCTTAAAATATTGGGAAGCACTGAACCGTTCCGTAATGGCAACACTTGCTCCAACGGTTAAGGCAGGCATAAACAGATAGTATTGGCCATTGCCATGAAAAAGAGGAAGTACGATCAAAGCCCTGTCTTCTGGGGTAAAGTTCAGGGTCTTCGAAACAGCCTCGCCAGTATAAAGATAATTGGCATGAGTAATCATGCATCCCTTCGGCTTAGAAGTTGTTCCCGAAGTATACATGATGGAGACAATATCATCGCTTTTAAGGGATATAGGAGGAATGTCTCCCTCTGCTTTTTCAATTAAATGATCCACGCTTATTTCTTTGTATTGATCATTTTTGCAGCGGCTTAACAATATTTTTTTAAGATTTGGCAGTTTGTTATGAATTGATTGAAATTTTTCCAAATACCCCTCTTCTGTAATTAGGAGAACCGATTCCGAGTGGGCTATTGTATATTCCATTTCATTTGCAGTCGAGAGGATGTTTGTTGGTACCATAACCGCACCGACTCTAGCCAATGAAAACCAGCAGACAATGAAGTCAGAACCATTTGGAAGATGGAGAGTAACCCGGTCGCCTTTTTGAATCCCTAAATCCAAAAGTACTCGGCTGAATTTATTCACTTTTTGCAAAAACGTCTGATAAGTATACATGGTGGTTTTTTTGTTATTATCTTCAAAGACAAGAAATGGTTTATCTCCGTGTAACCTGCATTTTTCATGAAGCAAATCGATAATCGTTCTTTCTCCAATAATATCCATCGATTTCACCCCCTATAGTAAACGCTTACAACGAAAATAGACTATAGTCTTTATAGACCATAGTTTATTTCAATATATTTGATTTGTCAATAATATTTTGTTAATTTAGAATATTTTGTATAATAGGTTTTCCAAGACCATTAGATATAATAAAAGACAAGTTGAGTTAGGAAAAAAGGGGATTTTTTTATGACATTAAATGCAAAGCAAAAAAAAGCGCTTAAAACCAAAAAAAGAATTTTGGAAACAGCTTTGGAGCTGTTTAGTCAAAAAGGATATAACCAAGTCACTGTGGATGAAATCGTCGAGAAAAGCAAAACGTCGAAGGGAGCCTTTTACGGGCATTTTGCTTCGAAGTCAGAAATTTTTTTGGAAAAGTTTAAGGAAATTGATAACTTTTATGATGAATTTTGCAAAACATTGCCGAATGATTTATCTGCTAAGGAAAAAATTATACGTCTTTCCATCACACAAATGAAGTATTTGAAAAACGATTTAGGGAAAGAGTTAATGCAAACGATTTATATGAATCCTCAAAGCGCCAAGTTTCTTGCGGATACGAATCGAAGATTATATCACATTCTTGAAAATTACTTACAAGAGGGACAGGAAAAAGGGGAGTTCACCGAAGATTTTTCAATACAAGAGCTGGCCATGATCATTTCCAGGTGCATGCGGGGAACTTTATATGATTGGTTTATTTTCGAAAAGGAACTAGATCCGGTCATCGAGATTGAAAAGATGCTTCAAGCGGTTTTTCAAGGAATTGAAAAATATTGATTCAAAAAATTACTAGAGCTTTAGAATCGTAGGAAACTACTTATCCTTGGTATGAAATTGAGCCATACTCATCATCCTTTTCTTCCTCTCTTTATGTTTGAATGTTCTGATACTTACAAGCATAAGAGAGGTTTTGAAAATGGGAAATCACGTGGCTCATTTTTTATGTGGTCGATCCTCTGTAAAGTGACTTAATATTAAATGATCAAATTCAAACATACATCCTATATGTAAAAATTTGTGTTTTTTTGCATAGAGTGAAAAACCACGCCAAAAAATGACAGAACATCATCACTGCTGGCAAGATAAGCAAACAAAGGAATAAATCCTAAAAAAACAATTGGAACTGTTTGTTCAAATTATCTATTTTGGGAGGCAGAATAAGTGACTGATTTTATAATTGAGTGACATGTTCATCATCTGTTGTTTGAAGAGGTGATTTATCTGTTTTATTTTGTGCAACTGTTCGCGTTTGCATCAACGTAAAAATTTTCGATATCCCCCTTTAACCAAGATATATCCCATAAAGAGCTCTATTTGACTGCTTATGGATTCTTTTTTGATCTTCTTTATCGCTCAAGTTTGACAGAGTACACTAAAGAAAAGCCCGAAAATACTGGTGTTTTGGACTTTACCCACAACACGTACCACTACACTTGTTAGTGGCACGTGTTTTTTTCTAATACTCTAGGAGGCGCTTGTGTGACAAGTGCTTCAAATGCTAGATTTGCTTGACCTTGTAATTCTGTACGAACGATTTGCTCTTCACCATTCACGCGTATTTTCGAGGCCTTCATCTGGCTTACATCATGCAAAATATCCTTTACACTTGTTTGGCATCCTATTTCTTTTAGCTTATAGGCCAAAAAGGATTCCATGACAAGCGCAAGGAAACAAACCATGATATGGCCTCGAATACGAGATTCCACTCGATGGTACATCGGGCGAAGTTCTAGATTCGACTTCAGGTTACGAAAGGCTTGTTCCACTCTCCACAACTCTTTATAGGCAAGTGCTGCCTCTTCATCCGTTAATGACGAGTTGGTCCGAATGGCGTACTTTCCGTCAAACTTTTCGTCATTGGATACCTTCTCTTCATCAATTTTGGCCGATGCTTTTTCTATCGTTAAAAACTTGGAATACGCACGGTTTTTGACGAGTCCAGATGGACCGAGTTCATCAAGCTTCGATTGAAGGTTTTCTAACACGACTTGACGACTCGCTCGATCACGTTCTTCAGCGTCCGGATTGTAACAGAGTACATACGTTTCGCCATCGATTTTCTTTGACTTCACTTTTAGATTCGGGAGAACCTTCTTATATGGCCCACGGATGGATAATAGCTCTTGGGCTTTCTTCGACTTTCGTAATTTGACACCCACAATATATTCCATGCCCAGTTCACGAATTTGATCTAAGTTGGCTTCACTAACCATTCCGCGGTCTCCCACTAGAATGACTTTCTGAATAGGATAGCGCTTCTTCAGATCTCCAACCACCATGCCAAATGTCTTCGTATCATGCATGTTTCCAGGGAAGACTTGATGCCCAATCGGAATCCCTGTTTTGGTCATTAATAAGCCAATCACGACTTGTTTTCGATCTCCACGATGATCTTTGGAGTAACCATAGTGAGCCAGCAGTTCGTCTGCTTCCTCTCCTTCGAAATAGGTGCTTGTCGTGTCGTAAAACACGATATCTACTTCTAATGAGGTTAAATCGGTTAAATGTCCATAAAGTTGTTCCTCAATTTTTTCTTTTTGTTCACTTAAGAAGTCTAATGCACGATAGTAGTGATGGAGTTGAATGTCTGAAAGACCTTCTGCATAAATCGTGTCGATCCATTGTTTGAAGATATAATGCTTACTATTGGGATCCATGAGACGGTTTAACACCATAGCAAAAATGGCTTCGTCATACCGAGAAGCAGCCTCGGAATCATCCATGATTTTACGTAATAGCCGACCAAGCCCTAACTTTTCCCATACCTTTCGGAACAGATAAACCGGCCCAAACTCTTTTGTCCAAAGCACGGAGACAGAAGAGGAAGAGCCTTGCCCGTGAATTCGGTCAAAGTAACGCTCTGAAAATTTGGCTAATCCCTCGATTATGTTATCGACAGAGCCATTCTCTAATAAATGTTCTAACCTCCCTAGATTACAAAGCGTTTGTTGCCGAACTTTATTGTCTACACGAAATGTACGACATATTTGTAGATATTGACGAACAGAACCATTTTTATTTTTTTGCTTATTAATTCGAATATACATAGCACTAATAGTATAACATATATTACATATTATTGGATATACAAAAGTTATCCACATAACACTACATAATGATTATATTTTCGATAAAAAAAGTGGATAACTATTGGTATAATCACCTTTAGTTATCCACATGTAGTGAAATGGTGTCAAACTTGAGTATCGGTAGAAACTCTTATTTAAACAGCACATCTCATTCGTTCAGGTGATATCTGGCGATTGGTAAATAATAGGATATGTTGGTGGAGTAAAATGATTCATTTTCAAGAAAAAATTAATTTTAGCGGTCTGGTTGTATAAAGTTGATATAGAATCTGTAAATCTATAAATAATCGTGATGGACTTTAATTAGAAATACTAATAATGAACTATACTTAAATAATGATATACTATAATTAAGATATAATTGTTGTAGAAAAGGCGTGTGGCGAAAGCCATGTAGAGCTTTGAATTAGGCAGGTCGCCTGCATCCTTTCTACAAATATTGGGGGATAAGGATGGGGAAAAATGAGTAGCAGACAAACTAACACAGACGTTATTTTAATTGGTGCCGGAATTATGAGTGCGACTTTAGGGACACTGTTGAAAGAATTAGCGCCGGAATGGGAAATTAAAGTGTTTGAAAAACTCGACAAACCAGGAGAAGAAAGCTCTAATGAATGGAATAATGCAGGAACGGGGCATGCTGCACTATGTGAGCTTAACTACACACCCGAGAAACCGGATGGATCTATTGATATTAGCAAAGCTATAAAAATTAATGAACAGTTCCAAGTTTCCAGACAGTTTTGGTCTTACCTTGTAAAAAACAATCTAATACAAAATCCGCAGGAATTCATCAGACCGCTGCCCCACATGAGTTTAGTCCAAGGGGAAAATAATGTGAGATATTTAAAGAAACGTTTTGAAGCGCTATCAAACAATCCATTATTCCAAGGAATGGAATTTTCTGATGACCCGGAAAAACTGAAAGAATGGATTCCGCTTATAATGGAAGGACGTACATCGAATGAACCGATCGCAGCAACCAAAATCGACTCAGGTACGGATGTTAACTTTGGAGCTTTAACACGCATGTTATTTGACTACTTAAAAGAGAAAGATGTCGAAATATACTACAAGCATAGTGTTAAGGATATTAAACGCACAAGCGACGGTTTGTGGGAATTGAAAGTGAAGGATCTCAATAGCGGTTCAGTTGAAATCCATAAGGCTAAATTCGTATTTATTGGAGCCGGCGGGGGAAGTCTGCACTTGCTTCAAAAATCTGGTATTCCAGAAGGTAAACATATTGGTGGTTTTCCTGTAAGCGGATTATTTATGGTATGTAATAATCCAGAAGTTGTAGAGCAGCATCATGCAAAAGTTTACAGTAAGGCTAAAATTGGTGCACCTCCTATGTCAGTTCCGCACCTTGATACACGGTATATCGACAACAAAAAAACATTGCTCTTTGGACCGTTTGCAGGCTTCTCGCCTAAGTTCTTAAAAACTGGTTCAAATTTGGATTTGTTTGCTTCCGTAAAACCGCACAATTTCGTAACTTTGTTGGCATCAGCCTTTAAAAACTTTTCTTTGGAAAAATACTTGATCGAGCAGCTTCTGTTAACGAAAGAAAAGCGCATGAATGAGTTGCGTGAATTTATCCCGACGGCTAAATCAGAGGACTGGGATATAGTCGTCGCAGGCCAACGTGTGCAAATTATCAAAGATACTGAAGCTGGCGGTAAAGGAACGATTCAATTTGGTACAGAAGTTGTTACGGCTGCAGATGGCTCGATCGCTGCATTGCTCGGTGCTTCTCCTGGAGCTTCTACTGCTGTACACGTAATGCTTGAAGTAATTAAAAAATGCTTTCCTCAACATTTGAATAAATGGGAACCGAAAATTAAAGAAATGATTCCTTCTTATGGTGTGTCACTAGTGGAAAACCCGGATCTTTTCCATGAACTTCATACTTCAACAGCAGAGACGCTTGGTCTAAACGGACAAGAACCGATCTCTGGTGTAAACGAAAAAGAACCGGTTTATAGCTAATTTCTTGGATGAGAAACAAAGGTGTGGAATGAATAAAGTTTAAAACAGCCACTTTTCATCAGTGGATAATTGTTTCTATAATAAAGAAAAGAGACTGATAAGTCAATGATTTTAAAGCAGAGATAATATAAAAAAATTGCAGAATAATAGAATATAATTGAAAATAATCCGTTTTTAAAAATTTTTTGTCACGACGAAAAAAAGAGGGATGTCTAATAAGTCGTTTTTTCGACTTATAGACCTCCCCTTTAATGTTTTCGTAACGTTTATATATTGATGTTTATGTGTTTTTTGTTTTAATGACGTTTTGATTTTTGATATGCCTCCCCATTAGGTAGACAGATTAAAAAATAAAAATCTGTTTATCTTCATGGGGAGTTTTATTATGATAACCAAAAGAGTTTATCCTTACGGTGTTACACACATGCGGAATTTGAATGGAATTATGGAGAAGCCATTTTTGACAATAAAGAGCTTGCTCTGCCGCAGCCTTAAAAGCATTGTAAAACTTGTGTTCGTAAAGAGACACCTGTCTTGGATAAGATTTAAACTTATTTATCAAGATTGACAACAATATTGCCACGTAAAAAACATGTTAGGAGTTGATTTCGTTTGACTTCATAAACGTGTGTTTTTTTGTTGCGAACTTATATTAAAATAGTTTTTTAAAATAATGAATGAATATTATCTTGGCTAATGGAGTATCTGATACGAAAGCCGGACAGGTAGAGAAACAATTAAATAGTGATAGTGTGCCGGCAATTCAATTTTTCATCTGGTGGGGACAGCGGAGCTATATCGTCATATGTTGTGCTGTGGATCAGGCGCTTTGCTATTGGCCATCATCTTTTTAAATGAATTGATAGAGAAGAGTTTTGAAAAAAGATGAATATTTCTTGCGGGTATTATTGAAAATGATAATTGTTATCAAATATAATAATGTATAATCACTATGAAAGGAGCAATGTGAGTGTTTGTTCAAATAAATACTATTTTAGTGACAGAAGGACATGCCGATCGAATTGTTGACCGCTTCACTTCACAGGGAATAATCGAACAGCAGTCGGGTTTTATCGATTTAAGCGTGCTTAAGAAAAGGAAGAGAAAAGGGAATGAAGAGATCCTAATTATGATTCGCTGGGAATCAGAAGAGGCTTGGAAAGCCTGGGAGAAGAGCGAGGCTCACCTTGCTTCTCACCGGGCGAACCGAGGCAAGCCTGCTCCCTCCTACATTTTGGAGAGCCGTCAAGATGTCTTCTATGTGCTGGGTCAGAAAGGCTATGTAGAGTCCTCTACTCGATAAAATAAAGCAGCCTCCAGTCCCAAAGTAGGTTTTTCCTGAACATATGCTCTAAAAATTTTTAAATGCCCATTCATTTTAGCTGATGGTCAATTGTGAATGGGTGTTTTTTTATTGCTTAAGAATCTATTCATGCGTGGGGTTTCTGGATCCAATTGAGCGTCAAAAAGGATTAGAAGAACTTAAATCATTGCTATTAGAAGAATAGTAGATACATAAGAAGGGGAGATCGTTGTTGGACGCGATCTCCCCTTCTGGATTTTATGGTATGCAAAGTCCGTACACGGTGGCATTAAGACACACATCTAATTTTCAGTTGCTGAGTGTTGTTGAGAATTATTATTCAATAATTGGCATGATGTGCCGAAAAAAAGATGGAATAAAAATGCAAATGAACGTTCGTCCATTTAAAGAATCCTAAAAACACCCTTCACAGCTAAGCATGAAGGGTGTTTCATCAGCGTTTTAAGAATACAATCGTTCGGAGATAACGTCATCGACTGGAACATAGTCATAGCCAAGGTCATGTGCTACTGCTTTAAAAGTTATATTTCCATTCATGACGTTCACGCCTGTTTTAATCGCTTCACTTTCTTTAATTGCTTTGATTACACCTTTGGAAGCAATTTGCACAGCATATGGAATCGTGACATTTGTTAGGGCAATTGTTGCTGTACGTGGAACCGCACCTGGAATGTTGGCGACTGCATAATGCAGCACTCCATATTTTTCGATAATAGGATTGTCATGAGTTGTTGCATAATTAATCGTTTCAAAGTTTCCGCCTTGATCAATAGCAACGTCGATTATGACTGACCCGGGCTGCATAGATTTTACCATTTCTTCCGTTACAAGCTTAGGTGCTTTTGCACCGGGAATCAGCACCGAACCGATAACTAAATCGGAGTCTTTGACAGATTCTGCAATATTATAAGGATTTGACATTAACGTCTGCACAGTTGAACCAAAAATGTCTTCTAATTGACGCAGGCGAGCAGGATTTAAGTCAATAATTGTTACATCTGCACCAAGGCCTTGTGCAATTTTTGCTGCATTCGTTCCGACTACACCGCCGCCAATAATCGTGACTTTCCCGCGTTTGACACCAGGAACACCGCTTAGCAGTATTCCCTTTCCTCCTTTAGATTTTTCCAAATATTGCGCCCCGAGTTGAGCTGCCATGCGGCCGGCAACTTCGCTCATTGGTGTCAATAATGGCAGTGTATTATTGACGGTAATTGTTTCATAAGCAATAGCGGTTACTTCATTTTCCACTAAAGCTTTGGCCAATTCCGGTTCATTTGCCAAATGGAGATAGGTAAATAAAATTAACCCTTTTCGGAAATATACATATTCAGCCGGGAGGGGCTCTTTTACTTTCAGAATCATTTCTGCTTTTTCCCAAACCTCTGAAGCTCTTTCAACAATCTCGGCACCAGCCTGTTTATACTCTTCATCGGTAAAACCGCTTCCGATTCCAGCGTTTGCTTCAATAACAACTTTATGTCCTGCATTTATTAATTGCACAACCCCTGCAGGTGTGATAGCTACACGATTTTCATTATTTTTAATTTCTTTCGGTACCCCGATGATCATCCTCACCATCTCCTTAAAATAACATCTGCACCACTATCATATCTCTTTTAGTTGAACCTTACTTTATGAAAAAATCAGAAAACCGCAAAAGTAATTTGTGTAAATATACAAATTACTCGACATTCATGCTTTCAAGTTTTAAATCCAGAAATAATGTTATTTTCTGGTTAGGGTCTTTCAGGTTTACTCCTGTTATTTCTACAACTCTTTTTAAACGGTAATTTAACGTATTCGGATGAACATGTAATAATTGCGCTGCTTGATAAACATTGCAGTCACATTCTAAATAACTTTTAAGCGTAAGCAATAAATCGGTGTGATGCTTGAGGTCATACTCTCTTAATTTTTTGATTGCCTCACTTTGATAGTGGTCACGAACTCGGATTTGATAAAGTTCATCTAAAAACTGATAGATGCCGATCTCCTGAAAACTATACTTTTGCTGTAATTCATCGGGGAATTTTTCCTTAAGCCTTAATACTTTCAATGCTTGTTTATAGCTGCAATGAACATGCTCCGGAGAATGATAAACGGAGCCGAAAGCACCAGATATATTTCGGATTTGTAAACGCATACTTATTTTGTTGATAAAATCTTTAATAAAACCGGAAAGAGCGTTCATCGCCTCTTTTTCTGTTCTGAGCCGGGTAAGCAATATTAGTTGATTTTGATCAAATAATTTGCTGACTACTTGAACTTGGTGCAATGTTTCAGCTAAATAATAGGCATGTTTTTCAATAGCTTGTGTTATATCATTTTCAAAGTTAATGATAGCAACAGCAAGATTTCCATCCAGATTAACCCCAACTCGTTTAGCCTGGTGTTTAATCTTAGACACATCGTTCAGATGACCTGTTAATAGCTTCCATAGAAATTCTTGATGACTCTCTTCTTCTTTTCGTTTTCTTATTCGCTGAAGGAGGAGCTGGTTTTTCACAAGCTTTGCGGCTTCCTTTAGCAAATGCAATTGATCATCGTCCATTGTTTTATCATTGATTTGTGCCCATATAAAACCTAAAACCTCATTATGTTTTCGAATCGAAACAGCGACACGGTTGCCTAGTCCAACTTCTTTGATTGCAGGGACAATAACAGGTTCATCGCTTTCGAACAGTTTTGCCATAATCCCATTTTTCCAAAGGCTGTTAATGATTTTATCTGGCACTTTTCTACTCATAATCGTGGCCATTCTTGCTTCATCAACATTTTCTTTATGTCTGCTGTAGGAAATGATCTGATGATTGGAATCCTCTATCGTTATTGGACATTCAAGCATTTCACCAATACGGTCTGCCAAAAGGTCTAGGGAATCGTCTTGACGCAACTGCGAAAGTAATTGTGGATAGCCTAATGAATTCCTCATTAATTCTTGCCCCCTTTTGCATTTTTACAGTCCTAAATCCAATAATGAAGGGTCAATTGAATGAACAAGAATCACCCGTTTTGTCGATCATTATTAAAAAAATTTCTGAACAATTATTAGAAGAGCCTAAACAAGATTCGTACCAAATATCCTTGCCAAGAAGCTCATACCGCCTAAGGTAACATAAAGAGTCATATGGCGAAAAAAGAATCTCTACATGGTCAGCCAAACACCGAGAATTACAGATTACATTTTGTTTGCTTCTATAAATGCAGCCAATTATCCAAGGATTTACAGTTATGAAGAAAACTAAATATTTGCTTTTCCTTTTTCATTTACGTGTTTTGATAATTTCGTGATATTGATTTTTCCTAAATCCGGCCTGGCTTTCCTTTTTGATTGATCGATTCTTTGCCGATCATTTATCCTGCAAAAGGGATGTAATACGAAAAATTACTAATAGGAAACGCACTTTTTGCTAAGTAGAAAAACACGGGGTCAGCATATATAAAAATCTCTGTTAGTTCATAGTTATTTTGAATTAATCTTGCCGATTGTTCAGCAGTTTCACAAATCAAAGGTGTCGTCATCAATTCATTACATTCGGCAGCGATCTTACCAATTTCATGGTATTAGGCTCAAGCACATCATCTGCAATCATTAATTGAATGATTCCACCTCCTTAAAATGGTTTTAATAATCTATAATGAAAATATTCCGTCTTTATTAAAAGCAGCAGCCCATTTAAACGGTCTTTAAATAGATTATTTTTTTAAAATGCAGCATTCTCAATATTATCGTCAGGAAATCTGACAAATTATAAAAAGTAAACGTTTTCAAAATTGCCTATTTTAGAAAACGTTGGCGAACGTATGGGATAAAATCTGGGTAAAACCGATGAACTGCTTGTTCATTGCATAGACGACGATGCTTACATTTGCCGGGTTCCAAAAGAATAGGACATTTTTGCCGGAAACATATGGATAGATATTCAGCTTTGTATAATTGCCACTTGATCGAAATCTTCCGCGAAAAACTTCTTCGTATAACGGGTGAGAATTTGCATTACTGTTGGATCAATAAAGTGCTTGTACTCATGCATTTCGAAAGAATACAGCGCTGCTGAACAGTGGCTATGCTGATGCTATTATTTTACCACGTTCTTGAGAAACTTGCTTTTGCTTGTCGTGTCGTTAAAATATTTGGCTGTTGTGGATATTTAATACTTTAATGGGAAACGCTGGCTCATTTCAAAGGTTCTTTATTTTACGGGAGCTTCCACGTCCTGATATGTTCATTCCGTAGGATGCCCAGTGGAAACAGCTTGAATAGTGGTGCTCGTAAAGGATATGGAGGAAATCAATCAATATTCGGCAAAAGCCCTAAACAATTGTATGGAATCGTTTAGGGCTAGGAATTTTAGGAGGTTTCTGTGTTTGGGCCTGTATTTACAGTGATGTGAAAGGACAGAGGCTGTTCACTTTTTAAATATAGTAAGTAAAATCCTCGGGTATTACCCGCTTTAAGAACTGTTTTGTTCTTTCTTCTTTTGGATGTGTGAAAATTTCTTTAGGTGATCCTTCTTCTACAATGACTCCGCCATCCATAAAAATCACCCGATTGGCAACATCTTTCGCAAAAGACATTTCATGAGTTACAACCAACATTGTTGTTCCTTCTTTGGCAATTTGCTTCATAACTGTTAAAACTTCACCAACTAATTCCGGATCCAGTGCGGAAGTTGGTTCATCAAATAAAATGATGTCTGGATTTAAAGCAATCGCTCTTGCAATTCCAACCCTTTGCTGCTGCCCGCCCGATAATTCACTAGGGTAAGCATTGTATTTGTGGGACAGTCCTACTTTATCCAATGCTTTTTTTCCAATTTCATTCGCTTTTTCTTTTGGAATCTTCCTGCCAATAATAAGCCCCTCTGTTACATTTTCTAATGCTGTTTTATTATTAAACAAATTGTAATTTTGAAATACAAATGCAGTCTTTTGTCTTATTGCATGAATTTGTTTTCTAGTTGCTTTATGAAGATCAACCTGAATATCCCCAAAAATTGCCTGACCTTGATCTGCTTTTTCAAGAAAATTTATGCATCTTAGCAATGTTGTCTTTCCTGATCCGCTCGGTCCAAGTATGACGACAACATCCCCTTTATCTATTTTTAAATCAACTCCGTTTAAAACTTTGTTTTTCCCAAATGATTTATGTACATTTTTAATTTCCAGCATGTTATCCACCTCTTGCCTTCAAGCTTAAGTCTGGTAGTTTTATAAATATTCTTCAAAACTACATATCAATATAAAATTCAAAAAATTCCGACATGTTAAGCTCTTAATATTATTTCATGCAATGGCACCCTATGACTTAATGATGTGCTTTAATAAAATTGACAGTGGCTGTACAAAAATTTGAAAGTGCTTCAGCCGGCGTTTGAGGAATGAGCATTCTAAATGTCTGATCATTTATTAATCCAACTGACTGTGCAGTCAATAAGGTATATATGATTTCATTTGCATAAGGATAGGATCTGTCATATGCAAGCTTTTGAATCACTATTTTTGCAGTGTCAAATGATGAACGAGAGGATGTATTTGATCCACACCCTGTTTGTAGATGAGTAATGCTAAATCTGTACCTACCGCTTCGTCGTCTGCACCTTTTATCCATTCAAAAATCTGCACCATCTAATTGAGTCGTTCTAAATTTAAATCATACTATTTAGCTAGGTTTAATTTTCTATAATAATAGATCTTAATAATTTGAAAGTCAACAGTTGATTGTACAGATCGGACAAATTGATAAAAAGACATGAGAGTTACTAGTACTATGAGCTTGTTTTGAAGTTTCATTGTAGGTACAGCGAAAATATTATTGTTTGAAGAAATGCTCATATGTATTTTCAATACATTATTGCCTAGTTGTAAACTCATATAGAATAGCTGGCGAATATTATTTAAAAAAATTATTCAAAAATAATTAATTCCGTTTTACACTCCATTTCGTATTCAAACTTTTTAAAAAAAGTTTATGTCTAATTTTTACCGTTTTTGTATCTGCTCTATATTACTTTTTTATAGAAACTAAACTTATTTTTATGGAGATAACAGCTTCTCCATACATATTTTTATGGAGTTCATATTGCGTTATCGATACATAAAGAAGAAAGTGCTGGTACAAACATTAAATTTTCTTAATAAAGTTTAATCAATGAAAAAGCATTTTTTAAAAATACTCCAAATCTTCCATTTTCCCCTTGGCCTTAACAGCTTTATTACCCTACCACGTTTCCGAAAAAAGGGAACTGATCTAATTTGTTGCATCTCCATTTTTTCTTCTATTCATTTTGTTAATCGATAGCTTATATTCACATGAATAATACACTGTCCGAATAATTTTTCAGACATAAAGCGAATCAATCATTCCGATAAATACAAATTATTTTTTTATGGATGAAATTCAATTAAACAAGATTTTTCTATTTTCTTGTATAAAGTTCGACTAAAGTCTTCTAATACGGAGTATACAACTAAATAAAAAACTACTAAATGAAAAATTTCTATAATGATGGAAAACTGGAAGATTCATAAAAATTTATTGACAATGAGAATCGTTATTAATAAAATGACTCTTGAGATTGAGAATCATTATTGATAAGTGGCCGAAAGGGGGAAAGCTATTTAATTCTGGAATATAACAATCTATTAATTACATTTTAAAGGAGGGTACGGATCAAAAAATGAAAAAAATTTTTTCAGTCGTCTTTTTACTTTTTGTAGTTTTTTATGCTTCATTGCCGGCATCGGCGAATAATTCCTTGGCTGATGGAACATATACCATCAACTATAAAGTTTTAAAAGCAGATAATGATTCGGTATCCATAGCCAATGATTATTGGGAAAAGCCTGCAAAACTAATTGTGAAAAATGGCAAATACTTTGTTCAAGTAAGATTAAATCATAGTTCGTGGATTAAAGAATTTAAAGTCTCTAATGTAGATACAAAAGTGATAAGCACAGATACTTCTGCAAATAAAAGAGTTGCGCAATTTGAAGTAGATCAAGTTCCCGACATTGTAACCTCTCAAATACATGTTTATATTCCAGAAGAAGAATTTCCTGGAGAGGGTGTTTATGACAGCCATTACACAATAAGACTAAAGTTTGATCAAAATAGCATTAAAGCTGTTAGCTCAGATTCTAATAGTTCAAACGAATCATCTACCTCTGCTTCTACAAAAACAAGCAATGAAAAAAGTAGTCAAAATAAAACAAACAATCAAAATGAAACAGACAAGCAGACAGAAAATAATCCGGAAACTAGTGACAGCACGTCACTTTATGTTTTCATCGGTTTATTTTTATTATCTGCAGCATTTCTAACTTTTAAATTCAAATCTAGATTTAAAGTTTCGTAGAAGGGGAGGTTTCTTGTGAAGAAAAGGATTAGAAAGTTTTTTGCCATTTTTATGGTTGTCCTGCTATTATTGCCGACCGTCAAAATACAGCCTGTTTTTGCTGAATCGGCTTTAGCAGACGGAGAATACACGATTGGCTTTAGGGTCTTGAAAAACGGAACAGAAGATACCTCGACAATGGACGGCTATACCGTGAAGCCGGCCGGCTTAACAGTGCAGAACGGCAAAACATATGTATCAGTGACATTAAAAAGCAGCGAATGGATTAAAACCTTTCAAGTAGAACGAAATGGTGAATACGTCGATGCGGAGGTTGTATCGACGAATGAAGCAGAAAACACAAGAGTCGTCAAGTTTGAGGTGGATGATTTAACGAAAAAATTGAATGTTCAAACAAGAGTCGCCGTACCAGGCGTATATGATACAGTTCATACGGTTCAATTCTTGTTTGATGTAAACAGCATTACACCAGTGCAGGCGGAGCAGCCGGAAGAGGGCGGGCAAGAGCCTGAAAATCCAGGTCAAGAAGATGGGGAAGAGCCGAAAGATCCAACTCCTGGAGATACTGAGCCAAATCCGCAGCCGGGAGAAGATGGCAATCAAGATGAACAGCCTGCGGAACAGCTTCAAGACGGCGAATATACGATTGGCTTTAGGGTCTTGAAAAACGGGACAGAAGATACCTCAACAATGGACGGCTATACTGTGAAGCCAGCTGGTTTAACAGTACAGGACGGCAAAAAATACGTCTCAGTGACGTTAAAAAGCAGCGAATGGATTAAAACCTTTCAAGTAGAACGAAACGGTGAATATGTCGATGCGGAGGTTGTATCGACGAATGAGACAGAAAATACGAGAGTCGTCAAATTTGAAGTAGATGATTTAACGAAAAAACTGAATGTTCAAACAAGAGTTGCCGTACCAGGGGTATATGATACGGTTCATACTGTTCAATTCTTGTTTGATGTAAACAGCATTACACCAGTGCAGGCGGAGCAGCCGGAAGAGGGCGGGCAAGAGCCTGAAAATCCAGGTCAAGAAGATGGGGAAGAGCCGAAAGATCCAACTCCTGGAGATACTGAGCCAAATCCGCAGCCGGGAGAAGATGGCAATCAAGATGAACAGCCTGCGGAACAGCTTCAAGACGGAGAATATACGATTGACTTGACAGTGTTCAAAAACGGGACAGATGATATCTCATCAATGGACAACTATACAGAGAAGCCGGCCCGTTTAACAGTGCAGGACGGCAAAAAATACGTCTTATTGACGTTAAAAAGCAGTTCATTAATTAAAAGCTTTAAAGTAGAGCGAAATGGCGAATATGTCGATGCAGAGGTTGTATCGACGAATGTAGAAAAAAATACAAGAGTCGTCAAGTTTGAAGTAGACGATTTAACAAAAAAATTGAATGCTCAATTGACTGTTTCGGTTCCGAACATGTATGAAATGACGCATACCGTCCAATTCCAGTTTGACGTAGACAGTATTACACCAGTGCAGGCGGAGCAGCCGGATGAAGGCGGCCAAGAGCCTGAAAATCCAGGACAAGAAGATGGCGAGGAACAAAATGATCCAGCACCTGGAGATAATGAGCCAAATCCGCAGCCGGGAGAAGATGGCGATCAGGATGAACAGCCTGGAGAACAGCTTCAAGACGGCGAATATACGATTGACTTTAAGGTCTTGAAAGACAAGACAGAAGATATCTCGATGATGGATGGCTATACTGTGAAACCGGCTCACTTATCGGTGAAGGATGGCAAAAAATACGTCTCCGTGACGTTAAAAAACAGCGGATGGATTAAAACCTTTCAAGTAGAACGAAACGGTCAATATGTCGATGCGGAGGTTGTATCGACGAATGACGTAGAAGACACAAGAGTCGTCAAGTTTGAAGTGGACGATTTAACGAAAAAACTGAATGTTCAAACAAGAGTTGTTATACCGCAATATGGTTATGATGGATCTTATACGGTTCAAATCCAGTTTGATGTAGACAGCATCAAGCCAGTGAAGAAGGAACAGCCGGATGAGGATGGACAAAAACCAGAAGATCCTGGGAAAGATCCGGGTACAAATAAGCCTGGAGACAATCCATCGAACAATAACAATCAAAATTCTGGAAATAAAAATGGCGGCCAAACAAGAAATGAGTTGGCTGACGGTCTATATACCGTGGAATTTACTGTATTAAAAAATGGTACAGAAGAACCGTCAATGGTCAATGATTATGTTGTCAGCCCGGCACTATTAACTGTAAAAAATGGACAATTAGATGTTGCGTTCACATTGCTAAAAAGCTCATGGATCACGAAATTACAAGTGGAAAGAAACGGCCAATATCAAGATGTGGAAGTGCGAAGCAAAAATGAAAAAGAGGATACAAGAGTAGTAGGTTTCCCAATCGAAGATTTATCTAAAAAAGTGAATGCTAAGATCAAGGTGGATATTCCAGATCTTCAATATCACAATACGTATGATATCCAAATTGCTTTCGATCCAGATAGTGTAAAACCATATGATGGAACAGGCGTTCCAACGAAGGATACGAATTCCAGCGATCAAGATCAAAACCAAAATCAGGATCAAAATCAACAAAATAGCAATAGCGATGACGATTCACTAACCTTTAACCGAGATGCAGATCAACAGTCGACAGACGATGACGCTTCCAATAACTCAAATAATTCAACCGTGAATGCCAAAACGGCTGATCTTTCCCAAATTGGTTTGTATTTGGCATTGCTGCTAGGATCTCTTGCCATCATAGTTTGGAAGAATCGCTCAAGGCTCCTTATTCATTTGAAAAAATAACCTGACTGTTGTCTTGATGCGGACATGCCCATCAAGACAACATTTTCTTATTTAAAAAAATATGACAACGACTTTTTAGGTCGGTCGAAAAAGCGGGGAGGCTTTGTTTAAGTGTGTAAACAAAGAAGAATGGGATGGCTGATCCTTTTGATAATGCTGCTGGTTGTCGTCGCCGGTTGTTCTTCATCTGCTGCTGAATCAACGGAACAAAAAAAGCCGAAAAAACAGGATCATCGAGTTGTCTCATTATCTGTTGCCGTTACGGAAATTTTTGATGCGTTAGATATTGATTTAGTTGGCGTCCCCACAAGCAGCAAAAAACTGCCGGAGCGGTATAAGAATGCGAAAAGAGTGGGGTATGCTAAAAATCCTGATATGGAAGTTTTGATGTCTTTAAAACCTACTGATGTATACTCTGTTTCAACTATTCAATATGATTTAGAGCCAGTGTTTGAAAAACATAACGTTCAAGTAGATTTTTTGGATTTAACCAGTCTTCAATCAATGGAAAAGGAAATTCTTGCACTCGGAGAAAAATATGAACGACAAAAACAAGCGAAGAAGATCGTTGATAGATTCGAAAAAAAAGTAAAAGAAATCCAGAAAAAAACTCGTAACTTGGAAAAACCAAATGTTTTAATCTTACTCGGAGTTCCCGGAAGTTACTTAGTGGCAACAGAGCATTCCTATATTGGCGATCTAGTGAAATTGGCGGGTGGAAACAACGTGATTCAAGGAGAGAAAGTGGAGTATTTAGAATCTAACACAGAATATTTATATGAGTCCAATCCCGATGTCATATTAAGGCTTGCTCACGGCATGCCGGAGGAAGTAGTCAAAATGTTCGATGAAGAATTTAAGAAGAACGATATATGGAAGCATTTTGATGCTGTCAAAAATGGCAGGGTGTATGATCTGGAAGAAGAATTGTTCCCGACTACCGCAACCATTCGAGCGGATGAAGCTTTAGATGAATTGGTGAAATATTTGTATCCTGAGTTTCATGAATAAGCGGACAAAAAAGAAAAGGGTGCTGATCCATGAAGAAAACGTGGCTAACTTTTGCAGTAGTGACCACAATGCTGGTTGTTGTCACTTTTTTCTCTATTGTGAACGGAAGTTTGGAAATTGGCGTTGCTGAGTTGATCAGAGGCCTTTTGTTTGGTGGAAATGAAGATGTAGAAGTCATAAAGGATATGAGATTTCCACGGATCATTGTGTCCCTTTTTGCTGGAGCAAATTTGGCGGTATCGGGATTATTATTGCAGGCAGTCATGAGAAATCCTTTGGCGGAAGCTGGGATCATCGGGATTTCTTCAGGAGCCAATTTTGTTGCATTAACTATGATCAGCTTCTTTCCTACGTTGTTTTTTTGGATGCCGCTGTTTGCTTTTCTTGGAGGGATACTTGCCTGTTTTCTTGTCTATTCCTTTTCATGGAAATCAGGACTCAGCCCCCTTCGATTAATTTTAGTTGGGGTGGCAGTCAATGCGGTGTTTACTGCATTATATGAATCCTTTAACTACAGAGGCTATACGACAACCAGTTCTGCGAAAGCTACTGCATCAACATTATCTCAACAAACGTGGGACGATGTTCAAACAATTGTTATATATGGTTCCATCGGTTTAATATTGTCCTTGCTCGTTTATTCTTGGTGCAACATGCTGGCTTTACAAGATAAAACGGCGCGAAATCTGGGGCTTCACGTGACAAGAGCTCGGGTTATTATATCTGCGATTGCAGTTTATTTGGCAAGCGTCACAACCGCAACTGTTGGGGTCATTGCATTTGTCGGTTTGCTAATTCCCCATATTGGACGGCTATTAGTCGGTTCAGATTATAAAATATTAACACCATTCTCCATTTTATCAGGAGCTTTGCTTATTTTAACGGCCGACACAATCGGAAGGGTGTTTTTAGCGCCGACGGAACTTCCTGCATCCATTATTATGTCATTAATCGGCGGTCCCTTTTTGATTATATTGATTAGAAGGAGTGATCGCATCTATGGAGGTTAAAAATGTTTCATTCTCATATAATCAAAAAGAGGATCAGTTAAAATCAATTAACCTTGCTGTTGAACCTGGTAAAATTACGACGATTATCGGTCCGAATGGATGCGGAAAGTCCACATTATTAGAAGTTATGTCTAGCCACAATGCACCGCAAAAAGGCCAGATTATTTTGGACGGAAAATTGATTCAACAATATAAGCCGAAGGAATTGGCGAAGAAACTATCGGTTGTTCATCAAAAAAATGAAATTCCTTTTGATATCAATGTCGAGAACCTGGTGAGCTACGGCCGCATGCCGTATAAAAGATTTTTTCATCATCATAACTCAGAAGAGGATGAAGAAGTGATTGATTGGGCGCTTTCCATTACCAATTTGCAATCAAAACGAAAAGAAAAAGTAGAACAGCTGTCTGGGGGAGAAAGACAGCGAGTTTGGATAGCGATGGCATTGGCGCAAAAAACTCCTATTTTGTTTTTGGATGAACCGACAACATATTTGGATGTTTATTATCAATTCGAAATTTTAGAGCTCATCAAGAAGTTAAACAGGGAGTATAACATTACGATTGTGATGGTGCTGCATGATATGAATCAAGCCATTCGTTATAGTGATTGGATTATTGTGATGAAAAACGGCGAAATTGTGACGGAAGGTTCTCCAAAAGAAGTGATCACGGAAGGAATGATTGAAAGCATTTATGGGGTAAGAGCCATAGTCAATCATAATGATCAAAGCGGATTTTATGTTGTGCCAATGGGAGTTGCTAGAAGGAATGACAATGCGACATGAATGATCGGGGATTGAGAAAGATCATTGGGAAACTCGTTAGCATTGTTTGCATTGGGATTTTGTTTTTTTCAGCGTATCAAATTATAAGTATCCTTTACGATTACTATACAAACCGGCAAGTTTTAGCTGAAATTCAAGAGGTTTATCAAGAAAATCGTACCGAGAGAACTTCTCACGAAGGCAAGGACTTTGAAAGAATTCGTTCGTCTTTTATTGAATTGCAGCGCATTAACCAAGATATTGTTGGTTGGATTGAAATTCCCGACACATACATTTCGTATCCGATTCTTCAAGCGGAAAACAATGAGTTTTATTTAACAAGAAATTATAAAAAAGAGAAATCAAGGGCTGGAAGCATTTTTATGGATTATCGAAATGATGTGAAAGGCCTAAATCAAAATGTTATCCTTTACGGACATCGTATGAAAGATGACACGATGTTTGGACAATTAGATAAATATCTGGATGAATCGTTTTTCCAGCATCACCGCACCATTTATTTTGATACGTTATATGAAAGCTACGATGCTGAAATCTTTTCAGTATATAAAACGACTACAGATTTTTATTATATCGATACTGAATTTTCCTCTGATGACGAATTTTTATCATTCGTCAATCAGTTAAAAGATCGTTCCATTTATAAGACCGATATTGATATCGAACCGAATGATCAAATTTTAACTTTATCTACTTGTGATTACACGTTTCCTGGAGGAGAAGGGAGACTTGTCATACATGCAAAATTAAAGGAGAACAAGTAAATAGTTGAAAATTTCGAAAATAACAATTGACAATGATAATCATTTTTAATTAAAATGGTAAAGGAGGGATACTTTTGAAAACAAAACTTTTCCAATTCACCCTCACGTTTTTCTTATTGCTCTTATTTACCGGATGCGGGGTAAAAGGAACTGAATCAACAGGAGGGACAAAAGTAACAGAAAGCAAAGTGAAAGTGACCGATGCATCAGGTCGTGAAGTTGCTTTTGACACTCATCCGAAAAAATTTGCTTCATTAACGATCGGTGATATGGATATCATTCATCAATTAGGAGGGGAAATTGTCGGCAGGCCTAGTACGAAGGTAGAGATACCGGAAGAATTAGAAAAAGTAGTAGAAATCGGAAATACACACCAGCCGAATATAGAGAAGATCGTAAGTTTGAAGCCAGATGTGTTAATTGCCAATGTTGGTTTTGATAAAAACATCCCCGCATTGGAGAATCAAGGAATACAAACTATCATGACGGAAGCGAATTCCATTGAAGATATAAAGAAAAACATCGAAACATATGGAACTCTTCTCGGTAAAGAATCGAAAGCTCAAGAGTTGATTAAACAAATCGAGCAAGTCGTTGAGAAGCAAACGGAAGCTTCCGAAGCTCAAGCATTGCTTGTTTATGGAGCACCTGGATCATTTTTAGCAGCTCTCCCAACGTCATTGGCAGGAGATATTTTAGAAAAATCGGGTGGAATCAATGTAGCATCGAACTTTCCAAAGTTAAAAGAATATCCGCAATACGCTCAATTAGCGGTAGAACGTGTGGTGGAAGCTGATCCAGATATCATTTACTTAATCACACACGGTGATCCTAGCGGGGTAGAAAAAGCTTTTAAACAAGAAATGGAAAAAAATGCAGCTTGGAAAAACTTGGATGCGGTAAAAAAAGGAAACATTGTGGTGCTGCCATCGAATTTGTTTGGCACTAATCCGGGGACAAAGATCACAGAAGCAGTGGAATATATGCGTCAAAGCTTGAAAGATATAGGAAAGGATTCATGATGAATCGAAAGAAACGAATATGGCTTATCATCATTCTGATCATCTTATTGTTTCTAAACGTATTCTATAGCCTGACAGCAGGCAGTATCTCTATTTCATTTAAGGAATTTTTTGCGGATATGGGCGATAAGGAATCGTTAGTGTACCGTGTTGTTTGGGATTTGCGGCTCCCAAGGATTCTCGTTGGGCTGCTTGTCGGCATGTGTTTAGCGGTTTCGGGTGCGATTTTACAAGGTGTAATGAAAAACCCGCTTGCGGATCCCGGTATTATTGGCGTGACGTCTGGGGCAGGACTAGCAGCGACGGTGATCATGGTGCTGTATCCCGATCAACTGCACATTTTGCCTTTAGCAGCCTTTCTTGGCGCTTTTCTTACGGCAATGCTCATTTATTTGCTAGCTTGGCAAGATGGAACTTCCATTGTTCGAATTATGCTGGTCGGGATTTCAATCAACGCCTTTTTAGGTGCGATCATGTCATGTATTATGATTTTACATAGCGACAAAGTTCAAGCGGTTCTGCCGTGGCTAAATGGCGGGATTAGCGGCGTAAGCTGGGTGCATGTAGAGATGATTGTTTATTATGCCATTTTTGCACTGGCATTAGCATTTTTTTCTATCAAACATATCCGCATGCTGATGCTGGGGGATGAGGTAGCCACTTTATTAGGCCATCAAGTGGAAAGAAGCAGATTTTTCTTAATTTTTGTCAGTGCTCTTTTAGCTGGAATAGCCGTCAGTGTGGCCGGACTGGTAGGATTTGTAGGTCTTATCGTTCCGCATATCATTCGATTGCTCATCGGAAACGATTATCGTTATTTGCTGCCATTATCCTGTGTAGGCGGCGGCATACTCGTTGTGTTCGCAGATGCTGCGGCAAGAAGCTGGTTTGATCCTATTGAACTGCCGGTAGGGATCCTGCTGTCTTTTCTAGGTGGTCCGTTTTTCCTATATTTGGTCTTTAAAGGGGGAGTGAAGCATGCTCACCGTTAAAGATCTGACTTACCACCATTCCAAACGATTCGGCATCAACGAAATGAATCTGGAATTGCCAAAGGGTGAAGTGATTAGTATTATCGGGCCTAATGGATCAGGAAAATCCACCTTGCTGCGGCTCATCGCTGCCTTATTACAGCCCCAAAATGGCGAGATCATTCTCAATGGAAAAAATATCGTTTCTGCGAATCGAAAAGATATTGCAAAACAATTAACTATGCTGCCGCAAACACATGATGTTACGCTCGATTTTACCGTACGTGAATTAGTAGAGTTCGGCAGGAACCCTTATAAACGCAAATTTGCCCCATTCAGTCATGAAGATAAAGAAATCGTTGATTGGGCGTTAGATCTTGCCAATGTGAAACAATATGAACATCAACACTTGTCTTCCTTATCAGGAGGCGAGAGGCAAAGAGCGTGGATTGCGATGGTTCTTGCCCAGAGTACTGAATATTTATTATTGGATGAACCGACCACGTTTTTAGATATTGTACATCAATTGGAAATTTTGGAGGTTGTCCAAACGATCAATCAACAGTATAACAGGACCGTCATCATGATTCTTCACGATCTGAATCAAGCCGCACAGTATAGTGACCGCTTAATCGTGATGAAAGACGGGACGATTTATCAACAAGGCAGTCCAGAGGAAGTATTTTCGGAAAAAATGTTTGAAGAGGTATTTGGTATTTCTGTCTCCATCCATGATATGGATGGAAAACCAATGTTTATTCCAAAACGATTCAAAAGAAAGGGGAAAAAAGAATGTACATCGTTACCAATTCCATTCGCGTGAAAAAAGGATATTCCGGAAAGTTAGTGGAGCGTTTTAAAATTAGAAAGGGAATTGAGAAATTTCCTGGGTTCATTCGTTTAGATCTCTTAGTAACAGACGGATTAAAAGATTATGACGAAGTTCGTGTATACACAACATGGGAGAACAAAGAAAGCTTCGAAGGCTGGTTCCACAGCGATGTGTTCCAAAAAGCGCATGAAAATCGAAAACAACATGATTATGTTATTGGAAATCAAGTGTCCTTCCATGAGCTAGCATATTCCTATGTAAAAGAAGATGAGCGTGCTGTCGAAAATTTATAAATAAAAAATGGCAGAACGATTTTTGTGAAGTAGGTTACAAAAATTGATTGGAAAAAGAATAGATATCCGAATTGCGGCCTTTTCCAAATGAATTGCGGGAAAAGGTCGTTTATTTTTTTCAGCAAAAACAAAAAATGTGGCACGGGGCTGTCCAGAAAGTCAAATACCAAAAATCATTAACATCGATATTTCAACGTTTCTAAAACATAAAAGGGGGCCGTCAATAAGCCGAAAAAACGACTTATTAGACAGCCCCAATCAAGAAAATAGTTAGTTAAAACCGCAAACACTCCGGCTTGGACAGCGGAACAGCTGTTAGAAACAAGAAAATAGGTAGTTAAAGGCAGCTGCTAAAACAAAATTTGTATAAAAAAATGATTGCAAAAGATTTTTCAATATCCTTTGCAATCAAAACTTTACTTCGTTTTTTCACTCTTTTTCAGCAGGAATTTCTTTGCCGTTCAATATTAGTTTGAACGTAACGTCACCCTTTAAAGATGCGGAAACCGCACAATATTTTTGTTTGCCTAATTGGATGGCGCGCCAAACTTTTTTCGGCGTTATATCCCCATTTACTGTAAATGTGATGGTATAAGCGGTGAAAGAAGAGGGCAATTCTTCGCGACGCGTGCCGTCGACTGTAATATCAATTGCCTCAATATGATCTAATTCATGTCTTAAAATCATCGTTACATCAATTCCAATGCAGCCGGCAAGAGCCGCTAGGAGCATTTCTGTTGGGGTTGCGGCACTTCCTTCTCCACCGTAGTTTTCCGTGGCATCCATTGCCATTTTGTATCCGGATGGACCGACTGCTTCAAAAGCACGGCCGCCCTGCCATGTTGCTTTAATTTGCATATTGTTCAATTCCTCTCTTTTAAAACTCTGTAACTTGTTGCAAAAATTTTTGTGCCCGCGCTGTTTGCGGATGTTCAAAAAATGCTGCTGGCTTCGCATCTTCTACGATAACGCCGTCTGCCATAAATAAAATGCGGTCAGCGGCACTCCGGGCAAATTTCATCTCATGCGTTACAATAATCATCGTCATGCCGTCTTCTGCTAATTCTTTCATTACTTTTAATACTTCTCCTACAAGTTCCGGATCAAGTGCAGAAGTCGGTTCATCGAATAGCATCAACTTCGGTTCCATCGCAAGAGCTCTTGCGATCGCTACACGTTGTTGCTGCCCGCCTGACAGCTGAGACGGATAAGCATCTTCTTTTGCTGCAAGCCCGACTTTTTCTAACAAATTGGCTGCGATGCTGTATGCTTTTTCCTTCGGCATTTTTTTCACTACTAATAAAGCTTCCATTACATTTTGGACGGCCGTTTTATGCGGGTATAAATTAAATTGTTGAAACACCATCCCTGTTTTTCGACGAATGGCATAAATTTCTTTTTGTTGTGCTTTTTTTGAAGCATTTGCATCAATCACATGACCGTCGACTGTAATGGTGCCGCCTGTAATTGTTTCAAGTCCGTTGATGCATCTTAAAAACGTACTTTTTCCTGAACCGCTTGGACCAATGACTGCCACTACTTGATGGGCTGGAATGGATAATGAAATATTTTTTAATATTTCGTGCTGTCCAAAATTTTTCTGTAAATTTTTAATCTCTATCATGCTGTCACCACCTTAATAAACAGACAGCCGTTTTTCGATTTTATTTAATAAAAATGTAAAGAATGTACTCATAATCCAATACATCGCTGCAATGGCTGCATAAAACGGCATGTAAACATAATATTGCGCCACTAATAATTGAGCAGAGCGCATTAATTCTGTGACCGCAATAACGGATACGAGCGATGTTTCTTTTAACATTCCGACAAATGTATTGCCAAGTGGGGGGATAGCGTAGCGAATCGCTTGAGGGATGATAATTCGGCGCATCGCCTGGCGTTCCGTCATACCAGTTGCGAGCGCTGCTTCTGTTTGCCCTTTTGGTATGGATTGAATCGCACCGCGAAACGCTTCTGAAACATAAGCGCCGATGTTAATACTTAGTGCAATATACGCAGCAGTTAATGGGCCTAATTCAATCCCATAATCAACTAAGCCATAATAAACGATGACGATTTGCACCAATGCCGGTGTCCCCCGAATGATGGACACATAGGCTCTTGCTATACCACGCAGAATGCGATTGCCCTTAAGCCGGGCAATCGCAATGATTAAACCAATGATTAAACCGAAGAACATGGAAACTACAGTAATGAGTAATGTATAATATGCCCCTTTTAACAAAAAAGGCAAGTTTTCAATGACTAAGTCCATTTTGGCAACCTACTTTCATCATTCTTCGGTCGGCTCTTCGTCAAACCATTTTACATAAATTTCTTTATATGTTCCGTCTTCTTTCATTTCTTTCAATGCTTTATTTAAAGCATCCACCAATTCTTTATTGCCTTTTTTCACAGCAACGCCAGCTTGGTCCTCCTTAATTGGATCGCCGACGGCTTTAATTTTATAGCCGTTTTCTTCAATGACTGGTTTTAATGCATAGACATTGTTGATCGTTGCATCAATTCTGCCAGCATCCAAGTCTTTTAATGTTGTAATCACGTCATCATATGTGTTGATTTTAAAATCGCCCACTTTTGGCAATAATTCATTTCGCAAATATGCTTCATCATTCGTACCAAGTCCAACTCCGATTGTTTTTCCTTTAAAATCATTAACAGATTTGATGTCATTATTGTCTTCCCGAACGATCACTTTGACTTTATTTGTAATATATGGTTCTGTAAAATCGATTTGTTTTTTCCGTTCATCTGTGATTGTCACTTGGCTTACTAAAATATCAAATTTACCTTTTTGAAGCCCAGGAATTAAACCAGAAAATTCTTGTGCAACAAAATTTGCTTTAACTCCTAGACGTTTTGCCAATTCTTTCGCAATGTCAACGTCAAAGCCGTCGTATTCTTTGTTTTCATTCATAAAATTATAAGGTGCATAAGTACCCATAATGCCGACAGTGATTTCGCCTTTATCTTTGATTTCCTGTAATGCGTTTTTCTCTTGATCTTGAGTTTGTTTTTCTTTTTGATCATTGTTATTGCCGCATGCTGAAAGTATTAGAGCTGCTATTGCAATGAGTGAAATGAACCATCTTATTTTTTTCATGTTTATATCCATTCCTTTCGCTTCGCTCAAGGCACAAAACGTAATGAAACAATTGTGCCGCCGGCGTTATTTTTATTATTCTAAAGTCATAGGGATAACAATCAACTACAAATCACGCGGAGGTGAGTGGGCCACTCTGGTTGCAGGGTGACCGCATGTTTATATGTGTAGATTGCCTTTCCAAGCACAAATAAGTGTGACTTCGAGCACGCAGACTTATCTTTGTATAAACAACTACTCGTTTATTGCTGGGCAATCAGTCAATGCTGTCTATCCCTATAATTCTCTGAAAGGATCATTCCCTATGGCCTTAAAAATTGTATACCCTATCTGTTGTGGAATCGATGTCCACAAAACCTTTGTTGTTGCCTGTATTGCCTCAACAATCAAAGGAGTTACAACTTACAAACGCCATCGCTTTTCTACCTATACAAAAGGATTGAATGAGCTGTCACAATGGCTTTGTGAAAATAACTGTAAGGATGTCTGTATGGAATCTACCGGGAAATACTGGATTCCTGTGTTTAATGTACTTGAAGCTTCCTGCAACATCACTCTTGCACACCCTAAGTACGTCAAGGCGATCCGTGGCAAGAAAACAGATAAAAAAGACGCCAAATGGATTGCTGATTTATTTAAGCATGACCTTGTGGCTGGAAGCTTTATGCCACCACTTGAGATTAGACAGCTGCGTGACCTTATGCGCTATCGTTTTAAACTGACTAATTTTATGTCAAGTGAGAAGAACCGTCTTCAAAACAGTTTAACCGTGTCTAACATCCAGCTTGGAAATGTTGTTTCAGATACCTTCGGCAAAAGCTCTATGAACATCATTGAAAAGCTCCTTAAGAACCCTTTAGACACTTCTTTTGATATTGAACCTTTAATCCACGGCTCCATGAAGAGTAAACTGCCTGAATTGGAGTTAGCCATTGACGGATTTATTACACCGGAGCAGGCTGAAAAATTAAAGGTGATGAAACAGCACTATGAAGACCTTCAATCTCGTAAAGCTGACCTTGAAAAAATCATTCTTTCCCTTGCCGCGTCCTACACAGAGGAAATGAACTTGATCTTAACTGTTCCGTCCTTTAAGAACATCTTTTCCGCCATTGCCGTGGTTTCAGAAATAGGTGTCAATATGAACGTGTTTCCGACAGCTAAGCATTTATGTTCCTGGGCAGGACTTACACCCACAAATAACGAGAGTGCCGGCAAGAAAAAGTCAGTAAGAATTTCGAGAGCAGGCTGCTACATCAAGCCTCTTTTGGTACAGTGTGCCACCGCTGTAGTCAAAAGTGAAAAACATCCCGAAATTCGAAACCGCTATTTGAAACTCAAAAAGCGCAGGGGTCACAAACGAGCAATTATTGCCATTGCACGTATGCTTTTAACAGCTATCTACAACATTCTCAAAAAGAAAGAACCATATAATCCGAATTTATATAAAAAAGCTGATGTTCTTCCAGTAAACCGTGAAATCACGGTAGAACAAGCTCTTTTATTAGCTAAATCCCAAGGGTTTCGTATAATTACTGTTGCAACCTAACCTTTATATCCAAATATTTCCATCAAGGTCATCGATCGATGGCTTATTTTACTATGCCCTCTATTTCAGTGGTCGCCCGTAAGAGATATTTCAGACTTATCCTCCTTCATTAGACACCAAAGATTCCAAAAAATTCAAAGTGTACAGTTTCTTCAATGAGCTGTTGAAGTGTTTTTTGCTGTAATGCATCTTTTGATGATGGCGATTGAAATAGCCATCTGGCTAAAACTCCTTCCAGGAGGCTCATGATGAATACTGCCAGTAATTTTGGATCTACTTCACGCGAGATCATTTTCAGTTCTTTGGCCTGTGCAATATTTTCCGCAAAAGCTGTTTCCATGTCTGCTTTAATCTCTTCCACTTTTTCTTGTATCTTTGGCTGAGAATGAATGCCTTTTAGCAATATGTTCATGAAATACTTATTGTTTTCAGCGAAATGAAAAATACGTTCAAACATTTGTGTCGTGGAAGCAACGGAATCTTGCAAGTCCACTTTTTTTGTGCGGTACCCTAGTTTGATTGCATCTAAAAGTTGGGCACGACCTATTTCCAGCATCTCAAGCGCGATCGCTTCTTTGCTTTTAAAATACCAATAAAATGTCCCTTGGGACACATTGCCTTTTGCGACGATATCTGAGACTTTCGTTTTTTCATAGCCAACTGTCGCAAATAATTCTAATGCAATTTGCAATAATTGCTGTTTTCTTTCCTGTCTTCGAGCTTCTGCCTGCACTATACCCCCCCTGACTGACTAATTAGTCAATTAAATCCTATAAGATTACTATAAATTAGTCAACACTTTTGCTTCATTTTTTTAAAAAGCATGCTGCAAATTTAGAAATGGTTCGGCTGAAAAGAATAACAGAGCGAATCACCGTTATTTTATGGAAATCTGCATTACGTTATTCGTCCCGCTTTCACACACAGTCCTCTGTGTTCGTTCATGAACAGAGCAAGAGAAGAAATCAAAGAAACAATGCTTTTCATGTGGTAAAAATGAATCTGCCGATGTCTGCAGCTGTTTTGCTGTTAACGAGATCAACTATCAACGTTTTCTTCATTATTTTCAACTGTATATCCCAGCAATTGATTTAGCTGACTTAGGAAATCAGTGAAAAAGGAGATAAAGATGGATTCATTGTGACTTTGACCCTTTAGGATTTTATTAGCCAAAAACAATGACGCCGTTTGCGAGCACTGCTCCTTCTGCAAAGAGCCTTGCTTTTATGCGAGAAAAAAGAGCAGGAATGAGGATAAAATTTTGACACGTAATCAAGTTGTCTTGCATTTAGTTGTGGATAAAGCCAATTCACCTATATTTTCAAAATGATCCTATCTTCTTTAAGTTTTCCTTCAAAAATATCTTCCTCAATTTCTGCTCGACGGTTTTTTATGAAATGTCCTTGCCTTTGTTCACCTAACGTGTGCTAAAGATACCTTTACTATGAAAAGCCGATGGCAAGAGCATCTTCTGTGGTTGAAGCGATCACACTCTGTTCTAATAGACCTAATTTCAAAAGTTTTATAAATTTTCCATACAGATTATCTATAGGATTAATTTACTATGGTAAAATATTACACGTAAATGTTATTAGGTATTTTGGAGGTATCATTATGTCGAAAATTGTCAATGCTTTTCGAATGCTTCTTTTATTGAAATCACGAGGACGAATGCAAATTAAAGAATTAGCAGAAGAACTTGAATTAAGTGAAAGGGTTATTCGAGTTTATCGAGATCAATTAGAAATGGCTGGATTCCATATTCAGACAGCTAGAGGAAGATATGGAGGTTATGTTCTGCCGAAAAGCAATATTTTTGAATACTTGTCGCTTTCACCAAAAGAATTAGAAGCGTTAGTAAAGGCAAGTGAATATTTAAAAAATCATCCTACCTTTTTGCAATTCGATGATTTTGAAAGTGCCGTCATGAAGATTCAAAGTATTTCCAAACAGCAGATTCAGTCTTCGTCTGAATGGCAGCCAATTATTTTAGAGGAAAAAGCAAATGTCGATTGGAATCATGAAAAAGATAAGTATGAACAATTAAATTTTGCAATCGCGGCTCGCAGAAAAGTGAAGATTGTTTATGAGGCTTTAAATTCAGACCGCACTGAACGCATCATTCATCCTTACAAACTGATTCCGTATAAAAAATTTTGGTATTGCATTGCTTATTGTGAGCTGAGAAATGATTATCGTGATTTTAAATTAACTAGAATTCAAGATTATCAAATATATGAAGAAAGGTTTCAGCGTGATGAATCATTTCGGCTCGAAGACTATATAGGTAAAACGAGTATTTATGCTGATACCTATTTTGTTGAATTGCATGTAAAACCACCATTTTCCAAGATTTTAAGTGAAAAGATCTATTCAGAGGATCAAGAAATTGAGCAACAACAAGATGGATCCATCATTTTTCGGGCGACGATGTCCGGGTTGCCGGAATTAACTAGTTTTGTATTAAGTATGGGATCTGCAGTTCAGGTGCTCGGTCCTAGTGAACTTCGCCAAAGCGTCGAGGAAGAAGTAGAAAAAATGTCAAAAAATTTTTTAAACTGACATATTAAGTTCCGGAATAGATGATAGGATGATGATAGAAAAGCTTGGAGGGAAAAGAAATGAGACTTCGATGCCAATTTGAGGTTGAAAGGCTACCCGTTGCCTTATCGAATATTAATATGAAATTTTAGTGTATCTAGAGTAGGTGCAAATATTTAAAAATATCGCAGGGAGCGGGATTAAATGAAGTTTATTGCCCATATACGCGAAAGTGATAATAAAATACAAACTGTTAAAGATCATTTGTTAGAAGTAAGAGATTTAGCTGAATCCTATGGGGAAAAGCTAGGTGTAAAACATTTAACTGGTCTTGCGGGTGTGCTTCATGATCTTGGAAAATGCACAAATGAATTTAGAGAATACATATTAGAAGCAGTAAATAATCCTGATGCACCGCCTAGAAGAGGAAGTGTTGACCATTCAACTGCAGGTGGGAAACTTCTCTATGAGATTTTTCATACAAGCGAGAAGTTAGATCCTCATAAAGGTCTCTTAGCAGAAGTGGTGGGAAATGCGATAATTTCTCATCACTCGTATCTTCAAGATTTTTTAAATCCAGATTTAGAATCAAATTACTTAAAAAGAGTCCGTGATAAAGAATTGCCTGAATTTGATAGGATAAAGCAATATTTTTTTAAATATGTTATGAATGAGAGAGATTTTCATAATTATGTTGACAAAGCAGCTGAAGAGTTAAAACAATTTTTAGCAAAAGAGTCATCAGGAAATTATGAAAAGCAACTAATGTTTTTAACCAAATTTGTATTTAGTGCTTTAATTGATGCTGATAGAACGAATACAAGATTATTTGAAGAAAATAAAACCAATGACCCTATAAACAATCATGAAGAGTTATTTGATATATACTACGAAAGGCTCATGAGAAAAATCAATTCATATAGTAAACAAAAGGATGCCTGTACAACTATTAATCTTCTAAGAAAAGAAATGTCTGATCAGTGTGATAAATTTGCTGAGAGAGCATCAGGAATATATACGTTATCTATCCCAACTGGTGGAGGGAAAACATTAGCAAGTTTAAGATATGCTCTTAAACACGCGAAACTTTATAACAAAAAACACATCATTTTTGTAGTCCCCTATACAACTATTATTGAACAAAACGCAGAAGAAGTTAGAAAAATATTAAAAGATGATGCCAATATATTAGAGCATCATTCAAACGTTATTGAAGATATAGATGATGATGAAAATCAAGATGGCTTGATTAGTGTGCAACAAAAATTAAAATTAGCCAAAGATAATTGGGATTCACCAATTATTTTTACAACGATTGTACAATTTTTGAACGTTTTTTACGCAAATGGGAGTAGAAATATTAGGAGGCTACATAATTTAAGTCATTCAGTGATTATTTTTGATGAAGTGCAAAAAGTTCCTATTTCATGTGTATCTCTATTTAATCAGGCACTAAACTTTTTAAAAACTTATGGTTGCTCCAGCATCGTGCTTTGCACTGCAACTCAACCAGCATTAGACTTCGTTGAGCATAAATTAGAAATAAATACGGATGCGGAAATGGTCAAAAACCTAAATTATGTAATTAATGCATTTAAACGGGTGGAAATCATTGATAAAGCAACAAATGAAACATTTAATAATGAAAAACTATCCAATTTTATTGAGGCAAAAATAAGAGAAGTACAAAGTGTGTTAGTTATTTTAAATACGAAATCAGTTGTGAAAGATCTGTATACTCAATTGAAAATGAAGAAGATAAATTTACCAATTTATCATTTGAGTACATCAATGTGTGCTGCTCATCGTAATAAAATTTTAGGTGAAATAAAAGATCATCTGAAAGAGGGTAATAAAGTAATTTGTGTAAGCACCCAACTGATTGAAGCGGGGGTAGATGTTAGTTTCGATTGTGTGATTCGCTCATTAGCAGGATTAGATTCCATTGCACAAGCTGCAGGCAGATGCAATCGGCACGGTGAAAAGGACATACAAAATGTTTATGTTATAGACCATGAAGAAGAAAAGTTAAATCGTTTAAAAGAAATAGCTGTTGGAAAAGAAGTTGCGAAAAGAATTTTGATTGATATAAGCCGCGATCAGGCCAATCATGGTGGCAGCATCTTGTCTATGCAAGCGATGGAAAGATATTTTAAAGAGTATTATACGGAATTCAAGCAGAGTTTGAATTATTTTATACCGAAATTGAAAAAAGAAATGGTAGAGCTATTGATAGCCAATAGAAGAAAAAGCTCCTATAGCCAAGCATATTTTCAAAAAAATGGTGCGCTTCCTCCGTTATTTTTAGTAAATAGCTATAAAACAGCGGCTGAACATTTCCGAGTGATTGACGACATGACTACTTCCGTAATTGTTCCGTATGGTGATGGTAAAGAAATTATCGCTGAATTCAATAGCAATAAAAGCATTTATGAATTTTCCCAGCTTTTGCGAAAGGCTCAGCAATATACGATCAACATCTTCGATTATGAACGCGAACAATTAATCAAAAATGATGGGTTAGTGCGTTATTTAGACGGCAAAGTCCTAGCCTTAAAAGAGGGAGCATATGATAAGGAATTCGGCCTCAACCTTGAAAATGACAGCCATTTGGATGTAAGTATATTTTAAAAGATGCTTACTTAAGAGGGGTCTGGGGTCTTAAATAAAATAAAGTACAATCAAAAGGGTGCCAATTACTTTTGGTGCACCCTCTTTCAAATAATATAATATATTTTTCAATCCACGCTTTTAAAAGCGACAATTTATTATACCATAATCAAGATTCAAATATTATATTTCATATAATATATTATTTAAGTTGAATATTTTCTGAAAAAAGATTATTATTAAATTATTAAAAAATTCAAAAAGGAGGTGTCTGTATTGAGAAACGCTATTGAATTTGAAGTTTATGGTGATTACGCCTTATTCACGGATCCTTTGACAAAAATGGGAGGTGAAAAGCTGTCCTATCAAGTGCCAACCTACCAGGCGTTGAAAGGAATTGTCGAGTCGATTTATTGGAAGCCCACCATACTTTTTATCATTGATGAGGTTCGAGTGATGAATCCGATTCGAATGGAATCCAAAGGCATTCGGCCAATTGAATATGGCGGGGGAAATACACTGGCTCATTATACGTATTTAAAAGACGTAAGATATCAAGTGCGTGCACATTTTGTTTTTAATCCGCACCGTCCTGATCTTGCTTTTGATCGCAACGAACATAAGCATCACAACATACTAAAACGTTCACTGAAAGCTGGAGGACGAAGAGATATCTTTTTAGGCACTAGAGAATGTCAAGGGTATGTTGAACCGTGTGTATTTGGTGAAGGTGAAGGATTTTATGACGATTATGGCGATATTCATCTAGGTACCATGGTTCATGGGATTAATTACCCAGATGAAACCGGTAGAAACGAAATGGAAGTACGTCTATGGAATCCAGTTATGAAGAATGGCATTATTCAGTTTATTAGGCCAGATCAATGTACACATGTTCGAAAAATCAAAAAAATGGATCCGAAGCATTTCGATAAAACAAATATTGAATCTGCTGATGAACTGTTAAATCAATTAGGAGGGGGAGGTGAATAAATGAGCTGGTTATTAAATTTATATGAGACATATGAATCCAATTTAGATCGTGTAGGTGTAATGGAAAAAAAGCATAATGAACAAGAGTATACTTTGTTGCCGATTTCTCATACGACTCAAACCGCGCATATTACAGTGAATATCACAGAAGACGGGCAATTCCATTCGGCAACAGTCATTAAAGAGGTGACTGTCATCCCTTGCACAGAAGATGCCGCGAACCGGACTAGTACGAAAATAGCCCCTTATCCGCTTCACGATAAATTAAGTTATGTAGCAGGCGATTTTGTTACATATGGTGGAAAAATAAAAAAAGAAGAACCTTTTAGCTATTATATTCAACAGTTGAAAGATTGGGCAGAATCACCCTATGCAACAAAAAAACTAAAAAGTATTTATAGCTATTTAAGTAAGAAACGATTAATTAAAGATTTAGTGGATGAAAAAATTTTGTACTTAGATGCTGAGGGTTATTTAATAGATAAATGGGATAAAAAATACGAATCTTTGTATGGTAGTAAACCACCCATATTTTCAGTAATAAATGGCGGTATAGAGAGTGCCTTTATTCGATTTAATGTTTATTCGCCTAATAAAATACTAACAAAGGTTTGGGAAGACCCTGAAATGTATGAATCTTTTATTTTATTTTATAAAGATTTGTTAAGTGATGAGGATCTATGTTATGTAACGGGAAAAAGGCTGCCAAGCACTGACAAACACGCAAACAAAATTAGAAATGCTGGCGATAAAGCGAAACTAATTTCTGCCAATGATACGAGTGGTTTTACGTTCAGGGGACGTTTCCATGAAAGTAATGAAGTGGCCAGCATTAGTTATGATGTTTCCCAGAAGGCGCATAATGCATTGAAATGGCTGATTAACAGGCAGGGAAAAATCATTGACCAACGCGTGTTTCTTGTATGGGGAAATGATGAAATTAATCTTCCAGATCCGACAGAAGATACTTTTGCTATCCATCCCATGCCATTAGAAAAAAAAGAAAGAAAATCGTTTACGAATCAGGAATTTGCCAATGAAGTAGCCAAAGCTTTGGAGGGGTATAAAGCGAATCTGACAACAAAGTCCGAGGTGAATATTTTAATCCTTGATTCTGCTACCCCGGGGCGTCTTGCGGTGCTTTATTATCGAAATATGGATAGAAAACTGTATTTGGATAGACTGATTAAATGGCATTCGACTTGTGTGTGGCTCCATCGTTATCGAAAAGATGAACAAAAGAAAACGGTTCAATTTTACGGGGCTCCCGCGACTAAAGATATCGCGTTTGCTGCTTACGGGCCGACAGCAAATGATAAAGTGGTGAAAGGGCTGATGGAGCGCATCTTTCCTTGCATTGTCGATGATAAAAAAATTCCTCTGGACATTATAAGAAGCGCTTTTTATCGCGCTTCAAATCCAGTGGCAATGGAAAACTGGGAATGGGAAAAAACGTTAAGTATTGCCTGCGCTTTAATTAATAAACAGGAGGGATTAAATGTGGCGCTAGATACAGAAAATAACGACCGCGATTATTTATTTGGCCGTTTATTAGCAATTGCGGATGTGTTGGAAAGACGCGCTTTAGATTCTGATGAAACGCGAGCTACTAACGCCATCAGATATATGAACGCTTTTTCCAAACACCCCGCAAGAACATGGAAGATCATTCAGGAAAGTATTCAACCTTATCAAATGAGGCTCGGGACAAGAGGGCTATATTTGTCCAAACTAATTGATGAAGTGGCTTCTAGAATGAAATTTGAAGATTTTAATAACAAACCGTTATCTGGTAAATACCTATTAGGTTTTTATAGCCAACGACATGCATTATATCAAAAATCAGAAAAAAATACTGAACCATCTAATGAAGTAGGAGGAATGTAATATGTCAATCTTAGATCATAAAATTGATTTTGCTGTTGTATTATCGGTTAAAAAAGCCAATCCGAATGGAGATCCATTGAATGGAAACCGTCCGAGACAAAATTATGACGGACATGGAGAGATTTCGGATGTGGCCATTAAACGGAAAATCAGAAATCGACTGCAGGATATGGGAGAGTCCATTTTCGTTCAATCGAATGATCGAAAAGTCGATGATTTTAAAAGTTTAAAAGAGCGTGCAGAAGCACACCCGGAATTAAAGAAAATTATGAGTTCTAAAAACGGCTCAAGTGAAGAGTTTGCGAAGATAGCTTGCCAGTTATGGATAGATGTCCGGGCCTTTGGTCAAGTTTTTGCCTTTAAAGGATCCGATTTATCTGTCGGTGTTCGTGGTCCTGTTTCAATCCATACGGCAACAAGTGTCGACCCTGTTGATATTGTCAGCATGCAGATTACAAAAAGTGTAAATTCTGTAACAAATGAAAAACGCAGCTCTGACACTATGGGAATGAAGCATCGTGTTGATTTTGGTGTGTATGTTTTTTACGGCAGTATGAATACGCAATTGGCAGAAAAAACAGGATTTACAAATGAAGATGCTCTAAAAATCCAACAAGCTCTTGTTACATTGTTTGAGAATGACGCATCTGCTGCGAGACCTGAAGGAAGCATGGAAGTGCACAAAGTTTATTGGTGGGAGCACAATTCAAAACTGGGACAATATTCTTCCGCTAAAGTTCATCGTTTATTAAAAATTGAAAAAAATGTGGAAGAACCAAAATCGATTGATGATTATACGATCACTTTAAATGAGCTAGATGGTTTAAAAGCTGTGGTCATCGATGGTAAATAATGAGGAAGAAATTTATTTAATGTTGTCCGGTATTCAGCATTTTCAATTTTGTAGACGCCAATGGGCTCTCATTCATATTGAACAGCAATGGGAAGAAAATGTAAGAACGATTGAAGGGCAATATCTTCACCGAAAAGCTGACAAGCCATTTATTCGAGAAAAGCGTGGCAATAAACTGATTGTTCGTGCAATGCCTGTAAAGTCAAATGAACTGAAAATTACCGGTGTTTGTGATGTTGTTGAATTTGTTAAAGATAATAATGGTGTAGAAATAGTGGGTGCTGAAGGAAAATATGTTGCCTATCCTATAGAATATAAACGAGGAAAGCCGAAAATAGATGATTCAGATATATTGCAATTAACAGCACAAGTTATGTGTTTAGAGGAAATGTTACTTTGCAAAATAAACATAGGATATATGTTTTATAACGAGATAAAACGGAGAGTAGAAATACCTATAACATTAGAAAATAAAAATAAAGTAAGGTCAATTGTCTTAGAAATGCATGATCATTATAAGCGCAAGTATACGCCTAAAGTGAAAACTGGATCTTTTTGCAAAAACTGTTCCCTCCAAAATATTTGTTTGCCAAATTTAATGAATAAGCGGACTGTAAAAAGTTATATTGAAGGAAAGATAAAAGAATGAAAAAACTGCTTAACACATTATTTATCACTCAATCAGATGTTTATTTATCATTAGACGGCGATAATATTGTCCTTTTAAAAGAGAATGAGAAGATAGGTAGATTGCCGCTTCATAATTTAGAATCAATCGTATCCTTTGGCTATACTGGTGCAAGTCCTGCATTAATGGGATATTGTGCAGAAAAAAATATTTCATTAGTTTTTTTAACTAAGAACGGTCGATTTCTGGCAAGAGTGATCGGAAAAAGCAAAGGTAACGTCATCCTTAGAAAGAAACAATATCGTGTGTCTGAAGATGAAGTTATGTCGGTAAAAATTGCACGTAACTTCATTATTGGAAAGATTTATAACAATAAATGGATAATAGAAAGAATGACTAGAGATTATCCATTACGAGTGGATGTAGCTCTTTTTAAAGAAATCTCTCAACATTTATCATCTATCATTCATGATGTGCGAGAGTGTGAAGATTTAGAAAGATTAAGAGGTTTGGAAGGGCAAGCTGCTATAAGTTACAATAAACTGTTTAATCAGATGATATTACAGCAAAAAGAGGATTTTTATTTCCACTCGCGATCACGAAGACCGCCATTAGATAACGTGAATGCAATGCTTTCATTTGCTTATACGTTATTGGCAAATGATATGGCATCAGCGTTGGAGGGGGTTGGTCTCGATGCATATGTTGGTTTTTTGCATCGAGATCGACCAGGAAGAGCATCTTTAGCTTTAGATGTAATGGAAGAATTGCGGGGTGTTTACGCAGATAAGTTTGTCTTAACATTGATTAATAAAAAAATTGTTAACAAAGAGGATTTTATAAAAAAAGAAAATGGAGCTGTAATTATGACAGATGAAGCTAGAAAGAAATTCTTATCTGCATGGCAAAATAGAAAACAAGACAAGATAACACATCCATATTTAGGCGAGAAAATAACTTGGGGATTAGTTCCACATGCACAAGCTTTACTATTGGCCCGTCATTTACGTGATGATTTGGATGAGTATCCACCATTTTTATGGAAGTAGGTGTAAATTTTGTTAGTTTTAATAACTTATGATGTTAGTACTGTAAGCAGTGCAGGACAAAAAAGATTAAGGAAAGTGTCAAAAGTATGCCAAAATTATGGCCAACGAGTCCAAAATTCAGTTTTTGAATGTAACGTCGATGCAGCCCAATTTACAGCTTTAAAATTAGAACTTACCAATATTATTGATGAAAATAAAGATAGTCTCAGGTTCTATCAACTAGGAAACAATTATAAGTCTAGAGTAGAGCATATAGGTGTGAAAGCATCACTTGATTTAGAGGATCCTATAATTTTTTAGTGCGAATGTATAGTGAGCTTGAAATTCTTGATGCATTCGCACCTGATTTTTTTGAAATTATTGCCATATTTTATTTTTTTTTGAAAAAAGTTCTTTATTTTTATAAAGAAAATGGCGGTTTTTTGTCAAAATTACATCAATTTAAGTAATTTTGAGAAAAAATCGCTGTCGCATCCTCTATGGATGCGTGGATTGAAATTTGATCAAAAACATAAGGAAATTTATCTGTTCCCCGTCGCATCCTCTATGGATGCGTGGATTGAAATATGCGCTAGATAACGTTGGAAAAGTTAAGTTTTCGTCGCATCCTCTATGGATGCGTGGATTGAAATCGAATCGCTCGGACTGGGTATATGTCAGTGTGTCAGTCGCATCCTCTATGGATGCGTGGATTGAAATACCAAATTAGTTGCTCCAGCCTTATTTGTATGCTCGTCGCATCCTCTATGGATGCGTGGATTGAAATAATCGTTACATACGGCTTTTGCGTTTCGTCCGGCGTCGCATCCTCTATGGATGCGTGGATTGAAATTCAATCGGTTGTCGGGTAATTGCGACGGACGCAGCAGTCGCATCCTCTATGGATGCGTGGATTGAAATTCGCTCATATAAACCGGCAAGCAACCGGTAAAGCCGTCGCATCCTCTATGGATGCGTGGATTGAAATACAGCTTTCAGCACGATAAAGACCGACTATTGAAGTCGCATCCTCTATGGATGCGTGGATTGAAATCTTTTGCGAGGTGAAAATATGAACGGTTTGCTGTTGTCGCATCCTCTATGGATGCGTGGATTGAAATCCTGCCGGAAGGATCTGTTCGACGGGATCTCCGGCGTCGCATCCTCTATGGATGCGTGGATTGAAATAGGCTGATCAGATCGCAACGAAGGTTAGCAGAACGTCGCATCCTCTATGGATGCGTGGATTGAAATTGTGACAAATGGTATTATGGACATACTTCGAATACGTCGCATCCTCTATGGATGCGTGGATTGAAATTCCTTTCAGAATGTATGTTCGATTTTAGGTTTATAAGTCGCATCCTCTATGGATGCGTGGATTGAAATTTTCGTTTTATAATATTCATCTCCGTCTATGACCGTCGCATCCTCTATGGATGCGTGGATTGAAATTAATTTGTTGCTCTGTTACCCTTGCCTGCACCCACGTCGCATCCTCTATGGATGCGTGGATTGAAATACCATCAAAGATTCTGGTCTGCTGATTTTCCCATGTCGCATCCTCTATGGATGCGTGGATTGAAATTGCAACGCTCGAATTACCATGCTGCCTTTGTTGCGTCGCATCCTCTATGGATGCGTGGATTGAAATCGTTCCTGGAATTGGATTTAAACCAGCTGCGATCAGTCGCATCCTCTATGGATGCGTGGATTGAAATAGTACCGAATTTTTACAAACCGAAATGGACTGGTGTCGCATCCTCTATGGATGCGTGGATTGAAATACTGTCTATGGGGAACCAGTTGCACAAGGTCGGCCGTCGCATCCTCTATGGATGCGTGGATTGAAATTTGATGGTATGAGTATTAAAGCAATATCAAAACAGTCGCATCCTCTATGGATGCGTGGATTGAAATACCATATTGAAGAGTTGAAGGACAATCCGGAAAAAGTCGCATCCTCTATGGATGCGTGGATTGAAATGCTTTTACGTTGATGAAGGTATTTCTGCAAAAGACGTCGCATCCTCTATGGATGCGTGGATTGAAATTAAATCCATCACAGCGCCGATCTCAATTCGATCAGGTCGCATCCTCTATGGATGCGTGGATTGAAATAATATGATTTAAAGGCTTATGTATAATTAAATTATCGTCGCATCCTCTATGGATGCGTGGATTGAAATACTTTTCCTCCAAACTTTTTTTGTCCTTTCCGAGCGTCGCATCCTCTATGGATGCGTGGATTGAAATTCTATATGAACATAGGTTTGCTATTAAGGATAAGGTCGCATCCTCTATGGATGCGTGGATTGAAATATCACTCTTGTTGCAGCAATGGCACAATGGGAACGTCGCATCCTCTATGGATGCGTGGATTGAAATAAGTCTGCAACAGAAGTATACGACACTAGTACAGCGTCGCATCCTCTATGGATGCGTGGATTGAAATCTGTACTGTTGGTAATATTTTATGTAACAACTCAAAGTCGCATCCTCTATGGATGCGTGGATTGAAATGAAACAGACAGATATGGCCGGTTATTGAGAATCGTCGCATCCTCTATGGATGCGTGGATTGAAATATCGAAGAAGAGAAAGACGGTGCGATTGCCTATGTCGCATCCTCTATGGATGCGTGGATTGAAATCTTTTTCGTCAAAGTAAAACCCGTTGCGCTCGGCGTCGCATCCTCTATGGATGCGTGGATTGAAATTTTTTTCGGTGTATCAACCTTTTTACCAACAACCGTCGCATCCTCTATGGATGCGTGGATTGAAATGCGCCGACATAATTAAAGGCGAATCGGTTAGCACGTCGCATCCTCTATGGATGCGTGGATTGAAATGCCGATACCTTTTTTATCGATAGCGAGAATCTCGTGTCGCATCCTCTATGGATGCGTGGATTGAAATTAGTAAGACAGCCACTCTTGAATTGAATGTATGCGTCGCATCCTCTATGGATGCGTGGATTGAAATCTTTCATAATCTTTTTATCCGCTTGCTCTGGATCGTCGCATCCTCTATGGATGCGTGGATTGAAATCGTTTTTGTAAACTCCTTTATTCGGTGGAAATGTAGTCGCATCCTCTATGGATGCGTGGATTGAAATAGGGTAGATATCACATTATGCTGTCATACTTTAAGTCGCATCCTCTATGGATGCGTGGATTGAAATGTGTTTTTCTTAATCCCAACAGAAAAACCAGCAGCGTCGCATCCTCTATGGATGCGTGGATTGAAATAATTTGTTTGCGATGTTTTTGAAAACAAATTTGATGTCGCATCCTCTATGGATGCGTGGATTGAAATTCTACGAAGGGATACGGAGGCATTTTGGACGTACGTCGCATCCTCTATGGATGCGTGGATTGAAATATTTTCTATCATATTTATACACTGTCCTAATGGTCGTCGCATCCTCTATGGATGCGTGGATTGAAATTTGAAAGGTAAACCTCAATTAGTCCCTATTGAAGTCGCATCCTCTATGGATGCGTGGATTGAAATGTGTTTTTCTTAATCCCAACAGAAAAACCAGCAGCGTCGCATCCTCTATGGATGCGTGGATTGAAATAATTTGTTTGCGATGTTTTTGAAAACAAATTTGATGTCGCATCCTCTATGGATGCGTGGATTGAAATAACCAAAAACAAGGTATACAGTTGTTTGTGTTAAGTCGCATCCTCTATGGATGCGTGGATTGAAATCCTTTCTCGCTTGTATGCCAATAAAAGGCGCACAGTCGCATCCTCTATGGATGCGTGGATTGAAATATGAAAGGGGGGTAACGAAAGAATGGCAGTTCCGTCGCATCCTCTATGGATGCGTGGATTGAAATTTGTGAAGTTGCTTTCGCTTTTTCTCCCGACATTGTCGCATCCTCTATGGATGCGTGGATTGAAATATTGACGTTCCTCCTTTAGTCGTTTATAATTCGGTCGCATCCTCTATGGATGCGTGGATTGAAATAGTTGACATTTGAACAGTTTTCATTAGAGACAGCGTCGCATCCTTTATGGATGCGTGGATTGAAATATTCTTTTACAATTTCATTTTAGAAGGCTTTGCAGTCGCATCCTTTATGGATGCGTGGATTGAAATTTTTTAACTTTTCTGTGGCCTCATGCGCAGCATAAAGTCGCATCCTTTATGGATGCGTGGATTGAAATACGAGGATTTTTTCGAGCAGGAGCAGCGTCAAGTCGTCGCATCCTTTATGGATGCGTGGATTGAAATTCAGACAGCGCATTAACAGAGCGCCAGCAAAAACGTCGCATCCTTTATGGATGCGTGGATTGAAATATGCGTTGCAGCAGACAACCGAAGACCAAACCCCGTCGCATCCTTTATGGATGCGTGGATTGAAATCTTTATATCCCACTTAGTTTAGATAAAACATTGAGTCGCATCCAATACGGATGCGTGGGTTAAAATACTCCATATCCCCCTTTGCTTTATACATGTCTGAATTGTCACATCTTTTTAGATATGTGAAGAGATTGAAATTTCACAATAATTTGTGTTGAGTGCCTTATTGCCCAAGTTTGTTGTAATCCTTAAGTTTTTTAATGAAAATATTTTTGTAAAGGTTTAAAATGAAACATATACTAGTGCTTTTGTCATAATGCAAGAGAAATTAGCATTGCATGAATCAGAGGCTGGTTTAGGGGGAGTTTCCAATGGCTTGAAAAAGCGGTGAGACGATAATGAATATAAGCTTCTAAAGGAAAAATATTTTATCTATTTGGTTAGCATTCGGCTTGCTTCTTATTCGTGATGCCATTCGGAAAGATTTTATATTGCATTTTTCCCGAAATGGTTGTTTTTATATTTTAGTCGGTGCTAAAAATAGAAAGATTTTTGGTTATGCGGCAGCTTAAGTGCTTTCTGGTTTACCTGTTTTCTTTTTAGTATTTTCCGGCTCTTTTGCAACGGCTATATTCAAATAGCTTCCTGCTTTGCCGCTTTCATTTTAGTGATTTCATACGTTCTTTGCCGATGTGTAACCTCCAACTAGAAAAAGAAAAAAAGTTACATAAGAAGGTACGAGGGGGATTATTATGATACGGATGTATAAAAATTTAAATATTGGCTGGAAATATTCAATTGGTTTGATCGTAACAGTGGGATTATTTATTATAGCGTCTATTATTATAGGGAACCAATTTTTTCAAATAAAAAACAACATTGAACAAATTGACCGTAGAGGAGAAAAGGCTGTACATATAACAGAAATGGCTTCGCTTTTCAGAGCTGCTGACATACGAGTGGCCGATTATATAAATACAATGGATGAAAAAAACTTGCAAGAGTTTAATGATCGTATGCAGGAGTATGAAGACAAAAAGAAGGGAATAGAGTCTCAACTGGAGACTAAAAATCAACGGGATTTATTAGCAAATATTGAAACAAACAAGGAAATGATTAATGATCTGTTTTTAAACCAGCTAGTTCCGGCTTTGAAGGGTGGAAACAAGGAAGAAATCGGCAAGTTAAGAGAACAAATCGCTGAATTGCGTACAGAAACAGTTGCTCAGCTAGATCAATTGACAAAGGCCGTAGAGGAAGAACGCATTGTAGCTGTCAATCAAACATTAAATGTTATGCAGCACAGCCTACTCATATTGGTTTTATCTGTCCTTTTATCAATCGTTCTCGGGGTAACAGTGGTTTTTCTTATTACGCGGACTATAAGGAAAAATTTACTTGTAGCAGTAAAAATGGCGAATCAAATCGCAGACGGGAACCTGCAAGGTCATGCAGTCATTTATGACGGTAAAGACGAAATCGGCCAATTAATCAATGCTATGAATAAAATGAAAGGAAACTTGCATCAGATTATTGGACATATGACAAATGTTTCAGGCAATTTAAGCAAACAAAGCAGAACGCTGTCACAATATTCCGAAGAGGTTCAGCAAGGCAGCCAACAGATTGCTTCTACCATGCAGGAATTATCAAGCGGTGCTGAAGAACAAGCGAACTCTGCATCAGAGCTATTAGAACAGATGAATGAATTTGAATCGATCGTAACAAATGTGTTAAAAAATCAACAAGAAGTGCAGACATTTTCAGACTCCATGCTTACTCTGACGGAGGATGGCAGTCAGGCAATGATAAAATCAATCGAAAAAATGGAATCAATTGATGCGAAAATTCAAGGTTCACTCGCAATGGTAAAAGGGTTAGATACAAAAACAAACGATATTGCCAATTTAATTAACGTCATCCAAGAAATTGCCGATCAAACCAACCTTTTAGCGTTGAATGCTGCGATTGAGGCTGCGAGAGCAGGAGAACATGGAAAGGGTTTTGCAGTTGTCGCTGATGAAGTGCGCAAGCTTGCAGAACAGGTAGCTTCCTCTGTTTCGGAAATTACTTCTATCATTCAAGGCATTCAAACTGAATCTAAAAATGTTGTTATTTCATTGGAGGATGGCTATAGAAACGTAGCAGAAGGTACGGAAACTATTTCCAAAACAGGTGATATCTTTAATGAACTAAAAGAGACCATTAAAAAAGTCTCGCATAAAATTCGCGGTATGTCAGAATCGATTAACAGTGTTCTTGACAATACGAAAAAAATGGGAGAATCCATTGAAAGTATTGCATCTGTATCAGAAGAATCTGCAGCTGGAATAGAAGAGGTGACAGCTACTGCTGAACAGTCTAATTCTTCTATGAAGGAAGTAGCAAATTCAGCAAAACATTTGGATAAAGAAGCAATGGATTTTGATCGATTAATACAGCAGTTTAAAATTTAGTTAGTTTTTGAGATTGTATGTAACACACGTCTATTTTAAAAAATGAGGGCCATTTCAAACTTTGATAAATGTAAGTTTGAAATGGCTTTTTGTAATGCGTTTTGAAATGAATTTTTTAAGTTTCAAAATAATAATGACGGTGAAGTCCACAGCCTGGATTAAACTGCGCATTGCAGTTCGGGCATTGATATGCACTGTGCAAATACTCATTAATAGTCAATTCTTTCCCGCAATGGCCGCATAAAATCGCCTTCTCATCAAACAAGGCTTTGGGCCAAACTTGTGGATTTCCGCATCCCTCTTCCTCATGGCATTTATGACATGGATAATAAGTCTGGCAGCAATAAAATTTGATTGCAATAATATCCACATCTTTATGGTAATGCTTGCAACGAGATTGTCTGTCGACGACTTTACCTTTCACTTCTATTCCATTTATGTGCATTGGCTTTTCACCCCAGTTCAAAACGTCTTTATCATGTGCCACAAACAGAACGAAAAATCGTCATTTTTTTATATAAAAGTATAGCATAACTGTTTCTTTCAATTGTGCTTGGTTGTGATGACTTTGGGGGCTGTCTTAGAAAGTCAAATCGCCATTGAAAACAAAAAATCATAAACACCGATATATCAACGTTTCTAAAACATTAATGAGGGCGTCAATAAGCCGATTTTCTAGAAATAGATCAGTCTTTTCTTGATGATTTTGTGATATTGAGCAAAAACGATTATTTTAATGGCGCACAATATGGGTTTAGGGCATGCCGCAAAAGGACAAAGGTGCAGTTCGAAATTTGGGAAGCGATGAGGTTCAAGCGAAATTCATAAAAGTGCAAGATTTAAAGCAGGTACCTAAATTGTTTCCTATGAAATGGAATAAAGAAAATACTGTATGCAAAATTGTTTAAAGAAGGCTTGAAACGGGCAGGATTACATATTAAAATTCCTCTTTTTTAGGAATAACAGAACTGCTAAACATAAAAACAACAGTTTGTTTACCTTATCCCTTATTTTCGTCTTAAAATACAAAGCTTTGTTTGCGTGTTACATAATAATAGTATATAATAGTATTAAGTAACGTGGATTAAGGGGAATAACTATATGGAATATGTTGAAGCTCTAAGAGATATAAAACAAATCAATGCCATGAAAAGATATTTAAAAAAGCATTCAGAGCGAGATTATGTACTCTTTGTGTTTGGCATCAATACCGGTTTAAAGATCACAGAAATATTGGAAATAAAAGTAGGAGATGTTTTGGGGGATGACGGCTACATAAAGGATTTTTATCTGCTTCCACATAAAGAATCTAAAACGACTAAGGAAGTGTATCTCAACCAAAAAGTAAAAAGGGCGATTCTCCACTATATCCAATCGAGACAATTGAACCGCGAAGATTATTTATTCCAGTCCGCGAAAACGAAAAAGCCCATCACGCGTCAACAGGCTTACCGCATTATCCATCGTGCCGCAGAAGCGGTCGGCATACAAGGGAAAATTGGAACGAACTCTATGCGTAAAACCTTTGGATTTCATGCCTATAAACGAGGAGTCGCCATTTCTTTGCTTCAGAAATATTTTCACCATTCGTCTCCTTCTGAAACACTCAAATATCTAGGAATTTCGAAAGATGAAAAAATTAGAACGGAAATTGATGTAAACCTTTAATATTCAACAACCTTAATCCATTCATTTAAAACATTTATAAGGAGGAATTTTTGCATGAATATTAGAGAAAGTGAACTTCCTGGAATTGGATATAAGTTTGAAATTATTACAAAGAACCAAGATAAGCTTGTTATTGTCATCCATGATGATGGACGGAGAGAAATTTATCATTTTGATTCAGATGATCATGATGAGGTTTTAAGTACTGCCACATTTGATGACTCAGAAGCAAGACAAATTGCTGGAATTTTAGGCGGAATGGCATATAAACCTAAAGCATTAGAAACCGTTGACTTTGCGTTTGATGATTTAATTATTGAATGGTATCAAGTAGAACCTGGTGCACCTGTTGTGAATAAAACGATCGGTGAGATTGATATAAGAAACAATTATGGAGTTACGGTCATAGCTATTAAGAAAAAAAAGACAAAGAAGACACACAACCCAGGTCCGGATACGGTGATTGAGGCAGGCGATACATTAGTAATTTCAGGAGAACGAAACCAACTAAAACAACTAGTTAACAACTTATTATCGAACAAAGGAAAGGAGTGAGGGTTTATAGATGGATCATTTAGTCTTTGAAGTTGGTACAGCACTTGTCCTTGTTGCAATTGCAGCTATTATCGCAAATAAGCTTAAATTTTCCATTATCCCTTTCCTGATTGTCCTAGGTATGCTTGTTGGCCCGCATGCCCCAACGATTGGGATTATCGACTTAACCTTTATTGAAAGTAAAGAAATTATCCAATTTTTAGGACGCATTGGTGTTCTGTTTTTGCTTTTTTATTTAGGTTTGGAATTTTCTGTTGGAAAATTGATGAAATCAGGCCGAAATATTGTGGTAGGCGGGAGTCTTTATGTAGCAATCAATTTTGTTTTAGGCCTTTTATATGGATTTATCGTCGGGATGCCATGGATGGAGACTCTTATTATTGCTGGGCTTGTCAGCGTGTCTTCCAGTGCAATCGTCGCCAAAGTCCTTGTTGATTTAAAAAGAACAGCAAATCCAGAAACAGAGTTAATCCTTGGGATCATCTTATTTGACGACATTTTCCTTGCTTTATTTTTAACCACAATGTCAGGTGTCTTGCTTGCCGGCTCTACTTCTGTCCTCGGTATCATTACCTCTGTTCTTATTTCGGTTGGCTATATGCTGCTGTTTTTTTTCATTGCACGAAAAGGTTCGCCTTTATTAAATAAATGGTTGAATATTAAATCTGACGAAATTTTCATTATTGTTATATTTGCTACATTGTTTTTTGTTGCTGGGTTTTCAGAAACCCTTCATGTTGCAGAAGCGATTGGCGCATTGCTGTTAGGTCTAGTTTTTTCAGAAACTGACTATCGAGACCGCATTGAACATATGGTAGTTCCGTTTAGAGATTTCTTTGGCGCAATCTTCTTTTTCAGCTTTGGATTGAGTATTGATCCATCAACATTAGCTGGTGCGATCTGGTTAGCTTTAGGCGCTGCCGCACTCACAATTGCTGGGAACTTTGTAGCTGGTATGATTTCGGGGAGGAAAGCGGGGCTATCCCATAAAGCTTCTACCAATATTGGTTTAACCATTATGGCTCGTGGAGAATTTTCGATCATTGTTGCAAATTTAGGAATTACAGCAGGATTAAATCCCATTTTAACTCCTTTTACTGCCCTTTATGTTCTTATTTTAGCGATCGTAGGACCGCTACTTGCGAAAGAAAGCAAAAATATTTACAAGTTTTTAAATAAGATTTTCAAATGGAGTAACACACCGGAAAAGAAAAAAATAAAAGTCCCAGGCGAGTAGCTCGCCAATGGGAAATTTTAAGCTCAATGAACATTATTATACACCAAAAACAGCTCTCAAGAAATATAGAAATAAAACGCGAAAAATGTACGTAAGCTGTTTTCAAAAATTTATTGAAAATGCAGGTTTTCTCCTTAAAACAGAAAACCTGCATTTCCTTGTAAACTATTACTTTGCGTACAAAATTTCGCATTTTTTGTTTGCGTTTCTTTAACGTATGGATCGAAGCGGCTGAACAGAATGTGCATTTGCTTGTTGACAGTTTCGCTACTTGAACTACCACTAGGCTAAAGCCGTAGTGGATTCCTAAGTACAGAGTTCTACCGAACTCTAATTGATTAGGCTATCCCCGTAGTTCCTACGGTTAATCGCAAGGCTTCCTTGCGAAGATTTAAACTTGCGTTAATATCTCGGTTATGATGGGTATGACAATTAGGACACACCCATTCACGCAATGCAAGATTTTTAACGTCTTTGTTTTTGTAGCCACAGCACGAACAAAGCTGGCTGGATGGAAAATTTTTCGATACGGTAACAACTTGCTTTCCGTACCATTTCGCTTTGTATTCTAACATCGTTCTAAATTGTGACCATGATACTTCGCTAATTGCTTTAGCAAGATTGTTATTTTTTAACATATTACTTACAGACAAATCTTCCATCCCGATAATGTCGTGGTTTTTGACAATATAGGTGGAGATTTTATGCAAGTAATCGTTTCTAGCGTTTGTGATTTTTTCATGAATACGAGCAACTTTAATTCGTTGTTTGTTCCAATTAGAACCACCTTTTTTACGTCTTGATAGAATCCGTTGTGCTTTTGCTAATTTTTCTTCTAATCTTCGAAAAAACTTAGGATTAGAGTAAATCGTTCCATCTGAAAGAATAGCAAATTCTTTCAAGCCGACATCTATGCCAACAGCAGAGTCAGTTTTAGGTAATTCCTGAACTTCTGTTTCTACAAGAATGGATACAAAATATTTTCCACTTGGATTACGTCTAATTGTTGCATTGAGAATGCGACCTTCTACTTCACGACTCTTTGCAAAACGAATCCATCCAAGTTTAGGCAGCTTGATTTTATTATCATCAATAGCAATATTGTCATTTGTATACTTTGTCGTGTAAGACTGAACAGGATTTTTCTTGGACTTAAAACGTGGTTTATCGTTTTGTTTCTTGAAGAAACGGGAATAAGCGTCAGCAAGATTTTTTAATGACGATTGAAGTGCAATACTATCCACTTCTTTTAGCCAAGTTAATTCTTTTTTTAATTGTGTTAACTGAGCAGAACAAGAATTATAAGTTAACCCTTTTCCTGCCTCTTTGTAAGTATTATCCCATTTTGCTAAAAAATGATTAAATACAAATCGACAGCACCCAAAGGTTTTATTAATTAATATTTCTTGTTCTTTGTTCGGATAGAGCCGAAACTTATATGCTTTATTTACAATCATTGATTTTTTACCTCCTTTAATATATACTAAAAGTATATACTTAATTAAAAAATATGTCAATAGTATATACCGAGGAGGATTGTAAAATGGAACGTATACCAAAATTAATTAAATTTCCTGTCGATTTAGTAACAAGAATCGAAGAGTACAAAAAAAAGAACAATATTAAAAATTTTTCAGTTGCAGTTTACGAATTAATTCGTAAAGGTTTAGAAAAATAATGGAATACATTTCTGAAAATCACAGTAAGCATTTACTTTTGTGCCACAGCCCTGAAGAGTAAAAATTCTTCGAGATAATTCCACCCAAACTTTGCCAAATATGTGATAATAAGGGTATATAAAAAACCTAATATATTGGCATTTGGGGGGATTTTTTTATGGTAACGAGGAAAGAAAAGCGTGAAATGGAAAAAGAGGTAAATTATTTATTCGAGTTGCTAAAAACGCAAAATCACTTTTTTAAAAATTTGAACAAATTACTTAAAGATGTTGATGATCCAAGGCACCAAAGCTATATCACCTATGACACGGAAGTCCTTTTGATGATGGTTATTTTGAAAAATGCATGCAACTTAAAAAGTATGCGCGAAATGACAAACGAATTTAATAAGGAAGAGTGCATTAAAAATTTGGGGAAATTGTTGGGGAATGAAGATTTGGAAGAACTGCCCCATTATGACACAATCAATGATTTTTTGGCACGAGTGAACCCGGCAGAACTTGAAAGGATCCGAATCGATATGATCAAGAAATTATTCAAAAAGAGGTGTTTTGAATCCTATCGTATCAACGGGAAATACTGGGGTATTGCCATAGATGGGACCGGTATTTTTACTTTTGACAAAAAACATTGTGAACACTGCCTGAAACGGGAGCGCAAATACATAGACAAGGAAACGGGTGAAGAAAAAATAAAGACCATCTACATGCATCATGTCTTGGAAGCCAAGTTAATTGTGGGAAATATGGTACTAAGTGTGGCCTCCGAGTTTATTGAAAATGAATCAGAGGACGTGGAAAAGCAAGATTGTGAGTTGAATGCTTTTTATCGACTGACTGCTAGACTGAAAGACACCTTTAAAAAACTGCCTATCTGTCTGATTGCCGATAGTCTTTATGCCTGCGAAAATGTATTTAAACAATGCAAGGCGAATAATTGGAACTACTTATTCCGTTTTAAGGAAGATCGTATTAAAAGCATCACCGATGAGTTTCAAGCGTTAAAAAATATGGAAGAGGAGGAAGGCAAGAAAGCCAATGTGGTAAAGATACGTGAAAGCGAACAGCGAGGGGAAATCACCTGGGTGAACGATATTGATTACAGAGGCTTTGGGGTGAATGTTTTCGAATGCGAATTAGAAGATGAAAAAAGAAAACAAAAATTTACCTTTATCACAGATATAAAAATCACAAAAAACAATGCAAAGAAACTGATGAACGCTGGCAGAAGCCGCTGGAGAATAGAGAATGAGGGGTTTAACAGACAAAAAAACCTGCGCTACCACATTGAACACGCAAGCAGCCAAGATTACAATGCCATGAAAAATCACTACCTATTAACCCAAATTACAGAGATTATCATGGTGTTACATGAGCATGGGTCAAAAATATTGAGAAGCATGAAGAAAACGATAAAAGAAATATCCTCGCGATTGTTAGAAGCCTTCCGTGGGCAAACACTAACAGACGAGGATATCGCACAACTGGGAAAACCTATGCAAATTAGGTTTACCTAGCGAATTAATTGTACCAAAGGATGTGATGTTTGGCAAAGAAAAAAAGTTATCCACAACAAACAAAAATAAGTTATCCACATTTTTTAAAAAAATAAGCAAAATTGGTTCTTTTTGACCCTTTTTGTAAATAAATTTAACTGGAAAATTTTACCAATTGTGAATAAGTCGTATTTCCACAATACTACCAGAAATTGATAAATTTACTCTTCATAGCTGTTTGTGCCATTTGATATTTGTTTGTAAGTATCGAAAAAAGTTATTATTAAAAGTTGGTGATGATATTAAAACCGAAATCGAATCTATATCTAATCGTTATGGTTGGCAAATTATCGAGCAAGAAATAGACCAAGACCATATTCATATTTTGATTCGTTATTCTCCGAAATGGAGCATTCTTGAAATCGTTAGATTATTGAAGCAACTTACAACCTATCGAATATGGCAAAAGCATAACGAATATCTTTCTCAACATTTTTGGAAAGAAAGAACCTTTTGGAGTGATGGATATTTTTCTTGTAGTATTGGAAATGTAAGCAAAGAGATTATCCAAAAATATATTCAAGAACAAGGTCATTAGAGCTTACATCCCCTAGGCTAAATGCATAGGGGTTTTACGCCATTTCCTATAAAATCATCATTGTTGTTGTTGTTTCAATGTACATTTCGAATTTGTTGCACCACTTTTAATTGACATCATTTTTTTATTGTAAAAGATAATGATTGACAATACTTAAAAATATTTTCCCTGAGACGAGAAGCGCACGCTCGTCAAAGTCAAAGCGGGGATGGTGATGAGGATAATGAGTTTTTGGATCGTCTCCTCTTGCACCGACATGAAAATAAACACCTGGTTTATGCTTTAAGTAGTATGCAAAATCTTCTGCTCCCATTGACGGCTGATAATTATAAAAACAGTCAGATGCATACGTCTCGCTAATAATGGCTCGCAATTGTTCGGTTTCATTTCTAGGATTGATAACTGGAGGATAGCCGTTTAAATAATCAATTTCGTAGCTTGCGTGCGAAGCTTGGCATAGCCCTTGAACAATCGCTCTGATCTCTTCCTCAATTTGCTTCCTAACGTTTGGATTAAATGTTCTTACTGTCCCTTCTATTCTAGCGTTTTCTGCAATGACATTGAAAGCTGTTCCAGCTTGAAACACACCAACTGTCACAACAGCTGAATCTATCGGATTCACGCGTCTGCTGACAATTTGCTGCAAGTAGTTCACAATTTGGCTGCCGATGACAAGAGCATCTACTGTTTCATGCGGACGGGCCCCATGGCCTCCTTTTCCTTTTATTTGAATCGTAAATGCATCGACAGCAGCCATAACGGGTCCTTCTCGTAAGCCTATTTTGCCGTACGGAATATCAGTGGAAACATGTGCGCCAAATACAAGGTCAACATCGTCCAGGCATCCATCTTCAATCATAAACTTGGCGCCGCCGGGCGGTTTTTCCTCCGCGTGCTGAAAGATGAATACGATGTTGCCTTTTAAACGGCTGCGATCGATTTCACTTAATACTTTTGCAACCCCGAGGAGAGCTGCTGTATGTCCGTCGTGGCCGCAGGCATGCATAACTCCTTTTACGGACGATCTGTAAGGAGAGTCGTTCTCTTCATGGATCGGAAGCGCATCAAAATCAGCGCGGAAGGCAATGGTTTTTCCTTCTTTTCCGCCCTTGATCATTCCGATAACTCCATTTCCGCCGATTCCGGTTTTTACCTCAATCCCAAAGGAGGAAAGCTTCTCTGCAATAAATTTCGGTGTATTTTCCTCTTGAAAAGAAAGCTCAGGATGACGATGCAAATATCTTCTCCACGAAACCAATTGTTCGAAATTTTCCATTAAAGAACGATGAAGCTCCTTAATCATTTTCGCACCTTCTTTCAAAAATAATGATCCTTTTTTTCGATTAAAAGCTGTTAAATCATCATCAGAAATATGAAGTATCTAGTAGTCTAGCTGGGAAGAGAAGTAAGCTGAGTTTTAAGATCAAAATAAACTCTTTAGCAGCGTTAGATAAAAACTCGTCTTTACTTCTAAGCCAACTAAAAAAGGCTTCATCACGTATTATTTTCTTTAATATTTCGCCTTCTTTAGAAGTACGAAAACTGCTTTTTCAGGTATGGTTAAATATTTTAATCACCAATTCTTTATTAAACCTATACAATATATTGCAATTACTTAATATTCATTTTACCTCCCTTTTTTTGTCACACCAAGTAAAATTTTTCATTTATTTATATTTTACAGAACCATTTAAGAATGCATTCGCTGCCTCTATATAGAACTCTAGTAGAAACAAAAGAGGTTAACTCATGAAAAGTTCGCTATTTCTCAAAACGAAAGAACCAAGCTGGAAAAGAGATATAAAGAAAGCGCCATAAAAATAATCAAACAACCAGAAAATAAAAATGACCTGTCCTTTTCCTAAAGCGAGAAATGTAATATTCGATGATTGGTTTTTAAAAACAACACGTCCGGATTAGTACCATAAGATAAGCTGCCATCTTCTTTTCCGGGTTTCTACCATTTTTAAATTGTACATTCCAGAGTGGTTTAATAATTAATTCTTTTTTTCTAGAATATAATGTATCTCTAATTCTTCAAGATCCAATACTAAACCATCATACTTTCATCAAATGATCGAAAATATTCACCCCAACTTATTTTGACATCATTCCATTTTTTACCTTATTAACAATCCAGCAGTTGTTTTGAAAAGCCGCTTTACCTGACGGCTTGTTCATCTATACGCAAATTTGCTGAATTCTCCTTTGATTTTTAAGTATTTTTAACATTGTTATTTAATTTTCGTAATTTTATAATGAGCGTGTAAATAATTTTCATTATTCTGATAAATGAAAACGTTTTTTTATACACTAACGCATCAGAAATATTTGATACATGCAAAGGAACTGTTGGAATACCGAAATGTTTAGAGGAGTGAATAAAATGAAAGATATCGTTTTGCTGGAAGGAGCAAGAACGGCATTTGCTGAAATATCTGGATCATTTCGAAATACTACTGCGACTGATTTAGGTGCATTTGCGGCTAAAGAAGCTATTCGAAAATCTAATATTTCGCCTGATGAAATTGATCATGTTGTGTTTGGAAACGTTCAGCAATCAAGCAGAGATGCACACATTTTAGCAAGACATGTTGGATTAAAAGCCGGCACCCCGATTGAAGTTCCTGCCGTAACGATTAATCGTTTATGCGGGACGGGGATTGAAGCAATCCTAACAAGCGCCCGCTACATTTTAACGGGAGAAGCAAATGTTGTGCTGGCTGGCGGCACGGAAAATATGAGTCAAGTACCGCATGTCATTCGCGGTATGAGATGGGGAAGTCCTCTAGGTTCGCCTGTTGTAGAAGACTGGTTATGGGATGGACTATATGATACGTATGGCGGCTGCACAATGGCTGAAACAGCTGAAAATTTAGCTGTCAAATATAATTTAACGAGGGAAGAAATTGACCGTCATGCTTTATCTAGCCATGAGCGTGCGATTGCAGCGAGAGAAAAAGGGTATTTTAAAGAAGAAATTGTACCGGTTACTGTGAAAGGGAAAAAAGGAGACATCATTATTGATCAAGATGAACATATCCGCCATACGAGCATGGAGCAGCTTAGTAAATTAAAGCCTAGATTTATTGAAAATGGTGTTGTCACGCCGGGAAATGCAAGCGGTATGGTTGATGGAGCAGCAGCTGTTGTCATTGCATCAAGTGATTATGCAGAAGAAAAAGGGTTAAAACCGATTGCCCGCCTTGTTTCCTGGGATGTTGTAGGAGTAGAACCGAAGTATATGGGGATCGGTCCGGTTCCTGCTATTCAAAATGCATTAAAGAAAGCAAATTTAACGATTTCTGATTTGGACTTAATTGAAATCAATGAAGCTTTCTCTGCTCAATATTTAGCATGCCAAAAAGAATTAGGCTTTGATCTTGAAATAGGTAATGTAAATGGGGGAGCCGTTGCGCTAGGACATCCTCTTGCTGCAAGCGGAACAAGAATCACGACAACTCTTATTTATGAATTAAAAAGGCGAAACAAAAAATATGGCGCTGTATCTGCATGTATTGGCGGAGGACAAGGAATCGCCGCTGTTTGGGAAGCGCTGTAAATCCGCAGAAAAAATTGAATGCTTCGGCTACACGAGAAAATAACGGGTTAAATATATTGTCGGATCAAGCCTTATTTGTTTCCATGCGGCAAGGCGATTTCAAAAGAAAAATGGGGTAACTGTATCGGATGTCAACTGCTGATGCAGAACATATTATTGAAGCAGTCTCTGCAGCTTTTTGATTATAAGAGGGTTGATGATAAGTAAATAGGTATGAAATGTTCAGCTGCTGTTGAAGCTGCCTTTTAATTCCGGCTGGAAAATCTAGATATTTTGAATGAAAAAGCCTCTAGACTGATGAACTTCGTCTAGAGGCTTTCTATTTTATGATGCGGATTGTTTTAAAAATGTTTCTCCTTCTGGTTTTGCCCGTTTGATAAAGAAAGTGAGAACGAGGGCGATCAGTGCAATTAACACTGATATTTTGAAAGAAAAGTTGATTCCATTTAGCATTGCTTCATTCATGATATCGGCCATTTTTGCTGGATCACCCGCTGCGGCTTGAGCCAATCGCTCCGCTTCCGACTCTGCTTTGTTTTGCATGAGCGTGACCAGCAGCGCTGAACCAGCAGCTCCTGAAACTTGCTGCAACGTGTTGTTCATCGCTGTAGCGTGCGGGTTCATAGTTTGCGGCAGCTGATTGATTCCGTTTGCCATGACAGGCATCATCACCATCGACATTCCCAACATTCTTAATGAGTACATAAGCATTAAAAAGCTGTAGGATGTATCCATTGCTAAGTGGCTGAATTCGTATGTTGTAAAAATGGTAATAGATAAGCCGATAATGGCGAGCGCTCTAGCGCCAAATTTATCAAAAAGCCTTCCTGTTATCGGCGACATAATTCCCATGATGATTGCTCCCGGCAGCATTAAAAGTCCGGAATCAAAAGGTGAAATCCCGCGAATTGTCTGAATATATATTGGCATAAGCAGCATCGCTGAGAACATCGTCATCGAAAGAATGATCGAAATAGCGGATGATAAGGCGAACATCGGATATTTATAAATTCGAAATTGCAAAAGAGGCTCTTCCATTTTTAATTGCCGCATAATAAATAAGACTAAGCTGATCGTTCCGACAATAATGGTTCCATATACATGAACGGAATCCCAGCCTTTTTCCCCGGCGGAGCTAAACCCGTATAAAATGCCGCCAAACCCGATGCTTGATAAGATGAGCGATAAAATATCCAAAGATATTTGTTTTTGCGGCAAAATGTTTTTTAATTTAAAGATTGCAAGGATGAGTGTGAGAGCAGCGATCGGAATAACGATGTCAAACAGTGTGCGCCATGAATAATGCTCAACAATCCATCCGGATAGCGTTGGTCCTATCGCTGGCGCAGTGATCATCACTAGTCCAAAAAATCCCATTGCTGTGCCGCGTCGTTCAACAGGAAAAGCGACAAGCATGACATTCATTAATAAGGGAGCCATGATCGCTGAACCGGCCGCTTGAAACATTCTTGCAACCAATAACACGCCAAATGTCGGCGAAAGTGAAGCTAACACCGTACCGGCTGTAAACAAGCCCATTGCTGTAATATATAGTTGGCGATTCGTAAACTTTTGCAACAAGAATGCGCTGGCAGGAATTAAAATCCCATTAATCAGCATGTAGCCTGTTGACAGCCATTGCGCAGATGAAGGAGATATTTCAAAATCCTTCATAATGGATGGAAGTGCAACATTTAGAAACGTTTCGTTAACAAAAGACACAAAGGCACCAACAAATAAAATGGCAATCATCCCATAAGGCGGTTTGTTTAATGTTTCATGATTGGTCAAGCGAGAATCCTCCTTGTACTTATAGTATATTATTTTATACTGTTGTTATAAAAGATAATAATAATATATACTGATAGTATAAAAAAATCAACAATAACTTTTATTTTTGAGTTCAATCATAAAGGATGTGCAGTCAAATTGAACGATCGAAAAAGACAAGTAATGGAAGCGGCGCATACTCTTTTTGTTGAAAAGGGATTTGTGAGAACATCAGTTCAAGATATTTTAGATAAAAGCGGGATATCGAAAGGGACATTTTATAATTATTTCTCATCGAAAAAAGAACTTTTAATTAGTATTTTTGAAAAGATTAAAATGGAAACAGATCAGCGGAGAATGGAAGTGTTGGCTGGCAGGCAAGCAAACGATAAAAACGCGTTTATCGAACAAATTCAAGTCAAGATGGAAATCAGTAAAGAAAATAAACTATTCGCTCTGTTTTATGGTGTGCTGATGTCAGAAGATGAAGAGCTTAAAGGATTGGTGCAGCAGTATCATTTTGATGAACTTTGCTGGGCACAGAAGAGGATTGCAGAAGTATTCGGGGAACAAATACGTCCGTATTCGGTTGATTTGGCCGTGTTGTTGTATGGAATGGTTCAAAACGCCATTCATTTCGCTGTCACTGCCGGAGCAGAAATAGAAATTAACAGCATAATCGCTTATTCGTTGAGAAGAATTGAAAAAATAGCGGAAAATGTTGTGAAAGCGAAGGATCAGCTATTTGATCCGGATATAGTAGAAAGGCTGGAGCCGGAAGAGGCTTTGAATCGGAAAAAGAAAAAGGAATCCCTTTTCAATCAAATTGATAAAATAAAAAAATCGGCAGATGAGGAGCAAAAGGAATTGCTATCCTTTCTAAAGGAAGAATTGCAATCTTCTGTTCCGCGGCGAGCGCTGATTTACGCGGTGATGTCCCAAATTGATCAGAAGAAAAAGCTTGAGCATTTGGTCGATGAGGTGCTAAGATTTAATACTTAAAGACCTATAAAAGGCTGAATCGTTTTGCCATTCACTTACCAAAAGACTTGGATATAATAATAGGAAATGAAGTTTATTGGAGAGATTAGCGTGCAATTAAATTCCAACAAGATTATTGAAGCCTGTTTGCTAGCTGGTAAAATTATGCTAGAAAATGGAGCGGAAACGTACCGCGTTGAGGATACGATGCAGAGGATGGCTACATCGCTTGGTGTAAAGCAGTCTCATTGTTTTGCTATGCCCACTGGAATTATATTTTCCATTGACGAAATGGAACAGACAAAACTTGTACGTGTGCTGGAACGGACAATAGATTTAAATAAAGTTGCGATGGTGAACAACATTTCTAGAAGGATGGCGCAGGGTGAAATATCTGTTGATGAAGTTTTGTTGGAACTGAAACAAATAGACGAATCAAAACCTGAATATCCAGTTTGGCTGCAATTGACCTCTGTTTCCATCTTGAGCGGCTGGTTTTTAATCATGTTTCAAGGAAAGTGGGCAGATTTTGTTCCTGCCATGATTTCAGGCGGTTTAGGTTTTGCATTTTTAGTTTATGTTCATCGTTTTGCTAAAATTAAATTTTTTTCAGAGTTCTTAGCATCGTTTGTCATTGGATTTACAGCCATTTGGCAGGTGAAGCTGGGCATCGGGATAGATTTAGATAAAATTATTATCGGTTCTGTCATGCCGCTTGTACCGGGGCTGCATATCACAAATGCTGTCCGCGATTTGATGGCAGGACATTTAGTGGCTGGATTATCAAAGGGAGCTGAAGCGTTTTTAACAGCTTTTGCGATCGGGTCAGGAATTGCCATTGTTTTATCGATTTATTAATTGAAAGGATTGTTGTCATGCTGTCACAACTTGCAGCAAGCTTTATTGCAGCATTTGCATTTGGAATTATTTTTAATGTACCAAAAAAGACGTTATTTGCATGTGGAATTGCGGGAGCAGTTGGATGGCTTTCGTATTTATTCTTGATTCATTTTAAGATGGATTTAATTATCGCTGCATTTATTTCAGCGCTTCTTGTTGCCTTCATTAGTCACTTGTTTGCGAAAATGTATAAAGCGCCGATCATCATTTTTTCTGTTCCAGGTATTATTCCGCTTGTCCCAGGAGGGATTGCGTATGATGCCATGCGCCATGTAGTCGAGCAAGACTATTTTACGGCGATTGAACTAGCAGCTAAAGCTTTTATCATATCAGGAGCTATCGCCATGGGACTAGTGTTTTCCGAAGTATTGAATCGGATGATTATGAAAATTATTCGGTAGTAGCTCTTTTCAATTAGTTTATCGGTGCATTTGCCGCTTAGGGAACAAATTTTTATACATGTCAGTTTTCATGGTCTTGCTTAGCTGGTTATGTTTTTTAAGGTGGGGGCGGTAGCTCTTTTCAATTGATTTGCCGCCTAGGAATAAATTTTTTTACATACTAGCTTTCATAGTCCCGCTGACCGGCTATGAATTTTTGAGGTGGGAAATCGCTCTTTTCAACTGACGTGTCGATGTTCACTGACCGGATTAAACTTTTTGAGGTGAGCTGCCATGCTTTATCAAGTTTTTGTGTATGGAACGTTGTTAGTCGGCGAAGCAAATCATCATGTTGTAGAGCCCTATTTAATCTCTTGCAAAAAGGGGCATGTGAAAGGCCGACTGTATGATGTAGGAGATTATCCAGCGCTTGTTCTTGATGAAGGAGAAGACGAAGTTGCCGGTGAATGGCTCATTGTGACAGAAGAAGGATTAAGGCAAATGGATTTGCTGGAGGATTTTTTAGAAGGCCGGCCGAATAATGAGTATGAGCGTGTTTGGGTCAAGGATAGCAGGCAAAATATAGAAGGTTTTGTTTACGTATATTCCTTGGAAAAAGCGCAGCATCTTCCTATCATATATTCCAATTCATGGCGAGAGCATCGGAGAAATCAAAAGTAAAAGGCTGATTCAACACATTGCTTTTCAGCGATGTTGAGTCAGCCTTCTTATTGGTTGTTTGATTAATACGTTTTCTTGTTCATTGCATTCGATTGAGGGGCTGTCCAGAAAGTCAAATCCCTATTGAAAACAAAAAATCATAAACATCGATATATCAACATTTCTAAAACATAAAAGGGAGCCGTCAATAAGCCAAAAAACGACTTATTAGACAGCCCCGTGTTTAAACAGGCAGAATGAACCATCCTGCTTACATTATTTCAATTTGATGAGCTGTTCATATTTTTCAAGAATTAGTTTTGTTAACGGGTCGTTTTCGTCAAGCTGGCTGTACTGCTTCAAAGCTGCAGCTGCTCCTTTTGTTTTAATGATTTCTTGCAATTCGACTGCCTCTTGGTCTTCTTTATAGTCGAACAATAGCGCAGCTGCTACGGCTGTTGCGAGATTTTCAGGTTTTTGCCCGAATTCCATTAATCTTTTTGCGGGTAAAATTAATCGGTCGTTTGCGCCAAGCTTGCGAATAGGCGATCTGGCTACTCTAGTGACATGATCGGAAATTTGTTTGTTTTCAAATCTAGAGAGAATCTTATCGATATATTTTTGATGCTCGGAACGATCAAAATGATAAGTTTTCGCCAGCATGTCGCCGGTTTCAGCTAGCGCGCCTTCTAAAATTGGGCGGACAAACGGGTCCAATACAGCTTTGTCGATTGTTTCTATATTTTTGAAATAGCCTAAATAAGCTGCAGTAGCATGTCCAGTGTTGACAGTAAATAGCTTGCGCTCAATATATGGATTTAAGTCGTCGACATAGGTGATTCCTTGAATATTTGGCAAGCTTCCTTTTATGTCTGTTTTTTCCACGACCCATTCAAAAAATGGTTCAACAGAAACTTTTAAAGGGTCCTCGTGGGTTTGTAATGGAACGATGCGGTCGACAGCTGCATTAGGAAAGCCAACATATTGATCCAATTTTTGTTTTTCTTCATCTGTAAGCGATTTGTCCACTTCTTCTTTTAATAATTGGCTGCCGCCGATCATATTTTCACATGCAATAATGTTTAAAGGCTGGACTGACTGTTTAAATCGTTCCTTAAGTCCTGAAGCGATTGTCGGTGCAATGATTTTTAAAATATTTGGACCGACAGCCGTTGTAATTAAGTCAGCTTGGCAAATGAGATCGATGACTTTGTCAGTTTGTTTTGCACTGTTAATTCCTTTTACACCTGTGACGGTGATTGTTTCTTTTTTTTCGCTGGCTAATTCGATGATATAACTTCCTCTTTTATTTAGCTCAGAGATTAGATTTTCATTCACGTCAAGAAAATATATTTCATAGTTAGCTTGATGGAGAAGAGCGCCGATGAATCCTCTTCCTATATTTCCAGCGCCGAACTGCAAAGCGATCATGTTTATTCCACCTCATTGAATAAATTGATTAATTCTTCTTTGGTTGCTGCATTGATTATACGTTCAACATTTTCTTCCTCTGAGCAAAGGATGGCGATTTTCGACAAGAGCTCCAAATGTTCGTTGTCTTTTCCGGCAATTCCGAACACTACTTTAGCAATGTTGCCTTCTCCATATTCTACGCCTTCAGGAATTTGAATAATGGAAATACCTGATGTTAAAATGTCTTTTTTTCCTTCGTCTGTTCCGTGTGGAATAGCTATATGGTTCCCCATGTATGTGGAAGTGATTCGCTCTCTTTCAAGCATTTTAGTGATATAGTGTTCATTCACATACCCGTTTTCAACAAGTACCTTTCCGGCTAATTTAATAGCTTCCTCCTGATTGGACACCTTTGCATTTAAAACAATGTTGTCAGTTGTTAGTATTGGCTTCATCTCACTCACTCCAATTAAAAAATTTTTCTTTCATATAATGATGGAAAATCACATTCAGCTTATGATAGACGGCTGTTTCATCTCCGTTTTCAAATAGTGTTAAACTGCTTTTGCTTTCAATAATAGCTGAACTGATTTGGCTTAATATTTCCAGCTTATTTTGAGTTAGCTGTTCAGGAGCTAAAAGCAGCAATATCCGGCTGATTTCCATCGCATTTCCGTCCATTCCGAGGACGTTGTCCGCTTTGTCCAAATCATAAATACGAAATAAAGGAATCAATACTTCTTCATCTTTTAAATGAAATAAAGCAATTTTTGTCCCGGGAATTCCCAATCCTCCTTTTTGTTCTCTCGCCAAAAGCTTCTTCGCAACGGATTCATCATTTGTGATCAATTTTTCTTTATGCAATGTGCGGGCGATTTCCAAAAGATTTTTTTTATGCTGTCCTGTATTTTCCAGCAAGCTCACATTGAAATGGAGCAAAACTGTTTTGATAATATCGCCCAGTTCAAAAAATTGATCGATGATGTGAATCATATCGTTTGATGGATTTTTCCGGAAAGGAATGCCCGGAACATTGTTTTCGATTCTTTTGAATTCTGTCAGCTTTTCATTCATGTATCTTTTTATTTTGGCGATATCATGCTCATTTAACAGCGGGTTAACTGTAATATATGGCACATGACGATACGGAAGATCGGTAGTTGAAATAATAATATCGTATTGGCTGACATCCAGCCTTTTTAAATCAATAAGAGAAGCAATATGAATGTTTTCTATTTCAGGAAATTCCTTGCGAAGTCTCGTTGCCAGCATTTTGGAAGAACCGATTCCGCTGGGGCAAACAACTAATCCCTGCAGCGAAATATTCTCCATCTTTGATTCTAAAGCGGAGCCAAAATGCAGTACGAGAAAGCCAATTTCATCCTCTGATAACTGAAGATCATAAAAGATTTTTTTTACCCCTTCTTCGACAGACGCGAAAAGGGCGGAAAATTTTGTTTTGATCTGTTGCAGCAGAGGATTGTGCGTATGAATCTTCTCTTTTGAACGTGTAATAGCAGGGACAAAATGGGCCACCAACCCTTGATATAAAGATTGATCTTCTGTCAAGGGAAAGCCGGTTTTGTTGGAAACAAATTCAATGAGCTCATGGACTTTTCTTGAAATGTCTACATCTACATCAAAGAAGGAAAAATCTTTATCTTCTTTTCTGCGCGCTCCTAATAAATGAGTCGTGACATAGCCGATTTCCGCTTCAGGAAACTTGACCTGAAAGGCTTTTTCCAATTCTTTGACGATCATGCGGGCGGATTCAAATTCTTTTGTGCCTTTCAATTCTTGAAAAACTTGAGGATCGATATCGATCGTTTCGCCTTTTTGGATTCTTTCCGCTGCCAGCATTAAATGGACTGCAAGAGCAATATAGGCACTGTCCGCAATAGAAAATAAAATGGTTTGCCGAAATTTTTCAAGTACTCCTTCAACCGTTTTTATTTTTTCTTCATCAATGATTTCAAAAATTTTTTCCCTTTTTTCATTTTTCTCTTCTTTTATCTGCCTTTCAATTGCTTGCAAAAAACTTTTTTCATCCAATTTCTCCATTATAATGTTTCCAAGGAGAGCCCTCTTTCCATTTTCTGGTCCGATGAGTTCTATTCCGTATCCTCTTTTTCGGATGAGCTTCAAATCAAATTGAGCAATCCATTCTTCGATTTGATCTAAATCATTGCTTACGGTTGCAGAAGTGACGTTTAATTTTTCGGCTAGTGTAAACAGTTTTAGAGGCTCGCTGGCCTCTAAAAGTGAACATAGGATAAGCACTTTTCTTTCTTCTTGGCTAAAGTCTGTGTGCTCTCCAGATCGGATATCTTTTAATAAATTTTGTTTCCGCAGCGATGGACCGAATAAGCGAATTCCTTTTCCTTGCAGGCTGTCAATATAAAGACCATATTTTTTTATCACTTTTTTTATATTTTTAAGCTCCCGGTGAACTGTTCTTGAGCTGACGTTTAATCGTTCAGCGATCTCTTTTGTGGAAATGTGTCGGTCCTCCTGCAGCATTAATTCGATGATTTCCCGTTCTCTCGCCCGCAAGTACATGGAATTCACCCCTTTTAAAGTGCACAGTTGTGCAATCTGCTTATGACTGATCTTTTAATTTTTCTAGCAGTTCATCGTACTTAGGGCTGTTTAAGAAATTCTCAACAGAAATGTGTGTTGCATTTGGAAGCTTTGCTTTTGCTCTATCTGTTAAATCTTTATGTGTAAATACAATGTCTGCGTCATCAGGCAAATTGTTGATGGCAGTGTTTGTTACTTCGATATTTAACCCAGCTTTTTTGACTTTGTTTCGCAAAATGGAAGCGCCCATTGCACTGGATCCCATGCCTGCGTCACAAGCAAAAACAATCTTTTGGACATTGTCTAATTCATTTTCTTGCAGCTCGGCATCTCCGCTGTCTTTTTGCGCTTGATTTGTGAGCATTTCTGCTGCTTTGCTTTCTTTACCTTTTAATTGCTGCATTTTCTCTGCTGCTGCTGATAAGTCTTCCTCGCTGTCTGCTTTCGCTGCTTTTAAGATGATGCTTGAGATGAGGAATGAAACAGCAGTTGCAACAATAACACCAGCCAACACACTTATATAATGTCCTTTTGGAGTCATAATCATTAATGCAATAATACTTCCCGGTGAAGGCACTGCCACAAGTCCGGCATCAAAAAGTAAGAATGTTAACACTCCGCTCGCTCCGCCGGCAATAGCAGCTAAAATTAATAATGGTCTCATTAAAATATAAGGGAAGTAAATTCGTGAATTCCGCCCAAAAAGTGAATAATGGCTGCACCAGGAGCAGTTTGTTTAGAATTTCCTTTTCCAAACAGCATATAGGCAAGCAAAATTCCTAGACCTGGCCCTGGATTCGTTTCAAGCAAAAATAAAACGGATTTGCCTGTTTCTGCTGCTTGTTCAATTCCGAGCGGGCTTAAAATTCCATGATTAATCGCATTATTTAAAAACAGCACTTTTCCGGGTTCGATAAATATACTTGCGAGCGGAAGCAGGTTGGCATCGACAATGAATTTAACTCCACCTGCCAAAATGCTGCTCAAAGTTAAGACAATCGGGCCGATTCCTAAAAAAGCAATAATCGTTAAAATAGCGGCGACAATACCAGCTGAAAAATTGTTGACAAGCATCTCAAATCCGGATTTAACTTTTCCTTGGAACAGCCTGTCCACTTGCTTTATAATATACCCACCAAGAGGCCCCATTATCATGGCACCTAAAAACATGGGAATGTCCGCTCCAACGATTACTCCCATCGTTGCGGTTGCACCAACAACTCCTCCGCGCAGATCATACACCATGCGCCCGCCGGTAAAACCAATTAGAAGCGGCAACAAATATTGTATCATCGGATTCACTAGTTTTGCTAAAGCTTCATTTGGTGTCCAACCAGTCGGTATAAATAACGCAGTGATGAGTCCCCACGCAATAAATGCGCCGATATTTGGCATAATCATTCCGCTTAAATAACTGCCGAATCTCTGTATTTTTACTTTAACATTTGATTCTGCCATTGTGTTCACCCCTTTTATTTTTTTAGAATAATGTTTCTACATTTTAAATTTTAAAGCGTTATCATTGCGAGTCTCAATTTAAAGAAAAGTCAAGTTTGTCACTTTTGCTGCTGACAAAATTTATTTGAAGTTTAACCAAACGCATGCTTTTTATCCTTCTTTTTAGCTATTTTTTGGCATCTATTAGATGACAAATTTCCTGTATTTTATTACTATAAATGTAACTTCTATTTTCTGTATAAGGTGCTTGAAAATGGAATCGTATTATGTGGAGGGTATCGTAGTGGGGATGAAAAGACACGAAGCTCTGGAAGAGATTGAGAGAGTGCTGGGTATACGGGCTGTTGAAGTGCTGACTCATGTTGGAGAAGAATACTTTCGCTCACTTGTTAAGTATATTGCAGAAACATTACATGCGCCAATAGTCCTTGTCGGAGAAGTGGACGAAACATCTTCAAAAATAAATGTACTAGCAATGTATCGAAACGGAAATTTGTCTGATGGAGATGTTCAGCCAATACTAGCTTTGGAAAGTTCTTTAAAGGAAGCGAGCTTTTACGAAAAATTTATTCACCAGTTATTCTCTAGATTAAAGGGAGATATAGAAGGCGCCGGTTATTTGGAAATGCCTCTTAAAAGCTACAAAGGGGAGATCATTGGGCTCATTTTTATTATAAACATAGAGACGACGGAGACAAAGGAGAAAGCCGAAACGATTTTTCGCTTGTTTAGGGATCGGACTGCGAAGGAAATAGCTAGGAATAAAAAGGAAAAAAGATTATTAAAGCTGGCACACTACGATTCGTTGACTAATTTATTAGAACGGGCTACTTTTCGAAAAATGGTTGATGAAGAAATAGGAAAACATCCTGAAATAAAAAGAGGCTTTTTCTTTATTGACATTGACAATTTTAAAATGATCAATGATTCTTTCGGGCATAAGAAGGGAGACGAGCTGTTAGTCAAATTTGCAAAACGATTAAAAGACATAATGAAAAACGAAAACGCGCTTCTTTGCCGCAATAGCGGCGATGAATTTGTCATCATGCTGAGAGATGTAGAAAAGGATCAAGTTTATAATTTAGCAGCAAACCTTGTCAATGAGCTTCAATATCCACTAATTTTAGGAGAAAATGCTGTGTTTATCACAGTAAGCATAGGAGTTTCTTTTTTTCCTGAGCATGGCCACAATGCAGACACACTGATCCATCATGCTGACTTAGCCATGTATGAGGCAAAAAAGGATGGGAAAAGCACATATCGCTTCTATCAATCTTTTATGGAGCATCATTACGAACGTTTTCTCCTGAAGCAGGAGCTGCGGCGCGGTATTGCCAATAACGAGTTTGTCTTATATTATCAGCCGAAAGTTGACATCATTCAAAGGAGAACCATCGGGTTTGAGGCTTTAGTTCGATGGAATCACCCGGAGAAAGGGTTTCTTTCCCCATCAGAATTTATTGAGTTGGCTGAAGAAGATAATACGATTGAATTGATAGGAAACTTAGGATTGGATGAAGCGTGTAAACAGCTTAAATGCTGGCAGGAGGAATTTAGTAATCAACAATTAACGATTGCGGTCAATATGTCGGCACGTAAATTTTTTCATAGTGATTTAGTTCATCAAGTCCAGGAATCGATTTCAAAATACAATCTGCCGTATTCTTCGCTTGTCATCGAAATAACGGAAACAACGGCCATAAAAGATTTTGAACATGCGGTAAAAATTATTCAAAAGCTCCAATCATTAGGTGTGCACATTCATCTGGACGATTTCGGCAAAGGTTTTTCCTCTCTTTATTATTTGAATAGACTTCCTGTCAATGCAATTAAGATCGACCGTTCGTTTATACAACAAATCGGGCAGGGGCAAAAGGAAAATCCAATCGTCAACGCCATCATCGCAATGGCTCATTCTCTAAATTTGGATGTCATTGCAGAAGGGGTCGAGACAAATGTTCAGCTCGAATATTTGCTAGGGAAGGGCTGTCATATTATGCAAGGATACTATTTCAGCAAACCTTTGCCAGCGGATAAAGCAGGGGATTATTTAAGAAGAATGTAAATAATGATTCACTTCTGCCTCCATTTCTCAAACCGTTTTGGGAGAGGAGGCATTTATATTTTTGGGATCGGCGTGTTATCAGAGTGCGTTTTTTCATATAAAAGATGGCGGCATATCGAGTCCGGTCTTTTTGCTTTGTAAAAATGTTTATGTGTTTGATAGACTGTATTATGTTAAGGGAAGATCCCGTAGATTATGTATTAGTATATTTTAAGACAGAAAGGATGAGAGAAAGGTTTTGCGCATTTTTGTGTATACAGTTTTGATAGCTATTTATATTTTATCTCGTTTTTTTCATGCCCCAGTCATAAGCTATAGCACTGGAGCTGTCGCTTTGGTAGCACTCGCAATTTCAGCGGTTTATGCCAGAGGACTATATCTCATTTCAGGTGCCATATTTTTATTGATTGGATTTGTTTTATTTATTCAAAGTAAGCAGCCATGGCATACGTTTATTTTGCATTTTGAGCAAGTGCTTGGTTTGCTTTCATTGTTTTTCGTATTGCCATTTATGAATTCCATCATTCGTGTCGGAAGGTATGATAAACATTTAAGCTTGTTACTTCAGGATCAAGCTGCTGATCTGAACCATTTATATCGGCGAAGCTCAGGAGTTTGTCATATACTCGGTCTATTTTTAAATATTGCTACAGCCCCCCTTCTTATTAAATCATTAAATGTTATATTGCGTGATTTGCCCAAAAAAGTGCTAACGAAATTTTATTCGCAAAACTTGCTGCGCGCCTATGCTTTATGTCTTACTTGGAGCCCGATGGAGGTGATGGTGAGTTCAACGATAGACATTACAAAAGTGCAGTATTTTATCATTTTTCCAATTTTGCTTTCGATGGCAATCATAATGCTTGGGTTTGATTGGCTCATGTCTTCGTATAAATATAAAGGTATCCAAATCGCCTTTCATACGCCTCATTTTTTTAATAAGAAAAAGGGTTATAAAAAAGCTTTTGAATTAATCGGAATGCTGCTTTTGTTGATATTCATGGTGTCGACTGTTCAACATTTTTTACAAAAAGGTTTTCTGTTTTCTGTTGTATTATTGATTATCCCATTTTCTGCTATTTGGTCTTTGTTTATTAAAAAAGGAAAAAGATATTTTACAGTTGCAATCCAGCATTGGAAAGAGCGGACAAGGGGATTAGCCAATTACTTTTTCATGTTTTTGGGAGCAGGTTTATTTGTAGAAATGCTGGCAGACTCGCAATTGCTATCATTTTTAAAACCTGTTTTTGAATTAGGAACTGAAAAGACGTTGATTTTATATAGTACAATAGGACTTTATTTTTTCATTACATCGTTAATTGGTTTTCACCCTTTAGTAGGTTTTGCTTTATTGGCAGAGCTCTTGCAGCCGTTTTTAGTCGACATACCATCAATTCCGCTATCCATTGTGTTAATATGCAGCAGCTTGTCGACTGTGATGTTCAGCCCTTTTAATATATCAGTATCAATTTTGTCTGATGAATTAAGCGCACAATCTTATCGGATCGGTTCATGGAATATAATTTTTGCATTAGGGTACATTGGGTTCGGCATTGTGGTAGCATGTTTTGTTGAAATGTTTTTTATGTATTGACACCGTTTACAATAAAACTTATAATCTTCTTAAAAAGAGATTATTTTCAAAATTCCCAACAATAAATATTTTTTAGATCGATCTAATAGATTTTAGATCGATCTAAAAAGCTCGGATATTGGATCGATCTAATAGAAGAGTAAACAGAGCCAAATCGATGTGATAAGCAGGTGATTAGATGAGAAAAGCTCAGCCATTTATTAACGGATGTTGGATTTGGTATCCATACAACAGGCAAAGGTGAATCACTTGGAGCCATTTATGAAACGGTTATATGGCGGCTCCCTCCCGCCAGAAGTACATATTTGATCTATGATCTTGTCTATATAAACCGACTTCAGCCCATTTTTTCAGGTGATTTGTGGTGCTCCTGCAGCCTGAAGGGAGGTGATTATTTATAACATTTTCAAAGCCGTAAAGCATGGAAATAAACAAATTGACAACGTTTTAAATGTAAAGGTATACTTTTCTCAACTGAATTCGTTGATTAATTGCGTTAGCAGGTGATTAGACAGATGGGACGAAAAAAACAGTCCCGCGTGACGCTGCAGGAGGTTGCAAAACACGCGGGTGTGTCGAGGGCTACAGCTTCCCTTGTTGTTCGGGGCAGCCCAAATATTTCAAAAGAAACAAGAGAAAAAGTGTTAAAATCGATAAAAGAGTTGGGATATATATATGATCGTGTTGCAGCGAATTTACGATCCCACCAATCTTCAACAGTTGGTTTGATTATAACAGAGATCGGCAACCCCTTTTTCTCGGAATTATTGGTGGGCGTTCACGAAGCTTTAGATAAAGAAGGATATACCGTAATATTAGGAACGACGTTTGATTCCCCTGATAAACAAGATGCGCTGCTTGCGACAATGCTTGAATATCGTGTCGGCGGGGTAATTATGAGCCCTGTCCCAGGCAGTTCACCAGATATGGTAGAACGGTTAAAGCAATGGGGGATTCCTGTTATTTTAGTAGCGAGAAAAATGCTGTCAGAAGAGCCGTTTGATTATGTCGGAATCGATAATGTTGCAGGCGGACGGATAGCGGCTGAACATTTAATCGAACAAGGCCACCGCCGCATCGCTTTTTTGGGCGGTTTTTCTAATTCATCAGTATGGACAGACAGGAAAAAAGGATTTTGTGAAGCGATTGAACAAGCCGGGCTGGAAATGGATGAATCGCTGTTTGTCCAATCTCCCGCAACTAGGCAAGGGGGAATAGAGGCGATTAAGCGAGTTATGCAGCATCCTCAGCCTCCAACCGGGGTTTTTTGCTATAATGATGTTGTTGCATCTGGTGTTATGCTCGGATTAAAAGAACAAGGAATAGTTCCAGGCAAAGATGTGGCTGTGGTTGGTTTTGATAATATTCCGGAGTCAGCGGTATTCAGCCCTTCTTTAACAACCATTGCAGCTTTTCCTGATCGGCTCGGTGCAAAAGCTGCTGATCTCTTGCATCGGAGAATGAAAGGTGATGAAGAAGAGGCAAAAAAACTGATTTTACAGCCTGAGCTTGTAGTGCGGGAGTCAAGCTGACACACCATGATGAAGAAATCTAGGGAAGTGGATGCGTTATGAAGGAACATGTAGAAATCCCTCTTCGGGAAAAAAATATTGTTTTAATTGGATTTATGGGAGTCGGCAAAACGACTATTGGCCAGTTGGTCGCGAAAAAGCTGTACCGAGATTTCATTGATGTGGATCAGGAGATTGAAAAAAAGCAAAATATGCCCATCTCGTTAATTTTTCAAAAATTTGGCGAAGATTATTTCCGAAAAATCGAAAAGGAGTATATTGTTGATATTTGCACGAACACACGCTTGAAGGTTGTATCTTTAGGAGGGGGAGCCTATTTACAAGAAGAGGTCCGCAATGCTTGTTTATCAAACTGCATCGTCTTTTTGCTGGATTTATCTTGGGACAGCTGGAAGGATCGAATGCCGCTTTTAGTCGAGAACCGCCCTCTTTTAAAGGAAAAATCAATGGAGGAAATTGAAAAATTGTTTATAAAACGGCAAAATGCATACTCTCTCCATAACTCAAAAGTATCGACCAATAATCTTGATCCTGAAACAGTAGCAGATGAAATTGTAAATTCGGTGAAATTAACGTGGAGCATCTATGAACCGAACCAATAATATGAGATTATCCCTTTAAATGAATAGTTTGCAAGATGAGATTTGGGAAAGGAATTTAAAAACATGAATGTAGAAAACTTATTGTCTCCTTATCTTCAACTGGCTGATGCTGTCATTGTGACAGATAAAGATCATGTTGTCGTCGCTGTTAACGATGCGTATGAACAAATAACGGGATATAAAAAGGATTTCATTGTCGGCAGAAGAGCAGGTGTCATTAAATCTCATTTGACCCCGGAGCAAACTTATGCTTCGATGAAAAAAGCATTATCGGAAAAAAAGCCTTGGTCCGGTGTTTTTGTGAATCGTAAGAAATCAGGAGAATTATGGCACTCATCTATAACGATAACTCCTATTCTAATAGAAGATGAACTGTTTTTTGTAGGAATTTTTCGGGAATTGGAGCAGCTGGACAGCGGAGCATACGTTCCGCAGGAGCAAATAGAAGAAACAAAAAAATCAATATTGGAAGTGCTGGCGATTTCTTGTGAAATTCAAGATCCAAGCATTGAGGATCATTTGATCAACGTTCGAAAACTAACTGAAAAGCTCATTTATGCTCACAACAGCTATCATAATCTTAATTTATCAGAAGAATATATGAGAAATGTTGCTTATTCCAGCATTTTGCATGATATAGGAAAAGCTGGCATACCTGAAGGAATTTTATATAAACCAGGACCACTAACAAAATATGAACGCTTAATTATGGAGACGCATCCGTTAATAGGCTTTGACATTTTGAAAAAAATAACAAGCAAACTGAAAGATAACTTTTTAAGGCAAAGCTATAAAGTGGCCGAAAATATTATTCTCTTTCACCATGAAAAATGGAATGGAACGGGATATCCGAAAAACTTGAAAGGAGCAGAAATTCCTTTAGAAGCTAGAATTGTTGCGGTTGTCGATGTGTTTGAGGCTTTAACGAGCAGCCGTCCATATAAAGTTGCATGGCCGATTGAAAAAGCGTTGAATTTTTTAGTGGAGCATCAAAATACGCATTTTGATCCAGATGTAGTGGCCTCATTTCTGACAATTAAGGATTTTTAAACAGAAGGAAATTTTAGTTGAAGATCAACTAAAATTTCCTTCTTGTGCGCCCGGCATGGGTGTAATCTATAGGGTGAAAGTCCCGAGCTGCGAAGGCAGAAGTAGCAGTTAGCTTAACGCAAGGGTGTCCGTGGTGACGCGGAATCTGAAGGAAGCGAGCGGCAAACTTTAAGGTCTCTCGGAACACGAACTTCATATGAGGCTAGGTATCACTGGGTGAGTTTGCAAGACAAAACAAAGCCCTTTCTGCCGAAGGTGATACAGAGTAAATGAAGCAGATGGATGGAAGGAAAGATTACACTCTTACCCGGGGAGGTCTGGCTGGCACGCCAAGTAACCTTGGTAACCTATCTAGTGATAGATAGCTGAACAGTCAGAAGTCAGCAGAGGTCATAGTATTAGTTGGTCTAGAACAACTAAGAAGGACCGAACAATTAAGAGAGAATAGCCCTTGGCATTCAGTGAGTCATGATGAACACAGAAAACGTAGTACCTCACTTGAGGGAGGAAGCGGTGAATCCCGTGGGAGATCTCTTGGAGGGTGGAGTGACCACTGGCATAAAGAGAACAGCTATTCACGGAAGTTATAAAGACTTGCGTCAATTATCTTAATTGAACCGCCGTATACGGAACCGTACGTACGGTGGTGTGAGAGGACGGGAGTTAATCGCTCCCTCCTACTCGATTTTTTGAAAATTTTTTATTGTGTTTTTTGTGTAATTGTGTATAATAAATCGTCGTGAAATAAACAATTTTCGATAAATATATTAATTTTTTTTGACAAAAAGTTTACTAGTATTAAACAAATGAGGTTGTTATGATGAAAATTGGGAGGAAAATTCGAAATTTGCGGATAAAAAAAGGTCTGACGCAAGAAGAGCTAAGCGAACGAACCGATTTGTCTAAAGGATACATTTCCCAATTGGAAAGAGATTTAAGCTCTCCCTCATTGGAAACGTTTCTGAATATATTGGATGTGCTGGGATGCAATCCAAAAGATTTTTTCGATGATGAGGATGCCGAGCAAAAAGTAGTTTACGGCAAAGAAGAACGAAAAGTATTTATTGACCAAGAGAGAGGATATAAGGTTGAATGGATTGTTCCTGAATCAAATGAAAAAGAAATGGAGCCGATTCTTTTAACGTTGTTTGAAAAAGGAGAGTTTAAAGTTTTTGAACCATCCTTATCTGAAACGTTTGCCTATGTTCTGAAAGGAACGATAAAAGTTCGGATCGGAACAAAAAAGTATGTGGCAAAGGAAGGAGAATCCATTTATTATCATGCATCCGATGAGCATCAAATTGTCAATGAGGCAGAAAGCATGTCGCAAGTAATTTTAGTGGCAACTGAATCTTATTTATAATTCTTGATGCGGTTGGAGGAAACGTCATGAACAATAAAACAATTATTCGTTTTGAACAAGTGACAAAAAAATATGATGATGATTTGCCAGTATTGGATAATGTAAGTTTTGAAATCGAACGCGGAAAATTTTACACGTTGCTTGGACCTTCAGGATGCGGAAAAACAACCATTCTCCGTCTAATTGCGGGATTTACGGAACCGACCAGCGGCACGATTTATTTTAACGGAAAAAATATTAACCATGTAACGCCGAACAAACGTCAAGTCAATACAGTGTTTCAAGATTATGCCCTTTTTCCGCATCTGAATGTGTTTGAAAATGTTGCCTTTGGTCTTAGAATTAAAAAAATGAAAAAGGATATCATCGAACAAAAAGTAAAAGATGCCCTTCGTTTTGTAAACTTATCTGGCTATGAACAACGGAACATTCAGGAGATGTCAGGAGGACAGCGGCAGCGGGTCGCCATTGCGAGAGCGATAGTCAATGAACCGGAAGTGCTTCTGTTAGACGAACCGTTGTCAGCTCTTGATTTAAAGCTGCGCACGGAAATGCAGTACGAGCTGCGGGAGCTTCAGCGCCGGCTCGGCATTACATTTATTTTTGTCACACACGACCAAGAGGAAGCTCTTGCAATGTCTGATGAAATCTTTGTTTTAAATAAGGGGAAAATTCAGCAAAGCGGAACGCCGAAAGATATTTATGATGAACCTGTTAACCGCTTTGTGGCAGACTTTATCGGAGAATCGAATATTGTCGCAGGAAAAATGATTCAAGATTATCTTGTTGAATTTGTCGGAAAGCAGTTTGAATGTGTTGATAAAGGCTTTGCTCCGAACGAGGACGTAGAAGTGGTAATTCGACCGGAGGACTTGGAAATAACAACACCTGAAAAAGGGAAGCTGAAGGTTTATGTGGATTCCCAGCTGTTTAGAGGAGTTCATTATGAAATTTGCTGTTATGATAAGGATGGCAACGAGTGGCTTGTTCATTCTACAAAAAAGGCAGAAGTCGGCGAGGAAATTGGTCTTTATTTTGAACCGGAAGCAATACACGTTATGCGTTTAGAAGAAAATTCTCGTATTGGTGTTGCCGATGAAAAGTAATATTCGCGCTTTATACTTCTTACCATATGTGTTATGGATCTTACTATTTGTTGTCGTTCCGATTCTGCTTATCATTTATTATTCGTTTTTTAACATTGAAGGAACATTTTCTTTTGAAAACTACGAGAAATTTTTCACGCCGGTCTATTTGAAAATGGCGTTAAGCTCATTTTGGTATGCGTTTTTAATTACAGCCTTTTCGCTATTGATCGCTTATCCGACAGCTCTTTTATTAACGAAAACAAAACATAAGCAGCTTTGGCTTTTGTTAATCATTTTGCCGATGTGGATCAATTTGCTGTTAAAAGCATACGCCTTTCTCGGCATTTTTGGAACCTATGGAATAGCTAATCATTTTTTGGAATTAATTGGTGTCGGTGCTAAACAAATATTGTTTACAGATTTCAGCTTTGTGTTTGTTTCTGTCTATATTTTCGTTCCATTTATGATTTTGCCGATTTTTAATGCTTTAGAAAAATTAAATCCAACGCTTGTAGATGCAGCTAAGGATCTCGGAGCATCCCCTTGGATTACGTTCCGCCGGGTCATTTTTCCGCTGACGCTGGACGGTGTTAAATCCGGATGCCAAGCAGTGTTTATTCCTGCATTATCGTTATTTATGATTACCCGCTTGATTGCAGGAAACCGGGTAATTACGCTTGGCACAGCAATAGAGCAGCATTTCCTAGTTACTCAAAACTGGGGAATGGGAGCAACCATTGCGGTCTTTTTAATTCTTGCAATGGTGATCATCATGTTTTTAACAGGAAATCGGAAGTGAGGGATGAAAAATGAACAGAAAATGGAAGGTTTCAAATATATATTTAATCATCGTATTTTTCATCTTATACGCTCCGATTTTCTACCTTATTTATTACTCGTTTAACAGCGGCGGAAAAATGCATCATTTTGAAAATTTTACGTTGGACTGGTATAAAGAAGTCCTGCAGGATGTGCGTCTGTTGATTATTGTACTGAATACGATTGTAATTGCTTTGCTTTCTGCGGCGATTTCAACGATCATCGGCGTTTTCGGTGCGCTCGCCATTTACTCCGTCAAAACAAGACGGGTGAAAAATACATTGCTTTCGTTAAATAATGTTCTATTAGTCAGTCCTGATGTCATCATCGGAGCTTCCTTTTTAATTTTGTTTACCATTGTCGGCATTCAGCTTGGTTTTATTTCTGTTTTGCTGTCTCATATCGCCTTTAGTGTGCCGATTGTCGTATTGATGGTATTGCCAAAGCTTCAGGAAATGAGCCCGACATTAATCGATGCGGCAAGAGATTTAGGGGCGAGCCAGTGGAATGTCATAACAAAAGTAGTAATCCCCTATATTACCCCTGGGATTTTTGCTGGATTTTTTATGGCTTTAACCTATTCTTTGGACGATTTCGCCGTTACATTCTTTGTTACTGGAAATGGTTTTTCCACTTTATCTGTTGAAATATATTCAATGGCTCGACAAGGCATTTCCCTTACCATTAATGCTTTGTCAACACTCATTTTCCTTTTAACGATTTTGCTTGTGATCGGCTATTATTTCATCACGCTGCGCTATAATCGTCCGGGAAGATTGGGGGGACGGAAATGAAAAAAATTGTGCAGATGTTTGCGATAGTATTTATCGCTTCGTTTGCCATCCTGTTTTTTATTGCGAGACTGAATGCATCTGAAGGCTACTCCGGTGATAATACCCTTACGATTTACAACTGGGGAGAATATATTGATCCGGAATTGATCGACCGTTTTGAAAAAGAAACAGGTATAAAAGTGATTTACCAAACATTTGATTCTAATGAAGCGATGATGACAAAAATTTCCCAAGGAGGAACAACATTTGATATTGCCGTCCCTTCTGAGTATGCCATTAGCAAAATGAAGGAAGAAGGTCTTCTTATTCCGATTGATCATTCGAAAATTCCTAATTTAAAATATATCAACCCCCGTTTTCTAAATTTATCGTTTGATCCGGGGAATAAATATTCCATTCCATATTTTTGGGGAACGGTCGGCATTTTGTATAATCCGGAAGCTCTCGGGGGAAAAAAGATCGACAGCTGGAATGATTTATGGGATAAAGATATGAAAAATCAAATACTTCTTGTCGACGGCGCCCGAGAGGTAATCGGAATGGGATTGAACAGTCTTGGTTACTCGTTGAATGATACGAACAAAGACCATTTGCTAGAAGCGAAAAAGAAACTGGATAAACTGACTCCAAACGTGAAGGCGATCGTTGGAGATGAAATCAAAATGCTGATGGCAAACGAAGAAGCAGGTGCCGCTCTCGTCTGGTCGGGAGATGCTGCAGATATCATGTGGGAAAATGAGAAGCTAGATTACGTGGTGCCGAAAGAAGGCTCTAATCTTTGGTTTGATAATATGGTTATTCCGAAAACGGCCAAAAACATAGAAGGCGCTCATAAATTTATCAACTTTATGCTAGACCCGAAAGTGGCTGCGCAAAATGCTGAATATGTCGGCTACTCTACTCCAAATGAAAAGGCGCTTGAATACTTGCCGAAAGAGATTTCTGAAGATGAGCGGTTTTACCCGCCCCCTGAATTAACGGATAAATTGGAAGTGTATGAAAACCTAGGGAAACGAATGCTTTCCTATTATAATGATTTATTTTTAGAATTTAAAATGCACTCGAAATAAAAGGAAACCATCGCCATCCTCAATTTGGGAGGCGATGGTTTTTTAATGATTTTTGCGAAATCTGATCTTTGAAGCAAGAACGAGCTGTTGTTGGAACATATACGGCATAAGCTACCCTTATGTACTGTAAAAATGGATGCATAGTAGATCTAATGGTATTTTGAAGGGCAGCTGTTTGCAGCATAGAAAAAATGCGCATATGGGCTTTTAAAATCGAAAACAAGAATCGGCACTTTGCCGGTTTCTGCTCATCGCGCTCACCTTTAAAAGAGTGTGGTTATGAACATTTCCTTAGCTGCTGCCGCATCCTCCGCCGCAGCTGCTTCCGCAATTTGAACTGGAGCATCCTGAAGAAGAGCATCCGGAACCCCCTGAATGATCATTGGAATCGCTGAGTGCAGCCCCGCATGCATAAACAGAACCTCCGCTTGTCCCTGCATCCTTATTCAAAAGCTGCGACATTTTTTCTGTATAACTGTCCTGCTCGTACAGCGATAAAAATACCATAGCCGGCAGCAGCATCGAGTACGTATCGTCTGTTTTTATTTCCTTGCGGAGCGATTTGTTTTGCCGTTTCATTTCTTCTGCTTTTTCAATATCGTTTTTCAGCTGTTCAAGCAGCTTTGTTTGTAATGGTTTGATCGGGTCAAACGAACGAAAATATTTATCAAACAGTTTTTCGTCACTAGCTGAGCGAACTTCTTCCAAAAGTGTTTTGCTTAGCGGATTTTTTAAAAAGCCTCCCCACAGCTTCGTGCTGTTTGGATAGATTTCAAATAAGTGCAAATACATCCAATCAAAAAGGGCTCTTTCATGGGGAATCGGTGTCCGTTCCACATTAGGGCTGTGATGCAGAAATGATCCAAAAAATTTTTTTGAAAAATTTTCGTATTCTTTCGTAAACATAATCATTTCATGCCATATTTCATCCACTTCATCGCTGAACATTGGAACTGATTTTAAAATTCCTGCCAACAAAAAATATCTTTTTAATTCAAATAGGCGCCAGTTAAAGTCCGTTTCGGTCCAACTAGGATGATTTGCTAACACTCTTTTCTTTACTTTTTCCATATATTCTGAGTTTAGAGAGTCTTCCAAACGAGAGATAATTGGCAGCCCTTCTGGAATGCGGCAGGCTAATTCTGCCGGGACAGCCTCTTGAACAAGCTTTAATGATCTTTTTTTCTTCGTTTTATTGATATTGACAACGATGAACATAATGAAAATACCTATGATCAATCCTACTAAAAGCTCAGTCATAATATCCCTCCACAACACTATATATATCTTAATTATACTATTGGAATAGGAAATTTATAGAAACGATTTTCGTGAAACTCGAATATTGTATAATTTCAAAAATATCGTAAAATGGAAAGAGCAAAAAATTCCTATTTAATCATATAGAAAGGTTTTGGCGATGAACGTTCAAAAAATAAATATAGCAGGGAAAAAAGATCATATTATTTTTTTAACAGTTATCTTTTGCTTTTGGTTTTCCATTTATATTTATGTTCCAATCTTTGGGGTTTATTTAGAACATTTGCAGTTTGATTATTCACTTGTTGGCATTATTTTTGGCAGTTACGGCATCACCCAGATTTTGATTCGTTTGCCTCTTGGAGTTTTATCAGATTATTTAGGGCAAATGAGAAAAGGAATGCTTATAGCTGGTTTTTTTATGGCGTTTGCCAGCGGAATCCTGTTTCTTTTCTTTCAATCATTTATCCCGATTTTTATTGCAAGACTTCTTTCAGGAATTACCGCGTCGATGTGGGTAATGGCTACTACATTATACGCTCAATATTTTACGGAAAGTCAATCTTCCAAAGCGATGGGAATTCTCCAGTTTATGACGGTCGTTTCCCAATTTATTAGCATGGCTATCAGCGGGAAAATTGTAGAGTGGTTCGGCTGGGAAATGCCGTTTCTCATTGGGACCGTCATGGCTTTGATTGGTCTTATTCTTTCATTTCGCATTAAAGAAATCGGCGATAAGGTGAATCTTATTGATTTCAAATATATGAGTCAATTAAAATATGTTCTCGGCATCAAGCCGCTTTGGGGCATCTCAGCTTTATCGCTTGCCGGACACGGAATTTTGTTTATGACGATTTTTGGATTTACACCGGTTTATGTCTCGAAAATCGGATTTAGTGAGTCCGTGTTTTTTTGGGTCGTCACTTCCTTTTTTATTCCGCATGCAGCTGCATCATTGCTGCTTGCCTATTTTCCTGTTCGAAAGCAAAAACAACTGCTTTTGCTTTCATTTATTTTAAGCGGATTATTTCATCTTCTGTTGCCGTTGTCAAATTCGATTCTATGGATTTGCTTCATGCATATTTTCATAGGGTTTTGGCTTGGTTTTATTTTTCCGCTGCTGCTTGCGATGGTTATTCAAAGCTGTCAAGAAGCATATCGGACGACCGCAATGGGCTTTTATCAATCATTTTATGCAATCGGCATTTTCACTGGTCCGATGTTAGCGGGCTTTATTGCAGATCACATCGGTTTTTATGAAGTGTTTCTTGCAACAGGCCTGCTTGCCTTTGCAGCTGCTTTTCTGTCTTTATTCATTCCAAGCTCCCGCATGGAAAGGAAAGCGGAGCGAATCTCTTCGTAAAGAGATAAAGTGGAATACGAACATTTTTCATATTAGCGTTGAATCCTATATTGCTTGGGAATATGAAATGACATCTTGCTATAAATGAAAATGGCTGGCTGTTTTTGCACGGAGAGATCAACGGTCTTTTTCATCTATGTATGTTGTTTTTTCAGTTTCAATTCGATAGCTTCCATAAGAACCTCTCAATTTGTAGCGGCTGAGCTATATTTGCTCAGCCGTTTTTTTCTGCCAATTTTTTAAACAACTTGTCAAAGAAAATAAACAGAACAACATGAAAAAAATAGTGGCTAATTGATAATAAACGAGGTTCATTGATTGATGGATCAACGGTTTCAAACCCCTTTATTAAAATTATTATAATTTACTATTGATTTTTAATTAAAATATGTTATCATATAGTTGTAATGATTAGAGAAATATTATTTTAAATTATGAGGTGATCGGTAAATGGGAGAGAATAAAAAGCTTACGACGAGCTGGGGTGCTCCTGTAGGGGACAATCAAAATTCGATGACAGCAGGCCATCGAGGTCCGACATTAATTCAAGACGTACATCTTCTGGAAAAACTAGCCCATTTTAATAGAGAAAGAGTTCCTGAACGAGTTGTTCACGCAAAAGGTGCCGGTGCTCACGGATACTTTGAAGTGACAAATGATATGTCAAAATATACGAAAGCGAAAGTCTTCAACGGAGTAGGCAAGCGAACACCAGTATTTGTAAGGTTCTCAACTGTTGCAGGTGAGCTTGGCTCCGCTGATACGGTCCGCGATCCGCGCGGTTTTGCCGTTAAGTTTTACACAGAAGAAGGAAACTATGACATCGTAGGAAACAACACGCCGATTTTCTTCATTCGCGATGCGATTAAATTCCCTGATTTTATCCACACACAAAAACGCGATCCAAAAACACATTTGAAAAATCCTACTGCCGTATGGGATTTTTGGTCTCTATCGCCTGAATCATTGCACCAAGTAACTTATTTGATGGGAGATCGCGGAATTCCGGCAACATATCGTCATATGAATGGTTATGGAAGCCATACATTTAAATGGACAAACGAAGACGGGGAAAGCGTCTGGATCAAATATCATTTCAAAACTGACCAAGGTATAAAAAACCTTGATACGAAAACAGCTGTAAAAATTGCCGGAGAAAATCCGGATTATCATACAGAGGATTTATTCAATGCGATTGAAAACGGAGACTATCCTTCTTGGACGCTTTATGTGCAAATCATGCCGCTTGAAGATGCCAACACATACAGATGGGATCCATTTGACGTGACAAAAGTATGGTCTCACAAAGATTATCCATTAATTGAAGTAGGAAAATTAGTATTAAATAAAAACCCTGAAAACTATTTTGCAGAAGTTGAGCAAGCTGCATTCTCACCGGGAAACCTAGTTCCAGGAGTCGATGTATCGCCGGACAAAATGCTGCAAGGTCGTCTCTTTGCATATCATGATGCACATCGCTACCGCATCGGGGCAAACTATAACTCACTTCCAATCAACCGTCCGCGGGTTGAAGTGAACAACTATCAACGCGATGGATTTATGCGCTTTGACTCAAATGGCGGAGGCTCTGTATATTATGAACCAAACAGCTTTGGCGGTCCAAAAGAAACACCTGAAGCAAAACAAGCATCATACCCAGTATCAGGTGTTGCGGAAAACGTTCCTTATGACCATGATGACCATTATACTCAAGCGGGCGACTTATACCGTCTCATGAGTGAAGATGAAAGAGCACGCCTTATTGAAAATATTGTAAATTCAATGAAGCCAGTTAAGCTGGAGGAAATAAAACTCCGCCAAATCGGCCACTTCTACAAAGCAGATCCTGAATATGGCACCCGCGTTGCAGAAGGTCTTGGTTTGCAAGTGCCTGAAGAAGTAAAAAAAGGTTAATAAATATTTCATAGCTGGACGATCTCGGAAGGTTCAAACGAACTTTTCGGGGTCGTCTTAATTTTTGTCACTTTCGAAAAAATATTTGGAATTACAACCTGCTTGCTTGTGAATGCGTCAGCTTGCAAACAATAGTTGGAATTACCACACGTCCCATAAAAACATATAATTGCCTTCTTTAATAGGGAAAAGTAAAAATAGTTAAAAAATTTTTTATAAAGTTGTATGATGGAAAATATAAATAGTTTCGTTCATACTTTTTGGAGGCTATGCTTATGAAAGAAGTGGCGTCTTTCTTAAAACCGTACCGCTTGGCGGTTGTTATTGCTCTTGCTCTCATGTTAACCGAGCTGACAGTGGAGCTTGTCCAGCCTTTGTTTATGGCAAAAATTGTAGATGATGGAATTTTGAAAAGGGATTTATCAGCTGTCGTCCATTGGGGGCTGGTGATGGTTGGTGTATCGGCTCTTGCCTTTGCAGCAGGCATCATTAATTCATTTTTTGCGGCGCATGTCAGCCAGAGCTTTGGATTTGATATTAGAAAAGTTCTTTTTGGGAAAATTCAAACCTTTTCTTTTGCGAACTATAATCAATTTTCCAATTCATCTTTCATTACAAGGATGACAAATGATGTCTCCCAAGTGCAAAACACAATTTTTATGGGACTTCGGATTATGCTGCGTGCTCCATTGTTGGTGGTCGGCGGCGCGGTTATGGCTCTAGCAGTAAATTTTACATTATCCTTCATTCTCATCGTCATTCTTCCGTGCCTTATCTTTTTTCTTTTATGGGTGATGAAAAGAGCAGGATCGATGTTTCGAATCGTGCAAGAAAAGCTGGATACGGTGAATAAAGTCATACAGGAAAACTTGACGAATATGCGCTTAATCAAAGCTTTTTTGCGAAATGACTATGAAGTTAATCGCTTTCAGGAGGCGAACAAAGATTTAAAAGACCAAACAATTTTCGTGCTCCGCTTTATGGAAATCATGCAGCCTGTCTTGCTTTTTGTAATGAATGTAAGCATTTTAATTATTTTATGGGCGGCTCATGCTGGACCAAGTGAGGCAAAAGTAGGTGAAGTCGTTGCGATCGTCAATTATTCAACGAGGATCATTTCTGTTTTATCTATGCTGTCTTTTATTGTCTCTGGTTTTTCCAGGGCAAAAGCCTCCAGCTTAAGGATTTCGGAGGTGCTTCAAACAGAAGTAAAATTGACTGATGAGCTTGCCGAATCAAGTCATCAAATAAAAGAGGGAAAAATTGAATTTCGATCGGTGTCCTTTGCATACCCGGATTCAGCCGTTAAGGTGCTTGATGATGTATCGTTTACGGTAAATGCTGGAGAAACTATGGCGGTGATGGGGGCTACCGGCTCCGGCAAATCGACTCTTCTTAATTTAATTCCGCGATTATACGACTTAGAAAAAGGAGCCGTTTATATTGACGGTTTCGATATACGTACGATCAAGCTTGAGCATTTAAGAAGGTCAATTGGGATGGTTCCGCAAGAATCGCTGTTATTCACTGGAACGGTAAAAGATAATATTTTATGGGGAAAAGAAGATGCTACTATGGAAGAAATCATTGCTGCTGCAAAGGATGCCCAAATACATGATACGATTTTAAAGCTACCTCATGGATATGATACCCTTATCAGCCAAAAAGGCGTGAATCTTTCCGGAGGGCAAAAGCAGCGAATTTCGATTGCCAGAGCGCTTGTCCGAAAGCCAAAAATATTGCTGCTTGATGACAGCACGAGTGCTTTAGACTTAAAGACGGAAAGAAAACTGCTTCAAGCATTGATGAAATATCCATGTACGACCTTGATCATTACGCAAAAAATTGCAACAGCGATGGCGGCTGATCAAATTTTGCTACTAGAAAACGGAAAGGTGCTTGCGAAAGGAAGGCATGATGAATTAATACGCAGCGTTCCACTTTACCAAAAAATCTATGAATCACAATATGGAAAGGATGGCATCCGTCATGCTCAAAAGTCTTATTGAACCTTTCCGATATGAAAAACTAAAGCTGACAAATGAGTCAAAAGTGAAGAAAAGCTCTTCAAAAGTTAAAGACTGGAAAGGAACATTAAAAAGAATTTGGGGATATATGTCAGATCAAAAGGTTTTGTTTTTTTTCGTTTTGCTCATGGTTTTTATTAGCACAGTTTTAACAATCCTTGGGCCTTTTTTAGTAGGGAAAGGGATCGACATTTATATTGTAGAAAAAAGCGGAAATCACTTTTTCTTTTTTTTCGTCGTTCTTGTTTTGATCTATGCATTGCATTCCCTTTCCATTTGGCTGCAAAACATATGGATGATCAAAGTGTCGCAAAATACTGTGTATAAAATAAGATCCGATCTATTTCGCCAGTTTCATCTTCTTCCCATTTCTTTTTTTGATCAGAAAAAAACGGGAGAGCTGATGAGCCGAATGACCAATGATGTTGAAAACGTCAGCTCGACATTAAACAGCTCAGTGATTCAAATCTCATCCAGTGTTCTTACATTAATTGGTGTTGTTTCTGTTATGTTATGGATGAGCCCTTTTTTGACAATCATCACCTTAATAGTTGTTCCTTTATTGGTTGTAGGTATGAAATGGATTACCCGGCGGACTGGACAATTGTTTAAAGAGCAGCAGCGAAGTTTAGGAGAACTGAATGGATACATTGAAGAAACCATCACTGGTCAGCGAATTGTCAAAACCTTTTCACAAGAGAACCGGGTTATGCATGAGTTTTTAGAAAAAAATGAAAGGCTGCGGAGATCTTCATTTTGGGCTCAGACGATTTCCGGTTTTATCCCAAAGCTTATGCACGTATTAAACAATTTAAGTTTTACATTGATTGCAGGGTTCGGTGGAATCTTTGCTCTAAAAGGGTGGATAACCATCGGAACGATTGTTGTTTTTGCGGAGTACGCCAGGCAGTTTACACGGCCTTTAAATGATCTTGCCAATCAATTTAATACATTATTATCTGCGGTTGCTGGTGCAGAGCGGGTATTTGATTTGCTCGATGAGCAGGCAGAGGAAGCTGATTTTGGAGAATATGTACAATCCGCAAATATAAAAGGGGACATTGTGTTTGATCGAGTATCTTTTTCATACGGGGAAGAGAGCCAAACGATAAAAAATATTAGCTTTCATGTTTCTCCGGGAGAAACAGTTGCCCTTGTCGGTGCCACCGGCGCCGGAAAAACAACGATCATCAATTTACTGGCACGCTTTTATGAAGTAAAAGAAGGGAGAATTTTGATAGATGGAAAGGATATTTCCAAATTAAGACGGAGTGAACTTCGTCAAGCAATGGGGTTTGTATTGCAGGATCCTTTTTTGTTTCACACGACAATTCGTGAAAATATCCGATACGGAAGATTGGATGCAACAGATGAGGAAGTGGAGGAAGCGGCAAAGCTAGCAAATGCTCATTCATTTATTAAAAACCTGCCTGATCAATATGATACAATCATTAACGAAGGTGGAACGAGCATCAGTCAAGGTCAAAAACAACTTCTTTCAATTGCGAGGGCGATTTTAAAAAATCCGTCCATTTTATTGCTGGATGAAGCGACAAGCAGCATTGACACTGTAACAGAATTAAAGATTCAAGAAGCGCTGGAGAGGCTGATGAAGGGGAGAACAAGCTTTGTGATCGCTCATCGGCTGAATACGATTAAAAAAGCAGATCAAATATTTGTTATCCAGGATGGTCGCATTGTGGAAAAAGGATCTCATGATGAATTGCTGGAAAAAGAGGGGTTTTATTTTGATTTAGTCACAAACCAGCTAAAACCGCAATTAAAAACGAAAGACATGTTGTCAGAAATAAAGGATCATATATAATGAATATAATCACTTTACTTTGTTAAAAGGGGAAACAGTATGAAATTAGTAGCTATTGATTTAGACGGGACATTGCTATCTTCAAATTTATCCATATCAGAAGAAAATCTTACAGCTATTCGGGAAGCACAAAATGAGGGAAACATCATCATGATTTGCTCCGGCAGGGCGCCTGAGAGTATTCGTGAACTGCTGGACGAATATGATTTTGCATGTCCATTTGCAGCAAGCAATGGAACAGTTGTCGTAATCGAAGGAGAAAAGCCGAAATACATTTCAATGAACAAACAAAACATGTTGGAAGCAGCCGAAATTTTGGAGAGTTATGGTGTGCCGTATAAACTTTATACAAATGATGGTATTTGGATGCCGGAAGACTGGAGCGCCAAAGTTCGCTCTGCTCTGCAGTCGAATCCGGAGCTGGCAAAATGTTTGCTTGAATCTGAGTACAAACAGTTTATCGAGCAGCCAAAAAGGACCGACAATAATCGATACTTTCGTCATATACAAGATGTTATAAACCGCGGTGATTTATCGGTCCAAAAGTTTTTTATTTTGCAATTTAATCAACATACTAGAAAAGAAATTATGGAACAATTAGAAAACATTGCTGGGATTGCGGTTACGACATCAGGTGACTACAACGTTGAAATAATGGATGAAAAGGGAAATAAAGGATATGGATTAAAAGCTGTTGCCAAGCACTACAATATCCCATTGGAACAAACGATTGCGATTGGTGATAATTTCAATGACGTTCCAATGCTGGAAGCTGCAGGGCTTTCCGTTGCAATGGGGAATGCCGAGCCTGAGGTGAAAGAAATGTGCGATATCGTGACGAGGACAAACGATGAACACGGTGTCGCCTATGCTATTCGACAATTTGTGCTGTAAATGGTTTATGGATGTGAAGGGGTGTCTAATAAGTCGTTTTTACGGCTTATTGACGCCCCCTTTAATGTTTTATAAACGTTGATATATCGACGTTTATAATTTTTTGTTTACGATAGGGATTTGACTTTCTGGGATAGCTCCTTTCATTTTATTTACTCAACTTTCGCACACAGAAATATGCAGACAGTCCTTGATATAACGAGGTAAAGAAGTAATCCAATTGGACAGTTGACACTGAAAAATGTCCATACTCAAATAAACCTTAGCTTCAGCCAAAGTTTGGAAAAGAGAAATCAATTGTAGTAAAGCCGTTTTAAAGTCCATCTCCTTTACTTCGTCACATAGAAACAAGAATAAGTTGCCCATGGTCGTCGGATCCTCTTCTTTTCGAAGTTGCCAAGCAATCAAGATATACCGAGTGAAGACAATGGCAGTATGGCTAATCATCATGTCATAGGAACGACCTTGAAACTCTTTGGCTAAATGTAAAAACGATTTACTGAATTTAAAAAAGGTTTCGATGTCCCAACGCATCCCATAGATTCGAACGATTTCTTCATTAGACAGAGTAGTATCTGTACTCAAAATGGCCAGCCATTCACTTTGGTTGTTTCGATTCCGCACAAACACGATTTTCACTGGTAAACCCGTATGAAGGGTTGCGTGAATCGAGCCGAGTGTTTCTTTTTTGCCAATGTCTCGTTTCGCTTTTCGATACAGTTGTTCCAAGGTTAAACGTTCTCCGTTAAAAAGATACCGTTGTTTCAGCTGTTTGACCATGCCAATGACAAAAAGGCCTTTGGAGTGAATCTCCACCAACGGGGCATGAGTAAACCATGTATCCATGAGCACATAATCAGCGAAAATCCCTTTATCCAATGCATGTTCTACTAATGTCAACACCATGTTTGGTTTTGCTTCCAATGCCTCGAGCCGTCGTTTGTAGCCTGTGGTTCGTTTATCAATGGACGAATGGATTTCGTTCAAGCGATTCTTTTGGTTCGCTGAACTCAAAAGAGCGAAATCGATAGGTACAAATGTAAAGCCATCGGACCATCCGAGCGTTAATCGTTGAAAACCATTGACAAACTGACGAGTGGAATGATCGAATACTTTAGCTAGAAGCTCAACCGATTTACTACGGTTACGAGAATAAATCGAATCGTCTACAATAAACACGGTAACACGGCGCTTCGAAATCGTTTGTTTCACACGACGAATCACTTCGGAGCTCAGAGATAGTAAAAAGGTTCACCAGTTATACGTAGACGAGTTCAAAAAACGATAAATGGTATCTTTTCCTGGTAAATCGGCAGCCTTTTTGCTTTGTAAGGAGTGGTACCAGTTTCTGTATTGAAAAACAAGAAGAAATAATAGTTGAAAAATCGATAAACAAGAATAACCACAAGCCTTGATAATTCCTGCTTTTCTTAAATGATTACCAATTTGTCATTCAGAAAATCCGTCTTTTATTTCTTTTAGTAATTGCGCAAAATACTCTTTTTTCGTTATCATAATGGTGACACTTTTCTTTCTTTGGTTTTTGGTTTGGTCACCAATCGTTTACCAAAAGAAAGAGGTGTCTTCTTGTTTTTTAGACGAATTTTTTCAGTGTCAAGTGAATATGAGATACCCAAAGAAACCTATCGAATCAAGGATTATTCATAAATTTTTCACTGCGAAAGTTGAGTTATTTACTATTGAAAACTGCGACGGTGCGGCTTCTTTGAGGCGGGCAATAAAAAAGTGTGATGAATTATTTTTATTGTTTCGCTAGTTCTGTCTGCCATACTTTTTTTAACATAGCTGTTTCGTCACACGATGGAAGTTTCGGACAATTGATGCAATCCTTCCACATTTTTTGCGGGAGAGATTGCTTGTCAACGATATCGAATCCTAATTTGGTAAAAAACTCGATTTGATACGTTAAGGCAATCAAATTTTCAATTTCCAACCTGTTTGTTTCATAAATGATTTGTTTTACGAGCTCTTTTCCGATGCCTTTGCCGGTATGGTCAGGGTCAACGGCCAGCGAGCGGATTTCAGCCAAATCTTTGTCTAAAATATGCAAGCTGGCAACGCCAGCCACTGCTCCGCCTTCATCTGCAACATAAAAATTTTGTAAATTCTCATAAATAGATGCGTACGTTCTGCTGAGCAGCTTTCCTTCCAATGCATAATGTTTAATTAATTGATAGATGGCATCTGTATCGCTCATAGTCGCTCTTCGAATGTGCATGTATACTCCCTCATTTAATCGAATGAATAATTATAAATAAAACAAAATATTTATTCATATATATTATCGGTATGAACATTATTTTGTCAATAAAAAAACCAAACAATTTATAATTATGCAAGTTCATCAAATATTTAAACATTTTCTGTAAGTAAAATTTTGGAGGGAGAAAATATTTGATAAGAGGATTTTACTACAAGGAAGCTAGCATTCAATGAAACTTATGGTAAAAAATAGATGTTTGCAAGAGAGGTTTAATCTTCTTCATCCATCAAATTGTGGACAAATTCAGACATTTTTTCTTAATTTATTGAAAATGAGTCTTATTCTTATTATAATTGATAACGAATCTCATTATTAATTTATTACGGAAAGAGTTAAAAAATGAAAAAACGATATTTGATCATTGCTCTCATTATCCTTTCAATTGCATCGATTTTTATCGGAGTAAACGATATTAAACCAACTGATATATTCAATTTGACAGATGAACAAATACAAATTTTGATCATCAGCAGAATTCCGCGCGTTATTAGCATTATTATTGCAGGAACGAGTATAAGCATTGCCGGTCTTATTATGCAGCAGCTGAGCAGAAACAAGTTCGTTTCCCCAACTACGGCAGGAACAATGGATTCCGCCAGATTGGGGATTTTAGTTGCGATCATGGTTTTTGCAGACGCTAGTCCGATTCAAAAAATGATTGTCGCTTTTGCTTTTGCACTTTTAGGAACATTTATCTTTATGAAAATATTAGAAAAAATTAAATATAAAGATACTATTTTTGTTCCTCTAGTCGGGCTGATGTTCGGCAACATCATTGGATCTATCACTACTTTTTTTGCATACAAAAATAATTTGATTCAAAATGTTTCCTCATGGCTGGAAGGAGATTTTTCGTTAATTTTAAAAGGTCAATATGAATTATTGTACGTCAGCATTCCTTTTGTATTAATTGCATACTTGTATGCGAATCAATTCACTGTCGCTGGAATGGGAGAGGAATTTTCGAAAAATTTAGGCTTGAATTATAAACAAGTTGTCAATATCGGACTTGTTATCGTAGCTTTGATCACTTCATCTGTTGTATTGACGGTTGGAACCATTCCGTTTCTAGGTCTTGTCGTTCCGAATATTGTCGCCATATACAATGGAGACCATTTGAAAAAGAATTTGATTCATACCGCTTTGCTCGGTGCTGTTTTCGTTATGTTTTGCGATATTTTAGGGCGAATCATTATATATCCGTACGAAATCTCGATCAGCTTAACCGTCGGTGTCATCGGCAGTGCCATTTTTGTTTACTTACTTATGAGGAGAAAAGCATATGGGTTATAGAGCGAAAATAACATCTCTTCTAGTGGTCGCAGTCCTTTTAATTATCACCTTTTTGTTCATCGACCTCGGCAAAAATTGGGATTATGCATTGCCGCGCCGTTCGGTGAAGATGCTGGCGGTTATTATTACAAGTGTAGCAATCGGTTTTTCAACGTTAGTATTTCAAACGATTACAAACAACAGAATTTTAACTCCGAGCATTTTAGGTTTAGATTCTTTATATATGCTTTTGCAAACCATGCTTGTCTTTTTATTTGGTTCAACACATGTTGCGATGATCGATAAAAATATTAACTTTGCGCTTTCCTTGTTCTTTATGATGCTGTTTGCACTGATCTTTTACAAATTCCTTCTTCGAGGCGAGGGTCAAGACATTTATTTTCTTCTTCTAATTGGACTGATATTCGGAACATTATTTAACAGCTTGACTTCTTTTATGCAAGTGCTGATAGATCCTAACGAATTTCTAATTGTACAGGACAGAATGTTTGCCAGCATCAATAACGTGAATACGGATTTGCTGTACTTGTCGATTGCCGTTATGCTGCTGGCGGGTCTTTATTCACTGAAATATGCCAAATATTTAGATGTGCTGGCACTTGGAAGGGAGCATGCGATTAATCTCGGCATTGATTACGATCATGTTGTCAAAAGGCTTTTAATCATTGTGGCTGTTTTCGTTTCGATTTCGACAGCTTTAACCGGTCCGATGACGTTTTTGGGTCTTCTCGTGATTAACGTGGCAAGGGAATTTTTAAACACATATAAACATAGTGTTTTAACGATCGGGACCGTTCTTTTTTCCATCATTGCGTTGGTTGGCGGTCAGCTATTGGTCGAAAGAGTGTTTACATTTTCAACTACGTTAAGTGTTGTCATTAATTTTGTTGGAGGGGTTTATTTTATTTATCTTCTATTAAAGGAGAATCGATCATGGTAGAAGTAAAAAATGTTTCAAAACAGTACGGAAACAAATTTGTAGTAAAAGGCGTCTCGCTGAAAATTCCGAAACAAAAAATCACAGCCTTCATCGGCCCAAACGGAGCTGGAAAAAGCACACTGCTATCAATGATCAGCCGATTAATAAAAAAAGATGAAGGAGAAATATTGATTGACGGAAAAGAAATTGGCGCATGCAAAAGCAACGATTTGGCGAAAAAAATTTCGATCTTAAAGCAATCAAACCACATTAATCTTCGCTTAACAGTCAGGGAACTTGTCTCTTTCGGCAGATTTCCGTATTCAAGCGGAAGATTAACAAAAGAAGATCAAAGGCATGTGGATGAAGCGATCCGTTACATGGGGCTTGAAGAGATCGAACATAAATTTCTTGATCAGTTGAGCGGAGGCCAAAAGCAGCGGGCTTTTATCGCTATGGTGATCGCGCAGGATACCGAATATATTTTGCTTGATGAGCCATTGAACAATTTAGATATGAAGCACTCTGTGCAAATTATGAAAATGTTAAGAAAACTTGTCGATGAACTTGGAAAAACAATTGTCATTGTACTGCACGATATCAATTTTGCATCGGTGTATGCCGATTATGTAGTTGCAATGAAAGATGGAGAGCTCGTACACGTCGGGCCAACTGATCAAGTCATAGATCATTCTGTCTTAAAAGACGTATATGATATGGATATAAACATCCAGCAAATAAACAATTGCAAAATATGTGTGTACTTTTCTTAAGAAGGGTAGTATGGATGGAGGCATTTTGATAAACATCTCAGCAGAAGGAAGAGCTGTCAGCTCTTCCTTACAAAGAATTCGAAATGATAATGATTTTCTTATTCAATTGAGAGATGTTTAAAGAATTGCCGACATCATTAAAAAAATATACAGGGGGTAATTTTTATGAAAAAGTTTTTAGTTTTTCTCATTGCTTCTTTGATGGTTTTTGTTGTTGCAGCTTGCGGCTCGAACGGGTCAACTAGCGGCGAAGGTGAAAAAAATGACACGAAACAGGAGTCAGAAGAACTGACGATTAAGCATCAGCTTGGCGAAACAAAAGTGAAGAAAAATCCAGAAAAAGTCGTCGTTTTTGATTTTGGTGCTCTTGACACATTGGATAAGCTTGGCGTTGAAGTGGCAGGTGTACCGAAGGATAACCTTCCATCCTATTTAAAAGACAAATACAGTGACGATAAATATGAAAATGTCGGCGGTTTAAAAGAACCGGATTTTGAAAAAATCAGTTCGATTGAGCCTGATTTGATCATTATTTCCGGAAGACAATCAGAGGTTTATGAAGAGTTTGAGAAAATTGCACCAACCATCTTTATGGGTGTTGATACAACGAAATATTTAGAGTCATTCCATGAAAATGTGAAAACACTTGGAGAAATTTTCGGTAAAGAAGAGGAAGCTGAAAAAGAACTGGCAGCAATCGATGAATCGATTAAAAAGCTAAAAGAAAAAGCAGAAGCGTCTGGAAAAAATGCATTAGTTATTTTAGCCAATGAAGGGAAAGTCAGCGCATATGGACCGAAATCTAGATTTGGACTCATCCATGATGAATTTGGAATTAAAGCTGTAGATGAAAACATTGAAGTTTCTACACACGGACAAAGCATTTCATTTGAATATATCGTTGAAAAAAATCCTGATTACTTATTTGTGGTAGACCGCGGTGCTGTTGTAGGCGGCCAATCATCTGCAAAACAAACAGTAGAAAATGAATTAGTGAAAAAGACAAATGCCTACAAAAACGGCAATATTGTGTACTTAGATCCTAACTACTGGTATTTATCCGGCGGCGGATTGATTTCGGTTGCTGAAATGGTGAAAGAAGTGGATAATGCGATCCAATAATTTTTCAAAAGGGAGCTGAAAACAGCTCTCTTTTTTCATATGCACCCGGGCATGGGTGTAATCTCTAGGGTGAAAGTCTCGAGCTGCGAAGGCAAAAGTAGCAGTTAGCTTAACGCAATAGTGTCCGTGGTGATGTGGAATCTGAAGGAAGCGGGCAGCAAACTTAGGGTGTCTCTCGAAACACGAACTTCATATGAGGCTAGTTGCCATTGGATGAAACAAAGTCCTTTCTGTCGAAGATGGTACAGAGTAAATGAAGCAGACAGGTGGAAGGAAAGACTGCACCCTTACCCAGGGAGGTATGACCGACATGTCGAATTGATTAGTATGAACGTCTTAACCTTTTCCATAAAAGAAACAGACGCAAGAAACACATCCATATGCTGAAAGTCATAGACAAGGTCAACATTTGATTATGAGACTCGCAAGTTAGACACCGTGAGAAGGCATTACAAAAAGCCAATACTTTTCTACATAGTATTGGCTTTTAATCATTGATGAAAAATGAAGTGAATAGACTCTCATCTCCTTTTAACTTAAATTCTTTTTCTTTTTTGAAGTTATCAAGATTATAAATTTGTATCTTTGTGCCGTCTGATGTAATAAATTGATCTTCATGAATATATGATACATAGTTTTCAATTTCTGTAGTAAATACATCAATTTTAGAAGAATTTAAATGAAGTTTCGCAATTTTCTTTTCCGTGGGTTCTCGTTGTATATCTCCTTGTGTGATAAAGATATGATCTTTGTGTACATGCATATCACTCAAAGATTTGAACGGAAGGGTAATCTTTTCAATTTTCTTGTTCATCAAGTTTATTTTTATTAATTCATTTGACTGATTGTCTTTTCCATCTGATGTTTTTACTAGGAAAAGATCGTTGTCAACGAGCTCCATATCTGATGAATACATCATATCGTCTATTTTTATTGTTTCAATTAAAGATAGATCTTTTTTATTGATTACATTGATAATACCGTAAATATCATCTGGATTGGAGTGTATAAAGGTTAATACATATAATTTGTCTGAATGTTCAATCATATGAATGGCTTGCCCCTTGAGCTCAGTGGATGCGACCTGTTTTCCTGTTGCTATATTTGTTTTGGCAAGATCAGAGGAAGTGAGATCTCCCCCAGACATGTAAGCAAACTCCTTATCAACAGTCCAAACTGTGGGAGCAATTTTTTCTTCGTTAGGAATTTCTTTAATCTGCAAATTATTTTTATTTAACTCTAATATAAATTCATTGGTGTTGTATTTAGATTGTGGATTAGCGTAATATACTTTATTATTCATATGAATAGGTCTTTCCATAAAAGCTCCAAGAGGCATTCCTCTGTATTTCGTTTTATGTTTTGAAAGAAACTTTCCTTTTTCATTGTACAGGTGTATAACTGCTTTCTCAAACATATCTGTATAAATCACTGCATATTTGTAATCTTCGATGTTTTTTGTTTCCGTTGAGAAGCATCCTTGTAAAAAGATCATGGAGGATAACAAACAGATAAAGATCATTTTGTATCTGTTTGTTATCGTATTAAAAAGGTTCATTTGTTAAACTCCTTTAGTATAAATGATATACGTGTGAGAAGAGTTAACTAAATCAATTGGAAATACGATTCCTCCGCCATGATTTAAGTTTAAACTTGTAGTATACTTATATGCTTCATATACTAATTGCGAACAATAAAATTTTTTTGTAGTGTTGATATTCGTAAATTCCCAATTATAAGGTTTTCCTTTGTGTGAATACGCTCTGTCTGCAGCTTTTGCATCTTGAGCGACAGTTGTTCCCTTTGTCGTTACCGCATAAACAGTTTTATATTTTGTATTCCAATTATTTTTGAATGTTTTCACTCCTTCTTTTGGGAAAGATTCAACTGTTGATGTTTCTGAGTATATGATTCCTGCATGCCCTACTAGAGAACCAAATTTTCCATCTTTAGTTACTAATATAACTCCTTTTCTTTTTGGATATGATGGTGCTGCTAACGCTTGAAAATTATTAGCTTTAAAATTATAAGATGATGAATTTTTATCAGGTTGAACTAGTTCTGGGTCAGATTCGATCTCTTTCTCCACTCTTTCAAAAGTTTCTAACTGTTGTTGGACTATGTCCTCAGAAGAAGTAGAATTTGCATGAGATACAGCTGGCAAAATTACCGATAACATGCATAAGGACAAGACTGTACTCAATACTTTTCTAATTTCCCTTTATTAAGAATTCTCCTCCTCTGTTAATAAAGTATTAGGAAAAAATTCCTTTTCATTTTCATTATATATTAAACTTAACTTTTTTCAACTTAAATTTGGTAATTTAGTAAAATATTTCTGGTAAATAGAATAATAGATGAACATAGAAAATGGTGATCCTTTTTGCAGATAAAGTTAGCCAAAAACAACACCGGCACTTATTAATGCAGAAAGCCAGGTGTGCTTTTCCTATAATCCCGTCTACCGCTAACATACAAAAACATTGAAATTCCATAACGGCTCTAACTCTACTTCCATAAAAAAGTTGCCCACAAATACTTGACTCAAACTTTTTCATTTGAAAATAAGGGATGAACGGAGTATTTATAGTATGATAGAGAAAAAGGGGGAAGAAAGGCATGGGAAATTTACATGGGAAGCGGATCGCCATCACAGGCTCTCGAAAGAGCGAGGAAATTTCCACGTTAATTCGTAAAAAAGGAGGGGAGCCTGTTATTCGAGCTATTCAAGAAACAATAAAATGCTCTCCTTCGGATTTGGAGGCTGATCTTCGAAGCATTGTTGAAAAAGGGACTGACTGGGCTGTGTTTACGACAGGAATAGGGACGAACGCTCTGTTGGAAGCGGCAGAAAAGATCGGCATTTTGGATTCATTTATAAACGTTTTAAAGGAAGCAAAAATAGCTGCCCGCGGCTATAAAACGAAAGCGGCTCTTAAACAAATCGGCATTCAGCCGGATGCTGCCGATGATGACGGAACGAATGACGGGCTGCTTCGGGCTATTGAAGGATTTTCTTTTAAAGACAAGCATGTTTTTTTACAATTGCATGGAGAACCGGTGCCAAAGCTTTCAGAATGGTTTGAAAAGCACGGAGCGATTTTGCATGAAATTTTGCCATACCGCTCCATTGTACCTAATCCTGAGACCGTTGAGCAGCTGCTGGATGAAATTATCGAGAATAAGCTGAATGCTGTTGCGTTTACAGCTGCCCCGCAAGTAAGAGTGCTTTTTAAATTGGCTGAAAAAAAAGGAGCAACATCTGACCTTATAGAGGCATTTCAACAAAATGTTGTGGCAGCAGCCGTCGGCAAAGTAACTGCTGGAGAATTGAAGGAATATGGGGTGCAGCGCATCGTGGCTCCAGAGCTGGAGCGGATGGGGGCGATGATTGTCGCTTTGGATGAGTATTTTCAATGATGTTGTTGTCAAAAAATTTAATGGCTGATTGTGTGTATAAAAAACAGGTGGAGCGTGACAGCTTTGAGGATGAATCACGTCCACCTGGGTTTGAACTTTTTACCTAAAAATCAGTATGTATGAAAGCATCGATTTATTTCATGAAAAACAAATACTGTAAATTTTGTGCAATATAATTCGGGTAAATTTTGTTTTTTTCAATATCTTCTTTTCTAGAGGCTCCTGTTAATACAAGGCATGTGCGGCAATTATTTGTTTTTCCAAGCAAAATATCGGTTTCTAAGCGATCGCCAATGATTAAGCACCTGTTGCTGTTTATGTTTAATTTTTCAAGAATTTTTTTGCCGTAAAAAGAGGAAGGCTTCCCGATCACCTGATCGATCGGCCGTCCTGATGCAGCTTCTATTGCTTTCGCTATTGCCAGTGTATCTGAAATATACCCTTCAGGAACTGGACAAAGCGAATCCGGATTGACTGCAATTAATTTGGCTCCATTACGAACCGCGTTCATTGCCAAATTGAGTTTTTCGTAAGTAAAGCTGCGATCAAGCCCGACAAGTACGTGGGTCGCGTCCATAGGATTGTCGGTCATTTTTAGGGAAAATTTATGGAATTCTTCCGAAATCGCTTTTTCGCCTACAATATAGACTAGAGAGTCCGGAGATTTCTCTAAAAAATATACAGCTGACAAATAAGAAGCTGTCATGATTTCGTCCAGTTTCGCTTGAATTCCTAAATGATGAAGCCGCTCTCTGCATTCTTCTCTTGTTTGTGTCGATGTATTTGTGATAAAAAGAATTTTTTTGTTATGGCTCCTTAATCGGTCGATCGTTTCTTTTACACCGGGCAAAAGTTTATTGCCAATATATATAGTTCCATCTAAATCAAAACAATATGCATCAAAATCGTCAATGTGTAACAATACAATACTCCACCTTTATTCTGTTGAAAGTTCTTTTAGAAGAATTTCTTTGCCTTCGCGTAACTTTTCTAATGGTGTTCCGGGTGCATATTCCAGGATGAGCTGACAATCGATTGATTGTTCATGAATCGTTTTAAAGATTTCTTGCCATGGGACGGTTCCTTCACCGATTGGCAAGTGATCGTCTCCTGTTCCGTTATTATCATGAACATGGAGGGCAATCAGCCGATCCTTTGTCTGTTTCATTATTTGCGGAATATCCCAACCGTTTAAATTTGCGTGGCCAATGTCAAGTAAGTATCCTGCCGTTTCATCAATATTATCCAAAAAGCTCGTAAACTCATCTTGCGTAAAAATCGAACTGCCGTTGTATCCGACGTTTTCGATTGCCAGCTTGACGTTCAAAGGTTTAGCAAATTCACATAATTGATGGATATAATCTTCAGCTCGCTGCTTTGCTAAACGTTTGTCAAAAACCGGAGAAAAACAGAACCCAGGATGGATCACAACATGCGAAGCCTGAATCATGCCGGCAAATTCAATCGCTTTTTTGTATTCAAAAAATGAAGCTTCCCGAATCGCTTTATTTTCACTTGTTAAGTTAATATCCCATGCTGGCGGATGAATGGTGTAGCCGATGGGCAATTCTTTTAGTTTGGAAGACAATTTTTTGAATGATTTTTCCATGTCATCCCATTTTTCGCCATCCATTAATAGTTCAACTTTATCAGCTCCATATTCAATTAAGTCATGGACATTTTTTAAAGGATCTTTTGATACAAGCGGCAAATCAGAATAACAGATTTTTCTTTTCATAAACAACCACCTCATGAAAGATATGTTTCCACATTGATTTTGTGATTCATCGGACTGCTTTCATTCAGATCCAGCTCTTGCGGATAGCCTATTGATTGTGTGGATTCTTGATCAAAAATATGAATACGATCCATTTTTGGTTTTAAATAGACCATTTCCCCCGGATGCCAATTCTTTTTTTCACTCATCGCAATCACTTCATGACCTTCTAAATTTATATAAATACTGTAGCTGCTTCCTTGGTTTTCCACGTATTTCACTGTGCCTTTTAATGTGTTTTCTTGGGGAGTTTTATAAATTTCTAGATGTTCAGGACGAATTCCAAAAACAAACGTTTTAGCATTGCTTTCATTTATTTTTCGGATCCACATCGGATGTAATAAAAATGATTGTTTCCCGATCACAACTTTGCCATCATAATAATCCATATCGACAATATTCGTTGGAGGCGAGCCGATAAATTTTGCCGTAAAGATGTTTGCAGGGCGGTTATATACATTTTCCGGCGTATCTACCATTTGCAATTGCCCTTGATTCATTAACGCAATCCGATCCCCTATAGTCATTGCTTCAATTTGATCATGTGTAACATAAACGATTGTTTGCTTATACATTTCATGGATTTTCACTAGTTCCTTGCGCGCAGATACTCTTAGCTGCGCATCTAAATTTGATAATGGTTCATCAAGCAGAAAGAAATCAGATTTTTTTACAACGGCTCTTGCTAAAGCGACACGCTGCCTTTGCCCGCCGGATAAATCTTTCGGCAATCTGTTTTCATATCCTTTCAGCTGGAGCATTTCTAACACAGCATTTAATCTTTTTTGAATTTCGTCTTTATGAACCTTCTGAACTTTTAAACCGTACGTAATATTTTCAACGACATTCATATGAGGATATAATGCATAATTTTGAAATACCATCGCTACATTTCTTTTTCCGCTTGGAATGTCATTCGCCTTTACGCCATTCAAATATAAGTCGCCCGAAGTAATTTCTTCAAGGCCTGCAATCATGCGTAAAGTTGTCGATTTGCCGCATCCGGACGGACCTAGAAGAACTAAACGTTCTCCAGGATGAATGGTAAGATTGAGCCCTTTTACAACATGTGTTTTTCCATAGGATTTCCAAACGTTTTCAAATCTTATTTCCTTCATTGTGTCATCCTCCGTTATTTAATTCCAGAAGAAGTAAATGTTCCTATAATATACTTCTGGAAAATTAAATATAAAGTTAAAGGTATTATCATTGTGATGACTGATACGGCCATGGCGACAGTAAAATTCGTGCCGCCTTCTGAGCTGATGTACATCTGTAAAGCAAGAGGCAATGTATAATTTTCCTTGCTTTTTAAAATGAGCACCGGCCATACGTATTCATTCCAGGTAGTAATGAAAAACCAGATGCCTGTTGATGTGACAGCCGGCCTCACTAATGGGAGAACGATATCTTTCATAATCCGGGCGTGTCCAATATGATCTAATTTGGCTGCTTCAATTAACGAGATGGGGATTGTTTTCATCGACTGCCTCATTAAAAAGATACCAAGCGCATTGGCGAGCTGCGGCAAAATAACACCCCAAACGCTGTTGACTAAACCGATACCCGATATGATCAAATAGTTTGGAATCATTGTTACGGTAAAAGGGATAAAAATTGTACTAATTAACATAAAATATAAAATGTTTTTCCCTTTAAACTGCAAAAATACGAAAGCATACGCTGCTAAAAATGAAGTAATCAGTTTGAAAATTGTCGCAACAGAGGCAATAATGAACGTATTCATCGTAATTTTGAAAGCGGGTAAACTATTAAAGAATGTGATATAGTTTTCGAATGTCGGATTTAACGGAACTATGTTCAAAACATTGTTGTAGGCATCTTCCAACGTTTTAAACGATGAACCTAATGCAAAAACGATAGGATATAAAAGAATAATGATTGTAATGATAAAAATAATGTGCCAAGGTATCGCAACAGATCGTTTAATTTTCATAATAGATACCTCTTTCAACAAACTTAAATTCAAGAACTAATAATATGAAAAAGATTAACATCGTCATAATTGATAAAGCTGCAGAATGTCCTGTTCTGTAAAGTACGAAGGCTTCGTGATAGGCGTGATAGATCGCATTGGAGCTGGCGTAATTTGGACCGCCTTGTGTTATCACTTTTATAGGCGTGAATACATACTGCAGTCCTTGGACGATTGTAATAATAAACACATAAATGCCAGTAGCGCTGCTCATAGGCAAGACGATATGAAAGAATATTTTCCATAAAGGAACATTATCCAAACGGGCTGCTTCTATTATTTCGCGTGAAATACCGTTGATAGAAGCATAAAGGACGATAAAGTTATAGCCAAATACTTTCCAAGATGTAATCAAACTTAAAACCAATATGACCCAACCGTCTAATTTACTCCAAATCGGCATTTCAATGCCGAACCATCCTAAAATAATGGCAACAGGTCCGGAAACTGGATTTAAAATCCACGTAAACAATATCGAACCGACGACCAATGAGATGAATGCCGGCAGAAACAAGGCGCTTTTATAAAAACCATTAAATCGTTTTAAAATTAAATCTAAAACGAAAGCAAAAAGATACGGTATGATACAGTTTATAACTAATAAGAAAGCAATATATATAAATGTATTTCCCAATATTTTATATGTATTTCGATCTGATAAAACATCAATGTAGTTTTTCAATCCGACAAATTCTTTTGTCGGAGTAATCATGTTCCAGTCAAAAAAGCTTAAATAAATCGTGTATAAAAATGGCCAGAACATGAATATCGAAAATATAATTAACGTTGGAATCAATAAGCAATACGCTTTCCAACTCTCTTTATTTTTAAAAACCGTCCCATCACTCATATTTTTATTACCCTCCGCACTGATACCGAAAATAAAAGTTAAAAGGGAGGGTGACTAAAGGAAGTTTTTTTGAAAAATTGTTATAAATGTTAGTCACCCTTTGTAGACATTTCCTTTTACTTTAACAATTCGTTGATGGATTTTTCCGTTGATTTTAAACCTTCTTCTACTGACACTTTTCCTGTAAGAATTTCGTCGCGTACATCTATTAATAATTGCTCTGCTTGTAAACCGGCGTCTCCAGGGAATGATGCCCAAGGAACAATCTTGTCCATTTGTTCTATGGCAGGCTTCATCATTTCATTTTCTTCTAAAAATGATTTAAGTCCATTTTCTGCTTCTGCAACATCTTTACGTGGAGGCACATAACCTGTTCCTTCTGTCCATTTAGCCATTGATTCAACGCTATAAAGAAATTTCATGAATTCCCATGCTGCTTTTTGCTGATCTTCATCTTTTGCTGTAATAGCCAGCATTGCGCCACCTGCCGGCAGTCTTACTTCTTTTCCTTCCCATGCTGGCGATTTGATTGCCGCTACGTCAAATTTGGCATTCGCTTGGATATGCGAACGTTGGGCAATCGTTGTATAGACCATGGCGACATTGCCATCGATAAAGCTTTGTACACCTTGATCCCAAGGCAAATGCAAGGCTGTTTTATCTTTTAACACCATATCAGCCCATAGTTGATACGCTTCAATTCCTTCTTTTGAAGCAAATGTTGCTTTTCCGTCCGTAATCATTTTGGCTCCGTTGCTTTCTAATAAAGCTTGTGTAGCCCAGTTATCTGCCGGCTCCTGCAAATAAAACCCATATTTTCCTGTTTTCTCTTTTATTATTTTGGAAAATTCTCTTACCTCTTCCCACGTTTTTGGCCCATTTTCATCTAAACCAGCTTTTCGTAAAAGGTCTCGATTAATATAGAGGACTGGATTGCTTAACGAATATGGAATCCCGACTTGTTCACCATCCGAATTTTTCGCTAAATCCAAAACATTTTTTAAGAAATGATCTTTTAAAAATGTTTTATCTTCTGGAAAATATTTATCTATTATTTCTTGCGGCGGCACATAATGAAAATTATTTGAGAAGTAGTCTAAAAATGCCCATCCTACTTGTACAACTGCTGGTGAATTGCCCGCAGCTACTTCAGCCTGTAAATTTTGCATCAACCCTTTATACATGTCCGGGTTGTATTTGGCTACGACTTCTACAGTATCACTTTGTGCATTAAATTCCTTCACTAACTCTTCTACTGTTTTTCCGCCTTGAGTTTCAGCATTTACGTGCCAGTATTCGATAACAGTTTTTTTGTTGCCGTCCTCTGATTTAGAAGGAGAGTCATTGGCTGCCTGCTTGCTCGTGTTGTTACAAGCTGCTAACATAAATACTAATGTAAATGCGCAAATCAATTTTACAAATGATTTCATTATATTCCTCCTCACCAAATTGTTTGAGCGTAATTAATGAAAGGGATCTTCAAACTGTCGTGACATTTCGCCTATTTAGAAAATTCTTTACATGAATCAGTTAACAAATCGTGTTGCCTTTGACTGGCTATCACCGTCCGTGTTCGAGCAAGCGGCTTCTACAAGCTGTCTTCAATTACAGATAAAGCTATTTTTCATCGTTATGCCAATGACAGGTTGGCAGATCGTTTGCCATTAATATTTTAGGTGTAAATGCTTTTCATCTCCCGGCCTGACAAAACTATTAAATGATGTCGAAATCACCTCCAATTGCTTGCATAACAAAAAAAGAGACTCCAAATATAATGTATATATCTATTCCATATACATTAAATTTGAGGTCTCTCTATTTGCACCAGTAATTATTCACTTGTTACTTATAATATAGATGAGAATTGTTAATCTAGTATAAATCATATGTAAATTCTCTTTTAAAATTTATTTAAATCCATTTCCCACAATTTTGAGTTGGACGTCGTTACAGCGAGTGCGCCATTATTTATCGCTTCCTTCGCATGTTCAGGCAAAGTCAACAGCCCTCCTGTTATAACGGGAACTTGCGAAACCTTTGTGAATTTCTTTAAAAAATCCGGAGCACGGCACGGCATAATTTCTATTATATCTGAGCGGATTTGGTCCGCATCCTTCACTAAATTATGATAAACTTCCGTGTCAATTAAAAAGATTCGCTGAATAACAAATAAACCGCTTGATTTTGCCTTTTTTATAATGCCGTTCCTCGTTGTAACGATCGCCGTTGGCTGGACATTCTTTTTTACAAAGTCAATTCCATCGCCATCCATTTCTAGACCGCCTATTTTTTCAACATGCAATATGACGGGGAGCCCTTCAGACTGGATGAAATCAACATATCTTTTTACCGTTAAAATGGTCCCTGTCATTAGTAAGACAGCACTTAAATGTTCTTTATTCTTGATCGCTTTCTCAATATATTTCGGTTCTTTAATAGCTGCTACCATTCTATGTTTTTTTAATCTTTCCAACAAAATTGTTCCTGCATTGCTTTTTGCCACAGCTAAATTTCCTTTCTTTTAAAATTCGGAATCTGCTCTCAAGATTTAACAAAGTATTTTGTTATAAAAGCAATTCGATTGGCAAACGTTTGTTATACTTTGGATTGCGCGAAACATCTTGTTGGGCAGAATATGCTTGCTCTTTGGATGGGGGCAGAGGATCAAAAGCTTTTAAAAGAAATATAAAAAACAAATATTAAGCAAATATTGTGCCCAAGCTAATTCATTGTAAATTTTGCTTTACAAAAGATTTACATCTAGCATGATTTTGCCCGAAAGATTATTTTTAATAGCCGAATTATTTTTGCCGTTTTCTAAAATCGCTGGAGAGACTAGTTCCAAATAAGAAAGATGTGTATAAAAAAAGAGGATGTATGCTCTAATCATGAACATACTATCCTCTGAAAAATTAATATAGGTAATTAGATGATTAGTTGGAAAAGCACTTTCAACTTGTAGGGCTGAGATATCCCTTGAAACAGGAAAGTTTGCCGTGCACAGCGATTATGCTCTTCCCCAAATACGATTAATCCAGTTTTCAATAAGTCCGACCGCTTTATCGAGAAGCAGCCCGGATACGCCGATAAATAGTATGGCAGCCATGACTAAATCTAGCCTCATGGAATTTCTGGCGTCGACAACTAAATAACCAAGTCCTGACTGCGTTCCAACCATCTCTCCTGCTACAAGAAAAATCCAAGCTGTACCTACAGCTATATGAAGCCCGTTCGCAATATAAGGGAATGTGGCAGGAAAAATGATTTTGCGCAATAGCTCGAATTTTTTAATCTCGAAATTTTGTGCCACTTTCAAATAAGTTTTATCAACGTTCTTTACAGCAGATACTGTCGATAGCAAAACAGGAAAGAAGGCAGCAATAAAAATAATTACTATTGCCGGCATATTGCCAATCCCAAACCAAAGTACAATAAACGGCGACCATGCGATTGGCGAAACAGGCCGCAATACCTGGATAATTGGGTCAATCACTCCCCATAATAGTGGTATTCTGCCAAAAATAAGTCCTAAAATGATCGCTAATACAACGGCAGAAAGATATCCAGCCAAAAATCGCATGATACTCACTTGAAAATGTTCGAACAGTGTGCCATCTTTAATCAAAGAAAGTATTCCATCCCATACTTGAATGGGTGAAGGGAAAAGTGCTGAATCATATTTTCCAATGAAAATAATTAATTGCCACAAGGTAATCAAGATAGCAAAACCAATGATGACGTTTATGAAATTCTTATATTTAATCATCCTATCACTTCTCTTTTTTCTCAAATTAATTGGTGAATTTATGCATCATCAACCATGCGGAACTGTCATTTTAGTATACTTCCATCATTAGGGCTTCTGTTGTTCAACATGCCTAGTGCTTGCTTAACCATAGAACATCTTTAAATTCGCGTCCATCTTTCGGTTTGCTCGAGAAATAGGAATTCCCCTTATGGAAGCTTTGCATTGTCTATTAGCGAATTATCTACAAATTCTTCATAAGATGGCGGATTTTTTTGTAAGCCCATCTCAATCAAGTTTTTCGTTAATTCTTTATAGTCTTTTTCATGAATGATTAAATCGTCATAGGCAATCCATTTAAAAGATAAATCCATTACTTCTTTGTCCGCTTTCATATATTTGGAGGACATTTCAATTGTTTGCTCATCCTTGTGCTCTGCTACCTCACCAGCTTTTAAGTAATAATTAACAAAATCCTGAGCAATCTCTTTTTCCTTTTCGATAAATTCACCGCGCAGTACTAGTGCACAGTCAATGGAATTCTGCCAAATTTCATTATCTTGAAATAGTACCTTGCCCTTTCCGATCGATACGGAAGCTGCACCAAAAGGTTCTGCAACGACATATCCAGCAATTCTGCCCTCAGATAAAGCTGCCGGCATTTCTGCTGGAGGCATCTCGACAGCCTTTACATCATCGTACTTTAATCCGTTTTGTTTTAACATTTGATAAAGCAAAATATTGTGAGTGGAGAATTTGTGTGGAATAGCAAAATTTTTCCCCTTTAAGTCTTTAACACTATTAATATCATTTGCTACGACAAGTACGTTCCCATCTCGATGTCCTAATGCGACAGCTTTTAAATCTATGCCTTGCTCTTTTGCCTTCATAGCCAAAGTAACTAGCATGGAAGCTCCGTCAATATTGCCTGTGTTTAAGGCGTCTACAAGCTCAGGCCACGAACCAAATTTCACGAGTTCAAGATTGAATTTTTCATATTTTTCTAATTCCTTCTCGATAAACAGAGGTACTGCATGAGTAATCGGCAAATACCCGATCTTGATTGTTCTTTTTCCATCTTTACCACTTTCGGAAGTATTATCGCTTCCGTTTGCTCCACAAGCAGCCATTGTCAATAACAATACTGATATAACTAATAGAAACAGTCCAGATTGAATAATCCTTTTCATCTAATTTCCCCTTTTCCTATTTTTATTTTTTATATACAATGTGAGCTTGCTTTGAAAAATTAGATATAATACTCCGTTGTTACATTAGGATGGTTAAAGTGGAATTCTTCAAAAATGATTTTTCGATAATACTGAAAATCAGAATGGCTTCGGTCTCGAGGCTTCGAGAGAGCGATCTTGATCTCCCTGTGAATATGACCGGGATTTGGATGCATTATGAGAATCCGGTCTGATAAATAGATTGCTTCATCAATATCGTGGGTAACTAAAATAATAGTTGTTTTTTCCTTTTGCTGGATGCGAAGCAGTTCATCCTGCAAATAATAACGATTAAACGTGTCCAATGCTGCAAACGGTTCATCCATTAAAATTAATTCTGGCTTCAGTGCAAGTGCTCTGGCAATTCCTGCTCTTTGCTGCATTCCTCCAGAAAGTTCATGAGGAAACAAATCTTCTTTTCCTTTTAGACCAACCAATGCCAAGTAATGTAACGCTCTTTCCTTCCGTTCTGCAGGATGAAGCTTGAGACCTTCCAGCCCCAATTCTACATTTTTAAGCACTGTTCGCCATGGGAGCAGTCCATAGTCTTGAAACAGCATTATGCATTTGCGATTCGGCTGATTCACCACATTCCCATCAAGCAAAACTTGACCGCTATCCGCCTTTTCAAAGCCGCCGATAATATTTAAAAAAGTGCTTTTCCCGCAGCCGCTTTCTCCTAATATGGAGATGATTTCACCTTGCTTTATTTCTAGTGAAATATTGTCTAGAACGTGTATTTCTTTATTTTTATTTGTGTAGCTCTTGCTCAAATTTTCAACTTTAATAATTGTAGACTGCTGAGAATCCATTCATTACACCGCCTCTTAGTCGTCGGATTTTCATTAATCTTCGGTTAATTCATTAACAAAATAATTCTTATAAGAATAGTGAGTTTTAATATTTGTAGATCATTTTATTATACTTTGTTAGTTTTTTCAACTATATATAGAAAATATTTTTTAGTGTCAATGATTTTAATTTTTGAGAATGAATCGTGTTATTTTGATTGTGAGCGGTTTGCACCGATGTATCTGGACGTTTTTCAGAAGAAGTGATGGGAGTTCAATGAGGATAAGCTTAGTAATTGCGTTTTTATAGATTTTTATTATGAAGGACGTTTGCGGACGGCATTTTTGAAGCCGGAGGCAGGAAAACATTTAAAGCTGTAAGCGGGATTTTTAAAGTGATGCTTTAAGAATAGGTAGGTGATTCAAGCATACTGGATTTTACGGAAGGTGTTGAAAAAGGAGAACAAGGGAATGATGATAACCTGGAATAGGGGATTTATAATATGGATTTCGTATTCGTTATAGACAAAGGGAAATGAATTTATGTAAAAATTGGTATCTAAGAGGCTAGACGCGTGGAAAAACTCCTCCTGAAAGGCAATTGCCGGAGCTTCCAGCACGCCTATCCTTAAACTAGTCTTAGAGGACCTGACAGCATTTTTATTTAATATTTTGAAGCTCACTTTCAATAGAAATAACTTCAACATTTTGGACAAGTTCGCCTGTTTTTTTGGAATAATAGGCAATGTCCACCTCATCACCTGTAGCCGGGTCAATTAGTTTTTTATAACATTTTTTTAAATGTTTGCTTCCCCAAATAATAAGTGCATTGAAAACATGCTCTAAATCTTTTCCGCTTTGTGTTAATACATAGCGGTATCGAGGTGGATGCTGTGAATAAAGCTCTGATTGAACGAGGCCTTCTTCTTCTAAATATCTGAGACGTTCCGAAAGCAAATTAGAAGAAATTCCCGGTAAAGCTTTTTTAATTTCATTAAAAAGTGCATTTCCGTTTAAAATTTCATGAATAATTAACAGTGTCCAACGATCTCCAATGATATTAAGTGATTGCGCGATGTTGCAAGGGATATCATATCTTATTTTCATAAACTAATCTCCTCCATTTGTTACAATCCATTTTAACATAAAATAATTTAAAAGTGATTAAGTTGATTTTTTGAACTAAGTATATTAAAATGACTTTATGATAATAAAAAAGTGGGGGATAAAAATATGGCGCTATACTTAATTGAATCATCCTTAAATGGTATTGTATCAGCAAAAGAGGAATTAGATCAAAAAGTTTCAGAGCTTCAAGGAAAATTAAACGAAAATCAGGCATCATTAATTGAACTTCAAGTATCAAAGGATTTCTCACGCGCATTCTTTATTGTTGAAGCAGAAAATCAAAAAGCTGCCACTGAAACGTTAAAAGACATTCAGATACCTATTCATCTAGTAAAACAAGTTCGTCTTGTTGGAAAAGAACTCGAAGATGTAAAGAAAAATAATGAAGTTGTCAATTATTTGGTTGAATGGAATTTACCAGAAGATTTGACAATGGAACAATATTTGGAGAGAAAGAAGAAAAACTCTGTACATTATCAAGAAGTTCCTGAAGTAACATTTTCGAGAACTTATGTTTGTGAAGATATGACAAAATGCCTTTGCTTCTACGATGCACCAGATGAAGAGGCTGTTAAGCGTGCCCGCAACGCAGTAAAAACACCAATTGACTCCATTACGGAAATATTGGCAGATAAATAATCAATTTTAATCACCTTTTTTTAAGAGGCGGGGCTGTCCGATAAGTCCCTAAAATGAAGCAAGTGGAGAAAAACAATGCGTTTCTTTCCACTTGCTTTTATATTTTTTCGATTTTTATCTGAAAGTTGCTTGCGGATGCCGGCTACTTTCAGGAAGTTGTAATAAGCCAAGCATTGGTTTATTGTCTTTTTTTTCAAAGCTCTTTTGAAATACATATACAGGTTCATCTTTATCAAAAAAATAGGAGAGGCGGCAAAATAAAGATTGATTTTTTGAACCTAATATAATAAAATAACTTTAAACCGACTAAACACGTAGGAATTATTTATTTAATAATAATTGGAATGCCTGATTTCGGACATTATGAACGCGGGTGATGATTGAAATGAATAGTTTGGACGAAAAAGTTGAAACGTTGGAGCAGTTAATTGAAAAAGAATTGAAACCATATGTAAAAAAAATTGATGCGGAAGGTTTTTATCAGGAGCAATATTTGCGGGAGCTAGGGAAAGCTGGATTTTTCTCTACGAATCATAAGTCGCAAAAGGAATATATTTTACAAGAAATGAAAGTAGTAGAAGAAACAGCAAAATGGTGTATGACGACTGCATTTTGCCTATGGTGCCATCTGGCCGCTTTAACTTATGTGCGAAATTCCAATAATCTTTCATTAAAAAATAAATTGCTCCCTTTGTTGGAGAGTGGAAAAATTTTAGGTGCAACAGGCTTATCGAATCCGATGAAATATTATGCAGGACTTGAAAAATTGCACTTAAAGGCAAAACCTAAAGAAGATGGTTATATACTTTCAGGTGTTTTGCCGAATGTATCCAATCTAGGTGACAATCATTGGTTCGGTGTGATTGCTGAGGTGGATGAACACAAACGAATCATGTGCTTCATTCCGAGCAATGCAGAAGGATTAATATTAAAGGAAAAAAATGATTTTCTAGGTTTAAATGGAAGCGCAACATATTCTTGTACTTTTCAAGATGTTTTTGTCCCGAATCAGTGGGTTTTATCTGACGATGCGGATCTTTTTGTGGAGAAAATCCGCCCGGTTTTCATTTTATATCAAATACCTCTTGGTTTAGGTGTTATACGATCTTCCATCGCCTCCATTGAAAAGGTTATTAATAAACAAAATGGCTGCAACAGCTTTTTAAAAATACAGCCGGGTCAATTGAAAACACAAGAGCGCAAAATTCAAGATGACATTCATGCATTGTTCAGCGGTCAAAGACTCGACTGGAAAGAAATTGCAAAGATACGTTTGGAAGCTGCTTATTTAACCCTTGAAGCTGTACAGGCAAACATGCTTCATCACGGAAGTGCCGGATATCTCATGCATAGTGCACCTTCCCGCAGACTCCGCGAAGCGTATTTCTTTGCTAATTTAACACCAACAGTGAAACATTTAGAAAAAGTTCTTCACTCATAAAAAATGGACTGACCCACCTATTTGAGACACAGAAAAAACACCTATGCTGCCTGTTTCCTGAACTCAATAGGTGGCAGGTAGTTTAATTTGGCCTGAATTCGAATTTGATTATAATAATAGATGTCATTCTGAACCATTTGTTTTACAATAGAGTTAGTGAAATGTTGTTTTTTTGTGAATAGAATGTTTCAGCCTTTAATGAAGAATGAAACGATTCTATTACGGCATGATCATGGCAGTTTCCTTTGCGGGACATGCTCGTGGTAATGCCTTTTTCTTTGGCTAAATGTTGAAAAGCATAAGACGTATAGACCGCCCCTTGATCGCTATGGAGTATTTTTTCCTTGTCCCATTTTACTGGGTCACTTCAGTTATCCATAAGGGATTTTTTGTATGTGCTTGGCATCTGTACATTCGCCAAGCTTTAAAGCAGCAGTATTTTGTTTAAGACAAGGGTGTCTAGGGCGCCAAGATCTGAAGGAAGTCAGCAGCCAATTTTTCGACTTGCGGAAAAGATGATCGATGTTTTATTCTTTCTCCTTTTTTTTCTTTAACCTTCCTTCGCGTCGAGCAGCGTCCCGCAATAAAAATTCAATATGGGAATTGACGCTGCGGAATTCCTCTTGCGCCCAACGTTCAATAACGGCATACAATTCAGGATCGATTCTTAAAGGGAAATTTTTCTTTTTTGCCATGATGCGACACAACCATTAATATAGACTTCCGGTATTTATGACCGGCTGGGTGCCGCGATCGGAGATGATCGCAACCATTAAATTATTCACCATGTTAACCTTTCTTTCTTCATCAAGCTCAATCGTTCCGTTGCTAGCCAGCTGCTCGACAGCCATTTGGGCCATGCTGACGGCTCCTTCGACAATCTTTTTTCTCGCAGATAAAACGGCGGCTGCCTGCTGGCGCTGAAGCATGGCGCTGGCAATTTCAGTCGAGTAAGCTAAATGAGTCAGTCTAGCTTCTATTACTTCAACTCCAGCGACGTTCAACCTTTCTTGCAATTCATCTGCCAGCTCTTTTGAAACAACATCGGCGTTGCCTCTTAATGTAATATTGTGGTCATCAAACGTATCGTAAGGATATTTCGTTGCTACATGACGAATGGCAGCCTCGCTTTGGATTTCCACGAATTCTTCATAATCATCCACATCAAAAGTTGCTTTTGCGGAATCGATTACTTTGAAGACGATGACCGAAGCAATTTCAATCGGATTCCCTTCCACATCGTTTACTTTTAGCTTTTTGCTGTTAAAATTTCGAACGCGAAGGGACACCTTTTGTCTAATAGTTAATGGAACCGTTAAAGCAAGGCCACTTTTCCGAATGCTTCCTAAATAACGTCCGAAGAAAATGACAACGTTTGCTTGATTCGGCTGTACAATGGTAAGGCCGCTTCCAAGCAGTGCGGCAAGAACAACCAATACAATTGCAGGAACAATAAACTCCTGGATAAATGTAAAAGCTGCTCCGAGCAAAAGTGCAACGATTAATACAATTCCAATAAACCCGTCAATAAACCATGCCTTTTTTTCTTTCAACTTTCATTGCCCCTCTCATATTATTTTTATATTAAAATGATATCACTTTTTGAAATAAATGTAAATTATTATTGTCAAAAAATTTTGGCGAAAAACGTTTTTGGAGCTATGAAAATTCAATGAAAGCCAAAATAAAAAACCTCAACTAACAACCATGCTAAACGTCATTTCGTTAGCAAGGGCTAGTCGAGGATTTCGGTTTAAATATATTTAGTTCATTATTGTTTGCATAGGTTCGTTTCTTTAGCATTAAAACAGAAAAATAAGACATACAATGAGGATGACAATAAACAATAAGGTATAAATCCATGTCAACGAGCGAACATTGCGAAAGGAGCTTGTTTCATATTCCCTTGACCTTGCGAGTTCATCATGGGGACTGTTCCCGATCGCTTTATATGTTTCTATTTTGTTTCCTACTTCTTTTCCGATAAACGCAGTTAAAATGAGTGCAAGTACACAAATAATAATGCCTACGGTCAATAACATACTATACATAAAACCATCTCCCTGTCTCTTTACATTGTGGTAGAGAATTGATTCGTTAATGTCCTTGCTTGATAATCACCTGAAAATAGAAATTTATTTATGCTGAATATTATAAAATGCATCAGCAAATCTTTTTATTCCTTCATTTATATTTTCTTCATTTTCTCTTGCGAAGGTAAAACGGACATATTTTGTACTTGATCCAAGCGTTGAGCCCGGAACATAAATAACCCCGCGCTTGATCGACTCTTCTAGCAGCTGGATCTCATTAAAGTCTTTCTTTATTTTGCACCATAAATGAATGCCTCCTTGTGGGATATAAAAATCAACATCGTCTTTTAAGTAGAATCGAAGGCTTTTGACAATTTGATCCCTTCTGTTTTCGAGCCGTTTGACTAAGCAGTTGATATGGGCATCGAAGTCGTCAGATTCCAGAAAATCATTGGCAATCCATTGAGTAAAGCTGGCATGACCGAAATCCACTTGCTGTTTGGCATCAGACAATCTTTCAATCACAGGCTTTGGTCCAATAACCCAACCAATTCGCAAACCAGAAGCAACAATTTTTGACAATGAGCTGATATATAAGACATTTCCATGCTCATCCATTGATTTTAGCGGGTAGGTCTCTTCCCCATTAAAGGACGTTAAACTGTAAGGATCGTCTTCAACAATCGGTATTCCATACTCAGACGATATTTCCAATATTTTTTCCCGCCGGTTTTTATGAAGGAAAGCGCCTGATGGATTTTGGAAAGCAGGATTTAAAAAGATCATCCTGATTCGATGTTTTTTATGCAATAGAAGCAAATCATCCGGGTTTATACCGTCTTTGTCAACTGGTAAATAGAAAGGTCTAATTCCGGTTGATTTAAAGACCGGGAGACTGTAATAATACGAAGGCTCTTCTAATGCTATCGCATCACCCGGCTTTAATAAGCATTGGACGATTAAATATAAAGCTTGCTGCGCTCCTGATGTGATGAGAATGGAAGACGGATTTGTCTCAATTCTCCGATATCGTTTCACATGCTTTGTGATAGTTTTTCTTAATATCTCATTCCCTTGAGGATGATCATATCCTAGGCTTCCGATAAATGACCTTGTCGAAATGATTTCTCGCAAGGAGTCGATTGGAAAAAGATCTTCCGACAATTCACCGCTAGCTAAATTGATTAGTTTATGCTCTTCCATCTCTTTGCGTATTCTCTGGGTCACAGGTAAATTCGGCAAGAACGATCCTGCCTCAATATACCGATTCCAGCTTGGTACACGCTTCTTTGTCATGCCCCATATATCTTTGCTGATTGTTGTTCCGCTTCCTCTCTTTCTCTCGATAAGTCCGTTTGATTCTAATTCGTCATATGCAGCCACAACTGTGCTTCTGTTTATTTGCAGCTTATTGGCCAAAAACCGTTCAGAAGGCAGCGGTTTATCAGGGGGAAATGTGCCATCCGCAATTCCATTTTCAATATATTCGGCCAGTTGTTTATATATAGGCTTTTTTGCATTTCGATCCGGTTTCCAGTCCATATGCTTCACCCTTTAGATTTGCTTGGCACTTCCTGCTATATGGCAAGTTAACCAGGTTCTTTGTTATTTATCTATAGAATGTTCCTATTGAACATAATCGAAAATGTTGTTATATCCATCAAAATTTGAACCTGTTCAAACATTAATTATAACGCTAGATGAAAGAATAATGCCCATCCAATTCAGTAACATTTTACCCATCCACTTTTATTTTAACTTGGAGTTTTTAGCACATGATTTGAACGCTGCTGAAAAATCATTATCTTTTGTAACATGGACGCAATGCTTAAAGCTGTCCTGCCCGATTTTTTCTTTACTTGAAGTTGAAAACCCTTAAAATAGATGTGCGATTTTCGGCAAATTTATTTCACTTTATGGTTCATCTTGGATAAATGGCTGTTGCAGTATTGAAATTGGATGATTGACAAAGTCTTTGATTGGATGGTCCAAAAATTTTTGAACATTTTTATTATGAATAATATACTCCAATTCAAACCGTTTCTCATATTTTACGCTTAATGCTTCTATAGAATTAAGTGTTGATAGTTAGTTCGACACTCAGCCACAGCTGTATTGTACAAAGGAGCATGCTAAGAAATTACCATTAAATTACTTCAGATGAGATATCACATGAAAAGCTCTCATGGAAAAACATAATCCAATTATTTTGAACTCTAATACATGGGCCGGCCCTTCTATGCTTAAAAAGAGGATTATTCAAAGTGTTTTCCTTCCTGTGCAGATTTTTTTATGGAAGATGAATAGGGGGCAACTTCCGAAGGTTATTGACTTTGAAGGTTCGTGAGCTTCGGCATTTAAGATGGCTTTAGATTTTTCAATTTGGTGGAGGGGAAGAATATGTCGAACAGAGCACAAAAGGTTAAAGTTGCTGTTATACAAGCCTCATCTGTTATTATGGACCGGGACGCCACGACAAAAAAGGCGGTTAGCCTCATACATCAAGCTGCTGAAAAAGGAGCAAAGATTGTTGTATTTCCTGAAGCTTTTATTCCCGCTTATCCTAGAGGCTTATCTTTCGGTACAACGATTGGGAGCCGTTCGGCTGAAGGGAGGAAGGATTGGTATAGATACTGGAGCAATTCTGTAGCTGTTCCGGACGAAACGACGGAACAACTGGGCGAAGCGGCTCGAAAAGCAGGTGTCTACCTTGTGATAGGCGTTACAGAAAGGGATAATGAATTTAGCGGCGGGACTCTTTACTGTTCTGTTTTATTTTTCGATTCTGACGGACAGTTGTTAGGAAAACACCGCAAATTAAAACCGACTGCAGCAGAACGGATTGTTTGGGGGGAAGGGGATGGAAGCACATTACCAGTGTTTGACACCCCTTATGGAAGAATAGGGGCGCTAATCTGCTGGGAAAATTATATGCCGTTAGCAAGGGCTGCGATGTATGCACAAGGAATTCAAATTTATATTGCCCCAACGGCTGATGCAAGGGAAACTTGGCAGTCAACAATCCGCCACATTGCTTTGGAGGGGAGATGCTTTGTTTTGTCTGCCAATCAATATGTGACAAAAGATATGTATCCGAAAGATTTGGCTTGTTATGATGAACTTGCTTCTTCACCTGAAGTAATGAGCAGAGGTGGTAGCGCGATTGTTGGACCGTTGGGCGAATATGTGGCAGAGCCCGTATTTGGCAAGGAAGACATCATCATTGCAGAACTGGATATGAAACAAATCGCCTATAGCCAGTTTGATTTTGATCCTGTTGGGCATTATGCAAGACCTGATGTTTTTAAATTGCTAGTCAACAAAGAGAAGAAGACAACTATTGAGTGGAAAAATTAATCTCATGATGAGACTCGTTTCTACGATTGATCTCATTATTTATTTGAGATTTTTGCAGTTCAATAAACAATAAGGGAAATAAAGAAATCCCTTGCTCCTTTACATTAAGAAAGCGTTTATTTTATAATTAGTGTAAAACAAACGTTCGAGTGGATTCGCTATTTTAAGAAATATTTTCCGGGAAATATCGAGCCCTCTGGCGAATGGGAATGATTTTGTCGAACTTAGCTGAGAGCTTGTTTAAAAAAGGAGATGCTCTTAATTGATAAAAATTAAGAAAATTGTTTTGCATATATTACAGATGCGTTTGAAAGCCCCATTTTCTACTAGCTATGGAGACATTCACGATCGCGAATTGTTGATCGTAGAAGTAAAGGATGATGATGGTGCAGCCGGTTTTGGAGAAGGGGTTGCTTTTTCCATTCCATGGTATACAGAAGAAACCGTGAAAACAACTGTGCACATGATCGAAGATTTCCTCATTCCGATTTTATCAAAGACGACGTTTCATCATCCTCGTGAGTTGGCTGAATCGTTTCGTTTTATTCGCAGAAATTATATGGCAAAAGCGGCTTTGGAAGGTGCCGTGTGGGATCTATATGCAAAACAGCAAAATATACCTCTTTCACAAGCTCTCGGGGGAATGAAAAAAGAAGTTGAAGCTGGGGTGAGCATCGGTATTCAGCCAACAATAAAAGATTTAATCAGTCTTATTGAACAATATCAGGAGGAAGGATACAAGAGAGTAAAAATAAAGATTAAACCAGGTTGGGATATTGAAGTAGTTAAGGAAATACGGAAGCATTTTCCGAACTTGGATTTAATGGCTGATGCGAACAGTGCCTATACATTAAAAGATATAAATCATCTAAAACAATTGGATGAGTTTCAATTAATGATGATTGAGCAGCCTCTTGCGCACGATGATATTGTGGATCATAGCAAACTTCAAAAAGAATTGGACACACCGATCTGTTTAGATGAAAGTATTTGTTCCTTCGAAGATGCTCGAAAGGCTGTTGAACTTCGAAGCTGCAAAATTATGAATATAAAAATCGGCCGTGTTGGCGGTTTGACAGAAGCAAAAAAAATCCATGATTTTTGCAAAGAGCAAAATGTTCCAGTTTGGTGCGGAGGGATGCTTGAATCAGGGATTGGACGGGCCCATAATATAGCCTTAGCGACACTTGAACAATTCACACTGCCAGGAGATATATCCAGTTCATCTAAGTATTGGGAAGAAGATATTATTGAACCGGAAATATCGGTTTATAATGGAAAAATTGCCTTGCCTGATAACCCGGGGATCGGTTTTCATGTAAGCCGTGAAAAATTAAAAAAATACACTGTTGAAACGAAAGTATTTACCCTATAAACAAAATTATCCTCTGCATGTTTTGCAGAGGATGATTTTGTTTATTTTACAACCAATCTTGGCGCTGCCATAATGAGAATAACAGTAACGACAGCGCATAATACAAACGCTCCTATCATCGTAATGCCGTTTACGATCAAAGAATAAACGACCGCTGACATTCCTTCTGGTGCATATTCTCCGAAGAAAAAGACACCGCTGATAAAATGCCAAAAATAACGTGCAAAAGCTCCGATGAAGACGCCAAAGATGATGAAAACAAGAGCAGAGCTTTTCTTTCCATCTTTCAGCTTATTTTGAATAGTTTTGCTGAAAAGACCGGCTAAACCGATAAAGGAAAAAGCTAGAAAATAGTCGATGAAGCCTTGAACAGGCGTCAGGATGTATGCATCACCTAATACAATTTGCAATAATCCCCATAAAAAGCCGGAAATGAAGCCAATCTTTGCACCGGATCGAAACGATAATATGAGTACAGGCACCATGGCAATGGATATAGAAATGGCTGATGATAATTGAATGGAAGGGAGAAGATCAAGTATAACTGCCAATGCTGCAAAGATTGCTGCTTCTATTAATAGTAATAAGCGATTTTTTTCCAAAAATAAAACCCCCTGTATATTATTTGCTATCAACAAATATCCATAAGGGGGAAAAAGGCTGTATCATGGATCAGTATACTTCCACATCCCTACGCTAGCATTAACTAACAGGTTCAAAGGGTCTGGACGAAATATCCGTCCACTCTCAGCATATAGCTCCCCTTGTGGATCTGTTGATATTCGAATCTTATGTCTATCATAATAGACTATAAGAAAATTGTCATTCTTTTTTCGCTATATTCAAATAAATTTAAACACGATAAAGCTGAAATGCAGCCTTTGGACAAAAAGTAATGAAAAAAGGGCGTTAACAATAAGAACTTTTTTCAGAATGGGGGTTTTGGTTTGAATCTTAAACGTGAGCGTTATGAAGTAGTGGATGTGGTGCGGGGGGCTGCGATATTTGGCATTTTACTTGTGAATATGGCGCATTTCAGCTATCCAGATGTATATTTATACCAAATAGGCAGCGAAAATTTTTTTACTGAAACATGGAGAACATGGGATTTTCTAACGAAAAATATTTTGGAAATATTTGTACAAATGAAGTTTATTACAATGTTCTCATTATTGTTCGGATTTGGAATCATCATCATGGAGGAACGGGCTTTAGGAAACGGCAGGAACTTTGTTTCTATATATATACGCAGACTGGTGGTGCTTTTTGTATTTGGACTAATTCATTCATTTTTCATTTGGGATGGAGACATTTTAATGGATTATGCTGTGCTGGGGTTTCTTCTCCTTTTTTTCCGGAAGTGTTCCTGGAAAACCCTTTTGGTATGGACTGTATGTTTATTTAGTTTATATTTGCTCCTTATTGGTTTGATGACGGCTGTATCCAATGGTGAGGATGCTTTAGTCCAAAAAAGAGAGCAGGCTGCCTTATTGGAAGAGGAGGCAAGAAACGCAATCCATTCATATCAAAACGGAAGTTTTACTGATATTTTCCATCAGCGTATTCATGATCGGCTTTTTTACATGTCTATGTCTGGCATGTGGCCTTTTCAACCGCTTGTCTATATAATAAACATGCTCCCATATATCAGCATGTTTTTAGTTGGCATGATATTTGCGAAACAAAAGCTTTTTCAAGAACCGGAGAAGCATCGAAGGTTATTAACAGCCATCTGGTTTTTCGGGCTTATCATTGGGCTTCCGTTAAATATTTTTGCGGTCACCGCTAAAAATAGTTTTTACATGGTGTTCGGTGCACCATTTCTCATGTTGTTTTATGTGATCTCTCTAATATTTTTATATTTTCACCCAATCTGTCGGCAAATTGTTAAGAAGATTGCGCCTGTTGGACGCATGTCATTGACAAATTACATCATGCAATCTGTTATTTGTACATATCTTTTTTATCATTACGGATTGGGATTGTACGGTAAAGTATACCCCTTCGCCGGTTTTTGGCTTGCACTCGCAATTTTTGCCGTGCAGCTTATCATCAGCCATATTTGGTTTAAATATTTTCAATTAGGGCCGTTGGAGTGGGTATGGAGAACAGCGATGTATTTCAAGCGCCAGCCTATTCGCATGAAAAAGGAAGTTTCGAAGCATAATAACAGATCAAGATGAATTGTAAAAATGTAGTTTCAAATCTCAGATTTTGAGTTTATGATAGCTCTTTCTTTTTGAAAATAATTTATAGTATGATGGAACAAAGGAGTGTCTAGGCAACATGTTTCTACAAGCAATTTTTATTTTTTTGCTGCAATTATTGTATGTACCAGTATTGACGATCCGAACTATTTTGTTAGTGAAAAATCAAACAAAGGCTGCTGCTGGTATAGGTTTGCTAGAAGCAGCGATTTATATTGTCGCTTTAGGAATAGTTTTTCAAGATTTATCTAATATTTACAATATTAGTGCATATATTATCGGTTTTGGTGCAGGGCTGTTGTTGGGCGGTGAACTGGAGAAAAAGCTGGCTTTTGGATATGTAACATACAATGTGAATTTAATGGATAAAAATTCCGGATTAGTCAAAAAATTGAGGGAGGCTGGTTTTGGGGTTACGGTCTTTCAAGGAGAAGGAATGAATTCGATTAGGTATCGTTTGGAAGTTGTTGCTCAACGCTCTCGGGAGGAAGAATTTTTAAACCTTGTCAATGAAATAGAACCAAAAGCGTTTTTAAGCTCGTATGAAATTCGTTCTTTTAAAGGTGGATATTTAACAAAAGCGATGAAAAAGCGGGTAAAGCGTTTAGAAAAAGGACGAACATAACGGTCGAAGGGAGGGTGAAGCGTGGATATATTTGCAAAAATTGCTGAGGATCGGATCAAAAAGGCATATGAAGAGGGAGAGTTTAAAGAACTTCCCGGGATGGGGAAGCCTCTCCCGCATGACGATTTGTCTGATATTCCGGAAGAACTCCGAATGGCTTATCGTCTTTTGAGAAACGCCGGAATGGTCGATCAAGAAAATGACTTGAAAAAGGAACTATTAACTATTCAAGATTTACTAAAATGCTGTGAAGATGAAGCCGAAAGGAAAAAATTACAACAAAAGCTGTCGGAAAAACAATTAGCATTGGAACGAATCGTGAAGAAAAGGAATATATTCAACACACCTGCATCTCAATTTTATAAAGATAAAGTTTATAAAAAGCTTATTTGACGTTTTCGAAAAAGAATGGTGCCTTTATTTTCGCCATTCTTTTAAATTTGCTGTTTTTTCAAGGCTTCTCTATGGAAGACATAATATAAAGCAAGATTGAAAAAACCTAAGAAAATGACTATCACCGAAAGCGGCAGCTCCTTTGCAAAACCGACCAAAATTCCAGACAATAAACAGAAGAGAGCAACGAATAAATAAAAATATTTCATAAGTGTCACGACCATTTTTTTGACCCCCAAACAAAGAAAACGTTTTCTTTTATTATAAATCATTTGTCACAAAAACGAAACAAAAAATTCACATTTTGTTCAAAAAATAGACACCGTTTTGACAAAAAGTTATTATACAAAAAGCAGCTTATACTGAATTTATAAAGCTGCTTTAAAGTAAAAACGATTTCTTCTGAAATCTGGCATCTAAACAACAAGGAGGTCTATCTTTATTTTTCTCCTGCAAAAGAAAAAGAGAATGATGAAAATGGAGCGCGTACACGATTCGCCTGCTTTAGAATCCAAGCTAAACCTCTGATGGATGGCAGATTGGGCGGTTCCTAATGTGACTCGAACATCGTTTTGAGAAGCGTATAGAACCACATATAACAAATCAACTGAAGCAAGCTGATGAGGACAGCAGCTGCGAGTTTTCACAACACTTCAACATCGCTAAGTTAAACACTAATTGCCGTCATTTGCACAAGCCCATTCGCAACGAGCAGCAGAAAGCTCAATTCACTTAAAGAGTGCTCTTTCGTAGGTTCCCCAATTCCTCTGCAATTGCTTGCATTTCGCTGGGGCTGAAAGTATTTTTTTTCATTACATGGTCATAAATTTCTTTTAGGTCTTCATACATATTTACATTAAAATGTGTTGGTTGAACTGCACTGATGTTGATCATATTCAATTTTTCTGTAATTTTTTTAATCATGTATTCCATATTTTCTGCTGATTTTTCACATAAATTCAATTGATTTCATCCTCTCGTTTTTTTATTTGTTTCATTGTATCATGTATTATGAAAGATTGAATATTATGATCAAAAAAATTGATCTTTCCAAACTATTCTTTGCAGCTTATGAAAAAACGATTGAAGCAATGGTTTCAGGAGGTTTCAGCAATGATAAAAGTACTTTTTGTTTGTTTAGGAAATATATGCCGTTCGCCAATGGCTGAGGCGGTTTTTCGTGATTTAGTTAAACGGGAAGGTCTGGAAGATAAAATTTTTGTCGATTCAGCGGGAACGGGAGGCTGGCATGTAGGAAGCCCGCCGCATAGAGGGACTCGAGAAATATTAGACCGTTACCAAATTTCTTATGAAGGTTTAAAAGCACGTCAAATTCATAAGAATGATTTATCAGATTTTGATTATATTATTGCCATGGATGGAGAAAACTTAGGAAATTTGCGCCGGATGGCAGGATATAACAATACGGGTGAAATCAGTCGTTTAATGGATTTCGTACCAGATGCTGATATTTTGGACGTCCCTGATCCGTATTATACTGGGAACTTTGAAGAGGTTTATGACATGGTTGTCAAAGGCTGCAAAGGGCTGCTCCAGAAGATCAAAGAAGAACACCATCTTTCGTAGAAGAGGTGAAAGTCAAATGAAATCGCAAAATAAATTGTTAAAAGGGCTGTTCATCGGAGCGATCGCAGGCGCAGCGCTTTCTTTATTGGATAAAAAAACAAGGGACGATGTAATCAGCAAAAGCAGATCAGCTTTTAGCAAAATCAAGCAGTGCGCAGAAAATCCGATGGAGATTGCTGATAAAACAAAGGAAAAAATGAACTCTGTCAAAAGAACAATCGAGCAAACAATCGAAGATATTGAATTTGTTTCTGAAAAAGTGAAAGAATTAAAAGAAACGACACCGAAAGTAATGGAAATAATGAAAGAAGCAAAAGAGAAATGGAAGGAGCGCCTTTGACAGAAACTAGTTTGAAATGAGGTGCCAAGATGGATGACCACATCAACCTTCTTCAAATCGCTAAAGAGCTTTTTAAACGGTTTAAAGAAGATGAAATATCAAGTTTAGCTGCGGAGTTAGCCTACTTCTTTCTTTTGTCTCTTTTTCCATTCCTTATTTTTTTAATGAATCTCCTTGCATATTTGCCCCTCTCTTCAGATGTTGTTCTTGATTTTGTCGCACAATATGCACCGGGAAATACAATGAAATTGATCGAAAACAATGTGAGGCATATTATTGAAACTCAAAATGTGACCCTTTTGTCGTTCGGAGTCATTGGAACAATTTGGTCTGCCTCAAATGGGATTAATGCGATTGTCAGAGCTTTTAATAAAGCATATCAAGTGGAAGAAAACCGTCATTTCCTTGTAGCTCGCTTGATGTCTATTTTGTTGACTTTTGCCATGATTTTAGTCATTTTAGTTGCACTGCTGCTTCCGGTGTTTGGCAGAGAGATAGGCTTGTTTATATTTCGGGCGTTCGGATTTACAGAAGTGTTTTTAACGATATGGAATACGATAAGATGGTTATTAAGTGCTGTTATTTTGTGCATCGTTTTTACAGGACTGTATTTTATTGCGCCAAATAAACGGATGAAAATTTCTGAAGCATATCCAGGCGCTTTATTTGCTACCGTTGGCTGGATTGTTGTTTCTCTTCTTTTTTCTTACTATGTCGGAAATTTTGGGAATTTCAGCGTGACATATGGAAGCCTCGGCGGGGTGATCATTCTTCTAATTTGGTTTTATCTTTCCGCGGTTATTATTATATTAGGCGGGGAGATCAATGCAATTTTATCAAAAAATTCCAATAATTAATAAAGGCCGCCATTTATTTCGAAGACTTTTTTTCATTTCACATGGTCATATTAAAAATGAGGCTGAAAAAATTGACGTAAACAGGAGGACATACGAGTGGCAAAGCAATCAAAAAAAGGCGGTCAACACAACAAGCAAAACTCAAAATCCAAGCCGAAGCATAAAACAAGCGGAAGTGCGAACGGCCAAAACGGCTACCATTAAAAGAGATATTATCAAGCGCATTCCTCGGGCTGTCGAATTTTTCGACAGCCCGGGTTTTTGTATTCAGCAAGAATTTAGCTATGTTTGCCATGAGTTCAGAGCTTTAATTTTATATTAAATAAAGTTCGGCAAGAGGTGAGTGTCTGCGCGTTTAAGCTTCTTTTTTTGCGGGAATGTTCGCATCGGACCTCCGGCGGCAGAAGGCTTCTTTTGCGTTTTCTACTCAGCCATTTCTAAATATCGATCATAAATAGAAGCATAAATGTGTTCAATGTCCGCATCCGTCATGTACATAAGCGTTTCCCGATCAATATTTCCTATTTTTTCAATAAAATCAATCATATTTTTTCTTTCCTGCCGTTTCATCATTTTTCCCTCTCCTTTATAATGTTATGATACAGTTTTTTTATTTTTAAACTATTATATAACAGATGGAGTAGATGTTCAACTTATTTTTTAATTTTTTTCCCGCAATTTGTATTAATTGCAAATAAAAAAATTAATCAATTACAATAAAATTGTAGATATTAATGGAGGAGATGATACAGCATGGAATTTCAAATGAAGGAAATTGGATATAAAACAACTTTTGAATACGGAGAACTGCATGTGGCAGGTGATGTTACATACGGATTCCGTCCATTTCAATTGATGGTTTCCGCCATTGCTGGCTGCAGCGGAAGTGTTTTCAGAAAAATTTTAGATAAAAAAAGAATCGTTTATGACGATATTACGATTCAAGCTGAAGTTGAACGGAACGAAGAAAAAGCGAACAGAATTGAAAAAATTCATCTTCATTTCATCATTTCAAGTTCCAGCGAGGATTTGGACCGTGAGCAAATTCAAAAATGCTTGGAGCTGGCGCACAAAAATTGTCCAATGGTTCAATCAGTAGAAGGCAGCATCAACGTTACGGAAACATTTGAACTAAAATAAAAGCTTTTCTGAGCAAAAAAATTGTTTTTAGAAAAAAATGTAATACAATAAATGTGTATAATTCCGATCTGATTTCTAGGAGGTAATGTGATGACACAAACGAAGCTTGCCCGCCAGGCCGAATATGAAATTGATTCTATTTATTTAAAACGCTGGTCTCCGCGTTCGTTTTTAACTAAAGAGGTCCCGGAGGATGTGTTACTAAGCCTTTTTGAAGCAGCACGCTGGGCGCCTTCTGCTTTCAATTTCCAGCCATGGCGTTTTATTATCGCTCGCACAGAGGAAGACCGCAAAAGATTTATGTCATTCATTGGCGAGTTTAATCAAATTTGGTGCAAAAACGTCCCGGTTTTTGCCTTGATTATTTCTAAAAAGACTAGCGAGCGGGGGGAAATCGGCTCCCACGCCTTTGATGCAGGTGCAGCTTGGGGCTATTTATCATTAGAAGCAACAAGAAAAGGCTTGATTACGCATCCGATGACAGGCATAGACTTTGAAAAAGCACGTCAAGTTTTAAACATCCCTGAAGAGTATGCAATCAATGCGCTCATTGCAATTGGCTATCAAGGGGAAAAAGAAGCTCTGCCGGAAAGCCTGCAGGAAAGAGAGGCACCAACCCCTCGTCGTCCTATAAAAGAATCCATTTTTGAAGGCCTTTTTGGCGAATCGCTGAATGAATAAAAGTTTCAACAAAAAAATAGAAGCAGATGATAGAGATCTGCTTCTATTTCATTTTTATGAAGAGGAATTGTGGCATTGCCGATTTACCACATTTAGTTCTGAAAAATTTCCTTTCAGTTATTACGCTAGAGTCGAAGGTGTAAAAGTTCGTCCGGCAAATTCAAAAACAAAAAGTTATACGGCCTCGCTAAAACGGCGTTTATGTTGGATTGTAAAGTAGGTGATCGTTGCGAGAACAAACACGATCATAAAAGTGAGCAAAATAAACGCATTTTGCCACATAAACGCATAATCGCCGCTCGAAATGACTGAACGGAAGCCGGCTACGGAATATGTCATTGGCAGCCAGTTGTGGAGCGGCTGCAACGCTGTTGGGATTAACTCTAACGGGAAGGTACCGGCGCTTGTAGTTAATTGTAAGATTAAGATAATGATTGCTAAAAATCTTCCCGGATCACTTAACGTTGTGACAAGCAGCTGAATTAACGTCATGAACGTTAAGCTTGTGATGATCGTAAATACGATAAATCTCGCAATACTTTGCACTTCAATGCCTACTCCTGCTAGTAAAATTGTATCGGCTATCAACGATTGCATGACGCCGATCATAACGAGAACACCAAACTTGCTAAAAAACCAACTCATTCCCGTTTTAGGTGTAGTTGCTGGTTCACGAAGAGGGTACACAATTGTTACGAGCAAGGCGCCGACAAACAATCCCAGCGATAAGAAGTACGGAGCAATCCCCGTTCCATAGTTAGGAACTTCGTTTAATTTTTCGTTTTTAATTTTAATAGGTTTTGCAAACATATCGTATATTTCTTTGTCCGCTTTGACGTTGCTGGCATCTTTGGCTCCATCGTGCAATTTTTCTGCCAATTCATTAGAACCTTTATCCAGCGTCGTCATTCCTTCCGTCAATTGACCAGACCCGTTAGAGAGCTGCTCGATTCCGTGTGAAAAGTTCCCTAACCCATTTGTGAGTTTTTCCATTCCGTTTGCTAATTCGCCGGAACCAGCAGCAAGCTGATTAGTGCCATCTTGCAGTTGATCAGAACCGGAAGCGAGATCATGCAAGCCGGCTGATAATTGTCCGCTTCCTTCCATCAGCTGGGTTATTCCGCTTTTCGCTTCATTCATTTTTTCACCGAATGTCGATAATCCTTGGGAGAGCTCCTTCTGTCCGCCAGCTAATGATTCGGCACCTGCGGCGAGCTGCTCCTGCCCTGCTACTAGTCGTTTGAGACCGTCGCTTAAAGCGACTGTTCCGCTATGCAATTGCGCTGATCCAGAAGAAAGCTGATCAGCTCCATCTTTCAATGCTGCAGCATTTTCGGAAAGCTGGCTTATACCGCTTGTTACTTGTTTGCTTCCATCCGCCAGCTGCCCTACACTTGCACGCAGTTCTTTGAGTGCCGTTTTTTGCTGCGGATCAGACGTTTGAGCGATCATAGCATCAAGCCGGGCTGTCAGTTGTTCCAGTCCGGCACTCACCTGTACCGCTCCCGTTTTCGTTTGTTCTGCTCCCTTAGCCCATTGTCCGAGTGATGACGACAGATTGCTGGCTCCGCTTCGTACTTTCTCGGCTCCGTTTGCGAGCTGAGGAGCTTTTTCATTTATTTGTTTCATTCCATGAAGTGATTGCTTTAATCCATCCGCCAGCTGCTGAGAACCATTTCTTGCCTTTTCTGCACCATCGAGCAATTTCTCTTGGCCTGCAATCAATTGTTCAAGACCGGAATTAAAACGGTTCATTCCGCTGTTCAGACGCTCGGCTCCGGAACTAGCGGATTGCAGCCCATTTTTAAATATCAATGATTTTTCAGCCATCGTTTTTAAATGTCCATATATTTCTTGAACTCCTTGTTCCGCAGAGAGCGCGCCGTTGTACAGCTCTTGTGAACCATCTTTGGCCGAATCAACCCCGTCCTTCAGCTTTATTGCTCCTTGTTTTGCTGAATCAATGCCGTCATGCAGTTTCTTTGCTCCTTCGCTTGCCGATTCGAGCCCTTCTGCCAGCTTCTTAATATTTTGGAACATTGTTTCGGCATATGTTTCCGTTAATGTATCACCAACTTCTTCTTTCAGTTTTTCAATAGTTTTATCCCCGATTTGTGCTGCGAAAAAGTTCATGCTCTCATTCGGCATATAAATGAGCTCCATTTTTTGAGGGTGTTCGTCCTTTATCGTAGTTGCATGCTTTGAAAAGTTTTCTGGAATTTTGATAACTAGATAATATTTCCGGTTTTTTAATCCGTTTTCCGCTTCTTTCTCGTCAACAAATTCCCAAGAAAGCTGCTTTTTCTTTTTTAGATTTTCCACTAGATCGTCGCCGATCTTTAACTTTTCCCCATTCAATGTTGCCCCTTTGTCTTGATTGACTACAGCGACCGGCAATCTCTCTAAGTGGCCATACGGATCTCCAAATCCCCATATAAACATTCCGCTATACATAATGGGGATAAATAAAATAGCGATAACAGGAATCAAAATTTTCCGATTCGCTACAATCATTTTTAGCTCATGTAAAAATAATGAGATTCCACGCAACGGTTATCTCCTTCCTTTTTCGTACTTTTGACCATTTTGCTCATTTAGTCATTTTATGATAAAAGAAGAAGGACTATCTATTTCGACAATCCTTTTAAAAAATACAGCTCAAATAATTCTGCGATTTTCTCCTTTGGCAGCGGCTCATGTTCCTTTTCCCAATCAAAGTTTAGGGCGATATACATTTTTAACATTAAAAAGGCGGTGATTTCGGAATCACAGTTGCGAATTTCTCCTTTTTTTATGGCGTTGTCAATTTTTTCGCGGATAAAGGCGATAATCGCCCGATCCAATCTTTTCATCACTTCTTGAACGGCCGGAGTCCCGATATCCCGAATTTCTTGGAGAAGCTTAATTGTTAGTGGATGTTGCTTTCGAAACTCTGCAATGCGATATAAAGCGCGATGGGCGTTTTCAAGAAATGGACGATCGGGGTCCATTGCATGCTCTGCCGTTTCTTTTATTTCTACAATAACTGAGGAAATAATTTCGTCTAACAAATCCTCTTTGCTTTTAAAAAACGTATAAATTGTTCCTTTGCCTACATTCGCGAGTTTCGCCACTTGTTCTATCGTCGTTGCCTTATACCCGAATAAGGAAAAAGATTTTGTCGCCGCATCAATAATATTTTGTTTTCGATCGATAGCCATGCTCCTCATCCTCTTGATTGACTAAATGGACATTTTGGTCATTTCGTTAAAATTATCATACTATATTGCCTGATTAAAATAAAGGGGTTTTTTTACAAAATGATCGACAGGCTTTACACATGCGGCTGTCCTCATTTTTAAAAAGGGAAGAAGGTCCAAGCACGGTAACGTTGTGAAATGTTTGCAAAAACCACCACGTTATAGTATACCGTCAATCATCCGAAGCTGTAATCGGCAAAAGGCTTCTGCTTCAGACATCATTTTTTTCTTGTTGTTGTATTTTTTAGATTTGAGTATTTTGCACATGGTGTCCTCTAAATGATAGAGCAGAAGGAACAAAATAATCAATTACCAAATAAACTAAAATCCGTTTTCAACGAATTAGAAATCTTGAAACATCTTCGAAAGGCAAACATCCAAAAAAATCTCTGATTCACCTGTTCTTATTTGTTTCAACTGGTGTTTTGCCTCATTTTCCAACAGAAGAACTGGTTCCGGCTTTTGGACTCTAAAAAAGCGGATCAGCTGCCAGTCAAGGATGCGGTCTACCGTTTCCTCAACCATGGTGCCGTTCTACTTTCCTTTAGTTCCTCGGTCATTGCCAAGGTTAGTAGCCTAACAGATAAATACCGGGTAAAAGTATTCATTATTGATGATTCGATGTTTGGACGGAATCGCATTAAGAAAGTGGAACTGCTTGCACGTTGTATGGATCACTCGTCGCTCCGGAAGCGATTCTATAAAGGCTTTCGTATGCTTACTTTAGGCTGGTCTGACGGCTACTCCTTTATGCCGATTGACTTTTCTTTATTGAGCTCCAAAAAGGCTCAAATCAATGGGATTTCAGAAAAAATAGATAAGCGTACATCAGGGGATAAACGCCGTGTTGAGGCATTACAGACAGCACCAGAACAAATCCCTGCTATACTTGAGCGTGCCTTGACCGCAGGGTTGGAGCCCGTTACGTCTTGATGGATACATGGTTTACTCAACAACCTCTCATTCAAGCAATCGTGGAACAGGGACTTGATGTGATCGGCATGGTGAAAGCGACCAATCAACGCTATCTCGTAGGGGGCAGAGCCGTCTCTTTAAAAAAACTCTATCGATTGTCTAATCCGGTTCAAGGAAAGAAAGGAATCCTTCGTTCCATTCACACGGTGATGGCAAATGGAATACCAGTTAAAGTGGTCTTCATTCAAAACCGAAACAAGAAAAACGAATGGGTGGCCATTCTTAGCACCGATTGTACCCTGACAGAACAAGAAATCGTGCGCATCTATGGAATACGCTGGGACATCGAAGTATTTTTCAAGACGACTAAGTCACTGTTGCGCCTTCAGGAAGAATTCCAAGGCCGTTCTTTCGACTTGCTTATCAGCCATACCAACATTGTGTTTACTCGTTACATCGTTCTCTCGTGGCAAAATCAATGTAACACGGATGATCGGACCATTGGCGGTCTCTTTTATGAACTATGCGATGAAATCAATGAACTGGATTGGGCTGTAGCTTTACAGCAGTTGATCGAGCTTCTTCAAGATACCCTAAAAAAGATAAATAAAATGACAAAAAAATCATTGAAAGTCAACTACAGCAATGGATTGCAGGCCTTCCTAGTTATATCAAGGCTTATTTGCCAATTTCTATCTGCGAAAGTTGAGTTAGTAATTAAAATAAAATCAAAAATAAAGGAGAAAATGGATATGACTATTACTAGCAATTATCTTCATTCCCCTGCACTTAAAACAGTACAGGGGAATGTTGTAAAGATTTTATACAGCGAAAATGTGTATCAATCTATTTTCCCAGTAGCCTATATATCAGCACAATACCAATTAATAACACGGGTATTTGAACCGATAACTTAATTAAGCTATTTGTGAATATATACTCACCTATTAAAACGACTAATCCTGCAAAAATTGCAGATATAATAGCTTTTTTCATAATTTTCAACCCTTTTTATTGAGGTAAGACAATAGGAGGATATTTATTACCATAAGTATATTTAACATAAATCGGGACACCTGTTATATACTCAGATATTATGGCTCCTACAACAGCTCCTGCAACTGCGCCAGCTATTCCAAATATACTACCTAGATATGCTGCACCACCAGAAATTCCACCTTTTACTATGGCTCGAACATCAGTCTTAGTCAACCACAGTTCGATTCCCCACCAATGAAATTTAATTGCTCTTTTTCCTTCAGAAGCTTTAGCGTAACTAATAGTTTTAGCTGAAACGTCTTTAGGCATTACAACAACACTATTTCCTACTACCGCTGTATTAGCTCCACTGATGGTCTCTAAATTATTATTAGCTTGAGATACTAAATTGTTAACAATCTCAAAATCTCTTTCAGAAAGAATCTCCTTTAACTTTTTCTCATCTTTCAATACAAATTTATTTTCTTCGACAACAACATATTGATCAGCTGTTTGAATAAGATTTTCTGATAACGATACATTATATCCTTGAGAATAGACGTTTAATGTATCTTGTTTTTCTGCCGCAAACGCTGAGTATGATGGTAATGTACTTCCTAACAAAGATAAACTTAAAGCCCCAAGTAAAATTTTTTTACGCATATTAAATTACCTCCTTAGTATATTAATTTCTATCACACTTATAGACGTTAATTTTATCAATATAGTTCCACATATTTCATTTTTTGGTATAAAAATACCATTAAATAAAGTATTCTAGAACTTTATTACTGGTAGACTAAATACCAACAAACTCGAAAATCCTTAAAAGAAAGAAACTAATTACAATGCCTTAATGGATAAGTGACCTTTATTTTTTCTCTTTCAGTAGCTTACTTAACGCTTGTTCCCAAAATGGAATACCATCTACAAAACCCGCTTCTTTGCAACGTCTCATCTCATTTGTAATCTTTTGAATGGCCTTTTCTAATTTTTCCATATTTACAGCAATCGTCCGGGACGCCGATCTATCATGCCCTGTCTGAATTCAAGGGATGGTAAAAAAAGGTATACATATCGGTCTGTCATGGCAAGGGATGATAGTCCCAAAGCGCTTACAGATGAAATTCAAAAAAATGGTTCGCTAACCTATGACTTACATCTGTTTTCAGCGAATCAAAAAAGTTCCCACAAAGTCTTGACTGACTCTTTGCAAAATGCTCGATTTGTCAAAATATATTGCTTATGTCAGAATAAAAATAATTTTTACGGACAAATTTTTTCCATAATTGTAAACGGCCTTTTTTAGAAGGAAGTGTTTATTTTAAACAACTTTTGTTAAAATAAGTAAGCAAAGTTTTCGGGAAAATTATTGCTAAATATGGGTGGTGAGCTTTATGTTCAATCGTATATTATCGATCTTGGTTGTTGTTGGATTGCCGTTGTCCGTTATTGGCAGTTTGATGCATTGGAATGCACTGCTTCTATTTGCAATTTATTGTTTAACGATTATCGGACTTGCCAGTTTTATGGGAAGAGCGACAGAAAGCTTGGCGATTGTGGCAGGTCCACGAATTGGCGGACTGTTGAATGCGACTTTTGGGAACGCTGTTGAGCTCATTATTTCAATCTTTGCGTTAAAAGCAGGTTTAATTTCAGTTGTTTTAGCATCTCTCACAGGTTCTGTAATCGGCAACTTGCTGCTTGTTGCAGGTTTATCGTTTTTTGTTGGTGGATTAAAGTACAAGCGGCAGAAGTTTAATGAATACGACGCAAGACATAATTCTGGATTGTTAATGTTTGCGGTCATTGTTGCCTTTGTCATTCCAGAAGTGTTTGCACAAACAATGAATGATACGGACACATTGACGTTAAGCATTGGCATTTCCATCATTATGATCGGGCTCTATTTAGCCGCGTTGTTTTTTAAATTGGTAACCCATCGGGGAGTTTATCAGAAAAAAGAGGAGCAGATCGAAGAACACGAAAGCCCGGAATGGTCTGGCAAAATCGCAACCATCATTTTGTTTTTGGCAACAATTGCGGTTGCATATGTTTCGGAAAATCTTGTACATACGTTTGAAACGGTCGCACATGAACTTGGCTGGAGTGAATTATTTATTGGGGTAATTGTCGTTGCCATTGTTGGAAATGCAGCGGAGCATGCGTCTGCGATTATTATGGCTTACAAAAATAAAATGGATGTGGCGGTTGAAATCGCCATCGGATCAACCTTGCAGATCGCCATGTTTGTTGCGCCTTTGCTTGTATTAATTTCGCTTCTGTTTTCAGAAAAAATGCCGCTCGTCTTTACACTTCCTGAGTTGATTGCCATGGCGACAGGAGTACTGCTCATGATTGTAATTTCCAATGACGGCGATACGAACTGGTTTGAAGGGGCTACTTTGCTTGCTGCTTATGTCATCATGGGGATAGGCTTCTATCTATTATAGAAAGATATTTTGCGGATAAAATACAAATAGCTTGAAAAAACTACAAGCAAAGGCTACTTGAAAGGAGATAACCACATGAAACAGCTAATGACGTTATTTATTTCAGTCATGCTTGCATCGGTTTGTTCAAGCTTAAGCTTCGCTGAAGCACCAACTATCCCCAAATCGGTGATGGATATTTCAAAAGAAAATACGTATCCAAATCCGAGTCAAAATCTTCCTTATTTACAGCCAAGTGAATTAACAAAAGAGTTAATCAAAACATCCAACGTCCCGATTGAAAATCCTGTTTTAATTAAAATGTTAAATGAGTCTTCCATTACACCTTCTCCAACCGCCATAGGATATAGAGCCGCCATTTATTTGGGACGGTGGGCATTGAATTATGAATCTGAGGAAACAACAGTCAATTGGGAGTATCAAAAAATCAATACAAACTTTTTTGACAATCGAGGCGGTAAGTCGCCCGTTCAAATTAGCTATAAACAGGAGGCGCAAAAACGGGTAAAAGGAGGATTAACCGCTAGAATTTCTGATCATAAAGATGTCAAAAAAATGATGCTGATGAAGGCGGCAAAGAAATCGAAAATGCCGCTAGCATTTGAAACAATTGTCGGCTTCGGGACGAAAAAAAATCAAGTATATAATATCCCGCCGAAAAAAATGGGGTATTTATACGCATACGTTCCCGCTGTCAACGAAAAAGGAAAAGTCACTTACGGAGAAGTGTATTTAATGTTAAAGGGAAGCAAGAAGCAAATTGTTGTCAAAAATGTTACGCAACAAGGCATTGGAGCATGGATTCCTGTGCAGGATCGGGCATCCTTCCACTTTCTTATTACCAATCAGCCTAGATAATAGAAAAGGGCGGGCGAAAGGCAAATATATTGCCGAAAGAAGCCCAAGCCCTTTTATTTATATGCGCGCTTTTCTTTTTGTAAAATCTAAGTCTCGGTAATAACTATTTTTCACTAAAAGATTCGGTCCAAGACACGCTACGTTTGGACAATGGCAATTCAGCTGTTGGGCAATCGGGGATTGCATCCATTTTTCATAGGCTGATAAAAGAGTATCTTTTTTGATGTTTCCAAGCGGCGGTACATCGCCGAAATCTGTCACAATAATGTCCCCTGTAAAAATATTGACATTGAGACGGGATCTGCCGTCAGGGTCATTTCGAACAGTCACGTTTTTGCTTTCTCTCAATCGCTTCAGCAATGCTAAATCTTCCTCATTGTCGCTGCAAGCGTAAAACGGGAGTGTTCCAAACAGCATCCACACTGATTCGTCGCGGATATCCAAAAGCTTATGAATTGCTTCGCGTATCTCATCCAAGCTGAGCGTTTCAAGATTGCTAGCGAAATCACTTGGATACATTGGATGCACCTCATGGCGTTGACATTTCATTTCGTCTACAATTTGTCTATGGATTTTTTCAAGATGAGGAACCGTCCGTTTATTCAGCATCGTCTCCGCTGAAACAATTACTCCCGCTTCAGCCAGAGCTCTAGAGTTTTCAATGATTCGTTCAAAATATTTTGCGCGTTCTTTATATGGAGGCTTCTTTTTCATCATTGCAAATCCGGCTTCAACAAAATCATCGACTGTTCCCCAGTTATGGGAAATATGCAAAACATCTAAATACGGGATAATTTTTTCATAGCGTTTCAAGTCCAATGTTAAATTGGAATTGATTTGGGTTCGTATCCCGCGTTCATGTGCGTATTTTAAAATGGGAACGACATAATTTTCCACAGATTTTATCGAAAGCATCGGCTCCCCGCCGGTAATCGAAAGGGATCGCAATGTCGGCACTTCGTCTAGCCTTTTTAAAAGTAAATCGAGCGGCAGCCCTTCCGGATCTTTCGGAGATAAAGTGTATCCTACAGCGCAATGCTCACATCGCATATTACAGATTGTGGTGGTGGTAAATTCTATATTTGATAATGTTAATTCACCGTATTCCTTCATATCTAAATAAGCTTCCCAAGGGTCATAGGAAGGAGTAATCTTTTTGAGGGTTGTATAAGTTTCCATAAAAATCATTTCTCCTTTAATTAACGTTCTCAAGACATAACGTTCCTTATGACGATATTGCCCTGTTACCTCTACACCGTTTTTTGAATTAATGCTTCCAGCAATGCGGAATACCCTTGAAGCATCAACCGCCCTAGAGTCGCCCCCTAGCTCTTTTAATTGTTCTAAGAAGTGATTTTGTACCGCTTGCCATAACGGTGAAGCTTTGTAAGGAACAGGCTCTTTAAGCCAAATTAAAACCATTTCTTGACCGCTAAAAATGATTATATTCGGCTCTGGAATCGATTGGCCAAAATAATCGTATTCTAATTTGCCGATTATCCAGTTCGAATTATAATTAAACAAATAAAAATCTAAATCAACATATAACGACTTTAATTGCCTTATATTCGTAATTTGTCGGCAAAAGTATTCTAGCTAAAATAAACATCCTCTTCGAGCCATTCTGTTAGTTTTTCAGCCAATTCCTGTGGTTTGTAATGATATTGGATGAATTTACCTTCTTTTTTCTTTGCAACAGTAATCCATCAATCAGAGTTATGATGATGAAACCATGCATGGTATCTAGCGTTATCTAGCCTTTTTGCATTTTCCATAAATATTTTCTGGTGTGCGTAAAATGTTTGTGGGAGAAATTCTTAGAATTCCCGATGAGGGGGGATGGGAACGTAGGTTCGCAATCCCCTCATCGGGGTCACCAAGCGAAAGCGCGGTAGGATCCCAAGCAGGAACATGAAAAAAGGACTCTCTCCCTGATAAGATGATTGACCACACTATCAAACAGGAGGAGAGAGTCCCATGAATATTCAACAACATCTTACCACAAATTCGTTGACATGGAAAGAGATCGAACTTGATTTGTTTCGAGCCCTGCAAAACGCCTTCGCTGAGCTGTTTACGGCTCTGTTGGAGGACATCGACCGACAATTGGCGGAAACCCGGGACAAGCGCCGGTACCACTTGAAAGACAAACGACGCTCCACGATTCAAACCCTGTTTGGCGAAGTCACCTTTGAGCGAAACTACTATTTAGACCGAGAACAAAACCGTTACACGTTTTTGCTTGACTCCCTTCTAGCGTTTGATGGATCGCAGTCAATCAGTCCTTGTCTAGAAGAAACGGCGGTGGGATTGGTTGTGGAGTGCTCTTCTTATCGCAAAGCGGCTTGTACGCTTGCCCAGATGGTCGGGTATCCGGTGATAAGCCATGAGGCGATCCGCCAGTTGGTGCTCGAAGCCGAAGCTCCGCTGCACTGCCCGGTTGACCAGCAATATGGACGGATGCTGTTTGTGGGAGGCCGATGGACTGTTTGTCTCTCGCCAAGGGAAGAGAAAACGGGCCAAGGAAGACAAATCCTGATCGTTCACGAAGGGTGGAAGCGCAACGGCTTACGGATCGAATTCGTGAATCAGCGCCATTACGTCCATGAGGGCAAGAGGGAGGTGTGGGAAGGCTTCGAGGAATTTTTGATGAACGAATATGCCTATGATCCGTATCGGGATCTTCTTGTCATCAACGGGGACGGCGCTCCATGGATTACCGCGTGCCGGGAGTATTTCAAGGGACGGGACTGCTTCCAATTTGATCGATTCCACGTGGCGCGTGAGTTGCGCTAATGCCTCTCGGGCCATCCACGGTGACAGGCGATTCGGCAAAAGCCGGCGAAGCAGGATGAAGAGGGGTTGCTTGTGGAACTGAACAGAGCCCTCGGCACGCTGGGGGACGAAGCGAAAGAACAACAGCTGGCTGCCTTGATCCACCGGATCGAATCGATGCCGGGATGTATCCGAGATTACCGGGAATGGCTGAAGGAGCAAGGAGTGGACACAACGGGCATGTATCCGATGGGAAGGGCTGAAAGCGTGAGAAGCCAGTTGGCGTATCGGGTGAAATACCGCCGCAGTTGGACAGACAAGGGACTCGGGGCGTTTTTCAAGGCAATGATTGCCCGGTATGGATGGGATTCGTCTTTTCGGACGTCGTTTCGGAGAAGAATCGTCGCAGCCGGCGGAGGAAACGGCGTCGACGACATCCACCAAACAGACGATCGTGAACAAGGCGAAACAACGCGTCCGCCGTCTTTGGCCGGAGATCACGTGGAATAACGTGCCATATTTGCAGCAATCTTCCGGGTCTCCGATCTATCATGACCTGCCTGAACTCAAGGAATGGTAAAAAAAGGTATACATATCGGTCTATCATGGCAAGGGATGAGAATCCGAAAGCGCTTACGGATAAAATTCAAAAAAATGGTTCGCTAACCTATGACTTACATCTATTTTCAGCGAACTAAAAAAATTCCCACAAAGTCTTGACTGACTCGCGTTTGATCGGTGACTTGATTGAGATAGAATTCATGTATAGTCCTCCTTGGTATCCAAATTAGGTGTCAATTCATCCGATTGACACCCCGAATCATACCAAGAGGGCTTTTTTTATTCAAGTCCCCGAAAAACCTTCTAACAGGAATGCTCCTTTTTATAATAAGCTGACGATAGAAAATGTCTTGCGATATTACGTAGTTCTCTCTATACTGTTCTATAATGTTTAAACACTTGAAACCCTAAAAACTTTCTATTTAGCAATTCTTTAATATCATCTAATTCAAGATTTAATATTGTTTCATAATTACTGAATGTTTTTTGACCAATATATCCATACAGTATCTTATAAATACTATTGAGGAGCGATAATATTTGTGTGTCTACCTGAACTTTTAAGAAGTCGTTTAATTCATCATCTAACATTCCTTTTACATATAATTCTTGAATTGTTTTCGTTAATATTTTAGCCAAATACTTCCTTACTTCAGATTTTCCATTAAGACTATATACTATATGTCTTCTAAATTTTAAATCAAAGGGCAAATCTTCATAAGTCCCATAGTCTGAATTAAATATACATATAATTCTTTCCCATCCTAACACTTTAGATGCATAACCTAACGCAAGTAACACAATTGGATTCGGGGTCTTTCTGTCTTTCGAGCTTGGATTTATAATACTTATATCAGCAACAAAAATTTTAGCCCTTTCTATTTTAAAAAAAATGATATTAGGTCAATAAAGTAGACACAAAAATTTAAAATTTTTTTAGCAGCTACAGCGCTATCGCTTGGTGGCCTTTTAAAAATAATTACGACGTTGTCCTAATTATTTTTAAAAGGTAAATTTTCGGGTCTAACTATTCTATTAATATGTTCATTAAGCTCCCTTTTTATTGTACATACGTTCGTATTCGGATGGCGAAAAATACTCTGTTGCGGAGTGAATACGTTTATTGTTGTAAAATATTTCTATATGCTCAAATATGCTCTTTTTTGTTTTATAACGAGTCTGATAGATTAGTTCTTTTTTTATTATCCTATGAAATGATTCAATACAAGCGTTGTCATAACAATTTCCTTTGCGGCTCATGCTACATTTCATTCCGTATTCCATTAGCTTAGCTTGATAGTCATTTGAAGCATATTGACTCCCTCGATCAGAATGATGGAGGATAGAACCCTGTGGTTGTTGACGCTGATAGGCTTGCTTTAAAGCACTTAACACTAGCTCCTTTTTCATGGAACAGTCTATATGCCAGCCGACTATTTTCCTTGAATACAAATCCATCATACTAGCTAGATAAAGCCAACCTTCATCCGTTGGAATGTATGTGATATCAGCTACCCATACTTCATTTGGTTTCGTAACAGTAAAATGTTGGTTTAAGACATTTTCGTGGACCGGATGGTTATGTTTTGAGTTAGTGGTAGCCTTATGTTTTTTCACGGTACGAGACTTCATTCCCTCTTTGTTCATTATGCGGGAAACCGTCTTCTGTGAAACCTTAATGCCTTCATGATTAAGCTTTTTGGCAACCTTTGGACTCCCATACAGTTGGCGAGATTCGATATACACACGACGCACTTCCTACGTCAATTCTTCTCGACGCTCTTGTCTAGCACTTTTGGGACGATCACGCCATTTATAATAACCGCTTCGAGAAACTTTCAATACTTCGCACATCTTCTCCAATCGGTAATCGAAGCGATGCTCATGGATAAATGAATATTTTACCGATGGTCTTTCGCGAAGAAGTGCATCGCCTTTTTTAAGATGGAGTTTTCCTCCTCCAGATCCCGAATACGTTTCTTCAGTTCACGAACTTCGTGGTCTTCGGATTGAAACGTTTGGGTTTCTGTTATTTCAGGTTCTTGCTTATATTTTTTCATCCAGCCGTGAAGAGTATTTTCGTTAATTTTGAGCTCACGAGCCACTTGTGCAACGGATTTCGCTTCCTCCAAAATATAACGAACAGTTTGACGCTTAAAGTCTTCCTCGTACCGCCTTTGTTTTTTTGTCATGTAGACACCTCATTTTTCAGTCTATTATTACTATAATAATCTGTGTCTACTTTTTAGTCTAACATTAAAATAGTATTCACGATATCAGGAGTACCTAATTCTTCTTTTGTGTCTCTATCCAAATTTGAATCTAAGTAAAAATCTTTTGAATTCTCAGATTCTTAATTGCTAAAGATAAACACGATTCTATGAATCCTCTATATTGTACTATTAGGTAAATCAGATCGCTAAGAATAGAATATATAATTTTCATAAACACTCCCCCACATAATATATAGAACTGATTTAACTTTTCAACATGTAAATTAAACGGCTTAATCCAGAGACACTTATCAAAATGAATCGTGCCAACTATTAGGTCCTATTCGACCTCATTTAAACTTTTTTGGTATGTCAACACTAAACTAGACACTTTTTTTGAGGTGTTTCTCTTTATACTCCATTCGGCTCAAATACCCTAGCGTTCCATGGATTCTAATATGATTAAACCAATGAACATAATCATCTAATTCCATTTTGAGTTGTTCTACACTTTCGAAATATTTACCCGGTCTTCATGATTTTACAGGTTGCTTCAGCTACTGCGTTGTCATAGGGGCAGCCTTTCATGCTTAACGATCGATTAATCTGAAAAGTATCTAGAGCTTCATCAATGGTCTTGTTTTTGAATTCGTTGCCTCTGTTTGTGTGGAATAATTGAATTTGCTGCAAATCAGCTTTCACAGTCGACAATGCTTCATAGACGAGTTAGGTATCTTTGTTGGAACCTGCACTATGGCCAATAATTTCTCGATTATAAAGATCGACAAATAAACAGATGTAATGCCATTTTTTCACTCTCACGTATGTTAAGTCGCTAACTACAACTGTTAATTCCTCTTGTGGGTCAAATTCCCTTTTCAACACGTTTTCCACTTTTGATTCATTGCATTTATCCACATGGGGCTTAAACTGGGCAACTGTATAGTTTGATACAAGCCCGCTTTTTTCATGATTCTACCAATTCTTCGCCTTGAGGTGATGCCAAGCTTCTTTAATTCGTGTTTAATCTTCCGTGTACCATCGTTATGTCGGCTTTTCTGGAAGATCTCCAGTATGGTTGCTGCCAGTTCATCTTCTGAATGATCTTGCTCTTTTGCTTTGTCGTAATAGGTGCTTCTTGGAAGTTTTAGGACATCGTACATTGCTGATATCGAGGCTGAAGGCGTTAAATCATATTCATGAATAATATCTTTTCTTAGTTTCCCATTTTCATAAAGCTTGACCATTTGAGCCTTGAATTCTACAGTGAATGTTCATCTGTTTCTCATTTTTAAACTCTCCTTAACTGTGGTAGTTTGAAGTAGACCACCAAAACAGTGGGTTTGCGACGAAACTTGACATTGAGCCTCTGCGGGCATGCTTTCCCAGCCAGGAAGTCAGATGATGTGTTCATCTGTCTCGCCGACAAGGCTAGCATACCCGCCACTCCACGTAAAGTTTCTAGAACGGATCCTTTATATTTAATACCTGAATCCGTGATGAATTGAAATCGACTTTGATTTTGTTGTAATTTTGATGGATTGATAATCCATAAACCCCTTTTATGCTTATGACCTATGTCATCTCTATTTCCGAAAATGGAACAAATCTCTGTTTTAGGTATACGAACCAAAAAAATAGACAAAAAAGCCCAGGGAGTGACGTTGGACATCAGTGATCGAACATTCGTTCGTTATCTTACCTCTCTCCATTTCTGATAGACGTTCAGTAGGGGCTCGCTATAGCCACTCCTTCGCGTCAGTTTCATCCAGATCTGTCGTGATCGACGGACGAGTCGCCCTGCCATCGTGATCACCGTCTGAATAATCGTCTTGATGCGGCGGCGTTTCACTTTGTGGTGCAACGGATGTCTCGGATCGCTTAATAGATCTTGTCCAATCAGACGAAGAAGATTGTAAACGAAGGCTCCCATGACCAACACGAGCGCATTCGTTTTCATCTTCCCAGATGGAAGCCGCTCTAAATCTAAGTCGCTCTTCAGTTCGCTATGAAACTGTTCGCATGTCGCATGGTCATGATACAACGCGAGCACATCGCTCATTCGAACATGCTCGTATCCTTTGAGCCGCACCCAATAGCTTTCCACTTCATAATCAGGAACGAGCATCAGCTGTCCATTGCGTTCCATCGTCCGTTCCGTCACTTGGGTGACTTGAACGTACGTATACGTGTTCCCATCGATCGCTGCCTTCTGTGGAAGGCATAGCTCATAGGTTTGTACTCCTTCGCTTTGTCCATCATCGACACGTTTGCCCTTTTGCGAAGCGATCTGGAACCAAAGCGCTTTCGATTCTCGGCGTAAGTTTCGCTTGATGACAAAGTCCACGTCTTCCTTTAGGCATACGTGCACATTCGCTTCTGCATCGTTTCCTGCATCCATGCGAACAAGCAGACGAGATGAAGTCAGTTGACGAGCTCGACGGATAGCGGTGACTAAAAACGAGGGCATGTTGTCTTGCACATGTTGTTTCCCTGGACGCAACTCGGCATGAACGAGATACCCTTCCTTCCCTGCATACGCAAACAACGGTGTAAAACCGTCAAATCCTTTATACGTTCGACTGACTCCTTCTTTTTTCGTATCGGAGTTGTCAAATGGGGAACCATCTATATCAAGGGGAAGCCATGTCGTCTTTCCTTTGGTCCAACAAGGGGACAAAGTGGCATGTCGTTGAATCAACAGACGTATGGACTCCTCCCAAAGAATCGTTTCGGTCATCGGAAGACAAGCGAGCTGATCGAGTCGTTGTCGCAAGGTTGGAGAGGAAGGCACGTGCTGAATCCCCATCGATGCCGAAAAGATATCGTCCTGACGATACGCTTCGATATGATCGAAATCCGTTTTTCCTGTGGCAAGCAAGCCAATCATCGAGCGAATGACATCGCTATGGGAAATGTGCACTTCTCGACGAACCGTTGGAAGCCGAAGTGCGTTTACCCGTTTATCCAGTTTCGTTCGATGGAGTAAGTAGCCAACGAGAGCAAGCCCAGCACTTGGGGTAATCGCTTCATCTGTCAATACAAACCGAATCGGGAAATCTTTCATCACATCACCTACTTGATGAAGAATCGTCAACGTCGTTTTCCCTTATCGTATCAACGGTTTGCGACCATTGTAAAGATGTTTTGTCACGGATTCAGGTAATAAGCAGTATACCCAAATTTGGTGTTTAGTCTACTTGACCTTAATTTTATTGTCCAGTTAAGTGTAGCCGATTCAAATTTTTCTAAATCATGTTTAAACTAAAACTCTAGATAAAAGGAGGGCTGTCAAGAAAAACTCGACAGCCTAAAATTAAATCCAGATTTTAATTAACAAATTTAATTGTTTCCACCTTTAAAATTCCCTTTGCTCTTCCACCTTTAGCATTTCCTTTTCTATAACGTCTACCAATTTTTTAGTACTATACATATATAGCACTAACTCTTTATCCCCATCTTCAATGTGGATTTCAGCTTGAACCCTTATTTTTGATGGCTTTCCTTTATAGATAACATCGAAAGTTCCAAACTCTTTGATCTCATTGTCTTCATTCATTTTATCTATTTCAGATAGAATCATGTTGATTTCTTCTTGAGTCAAGCCTGAATCTAAAATTGAGTTTGATAAATGGTTTAAAAAGGGTTCTATCTCTTCAAGATCAAAATTCATTCCTGCAGCATAACGTGCTTCTTTGTATTTAGTAACTTTATTCCAAAAATTAATCATAAAAATAGGTTCCTCCTATCAAATGTTTAATTTTCACATAAATTTCCTTATTTTTGTTAAAAAGTAAAACGCTCTAACTTATTGGACACCTCCTCTTAGACCAAATAATAAAGATATATTTGAGTCTTTTCAATTTGTCTATTAAGAGTACTTATAATGCTCCCATAAGGTGAGACACATGAGCGTAATAAATAAGTTATAATGATACCATGAAAAAAAGAAACTGATATACCGCAGAATTTAAAGCTAAGGTGGTTCTTAAGGTGTTGCGTGAAGAGCAAACCATCAATGAAATAGCCGCCAAATATGAATTAAGCCCAGTCATGGTCAGTCGTTGGAAAGCAGAATTTCTAGAACGATCCTCGATGGTCTTTGAAATTCATAAATTTTTCACTGCGAAAATTGAATATATAACTAAAAAATTTAATGTAAATAAAACATTCAGTACTTTTGAACTATTAATCGAGTTTAATTTATATACTGTAGATGAGCAAAATCACTAACATAAATTTACATCGAAACAAAAAAGGAGACATGAACCCGATTCCTTGGTTAGAATAGATGTGCCAACAAACCATTCACACAAGGAGGTTCATGTCTCATGAATAGATTAGCACATCATCAAGGAATCCACAAGTTTTTCACGATGTTGGGGTTGGCACTTTATTTTTCAAAACCTGTCATGAAGCATCTCGTTCATATCGTGGATGCGATGATCACGAAAGGCTTTTCTGGAACGTTGACCGATCTTCATCATTGGAGCTTTCACCCCAATCATCGAACGACACTCAGCCATTTTTTCACGAAAAGCCCTTGGGATGAAGAGACGCTGCTTCGCAAACTCCAGCAATGGATGCTTCATCGTGTCGAACGGATCGCCAAACAGAAAAATCAACCCCTTTTTGTTTCGATCGATGATACGATTTGCCAAAAAATCAAGCCTTCGTCACGGGCAACGCACGCCATTCAAGGGTGTGATTGGCACTATTCTCACACAGAGAAAAAGTCGATCTGGGGACATTCTCTTGTTTGGCTCATGGTTCATACGATGACCCAGGCTTTTCCCTTTGCGTTCCGCCTCTACGACAAGGCGGATGGGAAAAGCAAGGGTCAATGGGCCATCGAGATGCTTTCTTCTTTGGATGTGCACGGTTCTGTTTATGTGCTGATGGATTCTTGGTACCCATCGAAAACACTCGTGGAAGCCTGCCTGAAAAAAGGATTCCACGTCATTGCGATGCTCAAGACGAATCGGGTTCTTTATCCAAAAGGCATCGCCATCCAAGCCAAACAGTTTGCCCGCTATATCGAACCGAACGACACCCATCTCGTCACGGTGGGAGAAGAGCGTTATCGCGTGTATCGCTACGAGGGAGCGCTGAAAGGTCTCGATGATGCCGTTGTGTTGTTGGCTTGGAAAGCCGATCAGCCGATGACACCTGAACATCTTCACTGCGTCTTGAGCACCGACCGGGAGCTAAGCGATGAAGAGATCTTGCGCTACTATGCCCAGCGTTGGTCGATCGAATGCTTTTTTCGACAAGCGAAAGACCAGCTGAAGCTCGATGGGTACCGCGTTCGTCAACGTCGGGCGGTGAAACGGTATTGGATCTTGGTGCAACTCGCTTATGTGTACAGTATGGTCGAGTCCAACCGGGATTTCTCTACTGGGCTTGATCTTCTCCGAACGAAGAAAGGGCATAGTCTCGTCGAGTTCATTTACCATGCAGCGAAGCAAGATATTCCCATTGATGTTGTCAAAAAACAGCTCCATGTGGCATAAGGGATACCCTGTTTGTCTCTTTTGGTATGGTAATTATTGTTATGAAAATTGCTCATCTACAGTTATATAGTATTATTTACACGTAAACACATGTTAATATATGTTAATATTGTTAATAATTTGGAGGGATGCACTATGTTTTAAAAAGAGTTATGTTATTTTATTCATTTTCCTACTTTTAATGCCACTTGTTTTTTTATCAATATTCTTCGTGGAAAAAAATAATTATGTATATACTGTTGAAGAAATCATTGGAAATAAAAGTACTGAGAAAAAACGGATTATAAAAATAGCTATTGTCGATAGTGGTATAAATAGAAACGAAGAATTAGATGATAAAGTAGCTAAAAGTTATAATGCAATTAATGATTCCAGTAAAACTTTTGATGAATATAATCACGGGACTCCAGTTGCTGGTATTGTTGCTGGAAATACGATAGGAGTAAATCCTAAAGTGCAGTTATATGATGTTCAATTTCTTGGGCAAGATGGAAATGGACAGTTAGAGCATTTGATAAAGGGGATTGAGTGGGCTATTAGAGAAGAGGTAGACATAATAAATATAAGTTCCGGTTTTCAAAATTCAAATACAGAATTAGAAGAAGTTATAACTAAAGCAAATAAGCACAATATCCTAGTTATATCTGCTGCAGGTAATACATATGGATTTGGTGTTGAATATCCCGCAGGACTTTCAAATGTTTTTTCAATTGGATCCGTAAATAAAGATTTATCCAAAGCCTACTTTTCTGGAGAAGGGGTACTGTCAAGAATTTTGTGTAATGTAAGTGATGCTAGTATAGTTTCATGGACACCCTTTAGTGAAATATAATATTAACGAAGGGATGTGTCCTGATATGGGTAACACAAGCGAAAAACGTAAACGTTATCATGCTGAATTTAAGGAAATGGTGGTTGAGCTTTATCAAACTGGAACACTAGTAAAACAGATCTTGATCGAATATGGCCTGTCTGAAACGACATTCTACAAATGGATCAGAAAACAAAAACCGGTTAAGGTGGATGACGGGGGCTCTTTTACCCCGGAAGAATTTCTGAACCTGCAAAAAGAATTGCATCGGCTGAAAGAGGAAAATGAAATCTTTAAAAAAGCTATGGTCATATTCGCAAAGAAGTAGATTCAAACCACTGTTATATCCATGATTGACGAGATAAGAGCCAGACACCATTATGACCTTAAAACCATGTGTACGGTCCTTGGCGTGCCGAGAAGTACCTACTATCAATCCAAACAAAAAACAGAATCAAAAACAAAACGGAAAACCGGGAGCTGACAGACAGAATACGAAAAATCCATACGGAAAGCAAGCAGAGATACGGAGAACCGAAGATCCACCATATGCTTGAAAAAGAATGGCTCAAAGTCAGCCTGAAACGGGTTCAGCATTTGATGAAGGCTGCAGGCATTTATTCCATTATCAGAAAAAAGTATCGCCCCCATTCCAATAAGGGCAAGATGGAAGAACACGATAACCTGCTGAACCAGGACTTCTCAATGACAACCATCAACGAGAAATGGGTTACGGATATTACGTACATTCATACTTTGAGAGACGGTTGGTGCTACTTGGCTTCCGTAATGGATTTACATTCCAGAAAGATTGTTGGTTACGCTTTTGACCGTCACATGACGACTGAACTGGCTTTAAAGGCAGTAGAAAACGCTTATCAGGCACAACGTCCAGGTCCGGGATTGATCTTGCATTCTGATTTGGGATCCCAGTATACAAGCGAGAAATTTGTAGAATACATGGAAAAGAAGCAGTTCAAACACTCCTTCAGTAAAAAAAGGTTGCCCATACGATAACGCCTGCATTGAGTCTTTCCATGCAATTCTGAAAAAGGAAGAGATCTATAGAATCAACTATTTGAACTTTCAAGCTGCCAGAAGAGCCTTATTCGAATTTATAGAAGGCTGGTACAATCGGAAACGGATTCATAGCTGCCTGGGCTATATGACGCCACAAGAAACAGTAGACAGTATCAAAGGGCAGCGTAGTGCTCTTCACAATTTTACAAGCATCCGCTTTACATGGAGTGGGGGTGTGGTAGGCTTATTTGCCATGCGAAAGAATTCATTGCCCCTTTCACCCTTCGCATAACACCACGCCCGCAGAGGCTCCATGTCAAGCGACAAGCGATGTCAATGAGATCAAAATTAAATTTCACTTATTGGTGTCCAAAATACTGACTTAAATCCAGTTTAATTCTTTCTACAGTACTAGGACTAATAATTTAAAAGAGAATGGACATCGTTCCCCTCTTTTGCAGCGTCTAATACGAATATAAATTCACGTAAAAATGTCCTTGGAAGTACAGTGATTTCCTGTTCAAAGGCAACAGTAAATGATTCAACATATTGCTTAATAAATGTATCATCAATAACTGTCTCTGGTATCCATTTGTGTACCATACCGTGGATTTCCCTAACTTTATATGAAACTTCTATTAATTGTTCAGTTGAGAAACGGTTTAATTTCATCAATGGGGTTGAAAGTACACCACTAACCCTTCCATTTTTTGTGAAGATAAAGGTTTAATTCTAAAATATAAAACATCATGTTCTTTAATTGATCGATCCTCGTTTTTAATTAAATCATCCGTTCCAGTAAATAACATATAACATCCTTTCCTTACATACGATTCACTTATTCCTAGCAATTTAGCTAATTTGTAATTCGAGAAATCAGGATTCAACTCAATTGCTTGTCTAAGTTTTTCTAAGTTCTTATCCGTTTTATTGCGCTGTTCTTTTAAATACTCCTCACGGCTTTTTACGCCCATTTCCCGGCGTTTTTGTTTCCTTCTCCGCTTTTCATTCGCATCTATAATCGTGCTTAAATGGCGTTGTTCGTCCTCTGTTATATCTAACCATTCAATTAATTTTTTATTGCTGATATTATATCCAGCGCCAGGATACCCTTTTTCTCTGGCTATTCGGTTTGCTTCTTCGTTATTCCGTGCATAATAGGCCTTTTCAGCGCTTCTGGTGGATCTTCTTAAAGGCTCATTAAACTGTAAATTAAACGTTAGCGTTTGTTTTAAGGCTTCTTCTGGATCATTCAAAAAGCAACATAACCAATAACGGTACAAGAAACAAATTGTCTCACGATAACCAGTAACGTTATAATTGCGTAATTCAACCAGTTTTTCTAAGTCTAGTAATCTAGCATGATGCGATCGGAAGACGTTAAAAAGATGTTGTACCTTCTTTTTTCGTCCTCTTTTTTTAGGCTTTCCTGTTTTGGCTCAACCTCAAGTTCCGGTAAATACCTCAAATTGTAAACTGCACCATTAAATAATTGTAGCATGCCATCAGAAAAATGTAAGCGAATTTGAATCGAATATGATGTAAAAAAGTGTTGACAGAGGGGAAGGATAGTGGTATAATCCAAGTAAACGAATAAGAATTATAAAGTTAATAATAAAACTCTTATCAAGAGCAGGTGGAGGGATGAGCCCAATGAAGCCCGGCAACCGACTCATATGATGAGCACGGTGCTAATTCTCCCAACAGAGATGTTGAAAGATAAGAAGTTGTTTTGACAAAAAACCTCTTCTTATTGAAGAGGTTTTATTTATATAAAAAAATCTGAATGAAGAGGATTGAAAAAATGGGTCACGTAACAGCAGTATACCAAATCATTGCGAAACGAGAAGATTTAGAAAAAAAAGCAGAAGACATTGCTCTTGGATTAACGGTAGGTTCGTGGACTGACCTTCCTCTTTTAGTGCAAGAGCAGTTAAAAAAGCATAAAGGACAAGTGGTTGAGATAAAAGAAACAGGCGAGGATCCATCCTCCGGCAAAACGATTGCACAGCTTCACATTCGCTTTCCGGGAGAAAACTTTTCTAAAGACATTCCTGCCATCTTAACGACAACTTTTGGAAAATTATCACTAGATGGAGAAATAAAATTACTAGATTTGCAGTTTGACGATGAGATCTTTCGGTATTTTCCAGGTCCTCGATTTGGAATTCAGGGGTTACGAGAAAAACTTGGCGTTTACGACAGACCGTTAGTGATGAGCATCTTTAAAGGTGTAATTGGACGTGATATGGATTACCTTCTTGCCCAATTGCGGGAGCAGGCTCTCGGGGGCGTCGACTTAGTAAAGGATGATGAAATACTTTTTGAAAATTCGCTCACATCATTTGAAACAAGAATAAAGGAAGGCAAAAAAGTTCTTGATAACGTGTATCAAGAAAAGGGACACCGAACTTTGTATGCGGTCAATTTGACGGGAAAAACATTTGAATTGAAAGATAAGGCAAGAAAAGCAAAAGAATTAGGTGCCGATATTTTGCTATTTAATGTTTTTACATATGGACTCGATGTGCTGCAAGCATTAAGGGAAGATGATGAAATCGCCCTCCCAATTATGGCTCATCCGGCGTTTAGCGGATCGTTTACTTCATCCGAAAAATATGGGCTCTCTCATTCCTTATTGCTTGGAAAATTGATAAGAATTGCTGGAGCAGATTTTTCGTTGTTCCCTTCACCATATGGCAGCGTTGCATTGGAGCGTGACAAAGTTTTAAAAGTGAAAGAAGAATTGGTGAAGGAATCAGTTTTAAAACCAGTTTTTCCTGTTCCATCTGCTGGCATTCACCCGGGTCTTGTTCCCATTTTAATTCATGATTTTGGAAAAGATTGTGTCATTAATGCAGGAGGCGGTGTTCACGGTCACCCGCAAGGTGCTCAGGGTGGAGGAAAAGCTTTCCGTCAGGCAGTTGACGCTGTTTCCCGGGGTGTTCCCCTTAATGAAGCAGCTGAAGACATAGAATTACAAGAAGCAATTCGGCTCTGGGGATGGAAGGAGGCACCGTCCAATTGAAGCCAGTAATATTTTGTGATTTTGATGGAACGGTGACAAAAAAAGATAACATCGTTAGCATCATGAAGCGTTTCGCTCCAAAAGAGTGGGAGCAATTGAAGGATGGCGTCCTTTCCCAGTCGATTAGTATTCAGGAAGGAGTCGGCAAGATGTTTGCACTTCTTCCATCTTCTTTAAAGGGTGACATCATTCACTATATTTTAGAAACTGCAGAAATAAGGGAAGGATTTCGCGACTTTGTTCATTATGCGAAAAACATGAACATTCCTTTATACATTGTCAGCGGCGGAATCGATTTTTTTATTAAACCGCTGTTGCAGCCTTTTGATTCTATTACCGCACTGTTTTGCAATAAAGCGGATTTTAGCGGAGAAACGATCACCATTCATTGGCCTTATACGTGTGATGAAAAATGTCCCAACCAAAATTGTGGGTGCTGCAAACCGACAATTATTCGGCAAATTGCAAATGCTGACACTCATTCCATCATCATCGGGGATTCCGTCACAGATTTAGAAGCCGCGAAGATTGCAGATACAGTTATTGCACGTGATTATTTATCAAAAAAATGTCAAGAATTTTCTATTCCTTATCAATCTTTCGAAACATTTTACGACTGTATTGACATTTTAGAGAAGACAATAAACAAAACAAATTTCATAGAAGAAAAAGGTGGCGCAAAATGAGTGTCGTTTTAACTCGTGTTCATGAGCTTGCGGAGATTAAAGAGGAGCTTGCTGCGAGGGATTGGTTTATGGGGACAAGCGGCAATTTAGCCATAAAAGTTCAAGATTCCCCGCTTCAGTTTCTTGTGACCGCAAGCGGCAAAGATAAACGAAAAAAAACGAAGGAAGATTTTTTGCTTGTTGATGGAGAAGGAAATCCTGTAGGCGCAACACAGCTGAAGCCTTCGGCAGAAACGCTATTGCATTGCGAAATATATAAAAGAAGCAAAGCCGGCTGCAGCCTGCATGTACATACGGTTGCAAATAATGTCATCTCTGAACTTTATGGTGACGCTGGGAAAATTGTATTTCAAGGACAAGAACTGATAAAAGCGTTTGACCGCTGGGAGGAAGATGCAGAATTACAGATTCCGATTATTTATAATTATGCCCATATTCCTACATTAGCAAGCACTTTGGGCGATTTCGTGAAGGAGGATAAAGGGGCAGTTCTTATTCGCAACCACGGAATTACTGTATGGGGAAAAGATGGCTTTGAAGCAAAGAAAATTTTAGAAGCTTGTGAATTTTTATTTCAGTATCAGCTTGCTCTTATTCAAGCAAAAGCCGGTCTCCTTGCGAGTACAGGAGCTTTAAATAATTAAACATTTTAAGGAGGTATTTTACATGACAACGATTAAAATTCAAGGAACAAACGAAGTTATCAGCAATCAAGAGGAAGTGATTTCATTTTTAAATCAACAAGGTGTTATTTACGAGCAATGGGATATTGCCAAATTACCAGAGCATTTAAAAGAGAAATATCTTTTAAATGATGAGGAAAAACAAACGATTTTACAATCTTTTGAAAATGAAATTAAAGATATTTCAGCAAGACGCGGCTACAAAGCTTGGGATGTCATTTCTTTAGCAGATCATACGCCAAACCTTGAAGAGCTGCTGAAAAATTTTCAGCGTGAACATCATCATACAGATGATGAAGTGCGCTTTATTGTAAGCGGCCATGGAATTTTTGTTATTCAAGGACAGGACGGAAAATTTTTTGAAGTGCATCTTAATCCGGGAGACCTTATTTCTGTTCCAGAGGGCAGACGCCACTATTTCACATTAGCTGATGACCGAAAAGTTGTTGCGATCCGCATCTTTGTGACAGAAGAAGGCTGGGTGCCAGTTTACGAAAAAGAAGAAGTAAATTAAGTTTACAAAAAATTTATGAAAAAGCGGCTTTAAACATTCACAGCTGCAAGCTTAACATCATCTTTTTCATATAACTGGCTGCTCTTCGGATACACAATTCATCCAGCTCAGTGAACAATGTTCCTGAATGCAAAGAAACTATGAAAATACCACAGCGGCTGCTGACCCGGTTTTAATAGGTTTACACATTTTTGCGAAGAAGCTTGCAGCTAAAAGAGCACCACAAAAATAGGCTTGTCTTATGTTACAAGAGGATATAGTTTCACTTGAAAACCAAGTAAACACAGATAATTTATCAAGTATTATGGCGGGATGGGGAAAATCAAGAATAAATGATGCAGATTTATATTTTTAGGAAGGGGCTGTCTTAGAAAGACAAAATCCACTGAAAACGAAACATCATAAGCATTGATATATCAACGTTTCTAAAACATTAAAGGGGCGTCTATAAGCCGGAAAATCGACTTATTAGACAGCCCCCTCTATTTAATGGATGCGGCGGCTGCTTTGGATCTAGAAATCCGAATCCATTTGGAGCATTTGCCGAAATCAGCTTTTACAAGCAGGTGACGAAGTGGTCTTGTAATAATGTCGTCCCCATATTGTGAATGGATATTATGAAAGACTCTTTTTTCACTTTATGACAAACAAAGATAGAGGAGGGAATTTTTTTTTGAAGGATTTTACAACATATTTTACGATGACTGAGCAAGATGTCATCGAATATGTACAGAAAAAACTCGATATTTTTGAACAAAACGCAGAATTGGAATGTCGAGAGATTGGCGATGGCAACTTAAATTATGTATTTCGTGTCGTTGATCAAAATAGCGGCCAGTCTGTCATTATTAAACAAGCTGGTCCGGTTGCGCGTATTTCAGACGCCTTTAAAGTTTCGCCAGATCGCAATCGGATTGAAAGCGAAGCATTGAAGCTGCAAGGGGAATTAGCGCCTGGATTTGTACCTAAGGTTTATTCGTATGATCCGATTATGAATTGTTGTGTGATGGATGATCTATCTGACCATGAAATTATGAGGACAGCTCTTTTAAAACATAAAAAATTTCCTTTGTTTGCCGACCATATTACAACGTTTCTTGTCAACACCTTATTGCTTACTTCAGATGCCGTTATCGATCATAAAGAGAAGAAAGCATTGGTGCAAAAATTTACAAACCCAGAATTATGTGAAATAACAGAAGATCTCGTGTATACAGAACCTTTTTACGATTGTGAGCAAAATGATGTATTTCCAGAAACGAGAGAATTCATCCGTGAAGAAATTTGGAATGATTCAAAGCTTGCATTGGAAACAGCTAAACTGAAGTTTGATTTTATGACAAAAGCACAGTCCCTCCTCCACGGCGACCTTCATACCGGTTCCATTTTTATAAAGGAAGATTCAACAAAAATAATCGATCCTGAGTTTGCTTTTTATGGACCTGCTGGGTTCGATATTGGGAATGTGATTGCAAACCTTATTTTCGCCTATGTAAATGCAAGCTTTACAATTGAAGATCAAGAAACAAAGGAAGACTACTTGCAATATATTCAACAAACAATCTCAGACGTAATAGAGCTGTTTACAAAAAAATTTTTACATGCTTGGGATGAGAATATAAAAGAAAGAACTGCAAGTGCACCTAGTTTTAAAGAATGGTATTTAAATTCCATCCTTGAGGATGCCTCAGCCGCTGCCGGACTTGAATTATGCAGAAGAATTATTGGGATCGCCCATGTAAAAGACATCACGTCAATTGAAAATAAAGAATCCCGAGCTTTGGCTGAAAAAATTTGTTTAACAGCTGGTAAAACCTTTATTCTTGAACGTGCAAACATTCGTACAGGCGACGACTTTGTGAATGTTTTATTACAAAGTGTCCGCAAATTTATTGAAGGGGAAAAGTTTTATGACAGCAGTAAAAGCCATTCAATCCGTACAACTGGATGATGAAAACAATACGGTGATCATACTCGACCAAACGCTATTGCCGAATGAGAAAGTATTTCTGCATCTTTCTACTCCAGAAGAAATATGGGAGGCCATTTACCATCTGAAGGTTAGAGGAGCACCTGCGATCGGAATTGCTGCTGCATTCGGTGTTTATTTAGGCACGAAGCAATCAAAAGCGTCGACTTATGAACAGCTTTTGGATGATTTTCAAAAAATCAAACAGTATTTGGCTTCATCGCGGCCGACTGCAGTGAATTTATTTTGGGCTTTAGATCGCATGGAGGATAGACTCAAAGTAGAAAAAGACAAAAGCATCGAGGAAATTAAAAACGCACTGAAGGAAGAAGCAGAACATATCCGTAATGAGGATGAGCAAGTCTGTTATTCGATCGGGGAGCATGCCCTGTCATTATTAAAACCCGGCTGGGGTCTTCTGACCCATTGCAATGCAGGAACAATTGCGACGGCGAGGTATGGGACTGCGTTAGCTCCCATCTACTTAGGCCAAGAAAGAGGCTACCATTTCAAAGTTTTTGCAGATGAAACAAGACCGCTTCTTCAAGGTGCACGTCTAACTGCATGGGAATTGCAGGAAGCTGGTGTGGATGTAACGTTAATTTGTGACAACATGGCATCCATTGTGATGAAGGAGGGAAAAGTACAAGCGGTTTTAGTCGGGTGTGATCGAGTTGCCGCAAACGGAGATACTGCCAATAAAATTGGAACTTCCGGAGTGGCAATCTTAGCAAAATATTATGGAATCCCGTTTTATGTTTGTGCTCCGCTTTCAACAATCGATTTAGATTGTCCGACAGGGGAACATATACCGATCGAAGTGAGAAAAGCAGAGGAGATCACGACAAAATGGTATGAAAAACCGATGGCGCCGGAAAATGTGCAAACATATAATCCGGCATTCGACGTGACCGATCATGAACTCATTACGGCAATTATTACAGAAAAAGGGATTGCCTATCCACCCTTTACAAAAAGTTTAAAACACATGAAAAGCGTTTAATTGCCTTTTCATACAAAAACCCCTTAAAAGGGAATGCTTTCACATTCTTTTAAGGGGTGTAAAATTTTATTCGAAATATAATTCCGGACGTCTGTCTTGAAAAATAGGAATGGTTTTTCTTACACGGTCAATTTCTTGAAGATCCAGTTGGGCGTAAAAAATTCCTGCATCTGTTTGATCATGAACAAGAAGCTCGCCCCAAGGGGCAATGACCATTGAGTGTCCATTAAATTCATTATTTTGATCCGCTCCGACCCGGTTTACTGCTACAACAAACATTTGATTTTCAATTGCCCGTGCTTGGAGAAGCAATTGCCAATGGTCAATTCGCTTTTTCGGCCATTCGGCAGGAATGAACATAATGTTTGCACCTTTTAATGCATGGGTGCGAATCCATTCCGGAAAACGCAAATCATAACAAATAACACCACCGCAAGTGATGCCGTCCAGCTCAAATATATTTACTTTTTGACCGGCACTCATAAATTTATGCTCATCCATCAATTTAAACAGATGGGCTTTGTCGTATTCAGCGGTGATATTTCCGAATCGGTCGACAACGTACATGGTATTAAAAAATTGTCCGTTTTTTTTCGTTGCAACTGAACCGCCGACAATATTGACATGATATGTTTTAGCAAGGGATGTCAGCAGCTCAATTGTTTTTTCTCCATTTTTGTCTGCAAGCTCATCAAGCTGATCAAGGGCGTATCCTGTATTCCACATTTCAGGCAAAACAATTGTATCCGCTTGATGGCTTGCTGCTTCTATTATATTTTTTTGAGCGATTTCATAGTTTTGGTCCGGTTCGCCTAAAATGATATTCATTTGTATACAAGCAACTTTCATGATTTTCAGCCCCTAGACATTTTTATATAAAGACTATAGAATTTTTATGATAATTTCAACTATTTTTATAAAAAAAGGTGGATTAGAGTGGAGATTTCAGAACGTTTAAAAAAGCTTCCAACACAATTTTTCTCTGCCCTTGTGAAAAAAGTGAATAACGCTGTAGCAGAAGGAAGAGATATTATTAATTTAGGACAAGGAAATCCTGACCAGCCGACTCCCCCGCATATCGTCAAAGCGCTGCAAACCGCAGCAGAAGACCCGAAAACACATAAATATTCACCATTTTCAGGTCTGATCGAGCTAAAACATGCGGCTAGTGAATATTATAAGAAACAATACGGAGTCGATATAGATCCGGAAAAAGAAGTGGCGATTTTATTCGGTACGAAAACTGGACTTGTTGAATTGCCGATGTGCCTATTAAATGAAGGAGATCTAATGCTATTGCCCGACCCGGGTTATCCAGACTATTTATCAGGCGTTGTTTTAGCCGGGGCTCAATTTAAAACGTTCCCGCTGTTGGCAGAAAATCGGTTTTTACCTGATTACAACGCCATTTCGTTGGAGGATAAAGAAGCGGCAAAATTGATGTATTTAAACTACCCGAACAATCCGACAGGAGCAACGGCCGATCTTAAGTTTTTTGAGGAAACGGTTACGTTTGCAAAGAAGCATCGAATTTCCGTTGTCCATGATTTTGCGTACGGTGCGATCGGCTTTGACGGCAAAAAACCGACCAGCCTTCTTGAAGCGGAAGGAGCTAAGGACATCGGCATTGAAATGTACACATTGTCGAAAACCTACAATATGGCCGGCTGGCGCGTTGGATTTGCTGTAGGGAACCAGAATATCATTGAAAGTATTAATCTTATTCAAGATCACTTATATTGCAGCCTTTTTCCAGCAATACAATTAGCAGCAGCTGCCGCATTAACAGGCGATCAGTCGTGTGTAGAGGAGCTTGTCTCCCTTTATGAAAAACGGCGAAATACGTTTATCAATGCTATTCGGCAAATTGGCTGGAACGCTCAAGCTCCGAAAGGATCATTTTTTGCCTGGCTCCCTGTTCCGAAAGGATTTACTAGCGAAGAGTTTGCCGATTATTTGCTTGAAAAAGCAGATGTCGCCGTTGCGCCAGGAAACGGCTTCGGGCAATATGGAGAAGGATACATACGCGTTGGTTTATTAGTTGATGAGAGCAGGCTTTTAGAAGCGGTTGATAGAATTCGCAAGCTGAATCTTTTTTAACTGCTGCAATGAATGTTGAAACACTCTCCTTATCCCCCTAAAAAAATGATCAGCACGTGAATGCCTTTCCAATCAAAATTAAAAGAAGTATAATAAAAATTGTGTTAAGTGGGAGTTTTTTGACTGAATGTAAGGGGGATAAGCGGGATGGAAAAATTATATGAGAGTATGTATCAATTAATTGTGGAAACGTCTACAAAATTGCCGAAGGATGTCCGCCGCGCTATTTTGAAGGCGAAGCAGCGTGAAAATGCTGGTACAAGAGCTGCGATGTCGCTTGCCACGATAACCGAAAATATTAAAATGGCAGATGAAAATGTATCGCCGATCTGCCAAGATACCGGATTGCCGACATTTAAAATTAAAGTGCCAGTCGGTATCAATCAAATTCAAATAAAGGAAACAATAAAAAAAGCGATCGCTCAAGCGACGAAGGACGGGAAGCTTCGCCCGAACTCGGTCGATTCGCTCACTGGAGAAAATTCCGGCGATAACTTGGGCGAAGGGCTTCCAGTCGTAAAATTTGAACAATGGGAAAAAGATTATATCGATGTTCGCTTAATATTAAAAGGCGGCGGCTGCGAAAACAAAAATATTCAATACAGCCTGCCGTGCGAACTAGAAGGATTGGGAAGAGCCGGCAGAGATTTGGATGGAATCCGCAAATGTATTTTGCATGCGGTATATCAAGCACAAGGCCAAGGATGCAGCGCAGGATTCATTGGAGTTGGAATCGGTGGAGACCGTTCATCGGGGTACGATTTAGCGAAAGAACAATTATTCCGCGAAGTCGATGACGTAAATCCGAACGAAGAATTGCGGCAATTGGAAGAATATATTATGGAAAATGCGAACAAGCTTGGCATCGGAACGATGGGATTTGGCGGGGAAACCACTTTATTAGGCTGCAAAGTCGGCGCAATGCACAGAATCCCTGCGAGCTTTTTTGTTTCTGTCGCATACAACTGCTGGGCATTCCGCCGTTTAGGTGTGCATATCGATCCAAATACGGGTGAAATCATAAAATGGCTTTATCAAGATGGAGAAGATGTTGATTTTCAAGAAAATGCTGCACAAGAAGAACATTTAGCATCAACGGACTCTGAAAGACGTGTCATCACGCTGCAAGCGCCAATTACAGAAGAACAAATCCGCGAGCTGAAAGTCGGCGACGTTGTTCGCATCAACGGAATCATTTACACAGGAAGGGATGCCATCCATAAATATTTAATGGATCATGATGCGCCGGTTGATTTAAACGGTCAAATTATTTACCACTGCGGACCTGTCATGTTAAAAGATGAAAACGGCAATTGGGAAGTGAAAGCGGCCGGGCCGACCACTTCCATTCGCGAAGAGCCTTATCAAGGGGATATTATGAAAAAATTTGGCATCCGTGCGGTAATGGGCAAAGGCGGCATGGGGCAAAAAACGCTGCAAGCTTTAAAAGAGCATGGCGGAGTATACTTGAATGCGATTGGCGGTGCTGCTCAATATTATGCGGATTGCATCGAAGCGGTTGAAGGTGTTGACTTGCTGGAGTTTGGAATTCCAGAAGCTATGTGGCATTTGCGCGTAAAAGACTTCACGGCCGTTGTCACAATGGATTCACACGGCAACAGCCTGCATGAAGACATTGAAAAATCGTCATTAGAAAAGCTTTCTCAATTTAAAGAGCCGGTATTTAGCTAAATATTAAACTCAATGCCATAGCCAGATGATTGGCTATGGTATTTTTTTGAAATCAAGATGGAGCATAATTCCTAAAAACGGATAAAGACTAATAGTAAAAATAATGGAAAGGAGATTCACAGCTTGAATTATTTCCGGATTTTATATTGCTCTGTCTTGTTATTTTTTTCTTTTTTTAGCTGCGCCTCTGCTGCTGTCAGCAATCACCCGATTCATTGGGGTTTTCAAAAAAACAATAATCATCAGCCTCCTGATGCCGGGAAAGAATGGAATGAACTTTTAAATAAATATGGAGCGTTTTATTTAGGAGATCCCAGCAAAAAAGAGATTTATTTAACGTTTGATAATGGCTATGAAAACGGCTATACATCGAAAATTTTGGACGTACTGAAAAAGCACGATGTACATGCGACGTTTTTTGTAACAGGCCATTATTTAAAAACAGCCCCTGATCTTGTAAAGAGAATGGTGAAAGAAGGGCATATTGTCGGCAATCATTCATGGAGTCACCCTGATATGACGACAATAAGTGCTGATAAAATAAAGAAGGAGCTTGATGCCGTCAGCGACAAAGTAAAGGAGCTTACAGGCCAAGAAGGAACAGTATATGTGAGACCGCCAAGGGGCATTTTTAGCGAACGCACACTTGCATTGTCCGAAAAATACGGTTATCGCAATATTTTTTGGTCGCTTGCATTTGTCGACTGGAAGGTGAATGAACAAAAAGGCTGGCGATATGCATACGACAACATTATCAATCAAATTCATCCGGGCGCGATCATTTTGCTGCACACCGTATCAAAAGACAACGCTGATGCGCTTGATGAAGCGATTAAAACTTTAAAACAGCAAGGCTATACTTTTAAAAGCTTAGACGATCTAGTGATGGAGAAAATGTTTGAAAGTCCATTTCTTTATTAATAGAAGCGGATTATGTGATATAATAGCTCCGAAAAAATACGATAAAGGTCGGTAAAAACATGTGGAATGTGACGATAAAAGCGGCGCCGCCGTATGACTTCGACCGCGTGTTAGAGCGCCTTTCACTTGATCCGTTGAACAAGGTGGACGTGCACAAGCGAACCGTCCTTGTTCCTCTTTATAGTGAAAAAGAAGAACCTTTTGTTGCCGCTGTAAAAGCAATCGGATCGAAGGAAAACCCAGTATTTGAAATATCAGGGGAACAGGATGAACAAAAAGAACGAGCCATCCATGAGCTGACACGCATATTTCAATGGAAGAATTCGCTTAAAACCATTCAAGATCATTTCCTGCAAACCAACCTTGCTCCGCTTTTTCAAGAGCATGAAGGGACGCCGCTCGTGCTAGATTTTCATCCGTATGCTTGTTTAATGAAATGCATTATTCATCAGCAATTAAATTTATCATTTGCCTATCAGTTGACGACCGCTTTTGTGCAAACTTTTGGGTTTAAAGTAGATAATGTATGGTTTTATCCAAAACCGGAAACAGTAGCCAAATTGAATTATGAGGATTTGCGGGCGCTGAAATTCAGCATGAGAAAAGCGGAATATGTTATTGATACCTCCAGACTGATTGCAGAAGGAGCACTGCCGCTTCAGGCCTTCCATGAATGGAGCGATGATGACATTATGAAAAAATTGGTTCAAGTGCGCGGCATCGGCCCGTGGACGGTGCAAAATTTTCTTTTATTTGGGCTAGGCAGGCCGAATCTGTTTCCTGCTGCTGATATCGGCTTGCAAAATGCTATCAAGCATTATTTTCAACTGGAAAAGAAACCGACAAAAGAAGAAATGGAAAACTACAGCCGCGAGTGGGCTCCTTATTTAAGCTATGCAGCTTTTTATTTATGGCGAAGCATCGAAAAGAGACGGGGAGAAGCGAAATGAAGATAAAAAATAGACCGGCATCTGTGACGATTCAAAAGGGACAGCAATTTCCGCTGACCATTAAGCGGCTTGGCATTAACGGAGAAGGTGTCGGGTATTTTAAGAAACAAGTCGTCTTTGTCCCGGGAGCTTTGCCCGGGGAAGAAGTGGTCGTTCAAGCAGAGAATATTCAACCAAATTATGCAGAAGCCGTTATTAAAAAAATACGGAAAAAATCCCCTCATCGTGTGAAACCGCCCTGCATCTATTATGACCGATGCGGAGGCTGCCAATTGCAGCATTTGCAATATGAACAGCAGCTTGCTGCCAAACGGGACATTGTCATTCAAGCGCTTGAGCGGCATACGAACCTAGAGGTTGACACCCTCGACATCCGTCCGACAATCGGTATGGACGACCCTTGGCATTACCGCAATAAAAGTCAATTTCAGCTCGGAAATGAAAAACAGCAAGTGATAGCAGGCCTGTATGGTGCGAATTCACACAAGCTTGTTCCAATTCACTCTTGCATGGTCCAGCACCCGCTGACAGATAAAATTACCCAAACGGTAAAACAAGTACTGGAGGATTTTCACATTCCGATTTACCATGAGCGAAAACGGACGGGCATCGTTCGCACAATCGTTGTACGCGCCGGCGTTCAGACGAACCATGTGCAAGTCGTCCTCATTACAAAAGCGGAAGAATTGCCGCGAAAAGAACTGATTGCAGCGGAGATCATGAAGCGCGCGCCGGAAGTAAAATCAGTCATGCAAAATATAAATGGAAGCAAAACATCGCTGATTTTCGGCGACAAAACGGTTTTGTTAAAAGGTGAAGAAGTCATCCAAGAAACATTGGGCGACCTTTCCTTTGAACTATCCGCCCGCGCTTTTTTCCAGCTTAACCCGGTGCAAACGGTCAAACTTTATGACGAAGTCAAAAAAGCAGCAGGTTTAACAGGAAGCGAAAAAATCGTAGATGCCTATTGCGGCGTCGGCACGATCGGCTTGTGGCTGGCAAAGGATGCAGCAGAAATCAGAGGAATGGATGTCATTGAAGAATCCATCCGTGACGCGAAAAAAAACGCTGAAAAACACGGGATCAAAAATGCAACATATGTCACAGGCAAAGCAGAAACATGGATGCCAAAATGGGCAAAAGAAGGCTGGCGCCCAGATGTTGTCGTCGTCGACCCTCCCCGCACCGGCTGCGACCGAGCGTTTCTCAAAACAATCAAAAAAGTGAAGCCAAAACGATTCGTTTACGTCTCATGCAATCCGTCCACCCTGGCAAAAGACATTCAATTTCTTTCCAGCTTGTACAAAGTCGAATACATCCAGCCCGTCGACATGTTCCCGCACACGGCGCATGTGGAGTGTGTTTCACGGCTAGTGTTAAAAAATGATTGAGCGTGTTTAAACTTTTACACACTAAATCGGCGTAAGCTTGTGGTAAATTTTAACATTTTGGTTATTATCTACTTCTATCCGTTCAATAAAAGGGAGAAAGAAAGTGTCTGCTGAAAATCAAGTAATTGTATCAAACTCCCACCCTGCCATTATCTTAGAGAAGATTTTGAAGCTGTACAAGCACAAATGAAAATTAGAAAGAGGACATAACTGCTCCTAAAAAGCATTTATTTACTAATATTGCTTTTTGTGCAGACTGTGGAACAGGCATGTGGTACAGAAAAAATTGAAAGGGATATATATGTGGGGGATACGGTAGGCATGGAAGCAAAAAATGTAGTCACCATGCTATTAAAGAAAGTGGCCTTAAATCAATTATCCTTTCTGATCTAAAAAAATACGCAAGGGAAATCAGTAAAGAAGGTTTAATAAAGAAACTAGAACAACAAACGGTGAGAGCCGAGAAAACGACGAACAAAAAGCTAGCTAGCATTGAAAGGGAAATGAAACGGCTAGTTGAAAGAAAAAGTAAATTTCTCAACCTGTTAGCAAATGAAATCATTACTAAAGCTGATTATCAACGGGCTATTGAAGAAATCAATAGAGAATTGAAAAGACTGTCTGCTCAAAAGACTGAATTACAACACTCATTGGAAAGTAAAAATATCCATGAGGAAATTGCTAAGCTAAAAGCCGAGTTAGACAAATACCTTTTGTTCAATGATTTAACAGAGGAAATGCTACACCGATTTGTTAGAAGAATTGAAATAAAAGCAGATGGAACACCGAAAATCTTTTACAGATTTTCGGCTCTTTCTGCTTAATTTTTCCTCAAAACTATCTGCGACACACATTCAACATGGCTCGAGTTGATAGAATTGATGTCTGCCTAATTTGCCTGTTTGGGAAACATGTCCATGGACCTTTTATTACTATAGAATGTCATTACAATATAATTTACAAAACCAACCATCATCATGAGCAAGATAAACAAAATTATTATTTATTCGATTAAAAAATGGTGTTATTAAGGATTTCCCAAAATGAGGCAAATATAAAATTTCAGTCATTGTGATGTCTTTTTGAAACAAAAGAATGACGGTTGCTCCAAGCGTATCGTTTGAGCACTTATATGGAGCCACGGTTGTTGTTTAAACTCGCCATTAGATCACGTGTCGGATATTTAGGTCACCAAAATCGGTGTGTAACTTACGAGAATAAGAACCATTGCGCGAATTACCTGAGTTAAAGCCGATACGATCGTACTTTTCGAAGTCTAAAAAGAATGTTAGTTCTGTCGCAAGTAACGTATTCACTGCCGTTTCTAAATGCGTACGGAAAACCTCGGTGATATCTTGTTTTTTTGACTAGTGCATCGACAAGCTCTGTTGTAAACTGATTCATAGGGAGATCTCTTTTCTGTGAATTTTTTGCGATAACTCAATTCTATCAAGAAAAGGTCTTCCTTTTTTATCATTCTATTCATTTACACAAAATATTTCATACTCCCAAAAACTTTTTTAAATCATACTCCCTTTAAATATTGTAAGTTAATATTTGTTTTTTAGTTCTTTATAGGCTTTTAATTGTTGCTCCATCATTTCAACAGAATCGTGTTGAATGGCATTTGGATCCTTCTGAAGAAGTCCTTTAAAGTAGCGTTCATATTCTTTAAAGAAAGCTGTAAGAAAATCTTCAAACTCACCTTGAAAGGCGATTTCTGTTGTATTGTCGTATTCACTGTAGGCTTTAATAATAAGCAATTTACCAGTTTTGTTTAAAGTATATTCCATTGCATTTTCATAGGTTTCAAATCCATTAGAAAAAGATGTATGGTTTTCTTTTAATTCCAAAAGAATTTTCCCCATACCTAAAAGCAAGGCGTCATGGAAAGTGGAATTACAAAGTTCTTTTTTTTCCCCATTTTGCTGCACAAAAATAGATAAACGACAGGCTAAATAGTCATCTATATTAAAAGGTTGTCCAATCATTTCATCATATAATTCAACAAAAAAAGATATTTTCATTATAATAACTCCCTCTTTAAATGTTGAGATATCAACGGTTTAACCCGTTTATACCTTATTAAAAAAATATTTTTACTGATATATATTTTAGTATTTTACATTACTTTATTGATTTACAGTTTGAGGATACGCTTCTGCTTGGCAATATCGCTGCCAATTACTAACGTGTTTTCAAGAACTTGATTAATTTTATGGTTTGTACTAAAATTCATATGATAGAGTCCTCTGTATGATGATGGGTCAATGAGCGTTGACACTCATGCATCATACTAGAGGGCTTTTATTTTTTCAAGACCCCGAAAATCCTTCTAACAGGATTGCTCCTTATTATTTAACTTTTATCACACTTTTTCCGGACAACGGGTACGCAGTGACAATCATACCATCTTTATCAACAATGACTTTCATTTTATTTATACCATACTTATTTAGGTTATATTCATAAGATTTATAACCATTAGCTGCTTGACCTTTATAAGTACCTTTTTGTAAAGATTCCATAATAATATTTTTAATTTGAGATTCAGATAAGTTTTTGGGGAATAATGTATCGCCCTTTTTAGCACCTTTGCCCAAAATATGTCCATTCTTTATATGTTTCCATCCTTTGCTAGCATTACCTTCAAATAGAACGCCTCGACTATTGTGCTTTAGAATTTTTCCCATGTTACTGGCAACTTTAATAGATTTTTTCGCAAGACCTTTAATTGCTAAACGAACAACTTGAGAACCTATAATATATGCAACATAAGGAACCGCTGAGGCAGATACAACTGAAGAATCATAAATTGTGATTTCACCAGTTTCTTTATCAATAAACTCTATAATAAAATTTTCATCATCTATAACATTAATATTTAAATCATACTCTTTTTCAATTAAATCCCCATTTTCTTCATATGTAATGTTATACTGGGCAGTATTCTCTTCAGGTTGTATTTCTAAAGTAGTATCCACATCATAGTTATATGTTGAAACTTTACTTTCTATAATAATCCTATCATTCTGAACATTTAAGTTAGAAACTTCTAGTTCAGTATCCTCAGCAGTATTAAACTCTTCTTCAAGTTCTTGGACAATTTCTTCTGTTTCGTCTGCTGCATAGTTAAAAACTTCTTGAATGTTACTTTCTACAGATACAGGAACTTCATTTTCAGAGGTAGCAGCATATACATTACTTGCAGTTGGTCCAATACTTAAAAAACTTAAAGTAAAACATAATGAGATAATCAATAGTTTTTTCATTCTAATCCCCTTTTTTTAATGTTAATAATCCATTTCCGTATTCTGATTGTTTGCCCAAAGGTTTTGCGTAGTCTTTTAAATGCTTGAAATAAGAAGTTCGATCTATTTTTTGCTCGCTTAAGAGTTGTGCAATAATTCCCGTTGCATAAGCTGTTGCATATGATGTTCCATCAAGACTTTTATCTCTCATTTTATTAATTTTTACAGCTTGTACGTTTATACCAGGAGTAACATAGTCAACTTTATTTTTTGCAGCCGTTGGATCTCGTTTTAAGTTTTTGTCAATCGAGCTAATAGATAATACCTCATGATAGCGAGCTGGATAGTCCGCTTCAAATCCAAGGTTATTTCCAGCAGCTGCAACAAAAATAATGTTCTGTTCATAGCCTTTCTTGATTGCCTCGTGTAATGCTGGATCATCCTTTTGAATGCCAAAACTCATATTGATAATATCCACTTCATGCTTTATTGCCCAATCAATTGCAGCAACAATATCTGAAATTGAAGCATTTCCATTTTCATCTAAAACATTAGCATCATAAAAAACAACATTCTTAAATACACCTTCTACAGGATTCAATAAACTTTTTTTGGCGCCAATAATACTTGCAATAGCAGTACCATGACCGTAAGAATCATTTGAACCGTTTCCATTAAAAGTTTCCGCAACTGTCACATTAGCTTTTTCAGCTTGAATACCACTATCAATAAGAGCTATTTTTATAGGGCGTTTACTAGCTGTTCCTTCAATGTTTTGAAAGTCAATTACTTGTAATGCCCAATTTGTTTTATTGGATACGTAAAGTGTATAAGTACCGAATACCAATAAAATACTTGCATTCAGAAGAAATATTTTCTTTATAGATTTCTCCCCCCTATTAAAGGGCTGATATCGTATCTGCACAAAGTCTTATAATTTGAGAAAGGCTAATATTTGGGCGTTATAAATCCTCAGAATCGCAAATACCACCCAGTTGCTTAATTAGAAGATTTTTCTTTTTTTCGTTTAAACAGTAATTCTACAAATTATAATCATATAGAAATATAGCAAATGATTAAATTGTTGTAAATATTATAAATTTACTAAATTTTCGATCGAAGAAATATGCAGACAGTCCTTGATATAACGAGATAAAGAAGTAATCCAATTGGACAGAAAAAGTAGACACAGATTATTATAGTAATAATTGATGTTAGTCTAAAAATTGGACACGGAGAACAGGGAGATTATAATAAACTTAATTACAATAGGTTAGAGGTGTCCAATCATGAAAAAGAGAACATTTGATCAAGAATACAAGATTCAAGCTGCTGAGTTATGCTTGGAGGGGGACAAGTCCATCGCCCAAGTGGTAAAAGAACTAGGTTTGGCTTACAACACTCTTCATCGTTGGGTCAAAGAATATAAAGAAAGCAACGGAAAGAGTTTTGTGGGTTCAGGCCATATCAAGCCACAAAATCAAGAAATCATCGAATTACGCCGCCGCAATCAAGAGTTGGAGGAGGAATTAGCGATCCTAAAAAAAGCGTTAGGCATCTTCACCAGAAACCAGAAGTAATTTACGCCTTCATTTTTCAACACCGAAATGAATTTCTTGTTGTGAAGATGTGCCAAGTTTTCGGTGTTTCAAGAAGTGGGTATTACGACTGGCTCAAGCGTGCGAAAAGTAAACAGAACAAACGAAAAGAACAACTCACTCCACAAATTCGAAATGAGTATCTAAAGTCCCGTAAGATTTACGGAAGCCCAAAAATTACGCAAGAACTACGCAAACAAGGGATTCGTGTGTCTCAAAAGACGGTCGCTCGCATCATGAGCGAAGAAGGCTTGAGATGCATTACTGTCCGTAAATTCAAAGCCACACGAACAGTAACCATCCTTACAACGTATATTCTAATCTATTGAAACAAAACTTCCAAGCAACGGTTCCAAATGAAGTATGGATGGCAGATATTACGTACATTCCTACCGACGAAGGCTGGTTGTATTTAGCGAGTATCATGGATTTATATACTCGTAAGATTGTAGGATGGTATATCGATACACGAATGACGAAAGAGTTAGTCATCAAAGCGTTACAACGGGCTCTAAACAGCGAAAAACCAACGGGACGAGTGATTCATCATTCGGATCGTGGAAGCCAGTATGCTTCGAATGACTATCAGCAACTTTTACAGGAACATCATTTTCAAGTGAGCATGTCGAGACGTGGGAACTGTTACGACAACGCTTGTATGGAGTCGTTTCATAGCCTCATCAAGAAAGAGTGTATTTATCTGAATCGATTCCGCACGCGAAAAGAAGCGAAACAAGCCATTTTTGAGTACATCGAATGCTTCTACAACCGCAAAAGAAGTCATTCAGCCCTTGGCTATGTATCGCCATGTGAATTTGAAGCTGCATATTACGCTAACCAGAGAAAAGTAGCTGCATAAATTCAGCTATTTCTCTCTGTTTAACGTGTCCGTTTTCTTGACATAACACCAAATCTTCAAGTTCCGATAAACCATATAAAGCTTACCATTTTATAAATTCCAACTGGGGGAAGAAATGGGAAGATATTAATCCAGAGTGGAGAGGAATAATTGAACAGATTATATACGGTAAAAAGGAAAATAATACTTCATATATTGAAGTAGCGGCAACGAAAGATGAAAATTAATACTTCGCTTTATCTTATGGAAATCATTTTTATGATACATTTTATGGTATAATCATTTTCAAATTCAAAAAAGGGTTTGATAAAAAATGGATTTAAATTCGGCTGATCGGGAGCAGATACTGTCGTTTTTGAAAAAAATAATTGTTGAAACATTGCATGATCAATCAGTAAAAGTCTATCTGTTTGGTTCGTGGGCTCGTAAAGAGGAAAAGAGGACATCCGATATTGACATCGCTCTTTCTGCAGATTCAGCTATTCCGATTTCTAAGTGGGTGGAACTTCGTGAACGAATAGAGGAATCGCCATTACCGTACAGAGTAGATCTTGTCGATTTATCTAAAGCCGATCAGGCTATGAAAGAAAAAGTGAAAAAGGAAGGAATTTTATGGAACGGTTAAAGGAACGTATTCAACTTGCTTTAAAAGCTCTTCGTGCTTTCCAAGAGGTTTTGCTCCTAGAGAATCCAACGGAAGTTGAACGGGATGCAGCTATTCAGCGATTTGAGTTTAGTTTTGAAGCTTGTTGGAAAGCAGTAAAACAATTTTTATATGATAAAGAAGGAATTGATGTCGGTTCACCTAAAGGAGTAATTCGTTCAAGCAGGGAAATTGGAATTTTATCTGATGAGGAAACGATCATTGCATTAAAAATGGTAGATGATCGGAATTTGACAGTTCATACATACAATGAAGAGCTAGCTGTTGAAATTTTTGGCAATCTCCATAAATACTATCAACTTCTCTATAACTGGATTATCCGTATAGAGAAGAGAGAATATTAAATATAGTTGGAAGAGTAAAATTCCGTTAACGATGTATCGTTATTTTTTAAGATTGGCATTTGCAGTTCGCCCACTCAATTTTCTACGCCTGGGAAGAATTATGAACATCGTTTTATATTGAACAGATTTTCCCTATCTTTTCTCAAACAATCGATTGTTTATCGTCAATACCGAATACATGCATTCGGTATTGACTTGTGTAAATGAAATTTGCTTCATCGGTACCGGCAGTATTCGGGAGAAAAGCGGAAAAACGGCTCTACCGGTCGGGTCTGAAGGATCGGCTGACAATAAGTATCCGGTTTTTGCTTTATTTTGTTTTTTGATTAAGCCAATTCCCGATTTCAACCGTCGGTTCTACATTCACTTTATCATCCCCGGGGGCGCTTTAATAAAAAAATAGCTGTGCCGGGTTGTGACCGTTGAGCATATTTAATGCCTGGGGGAGTTACATAGAAATCGCCTTTTTGAAAGGTGTACAGTTCTCCTGTTTCCACATCTAAATATTCCGTTTTTCCGCTGATAATGTATTGATATTCATAAGCTTGCGTGTGGTAATGCGGCAATTCACCCATAAAATCACCATATGAAGTGATTCCGATTTCCAGTTTGTCGCCTTCTATATATGGAAGTGTTGTCGTCTTTTCGGGCGATTTCTTAATTTGTTTGCTTATTTCCTTCACGAATTGACAAAGTTTTCGCCCTCGTTTTTGATAGTTCTAATGTTTCTTTTGTTTTTGGCGACTGTTTCTCAGTTTAAACTTCTTTCTTCGAATATGAAAAAAGGGACGAATGCAAAAATCTCGTCCAGTAGGGAGTTGCTCTGATACACTTATTATTATCTTCAAAAAGCAAACAAAGATCCACTTATGCCACTCGTAACTGGTTTTTTTAATGGAATCTAGTAGCATTCCTCATTTGGCTTCGTAATAAATAAACTCAATGAGATTGTGAATTTTTCTCGATCTCACACTCGCAAGACCGGTTGAAAAATCACTTGAATGTTCTGTCATGCAATAGATATACGTAAATTGTACGATGGCCCAAAATCGTTTAATGGCTCGCTCATGTCGGATTCGATATCGATCGAAACCTAATGTTTCTTTCGTTTGCCGAAAGTAGCTTTCGATCGACCAGCGTTTCGCATAGTATCCAAGAATAGCCTAATCGCTCAGTTTTTGTGTCTGTACTTAAAAAACAACGCAAATGCTCGCTCGTCATCGGTTGATCGGTTTTCCAACAAAACAATACCACCGCACTTGGAATGTCGTTCAATGCCCCTTCGTAGCGATACATTCGATACGTTTCGCCTCCCATGGTCACGAGGTGGGTATCGGAAATGACTCAAACGTCGTTCGGTGTTTCGGATGGTAACTCACTGATGGAGATCCGTCAGAGTACCAGAACATCCTTTTGTGAGCATTCCATCTATGAGGTGGACGAGATGGTTCATCACAGACTTGGAATAATAAAGTTTTAATCCGAGAGAAGATCATGTATTGTAAATTTCTTGATAATGTGCTAATCGTATCCATACGAGAGACATGAACCTCCTTGTTTGGGTAGTTTGATAGCACATCTATTCTAACCAAGGAATCGGTTCATGTCTCTTTTTATGTTTATTTGTAAATTTATGTTAGTAAATTTGCTCAAGTACAGTTTGAAAAAATATAAATTTCAAGTGAAGCGGAAGAAGATGGGGTTTTTCAAGAAAATAAATTCAATGTGAGTGTTCTTGAGTCTGAAGGGGATTCTTTTATTGCAATATTCACCGATCTAAAGACAGGTGAACAATACGAATATAACACTACTAAATTACAGGCTTCTGCTGTGCAGTATTTTGTTTACTTACTCGGAGGTGCTGTTTTAAGATATAGTATTAAAAAAATAGGTAGTAAAACCGTTTTATAAAATTGGAAAAAAGACTTTCCTGAAAAAGTCAAGCAGTGCAGCAAAAAACGCAGTGAAAACATTTAGGAATGTTTATTATAACGTTGGTGGTGGAAAAAAAGTAATTTTTACAAAAGCCAAGATGGAGCATATCCTGAAGAATCACCATCCAAGATATTGGACTGGAAAAAAGAATAAAGACTTTTTTGATCCGGATTTTACAGTTAATGATATTAAAAATATAGTAGCAAATGTTATAAATTCTAATAAATCAAAAATAAGTTCTGCACTTAAGAAAAAACGAGGAGTAAATGTTACAAAAAAATAAGGGGAGTAACATATGAAGTAAGAATAAATTCTAATGGCTATGTATCTACAGCATTTCCGAGAAAATGAGGTGAACAGGTATGATTGAAAATGACGTTATGATAAAAACTTTCGTATATAATTACAGCCATGAACTTGAGGAATATTATACGGTAAAAAAGACTAAATTTTTGTCGATTGATGACCCTCTGGCCGGGATTGCCGCCAAGAAAATATTGGAAGAGAATAACTTGGATTACTTGGCAGGCTATATATTTTTAAGTTATGATGGAAAGCCTGTTTTCACGGAGGAAAGAACGGAAACCGAATGTTTGTTAACAACGTGGCTGGATTTGGCAAGAATTTTAAGAGAGGAAGAAGATAAAGAATTTGAAATATGCTTCCTTGATAATGCCGATGGGAATGCCATAATCAAAAAAGAATCCGGCAATTATGTAATTACATTACAAAAGAGAAAACAAGGACCGGCGGATACATTTACAAAACCAGCGGAAAAATTAAAGGAGGCAGTCCGCAAAAATTTTGTCAAGTTTATCGGGTTTTGCCGGCAGCCGAATCTTGTTTTCTCAAAAGAAAGCCTATATTCAAACGCTTTGGAAGAATACGAAAAGATCAAAGGATGAAGGCAGGAAGTGTTTCTTCACTTTCCAAAAGACAACAGCATAAAAGTAAGGTTTTGAAAAAATCTATCCAAAAAGACATCGCTCCCAAAATAATACATGATTTTATGTATCATCAGAAGAATTGAAAAACCCTGAAATCCTTGCATACAATGGATCTCAGGGTTTTTAAAGTGTAATGGAACACTTGGGTATTTAAGCCCGGTGGAGTACAAAGAGAAACACCTCAAAAAAATTGTCTAGTTTAGTGTTGACATACCAATACAAAAAAAGTTGACAATTATACATGTAAATGGTAAAACTATACTTGATAGGCAAACATTTTATTTACTACATCAAGATGCCGCTCATTAAGCAGGGCATTTTTTTTTCGCGCACCATTGATAATGATTATCATTATTGAAACACAATCATAATCAATGGTGTTTTTTTACGTCATATATTGAGAATGATTATCGTTACCATTAAATGCCCTGGCATATAAAAACATAAAGGAGGGAGGAGTAAGTAAACGCAATTGATTTAATAAGTAATGGCAGGGTTTATGAGAATGGATGTAATACCAAGAAATGAAGGAGAGTGGTAGAGAATGATTCAAACTAATCTAAGCTATAAAAGAACTGTTGCGATGTTCATAAGTGTATTATTGCTATCCATAGCGATTGCTGTATCTGTATCTGCCGCAACATTAAATTATCAGTTTTTAGATTCTAATGGGAATTATTCTAGTCACGCGAGTTCGTTTATTGTTGGTGATGCCGTTATCGATGGTAATTCTGCAACTATTACATTGAAGGATGCTAGTTATATTGGTGATTTATTAGTATGGGATGGCAGTGATTATGTTTCCGCCAATCGGACAGTTGATGCGGATGGAAATGTTCAATTTACTTTTGACGTCTATGATTTCGATGTAAATTTAGCTGTTCAATTATATGTAAACGCTGGTCCGCATAGTGGATATATTCCTCTATTTATTCAATGGCTTTGATATTTTCAGAATATTTGGAGAGTGGCGGGGTTTTTCCATTCACTCTCCATTGGAAAAATTTTGTGATTAGGGAGAGATCAGCTTGAAGAGGAAAAGTAGGTTATTATGGATAGGTATTGCAATATTCCTGTTGACTTTATCACCTATCCTTCCAATATTTCATAATGTTCATGCGGAAGGGGCAGGATTAGTAAATGGAACATATGAAGGAGTTGATTATCGTTATTTAAAAGATGGAACTGCGGAAACATCAGCAGCTCATGGTTATTTGTATGTTGCTAATTCAGGAAGATTGATTATAGAAGATGATACGATAATATTTGAGCATGAAATTACAGCAGTAAACAAAGATTATTTACCTTATATTGGTTATCGACTGCCAGGTAAGCCAAAGGCTGTTATTTCAGGTGATAACATATCTGGTATGGATGGGTATCAGCAAGTTCAGCCAGAACGAAAAGATAATGGGAATTATGTGATTCGTTATAAAATGGAGGATGTAACAAAAGCTTTAGATATTTTAATGCATGTGCATATGGAAAATGTCCCTGGTATGCCTGGTGGCATATATGATAATTGGTACAATGTTCAATTACAATTAGATACAAGTACTCTACCGATTGATGTTGAAACGGATAAATCTGAATTGGAAAAAGTGCTTGAGGAGGCAAGACACCTCTTTAATACAGTGCATCCTAGAGGGACTTTGATTCCATATGTTTATTCTGAAGGAGAACATGGCTATGCTGTCCCCGAAATTCAAAGAAGGCTTGCCAACGCTGAAAACGTTTATAATAATCCAAATGCTACACAAACAGAGGTTGATGCAGCAATAGAAAGTCTAAAATTTGCAATGGATTCTGTAAAGAGGGATCAATTCTTTAAGATAGAGCCTTTAAGATTTAGAGTTTTAAACTCTATTGGTGATGATGCAGAACTGTCCGAGCATGCAGGTGATTTCGGCGAAGAAACAACAGCAGTATTAAAGCAATTTGGAACATATCAAACTGTTGCTAATATTCCTGTTCATTTACCAAAAGAAACTTTACAAATTTATAAAGCCGCAGATACTGCAAATGGCGGTTTTTCAAGTGCTATGTCTAAAGTGTATTTTGTAGAAGCGAAAAATGATACTAATATTTATCAAATAAACATTAGGCACAAGGATGCTGGAGACGATGTTTGGAAAGGCATTTCTTATGTGAAATATAATACGGATGGTGTGGAAAAAGAAGTATATTTAAACTTTAATGTCAATATCCAAGAAGACTTAAAAGATTTCGTTGAACTTGCAAAGAAAATCGATCCAAGTAAATTGGAAGCTGATGGGGAGCATGTGAATACTTTTCAAACGTCACTTAATGAAGCTGAGAAGGTTAGTAACAAATTAGCCGCAACAAGAGTGGAAATTTTATCTGCTACGCAAGCATTGAAAGAAGCAGTAACAAATATTCTAAAAACGAAACACTATGATGCAGGCACATATGTTCTCAGTTTAGCAGATTTTGGAGCGGATTTTGCGAATTTTGTTGAAAAAAGCCATTTAATTGTTGATGAAAATGGTCAATTAAGCTTACAAATCATTCCGAAAGCTAATGTCGAAGTTAGCTTACAAAATCAAGAAACGGGTGAGGAAATAGCAGCTGATTCTTCACATATTTTTAAAGATATTGATCCATCCATACCGTATACTATAGAGATTTCAAATAATGGGGAAACTGCTGCTTACTCTGTATATTTTGCGCTTATTACAGCCGAATTGTTAGCAGAGCCTGAACAGCCGGGAGGAAATCCTGAGCAACCAGCAGAGCCTGAACAGCCGGGAGGAAATCCTGAGCAACCAGCAGAGCCTGAACAGCCGGGAGAAAATCCTGAGCAACCAGCAGAGCCTGAACAGCCGGGAGAAGATCCTGAGCAACCAGCAGAGCCTGAACAGCCGGGAGAAGACCCTGAGCAACCAGCAGAACCTGAACAGCCGGGAGAAAAAATCGGACAACCAACAAAATCTGAACAGTTAGCAGAAGAAAATAAAGAACTAGAAGGCAAAAAATTGCCCAATACAGCTACCAATCAATTTAATTTCCTACTGATTGGCATTATTTTACTTGGAATGGGGAGTATATGTTTTGCTGTTGTAAGAAAAAAATATAACTAAAAAGAGAATGCCAAGTGAAGATCCAAAAAATTGATAGCCTTGCCTTGCAATGGTCTAGTCCAAAAAAAGTAGAAATGGAGAAAAATCCCGGAAGTAATTGTCTTATTTAGAGGTAATTGCTTCCTTTTTTCTTGCCAATATAGGCAAGGGTATTAGATGTTATACGGGATTAACTGTTGTAAGCATACTTTTCCGCGTTTGCATCAAAGAACAGGTCCTTAGGGTTATCAAAATTTCAAAAAAAGACAGCATTTTTAACTACAATCGGCATCCTCCTAACAAAAAATCCTCAATTATGAAAGCGCAATATAAACAATTTCCATTACCTAGATTTTTTTACAAAAAATAAGTTATATGCACCATAAAATGTAACATAAAAACCACAAATAACCAATTTTAGAATTCCGAATTACTGGTTAAATGGAATTGTATGCCATCAATTGTTTTTAGAAAAAATCATAGGTTCGAGATAATTTTGGGCAAAAAGTACTGTGTGAAATTTGACATCTTTCATCGGGCGTTTGACTGTTTTTCCAACTATTGATAAATACATTTATAGGAAAATATTTATTAAGCATTCGATATTATTTAAAGAAACGAATGCCACAAAACTATTTTGAAGGAGATGGATATTTTGGCAGGACAAATTCGAATGACCCCAGAGGAGCTAAAAGCGAAGGCTCAGCGTTATGGGCAAGCTGGTTTGCAAATTGAGCAAATTTTAAGAGATTTAACAAATTTACAAAATGAACTTCGTGCTGAGTGGGAAGGCCGTGCTTTCCAAGGATTCGATGATCAATTTAATCAACTAAAACCGAAGGTGCAAAACTTTGCCCAGCTTATGCATGATATTAATACGCAATTGAATAGAACAGCGGAAGCAGTAGCTCAACATGATGAGCAGCTATCACGCAATTTTGGGCTTCAATAATCAATCCGCGTTGACTTCATGTCTAATACCAGGCTTAGATGGTTGGACGACTTCCGTGTTGTCAAAAAAGCCACGCGACGATGTTGTGTGGCTTTTTTCTTGTGCGCCCGGCATGGGTGTAATCTATAGGGTGAAAGTCCCGAGCTGCGAAGGCAGAAGTAGCAGTTAGCTTAACGCAAGGGTGTCCGTGGTGACGCGGAATCTGAAGGAAGCGAGCGGCAAACTTCCGGTCTGAGGAACACGAACTTCATATGAGGCTAGGTATCACTGGGTGAGTTTGCAAGACAAAACAAAGCCCTTTCTGCCGAAGGTGATACAGAGTAAATGAAGCAGATGGATGGAAGGAAAGATTACACTCTTACCCGGGGAGGTCTGGCTGGCACGCCAAGTAACCTTGGTAACCTATCTAGTGATAGATAGCTGAACAGTCAGAAGTCAGCAGAGGTCATAGTATTAGTTGGTCTAGAACAACTAAGAAGGACCGAACAATTAAGAGAGAATAGCCCTTGGCATTCAGTGAGTCATGATGAACACAGAAAACGTAGTACCTCACTTGAGGGAGGAAGCGGTGAATCCCGTGGGAGATCTCTTGGAGGGTGGAGTGACCACTGGCATAAAGAGAACAGCTATTCACGGAAGTTATAAAGACTTGCGTCAATTATCTTAATTGAACCGCCGTATACGGAACCGTACGTACGGTGGTGTGAGAGGACGGGAGTTAATCGCTCCCTCCTACTCGATAATACATAAATATTTTCGGAATGGATGTGCAAGGAAAAATGAGGCGTTGGCAAGAAGGCAGTGCCTTTGAGGATGTTTGTCATGTTTGGTTTTCATCCCAACATATCTGTATGTCATTCACATAAAAGGAGGTGAATGGAATGAAGAGATTTGTGCTCAATTCTTTCTTGTTTCTTGGACTGGTGCTCATGCTTTCCTCAGGAAGTTCCTACTTAGCATTAAACCAAGTATCGAAAAGTACAAATGATGATGAGCAAAAAATGACTGTTGCTTTAGTAAATGAAGATCAAGGCGGCACCTTTAATGGCAAAAAATACGCATTTGGCAATGAATTTGTGAAAAGTATTGAAAAAGATAATGAACATGATTGGTATATTGTCAGCCGTGGTGTTGCTGAAAGCGGCTTTAAAAACAATTTGTACAACATGATTATTATCATTCCAAATGATTTTACAGAAAAAGCACTATCAATGAATGATAAAAATCCGGAGAAAATCACTTTAAACTATAAGATTAATGCATCGGGCAACAGCAGCATGAAAGCCCGGGCAGAAAAAACGGCTAGTTCAATTTTAGAGGATTTTAATCGTCGAATTATTGATGTTTACTTCGCTAGTGTAATAGGAAACTTACAAAAGGCCCAAGACAATGTTGCTGAACTTGTCAGGAAGGAACGGAATCATACCAATATATATAATCATGATATTCATCAACCATTATCTGGTTTCACTAATCAGTTTGCGACAGTAAAGGATCAAACAAAGGTATCAACCGATGCTTTCAAAGGTCTGGAGGATATCTTGCAAAATTACCAGAGCTCCTTTGTTGAAGGGGCAAAAGCAACAAATGCTTATCAAACAAATTTTTTAGATTTCCAACAAATGAAAAATGCTCATGAAACTTTGGCAAAAGGTTTTGCAGATCAGCTAACAGCATTCGACAGCAGTCTAAACGCTGCAGACGTTCAGCAAAATATTAACCGACTGGTTGAAACCAATCAGGCAATTTATAATCAGTTCCATTTCAATTCCATGGAGAACCAAAATATTTTCTTGAAGTCTGAAGCGCTGAAGATGTCGTTAAAATCAACATTGGAAACAATAGACAGCTATGAGCAAGAATTATCGAAAAAGCTAGAAAATGAAACAGAGGAAAATATTGCGAAAAAACTGGCAAAACAAATGAAAGATGGTGTCGGAAACAGTTACGTTTCGTTAAATCAAATATTTGATACTCCCGATAAAATTGTCCAAAAAACGATTAAAAGCCAAATTGATAAACTTCAAACGTTAAAACGGGAAGAAATTGATGATTTAAACATCGATGAGTCGGTGAAGAGCGACATCAAAACGGTTATCAAGGTGACAAACCAATTTAATCGGGAATTTCAATATCAGCCACAACCATCCAACGGTACGGGGCTTCCTTTAGCAAATTTAATAAACAAAGTGAAAAAGGATTTAACGGAATCAGGGACCGTTTTTTCAGACAATGCAGCTATTCTAGGCGGAAATATTGAGAGTCAAAATATAAATGCGGCAGTTCCTGAACTTTTTCGTATTCATGAAGTGACATTGACTCTTCCTAATGGGCAAACAAATGTTTTTAAAGTGGATGGAGATCAGAACAACGTTACATTTGATCTTCCTGTCACTGAAAAAGGAAATATTACAGTCAACATAAAAATAAGCTTGAAGGACGAAAATGCGAAAATTGATTTATTTCAGCCTGTTGCATGGGAATGGAAGATTATTCAAAAGCATAAAAATACAGAGGCGCCAGAGCCGTCTGATCCATCTGATCCATTGCCGCCAGAAGAGCAACAGCCTGATCCTGAAGCTCTAAATATGAATGAAAACAGTAATTCCGAATCGAAACAGGACGATTCAAATGATGAGAATACAAATGAACCTCCTGTTGAAAGAGAAGATATTAACAATGTTATCTATCATAAAGTAATGTCTCAGCTGATAAGTGATCCGGCTAATACTTTCATGAAAAGCCTTAATGAAAGTATCAGAGATTATCAAAAAACAGCGATGTTATATGAATTATATTTTGGGAAAAGTATTTCCGATTTAGCCAATGGATTGGAACAACGTAGCTTGGGGGATATGGCTGCAGAGGATTCTCTTTATTACCTGTTCCATAAACAAGATATTGTAGAAGCCATATCCGACTATATGGCCGGGAAAATAACTGAGGATGTCAGAGCTGAAACGGAAGACCTTAAAAATAAGATAGCAGGTTATAAGCAGCTAGTTCAGAAAACTCAAAATCATTCTGACGAAATGGCTTTATTAGTCCAACAAGCGACGATACAAGCAGAAGAATTGAATCATGGCATTACCAATACATTACAGCGGTTGGAAGCATGGCGGGAAGCCAGTTTGAAGCTGCAAAACGCAAATAGTGAGATACAAGCCGGTCAAAATAAAGAACAAAGCGCTGTTCTGTCCTTAGACGATCAACTTCAAACATTGCTGGCTACAAGCCAATCCTTGGCAGATCAATCTGAAAATGTATTGATTTCAACAGACAGCGTCTATAAAACTTTTGATGCGATTGATAAACAGGCTGACAATATTGTAAACAGCGGCGACACATTAGTGAAAAAGGCTCAAAAGCTTTCAAATGATTTGACCAATAAGCTGCTGAAGGATCAAGAGTTTGCTGATAACTTTGGACAAGTGTTAGCCAACAGCCGCATAGGCGACCGTCCAAATGAAAACTTGTTGAATTTTCTATCAAATCCGGTGCAGACAAAAAACAGCGAAGTGAAAGTAGTTAAAGATACCTTTATCCCTTATTATTTGGTGTTAATCTGTTTTATTTTGGCTTTATTTACTGCATACGTCATTGCAACGTCTGAAAGAAAAAGATTGATAAAGGATGATTTCTCAGAAAACAGAACATTGGTTTGGAAAAATACTCCGATCACATGGGTGACAGCAGGAATTGGCGTTATCGAAGGAATCATCATCGGTTTGCTGTCAGGTTCTTTTATCGATATTCCACAAGAAAAATATTTTCAATGGATTGGCCTGATCTCCCTGATTATGTTCACCATGGTGCTGGCAGGAGCTTATTTGCTAAGACAGCTTAAAATGATCGGGATGTTTTTGCTTCTTGGCATGTTAAGCCTTTATGTATTGTTGACAGAAACTCTTGGGCTGAATTTCGACAAACAGTCTTTAGCATCTACATTGCAAGAATTGTCGCCACTGCAATATATTGAGAAACTGCTATTAGGTTTTGTTGACGATACAAAGTACGATCCATTGATCATCACCATATTAGTGGGGACAGCATTTTTAAGTCTTGTCGGACATTTATTTGTGATAAATGGGTTTACACAAAATAAGGAGGCAAGGGATGAAGCAGCTAATCCGAATTAGTATTTTAGTTGCTGCAGCTATAGGCGTCCAGCCTTTGCTTTCTGCACATTCGTTGGCAGATGAACATTTGGATCACAGTGGGAAGCTTGATTTACAAGTAGACCGTATCAGCGATGACATAAAAACACAAGAATCCCAAAGTGAGAGTGAAACTGAACTGGAAAAAATCGCGCCCGGTTTGTTTAAAAAACAAACTCGGGCTGCGGTCCAGAAAAAGCAAAAAGAGCTGGATCATGCAGTGAATTATCTAAAAGAAGAAATTTTTGCCGATTCGGTGGCGAGCGATGCAAAAACAAGCTTTTACGATGCGAAAAAGACATTATTTTCACAACATTTTTTTACGCAGCATTCTTCTCCCGCTAGCCAAAGCACTGCGGATCATGCAGAGAAGAAGGAAAGGGTAAATCAGATAGCCATTGGATTTCTGAGCGGATTTGCTGTTATGTTGGTCGGCGGAATTTTGGCTCTTATAAGAAAAATAATGGAGTAAAGGGGAGATCAGGAATGCCCGTTGAAACGCATATCAATGTGACCGTTGATTTTAGTAAATGGGGGAAAGGCCGATATGATGTGAGGATACCGGCACATCAGCCGATAAAACAGCTGCTGTCGAACTTGAATGAATCTTTAAGGCTCGAACTCCCTAATTATTCCCTTTTTGCGGTAAAAATCCCGACTAAAGAACTTTTACTGGCGGATGACGACCAGATTAGCGAGTTCCCAGTGGCGAATGGAGATATTTTACTTGTTTTATAGAACAAGAACCATGCTTTTTATTATAGCCTGTGTAACGTTGAAAAGGAGTCAGAAATCATGAAGGAAAAAACAATTAAAATGGATTCCGTGTCTTATCATTTTTTTATTGAAAACAATCAATGGAAATTAGAACTGGCAAAATCGCAGACCCGCGTGAAAGATATTCGTGAATTGGCTCTGATGAAGGAGAATACAGACCAGTTTGTTCCGGTAGAAGTGGAGGACGGGGAAGAGGTTCTCACTTTCCAATTTATAGTTGATTCCAATATGAACCATTGGGAAACCATTCAAAGCTTGGGGCGAAGTGACAAGTTGCGATTGCTGTGCAATCTGGCCCGTTTCAGAAAAATTTTAGATACGCGAATTACGTTCTTCCTGCATCCACATAATCTCATATTTGACGATAATCTTATACCTTTTTTGGTTTACAGAGGCATTCGACAGGTGCTACCCCCCTATGAGATCAACGACGAAACCTTCCTGCTGCAATATAAATGCTTGAGTATCGCCCTATTTTCAAAAAAATATAATTTCGATGAACTATATGCAGGTTCATGGAAAAATGCAAAAGATACCGAGTTTGAACGTCAAATCAGTGAAATTGATCATTTTGATGACTTTGTTGAATTTTTACACAATCAGTATCGCAAGGAAAAGCGCGAAACAGAGAAAAATATGCAAATCGTTCCAAAAAAAAGATTTCAGCTATTTAAACGTTTATCCATTGCCATGATCGCAGCTGCAGTCATTTTGGCTGTTCCTGTTGTATACTTCGGCTTTTTTAAGCTGCCGTTTCAGCAGCACCTTTTGGAAGCGCATAGGGCTTTTTTATCCAAGGATTATTCAGAAGTCATTTCAGATCTCGAAAGTGTCAATCCTGAAAAATTGCCAGATTCGGGAAAATATATATTGGCCTATTCATATGTTAAATCCGAAAATCTGGGCGATGAAGAAAAAGACACCATTATGAATAATATTAGCTTAAAAAGCGATCCTAACTACTTATTGTATTGGATTTACAATGGCCGCGGAGATTTGGATAAATCACTTGATTTAGCGATGTATCTCGATGATCCGGTGTTAATCATGTACGGCTATATTAAAAAAATTGAGAAGGCAAAAAATGATCCAAACTTAAGTGGAACCGAACGGCAAAACCAGGTGCAACAATATGAAGAGAAGTTAAAATCGTATGGAGAAAAATATGGTCTGGAATCTTTGTTTGTGACGGATCCGGAGAAAGCCAATCCAACTGAAGAAACGGGTGGATCCGCGCCGGCAGCTGCAGAACAACAAGTAACCGATCAAGCAAAGGGGACACAGACAGATCGAACGGAGAAAAAGGTTCCTGATCAAAACCAAACAGAAGAAACGAAATGAGGGGATCTTGCCTGCATTTATGAGCGGCTATCATTTTAATAGTTCAGCTGATTTTTAGTTTTAAAGAATTAAACGTTACGCTTCATGTACCCCAATCATTTCGCTTACTGGAAAAAAAGGCATGCGTCTTTCTTAATTGCATGTAGAGAGGGAGAAAGAGATGGCACAACGATTATTACTGGTGAGTTATGATAAACAATTGCATAAATGCCATTTACATGACCATGAACCGAAAAGAGTATCAATCGGCGGCCAATGGTCTGACACTATTACCTTTCGCGGTTTATCCGACACCATTTGGGTGGATTGGGATGGTGAAACATGCAAGGTTGAAAATAAATCATTGATAAATGGTGCCATTTCATTACAGATAAACAATATTCCGCTGGAAATATACCTTACGGAGCATAATGATTGGCACTACTATGATATTTCCAATAAATTGAACATTACCTTTGGCAAAAATACGTATGATGATGTGCAGATTCCCAATACTGCTATTGATTTCGTATTGTTCCGTGATCAATTGGGAGACTCTTTTCAAATGGCTGTCTATCAGGGCACTGTCTATCATAACTATACATTTGTGGATGGAGAAGAAGTGAAGATTGAAGCGGGGGATGAGCTTTTTTTTGCCGGTGTAATGGTCAGAGTGACCAGAGATCGTTTGGAGATATTGGCCTCCGAACCCTATATATCTAAATTGGTGCCATTATATAGCGCACAAAGCAAGTATAACGCGGATTATCCTGATTATCACCGTTCACCGCGCATTATTTACCGTGTTCCGGAAGATAAACGGAAAATTGCTAAACCATCCAGCAAGCCAAGCAAACCGAGTGAACAACTTGCCCGTGTCATTGTTCCGCCGCTAGTCATGATTGCAGCCTTCGTACTCGTTTCCTTTTTTCAGCGAAGCGGCATTTATTTAATTGTGATGCTGTCTATGACGATTGTCACAGTTATTTTTTCCATCACCTCTTATGTGAAAAGCTTGCGGCAATATCGATTGGATATGAAAGAACGGGAGGAGAGCTACCGGGATTATTTGAAGCAAAAAACACATGAATTGTATCAAGCAAGTGAAGAACAGCGCCATGCCTTAAACTATCACTACCCAAGTGTGGAGCAAATCCGTGATATGGCCTTAAGGGTGGACTCGCGGATTTACGAAAAGACGAGGTTTCACCATGACTTTTTAATGTATCGCGTTGGAACAGGGACAGTGGATGCCAGCTTTGACATCGAATTCAGCATGGAAGAATTTACACAGGATAAAGATGAACTGGTCGAGGAAGCGCGCAGCCTTCGATCACAATTTTTAAAATTGCATGATGTTCCGATTGTAACGTCCTTGTTAAATGGGCCAGTGGGATATATTGGTCAGCGCCGTCTTGTGTTGGAACAGCTGCAAATGCTCGTCATGCAAACAGCCTTATTTCACAGTTATCACGATGTTCAATTTGTGACGATATTCCCGGAGGAAGAAAAGCAACAATGGGCTTGGATGCGCTGGCTGCCGCATGCCAGTTTGCGTGATTTAAATATTAGAGGTTTTATATACCACGAGCGATCTCGCGACCAAGTTCTCAATTCGCTCTATCAAATTTTAAAAGAAAGAAAATTAACAATTGATGAGAAAGCGAACAAAAATGAGAATATCTATTTTTCACCGCATTTTGTCATTTTTATTACAGATGAAAAGCTGATTTTAGACCATACGATCATGGAGTTTTTTAATGAAGATCCAATCGAACTTGGTGTTTCACTCGTGTTTGTGGAAGATGTCATGCAGTCATTGCCTGAGCATGTAAAAACGGTGATTGATATACGCGATGCCCACTATGGCAACATCATTATCGAAAACGGCGAATTGGTAAACAAACGGTTTGTTCCAGATCACTTCCCGGACGGTTTTAACAAAGAAGACATTTCCCGTGCTTTGGCTCCTTTAAACCACCTGCAAAACTTGAAAAATTCCATTCCGGAAAGCGTGACTTTCCTTGAAATGTACGGCGTGGAAAAGGTTGAGGAGCTCGGGATTGAAGAACGCTGGGCACGAAACGAAACATATAAAAGCCTGGCAGTACCGATCGGACTGCGGGGAAAAGAGGATATTGTCCAGTTGAACCTCCATGAAAAAGCGCACGGACCGCACGGGCTGATCGCCGGGACGACGGGTTCGGGGAAATCTGAAATCATTCAATCTTATATTCTCTCGCTTTCCGTTAATTTCCATCCGCATGAAGTTGCATTTTTGCTGATCGACTATAAAGGCGGCGGGATGGCGAATCTGTTCCGGAAGCTGCCGCACCTGCTCGGCACCATCACAAACCTTGACGGTGTCCAGTCGATGCGCGCGCTTGCCTCGATCAAAGCCGAACTAAAGAAGCGCCAGCGCTTGTTTGGAGAGCATAACGTCAACCATATCAACCAATACCAGAAGTTATATAAAACGAGCGAAGCGAAAGAGCCGATGCCGCATTTATTCCTGATCTCAGACGAATTTGCCGAACTGAAAGCGGAGCAGCCGGATTTCATGAAAGAACTTGTCTCGACCGCCCGCATCGGTCGTTCGCTCGGCATCCATCTGATATTGGCAACGCAAAAACCGAGCGGGGTTGTCGACGATCAAATTTGGTCCAACTCGAAATTTAAACTGGCACTCAAAGTCCAAAACACAAGCGACTCGATGGAAATTTTAAAAACACCGGACGCCGCTGAAATCACCTTGCCGGGACGCGCCTACCTGCAAGTCGGCAACAATGAAATTTACGAACTATTTCAAAGCGCATGGAGCGGCGCAAATTATGTTCCGGATCAGGAGGACCAAGACCTTTTGGACACGACGATTTACGCGATTAACGAGCTTGGCCAATATGAGCCGATTTCTCAGGATTTAAGCGGCCTTTCCAACCGCAAAGAAATAGTAAAAGTCCCGACTGAACTCGAAGCTGTCGTCGACTGGATCAACGCCTACGCTGAAAAAATCGGTGTGGAAGAATTGCCAAGACCGTGGCTGCCGCCGTTAGAAGAGAAGATCTATTTAACGGAGCTGCATCAAGTAGAATATACAGAAGCTTGGTATCAAGAGAAGCAAGGGCTTGAAGCGACCATCGGCTTTTTAGATTTGCCGGAAATGCAAGAGCAAAAGCCATTAACCTTGAATTTGGAGAAGGATGGACATTTAGCTGTTTATTCCAGCCCAGGCTATGGGAAATCAACCTTTTTGCAGACTTTGGCAGTGGATATTGCCAGACAGTATAACCCCGAAAGAGTTCATATGTATTTAATCGATTTAGGAACTAACGGTTTGTTGCCATTGAAAGATTTGCCCCATGTCGCCGACACCATTATGGCAGATGATGAAGTGAAAATGGCTAAGCTTATTCGCCGCTTACGAAATGAGATGAAGGAGCGCAAGCAGAAATTAAGTAAATACGGAGTTGCCAACATTCGCATGTACGAAAAGGCAATCGGCGAAAACGTTCCGGCGATTCTACTCATAATCGATACGTATGATTCCGTTTTAGACTCTTCTTATAAGGATGATTTTGAGAATATGGTCGCGCAAGTTGCAAGGGAAGGCGTCAGCGTCGGTATACATCTTGCCATCAGCGCAGGAAGGCAAAGCGCGTTAAGAGCGCCTCTCCTCGCCAATATTAAACATCAGATTGCCTTGTTTATGATAGATGCTACAGAAGTTCGCAATATTGTAGGGAGAACGGATTTATCGATTGAGGAAATACCAGGCCGCGGCCTAATCAAATTGGATCAGCCAACTGCTTTTCAAACAGCTTTGCCTGTAAAAGGCGAAGATACGCTGCAAATCATTGAGGGAATCCAAACGGAGAGCAAAGGTATGCGTGAAGCGTGGAAAGGCAAAACGCCGGCTCCAATTCCAATGGTTCCAGAAGTGGTTGAATTTTCTGTATTCATTAAACATCCGAAGGCAAAAGATATGTTGGCGTCAGGAGGCATTCCATTTGCGGTGGATTTTGAAGAAGTAGAGCCTGTAGCACTACAGGTTGTTGAAGACCAAAATACATTAATTTTAGGAGAAATGGCTGATGCAGTGGAACAAACGTATTTAACTCTTCTATCCAGCATTTCGCTTAATGAGCATATTGATGTCGGTTTGTTGGATAATGCTGCAGCAGCATTCCAATTGTATCAAAACCATGTCAATTTGTATGCGGATAATGGAGCTTCGATGGATTTGTTAGTAGCCAAAATTCAAGAACTATACGAGGCAAGGGAAGACGCATTTCGCCAAATCCAGTTGGAAACAAACGGGCGAGCGACCATACGCGATTTTAAGAACCAAATCCGTCCGCTCGTTGTTTTAATCACCGATGCCTCCTTTGTCGTTGAAACGATGTCGGCGCTGTCGCAGTCAACGCTTGCAAAGCTGATGGAAACGGGAGCAAGACTTGGAATCTATTTCATTATTGGCGGAATCCCGGGAAGAATTGAAAGAATGTATGATGACATTTCCACTATGATCAAAAAACAAAAAACGGGTGTGTTGATTGGCAGGGTTGCCGACCAAAATATTTTGGAAGTGATGAATCGGCCGTATAAGGAAAAGAACCTGCCGCCTTACGAAGCTTATTATATCCGATATGGAAAAGCGGTAAAAATTAAAATCGCCGCGCCATATCGTACAAAGGAGGAAGTGAGCGAACATGTTTGATTGGTTCAAAACGGCGACGGAGAAAAAAAGAGATGATTACCATAAGCTTTACGAAAAACTTCATGATGCACTTTCGGATTATGATCAAAATGTTTCGGAAGCAGAAGGAATCTACGAAAGCTATGTAGGAACAGCAGCTCATTTATCCAGCTCAGACATTCCATCAAACGACTTTGAACCTAAGCGGCAAGAACTCAATCAGAAGCTGAATAAATATTTCCAACTGGAAAAGCAGAAAAGAAGCTCTCTTGTGTCCGCCAAAAATAAGGCATACGAAAGATACATTTACTATAAAAACTTAGCCATTAAAGAAGCGAGGGAGAGAGCGGAAAGAGAGGAAAGAGAACGGAAAGAAAGGATGGAGCGGTTATATGGGAAGCGTTAAAATCAACGGTGCCAAAGTAAATGAAGCGAAAGAAACGGCAAAAGCGCTTGAAGAGTCGATTAGAAACACGAAGAACACATGCAGCCAATTAATTTCCTATATTCACTCGGCGGGGTGGAGTGGAAAATCACGAGACGCATTTCTTACCTATCTCGAGATTATACACAAATATCATCAAGAGATGGAAAAGGCTGCAGCGAAACAGACAAAAGCCCTGAATAATTTGGAAAGTTATTTCCATGACTTTTTGAACGATCCATCAGTTAAAGAAGTGAGAAACTTATGAACGCTGCTCGCGATGCTTTTAACGTATCGGAATTATATTTGTTGGCTGCGGCTTTTGGATGCAATACGATATTCGGCCTCCCGGATAAACAAATTTACCAATTAAAGGGAGAAGAAGTTTTTAAAGAAGCTCACGAACGCTTAAAAGAAAAACAAATATTAGATTCTGCCGGCAAAATCACAGAGGCGGGGGCCTTGGTCATTCAAGCACTGGAACATTATGCTCAAAGTGAAAAATATGTGCGAATTAATAATTTAATGTTTGCTTTCTTCGAGAAAACAAATGACAAGCTGATCGTTTTGGTGGAACTAGAAAATAACTTATACCAATTAAGGATCATGGCCAAAGCTTTTGTTCTCAAATTGCTAAGCGAACAGTTTCCGTTAATGTCAAGAGAACCGGCGCCGCTTGAAAAAACTTTTTTAAAGCGTGAACTAACCCATGAAGAAAGGCGAGAAGTAGAAAGTTTTGAACCGGAAAAAATGTTTATGAATCTTGAATTCTTTCATATGACTGAACGGCCGATGGAGCCTGACAATCCGAAATTCTATCAGCAGTGGATGATTTTTACGAAAGATCAAAATCTGATTATGGTGGATATCCCACAAAAGAAATACTACCATGCAAGCCAATATTGGTTTCTGAAACTGCTCTTTGACGAATTGGAATTTCCTTATAAGGAGGCAAAAGCGCATGGCTAACGCGAATATGGGCGGAGGAGGATCCGGCACCATTGATGTCAATCCGGATGAAATCACGACTGTTTTTAATTATTTGAACAGAATTCTTTCGGAATTAGAGGAAACGGCAATTCCCAATATAAAAAAACTAAGCAGACTTGATTACTATACGGCGGGCAAAGCGATGAAAGCGATGGCTGTATACGATGAAGCGAATGAAAAGATCATGGATTTGTACGATCATTACAGTCGTGCAGCAACGTTAGTAATGGACATTTTATTAACCATGATGGAAGTGGACCAACAAATTGCGGAACAGATTATAGCAAAATTGGAGGTATAATCGGATGGATGTCAAATATATACCTTCCGAATGGGAAAGGACCAAGAAAGGCATTGGCGATCTGATCGGCCTTGGCGCATGGGGCAAAGGCATGATCGACAACTTAAAAGATATCAGTGATCTTTTGGAAGACGCCCAATCAGACATCGCCAAATATGATAGCGACGGTGTCATCTCTTTCACCCACACGGACCGCAAAAGCCAATATCAACAATTATATGAAGATTATCTCGTCCTGCACCGCTTTAGCGGCCGTGTCGGAGATATTGTCGACCGTACGATCGATGAGCCGTTTTATCAAGATATCGATGCTTT
>NZ_JBBOQV010000001.1:1920000-2047200 GCF_038050115.1 Aeribacillus sp. FSL K6-1305 | reverse complement strand
ATGAAAGTGATGCCATTGATAACTTTATAAAAAGGCTTAGAACAGAAAACTGTTATTTTAGGATATATAATATTAGCTAAGAACAATAAGGTATTTAAGTAATAGAAACATAAAATTGATGTTAGTCTAAAAATTAGACACGGAGAACAGGGAGATTATAATAAACTTAATTACAATAGGTTTGTTTTTTGAAAATAAAAGTGCAGAGAATTGCAAAATCCTTATGCAGTGATATGCAAAGGAGCTTTACATGGAGGAGGAGCCATGATAACCTTTTTTGGTTTTGCCAAAACTGTTGAAGCTGGCGCTTGGCTAAAGAATCATGGCTACAGAAGATCCATGTCAAGCCCTTGATGGATAGATCACATATATGTATATTTATACAAAATTTTGATAAAGATATACTGCGACACTCTGAATTTTCTTCTTGCAGAAAATACCTTGCATCATTTTACAGAAATATATTTGGAAAATGCACAAATGCTTGGTAAGAATGTGCATCATCTAGGGGATTCGCAAAATTTTTCGCGGTATTTCGGATGTTAGGATGAAATTGCCCTAATTTACAACATAGCATTTCAATATATACTCTCCCCTTTGTATTTCACCAGCTTCCCGCACAACTATTTTCTCAGTCTTTTCAGCGCTATTTGTAATAATAATTGGCGTTACGATTTCTTTATTATTTTTTTCAATAAATTCTATATCAACATTCATTATGGGATCTCCAATTTTTACTTTTTGCCCTTCACTCACAGTTACTTCATAACCTTCACCATTTAATTCAACCGTATCTAGTCCAACGTGAATTAATACTTCTAACCCATGTTTTGTTCGAATACCTATTGCGTGCTTAGTAGGAAATACTTGAATAATTTGTCCTTTTACAGGGGACACCACCTTTCCGTCTTTAGGAATAACCGCTATCCCATCCCCCATCATCTTTTGGGCAAACACGGGATCCGGTACTTCTGATAATGAAATTACTTCGCCATACATAGGTGAAAAAATTTCTTCTATAATAGTTTTGGGATTTTTCGCAAATATTTTTTTTAACATACTAATTCCTTCTTTCTATCTATAATAATTTTATGAAAATTGTATTTTAATAATAAAGACAAGACAAAGAACAGACAGCAATCCAACAATAATGGTACTTCCGACAAATCTTAAATTTGCTCCTTTTTCCTTCCGGTTCAACGTACTATTTTTTATGAATTCTTTATGTGCTTTCCGGTATTTGCTAATAGCTAAAAGAAGCAACATACTGCCAAATATATTTCAACCAGCAATAATGAAATCGCCAACCTTCCTATTTCTAACTGGATCTGTTTTATAAATCTGACAACACCATTCTTGTCAATACACCAAAAAAAGATTTAACATGGCAAACACAAACAAATTTTAATGAAAGGATCCTCTTTTACTTGAGCAAAAAAAGGTTGGTTTGCCTGCAGCGACATTATATATAAATAATTAAGAAAGAGAAATGGGACGTATAAAAAAGATGACCGATATTTTAAAAATGCGCAAACTTTGTAATATGGAAGGGGAATCATTCGAATGTTTTTGTTGGCACGTTGTATTATGCGTCTTCATCTTTTCCCGCCCTTTCAATTGTTTCTTTTTTCTCTTTCAGGTAGTCAACATAATGGCTAAAAATAGCTTCTCCAATAATAAAAAAAGGGGCAAATGTTTTCAATTTTGTTCCGTTATGGCTTGCGAGATTTGAACTCCTGGCATATAAATTATACGGAGTCATTCTAGCCAAACGATTATTTACTAAATTTGTTATAGAGATAAAAGGAATTCCTTTGGCAACTAAATTTTGCACTGCAGGAAAAATTGTTGGTGTATCTCCTGATAAAGAAAAAATGATCACAACATCGTTTTTCTGCAAATCCTTTACAATTATTTCAAACTCCAATTGAGAGTGGATAACATTCAAATACTTTTGAAGCGGCAGAAACATTCTTTGCAACTCTAATGCACAATGTAATTGTGCAGTGCCCGTCCCAAAAACAAATACTTGATTGGCATTATATATCAATTCACAAACATCCGAAAAATCTTTGGTTTGAATATATTTGATTGTTTCATGAAGATCTTCCTGCAAAATTTCTACACCGCTTTTTTCTTCTACCGGATCCTCTCGACCTTGCCATTTTAAGAACACTCGGAATTCACTATATCCACTAAATTCCAATTTCTGTGCCAACCGCAATATTGAAGAGCGGGAAACATTGCATTTTTCAGCTAGATTATTAATCCCTAACGAATAACAAGTATTTTTATTATTCATAATGTACTTTAAGATGTGTAAATCTGTCTCATTTAATTTTTTATAATGTTTATTAATAAGTTCTTCTAATCTCAAGCCATATCCCCTCCTTCAATAAATAATTTATGTTTGCTCTTGTCATCTCCAAATGGCCGTGCCGTTAACTGCGAATAAATTCGCTGGCAGAACTATATGGAACTGTACTGGATTATTATCCTTTACATTCCTTCGGAAGCAGCCAAATGTAATGCCAGAACACTACAATACTTAGTTTAAAGGAAAAAAAGGTGTAAGTCTGCTGCTTGGCAAAAAATAATTTTTCATTAACAGAAGGAGGAGTGAAACAAAAAAAGGGGGTGTCTAATAATTCGTTTTTACGGCTTATTGACGCCCCCATTAATGTTTTAGAAACGTTGATATATCGGTGTTTATGATTTTTTGTTTTCAATGGGGATCTGACTTTCTGGACAGCCCCTTTTTATTTGATAAAATCGATCATCTTAAAAAAATTCGCTCACTACCACATCATCTTTATGAAGTTCAGGCCAGAAATCTTTATTTGCTTCAATTAAATCATCCAATATTTCTTTAGCAACTTTTGCACTCGGTACTGTTTTTGATAATGTTATTGCTTGCCATAATTTTTGGTAAGACCTTGTTATCCATGCTTCTACCACTAGCTTTTCCACAGATACTTGTTGTTCCATTAATCCTTTTTGGAATTGCGGGATTTCCCCGATCGATAGCGGTTCAGGACCATTGCTGCCGACAATGCATGGAATTTCCACCATTGCGGTCGGATCAAAATTGGAAATAGCCCCTTTATTTTCTACAATAAGCAACATTCTTTCATGAGTGTTATAAGCAATGGCACGCGCCAAATCTACAATATATGCTGCATGTTCATCTATATGAAGTTTACTGCCTTCTGTGGATTGATTTTCAATTATTTTTCTACATTCGCCGAAAACAAATTTTTCACGGCCTTCCATTACTTCATTTGCTCTTGTATAATTCGGGTTAGAATTTGCCACTACTTCATCCGGGAATAAATAGTATTTTAAATATGTGTTTGGCAACGTATCTGGGTCTAATGCATATACGTCTCTCGCTTTTAAGAATGTATCTTGCCAGCTAGCATCAACATGCTGATTGTCTCCGCTATCATTGACAACATACCCGTACTTTGCAACATGCTCCTTTAATTTAGGCATTAAATCATTTCCTTCTTTGTCGCGAATATCCGTCCACCATCCAAAATGGTTCAATCCATAATATCTTACCGTCATTTCTTTGCGAGATTTTAACCCTAAAATTCGCGCCATACGTTCTTCAATCCCGACAGGCATATCACAAATGTTAAGTACTTTCGAATGAGGACGGAGACGGCGCGTCGCTTCAGCTACAATCGCTGCTGGGTTGGAATAATTGAGCATCCATGCATTAGGAGAGTATTTTTCCATATAATCAATTAATTCTAATACTCCTCCAATAGAACGCATTCCATATGCAATTCCACCTGGCCCGCATGTTTCTTGACCAACTACACCATGTTTCAAAGGTATTTTTTCATCTAATTCACGCATTGCATATTTTCCTACACGAATATGCGCCATGACAAAATCAACATCTGTAAAGGCTTCTTCAGGATTTGTTGTTGCCAAAAATTCTATTTCCGGAGCTCTTTCTTTGAGAATTATTTCGCAAGCTCCTGCAATTGTTGCTTGACGTTCCTCATCATTATCATAAAGTTTTAATTTCCGAATTGGAAACTTATATAAATTATCTAATAACATCAAAACAATCCCTGGAGTAAAAGTACTTCCCCCGCCTGCAATTAATACCGAGAATTTTTTCATTTTTAGGTTTCCTCCTTTAATGCAATATCCTCTTTCATCCAAGTTATAACAATTCATTTGTATGAAAACAATATTTCTTAACCATTCTGGTCGCTATCTCAAGTTCAGTTCTATTTCCCATAAGAAGGGAATTTTCCCGCTTGTCAAATAAACAACATTTTAGAATTTGCAAGTAAATGTGGAGCCTTTCAGTTTTCTTTATATTGTTTTTTGCTAGAATCACTCAATAAATTCTCAAATTGTTCCCTTACTTGTGGAACCGATAAACCGACTATCACTTGAATTGCTTTCCCATTCTTAACAATTCCGTGGGCTCCAGCTGATCTAAATCGGCTATCAGGCGCTATTTTTGATTCATCTACTACTGTTACGCGGAGTCTTGTAGCACAGTTTGTTACATCGGCAATATTAGAAGATCCGCCTAGAGCTTCTAAAAATTCACTAGCTTGAACAAAATAAGCATTTTCTTTATTTGCACTATTTTTATTTTCTGCTTGCTTTTTAGCTTTGTAGTCTGCTTTTGTATACAGTTTTACTTCTTTTTGGTCATCTGCTTCACGACCTGGGGTAGCTACATTTAGCTTTACAATTAAATAACGAAACGTGAAAAAATAGATAACCGTAAATGCCAATCCAATTATCCACTGAGTGATATAAGTGGAAGTATGGTATTTGAATAACGGAATCCAGTTGGAGCTGGCAATTTCTAACAATCCACCACCCATATTACCAACTGCACCAAACGCATACATCACCGCAGCCATAGAAGCTGCTAAAAATGCATGTACAGCAAATAGAAGAGGAGCAACAAATAAAAATGTGAACTCTATCGGTTCTGTGATCCCGGCTACAACAGATGTTAAAGTTGCTGCAATCAACATACCTGATACGATTTTCTTTTTCTCAGGTTTTGCTGTTACGTATATCGCTAATGCAATGCCAGGGATTCCAAAAATTTTGGGCATACCATGCAAAGCAAAACCGCCTTCCGGGAACATTTCTTTTAATGAATGAGCACTTGTTGCATATTCCGATAAATGCTCCATCCAATATTTTGCAATTCCGCCATCAACAACTGCCGGGCCGTAGATAAAAGGACCGTATATAAAATGGTGCAGCCCCGTTGGAATTAAGATTCTTTCAAGGAATGTATACAACCAAACCCCTAATACATCAGAGGAAGCCAAAAACCCTTGTAAAGAAGCAATTCCGTTCTGAATTATCGGCCATCCCCACGAGGTAAGCAAGGCAAGAGGCAACATAGCAAAAAAACAAACAATGACAACAAAGGATGTTCCTTGGAAGATACCTAGGAAATCTGGTAGTTTTTTGTCAAAATATCGATTGTGGATTAAAACAACAATGGAAGAAATAACAATCGCACCGATAATATTTGTATCTAAAGTTTTAATACCGGCAATTTCCGTTAACCCGCTCACTCCTCCAACTTCTTGGCTAAAATCGACACCAAAATTTTCCCCCCAAATCGTTAAAATAGCGTTTACAAAATAATTGAAAGTTAAATAGGTTACGAGTGCTGCTAAAACAGCTCTCGCGTGTGCTTTTTTCGCTAATCCAATAGGGATGCCGGCAACAAAAAGCAACGGGATTTGATTAAATACTGTCCATCCACCTTCCTCTATTACCGTCCAGAATTTATACCATGCTCCATCTGGATCAGCCAAAGAACCCATAATATCCCCGTTTTTAAATAAAATTGTGAGACCTACAAGTATCCCCGCAAATGGGAATAATAATACTGGCACAAACATCGCCCCACCGAACCGTTGGATTTTTTGCATCATCCTTGATCCACTCCTTTTCTAGCAATTAAATAACAATACTTAAGAAGAAATTTGTGGGATCTGTTATTTCATGCAAAAGATGATTGCCATAGCAAAAATGTCAAGGTGCTTATAGTTGCAACTATAAACTGTCAGCGCTTACAATTAATTTATATTAAAATCTAATTTTTAACAATAACTTGGCAAGATGTCGGGACTTATCCTTTCCATTTGAACATTTTCCCACAGTTTGAAAAATTTCACGAACTTTTCAAACTGGAAAAACATATAAAATTTCTTTCTCACGGTTATTCACTATGTAGCTTTAGCTTCCCTAAACATCGAGTAGGAGGCTAATGAATTAGAAGTGCCGCAGCATTTGAAAACCGGCGCAGCAAACGGTGCGCCTAAAGTCGGCCGATTCGTAGACAACGCCATAACAAATCTGAAAAATACGAACCCTGACCGGCAAATAGGATTCGCCATGGAAGGGGTTGGGGATGTTAAGGTTCCGGCGGAATTGAGGGGAATTTTGGTTACTCCATAATTAGTGGGGAAAGTAAAGAGCCTCAAGAAGTTATTAATACTGTATATGAAACGGTTTCTAGATTTAAAAGGGATCCGATAAAAAGAGATAATGCACAACGTGTAATAAATAAGGAAATTGGTTGCTTTTTAAGGTCTATTAATTCGCCTCAATTTATTGCAAATCAATTCACACGTTATCATTTCAATGGGACGAATTTATTTGACGTAAAAATATTAGAAAAATTAACCGAAAAGGACCTAGAAGAAGTACTACACTTACATTTTTCTGATGAATCGAGTTCGACACTAATCATTAAGTAAATGATACTTGTTATTTTTCTATAAATTTTTTTATTTAATGTAGTGTCAAGGTAGTATCCATCTATTAATTTAACATCAATCAATGGAAAAATACTATTTATTCTCTATATTATTTTCATAACCTTGGATGTACAAACAAAAATAAGTAAAAACATAGGCTCTTAGACCTAATAAAAAAACAAAACGATTCAAAAGCCCCTTTTAAAATGTATTATTCTACATTATTATTCTGAATAGAAAGATAATTTTTGAAAAAATAAATGATTTAACGGGTGTAAGTAGAATACATATATATACTAAGATAATATGTTGGAGTGAGAAAATGTCGTACTTATTAGATGTTCAAAATATTACAAAGCGATATGGCAATAAAGTTGTTTTAAAAAATGTTACATTCAATGTTCCGTCAGGATCAATAGTTGGCTTTATTGGTGATAATGGTGCAGGTAAATCTACTACATTTAAAACAATACTAGGTCTAGTTTCTCAGGATTCAGGTAGAATTAAAATCTTTGGCAAAGAAAATATACATAAACAGCCTAAGATGAAGGAAAAAATTGGAGTTGTGTTCGATGCTATGAATTTACCGGCGCACCTAACAATCAAACAACTAAATAAAGTTTTTTTGAGAATATTTAATACTTGGAATCAAGATGATTTTTTCCGATTGGTTAATTCTTTTTCTCTCCCCGAAGATAAACAAATATATAAATTTTCTCGTGGGATGTCAATGAAACTTTCTATAGCTGTTGCACTGTCACATAATGCAAAACTACTATTACTAGATGAGGCAACAGGAGGGCTTGATCCCTCATCAAGAGAACAAGTCTTAGGTGAGTTAAAAAGCTTTGTGAGAGAGAGTAGTGGTGGGATATTACTTTCTTCTCATATTATGAGTGATATTGAGAAAATTGCTAGTCATATTGTTTTTATCAAAAATGGTGAAATTTTATTAAATGAGAGAAAGGACAAGATTCTTGAAAAATTTGCAATTGTTGATATCAAAAAGGAACGATTATCTTTACTAAATAGAAATATAGTTGTTGCAAAAAGGGACTATGGTTCTTATTCTAGAATACTTGTATCAAATAAAATGGAATTGCCAAAGGACCTTAGCTCTAAAAAGATTTCAATGGAAGAACTTAGTCTCTTACTAACTAACAGGGAGTGAAATTTAAGTGAAAGGTCTATTATTGACAAACTATTACCTAGTTTATCGAAGTATTTTTGCATATGTAGGTCTCGCATTATTGATTTCTGGTGTACTTTTATTTTTTGCAGGGCCTATGGTAAGTGGTGTGGCCGCTATGTTAATTATATTATTAATGACTTTGCCTTCACTTGAAGTTATAAAAATAGAGAGTAAGTCTGGTTATGATAAATATGTACTTACCTTACCGGTTAGTAGGTCTAATATTGTCCGAAGTCACTATATTTTTTACTTATCGGTTGTGATTATCGGAGCATTTCTTTCATATATTGTTATTTATACATATGATCTAATTTTTGAAACACAAATAAATGGCATAATTAATATTATTTCTTCTGGAATTTTCGTAGTTCTTTTAGCAGGTGCGCTTATATACCCGTTCCTCTATATCTTTGGTGCAGACAAATCTGATGCATTTGTACTTGGAGGAGGATTTGTAGGTCTATTTGTTTATTATGGAATCAAATTCTTAGTAGAAGATTTAATAGACAAATTACCGTTATCCATAGATTCGTCTTTATTAGTTCCGATTTTATTTATAGTACTTGGTATTACTGTATTTACTCTCTCATATTTAATTGCTGTAATTATTTATCGAAAGAAAGAATTTTAGACTATGTGATTAGTACATCAAGTAGGCGCAAAAAATCGTGCCCGTAGAGGCTCCATGTCAAGCCTTTTTTGCACACGCACCACATTCATAGCGAAAGGAGAGAATGGATAACTTAAATATTATCAATTTGTGTCTTGACAAAGGGGTGCATTACAAAGTTTCTGTCTATCAAAAAAATTATGATAAAGACAATGTGTATTTCGATATGTCTATAAAATGTAAAACTAATATTGTCAACAAAAAAATGAGATTATATGAAGTCCAAAGAAATAAAGAATTTTTGATTGGACAATATGCCGATTCGGAATTTGGCCAATTGGCATTTTATATTGTTGTGTATAGTTACTTTAATCAAGATAAACCAAGTAATAGCGTAAGAAAAATGCTGCGAAATATAGGAGAAGATGTTAATAAAGCAAATAAAATCCTTGAAGATCATATAGGGAAAAATTATTTTTCTTTGTATAGGAAAGAAATTGGAAAAATAAATATTGATAAAATAAATGACGATCGTTGTGATGTTTTTTACTTGTCTTTTGAGAATAATATAATCCCAATTGTCCGAAACAAAAGATTGCCAAGTGCATTTGTGATATTTACAATTATGGCTTTTATTTAAAGCAATTTGACTCCTTAATGAAAAAGATCATTTCACATTATAATTTTAAATTAAAGAAAGAAGAAACAGAAGAATTAAAAAGATTGTATTTAAAAAAATAATTACAGCGGTGATAGTTACGAAACTGATTTAATTTATCATAAACACTAAAATATGAAGTCTTAATTCATAGAACCTTAGCTTTCTTTATTATCGCGGTATCCCCCTATGCCACTCGTAACTGGCTTTTAATGGAATCAAAAAGATTAGCTTTTTAAACTAATCCCAGTTTGTCGACTTTGTCGATAAGCTGAAAGCACGTTTCTGGAAATCATGAAACGTGCTTTTCCTATATCTTTTATTCTTTTAAACCATCATTTTTGAAATGATAATAAATCTTTGGTGAAGCATCTTCTTTTATTTCGATTCGATCAACCAAACGGTGAAGCATCTCAGAAGTTAGTTCATTGAAATATCTATTAAATCATTTTGTAGTCTTTCCTCATATTTCTTTCGTTCACATTTGGATTGATATTAGATTTTTCCAGCTTAAGCTTCAGTTTATTGGAAAGCAGATTATTGATTTCTTCAGTTATTAAACGGTAATTTTCATTGCAAGCAATTTTCTGTTGGTTGAGCTTTTTCCATATTTTGCTCAACTTTTGTTAAAAAGTACAAAAACTTCTCCCTATCTTTTAACACGGATCAAATGAACAATTTATTTTTCTTGCAATAACATACGCCAGTAATTCTCAATTCGATTGAATGTGTCATCGGCACGCTGTGCAACAAAATCTCTTGCCAATTGGTAATCTATATCCCTTGGTGAGATGCCTTTCGTAGCAAATGAAAGCAGTTGTTCTTTTGCTTTTGCAAGCACTCCAGACAAATCTTCTTCATTTTGAATGCTCTCAAACATTTCTTGATAATTTTTGATGACTGATTCAATTTCTGCTTGTGTATATACCGTTTTCCCAAGTTTATTCGTCATGGACAGCTCACGGCTTTGTTGGTATGTTAAAGGAGCATTTAGTGACCTGATTTTGGCTCGTGCTGCGATGAATCGCTCCTCTACCGATTGGTGATTTATGGCTATTTTCGTATTGTGGCGGACATAATCTTGAATCAGTTGATCAAATCCTTTTTTTACATCACCGCTTAAAAACGTATCACTGAAGTATTGAAGTGCAGCTGTTGAAGAAGCCAATTCAAGATGGGCTTCATAAGAATGCTGTTGTTCTTTACTAATTCCAAAAAGGCTAATCCCTAGATATGGCGACAAACTATCTACTCCGTCCGTTATGTGTTGTAAGATGGATTCTACTTTTTTTACTTCTTCATTACTTAGCGAATCAAAGTATTTGGATTCATATAAATATTGGCTGAACACAAGCCATTGATCCTTTGGCCGATAAGAGAAAATATCAGAAGGGTCAGCGTTTTCTACGTGAAAAAACTTTTCCATCGGTATGGCCATCAAGCCTTGAACTTGTTTGATTTCATCCGAAATCGTAAGTTTATAGGCTTGTCCGTTTCGGATGACTTCCACTTGTTGTCCGGCCAATGGATTTTTGATTTCGTGTACGGATGGCATTTTGGCTCTATTTCGAGCGACTATTGCTCCGATATATCCAAGATCAATTTTCACGGTTATTCCCTCCTATCTAAATAATTAATGGAAGGTAATGGTTCAACTTTGCTTTCATAGTAAAAATTCAATGCACTAAAGAAATCGATTGATTTACCTGTTTTTAAATCGACGATTAAAATGTGATTGCCATAGTTAAAATAGTCAGTTTCCAGTCTGCGTTGTGTTGTTTTTTTAAGTATCAACAAACGAACTATAGTAGTACGGGTTTGGGCCAGATTAATGCTATGTAAAAAGCGTACCTACTTCCAGACATACCGTAATTGCAAAAATCGGAACTTGCAGAGTTCATGTTTGGTTGGTCTTCCGCAAAGCTTTTCTGCACACAATAGTCATCAAAGTGAAAATTAAATTGAAAACCAAACAATTTCATTATTTATAATCGGCTTTTTAAATAAATAGTTAAATGATTATAAGGAAAAATTTAAATAATCTACCTAAAACTTTCTATTTTAAGTAAAATATCCTAGGATTTGAGGCGCGTCAGCCAGAAATTGGATGGAATAAGTAGTCAATGAGGGATTGTTTGTTGCAAAGGGTAAAAAAGTTAAAAATATCATAAGTATATCGCCTGATTTTAAACATGTATTATCAATTAAAGAAAATACGGAGAGTGGGGATACCGTTTACTTGAGGTCTTATTACGGAATTCTGGCTCGTCCAAAAGAAAGGCTTCCCTATAAAACAGATGGGGAATTTAAAGTGGAATGGTTAGCGAATGATATTGCCGTCGTTACATATAAAACCGTTGATCATACGATTCAACAATTTATCGGGACTTATGGTGATCGCGGTTACGGAAGGTTCTATTATTATGCCGGGGCTGAAATCCATGGTCGATGGCGGAAATAACATTGAGGTTGTGAGCAATTCAGAAGGAATTTCTGTTACTCATAAATGGTAAAAAGGAAATTATTTTACTGGGATCATATTACTCAGTTTGGCACTCTTGCTGTCGTTTTAATGAGACATAACGAAGAGATTTGGACTATATCATTAAATGAAAATCCTTGTGGCTGATTACGCAGACTCCGAACATACAACTGGTGAAATTAGTTTATATAAAGCAACAATGAAAAAAATAAGCCTATCATCCTGCATTATAAAGCTTCGCAATAATATCTGCCGCCGGTTGGTATACGAGAAAGTAATCGATTGCCTAGGTGAAAATGACCTGGCAACCACAACCTTATGATTGAGGATTTGGTAAATTAATCCTGTATCAGCTAATGAGAAATGGGCAGAGCGAAAGTTGCCAGGATTGGCCGAAGTACAAGCAGCCCTCGAGCATATGTTTGAAGAACTAAATAATGCAAATCAAAAAAATAGGAGGATTCCCACTTTCCACATGGGGGTGTCTAATAAGTCGTTTTTACTACTTATTGACGCCCCCTTTGATGTTTTAGAAACGTTGATATATCGATGTTTATGATTTTTTGTTTTTTATGGGGATTTGATTTTCTGGACAGCCCCGTGTGGAGAAACATTCCAAATCCATTTCAGAGACCCCCTATCTATCTTGTATTACACAAAATTTTTGACGGTACCTGAAAGGTAGGGGATTATCTATTGTTTCTTTATCAAGTGCACCTAACAAATAAAAATTAAGTATTTGATCGGATACGTTTAAAAGTGTGCTGATTCAATATTTCTTTCAATGTATCTTTCGTTGCCATTCCGTTCACTGAGATTGTACCATTTTGAGAAATTCGAATTTCAATTTTATTTTGGAATTGATGAAAGTTCGTTTCTAAATGTTTATAAACATCCGTGAGGAAATGATAGTTTTGATTGGATGAACCAACCCAAGGACGGCTTAAATCTAATTTTTCTTCGATAAAAGGTCCATCGATTAGCAAATCTGTCACTGATAGCAGCCGTTGATTTTGATTTTGTTTTTTCAAATCATCATATAAATACCCTGTAAATGTCATAACTGTTAAGCCGAGCTGTTTCACTTTTCTTCCTAGTTCCCCTAAGGCTTCAGCTTGATCAAACGGTTCTCCTCCAAGAAATGTGACGCCTTCAATCTCGTTTTGCTCTTTACTATCTTTAATGAATTCAAATAAATTCTCCACATTCATTTTTGTACCGTTTTCATTTACCCAAGTCCAAGGAACGGCACACCCTTTACAACGAATTGAACAACCTTGTACCCAAATTGCAAATCTTTTACCTGGTCCTTCCACTTCAGTAACTGGAATATAACGATGTATGTACAGTTCCATCAAAAGTCCACAACTCTTCCTCGTTCCATTTTTTTCTTTTGATTTCCTTGATTATTATCGTCTGTATTAAACTGTAAATATGGTCTCATTTTTTCAGCTACATGAGGCTTAATCCCAAGAACTTGGATAAAGTGTTCGAAATTTTGAAAGAATCCTACCCTTTCTCTCTCTGCAATTATTTTTTTCGCAAAAATCAATCCAACCCCAGGTACCTTTGCAATTTCTTCTGCTGAAGCATGATTAACATCGATTTGTTTACTTACGCTTTCGTTTTCAATTGATGGCTGCATTGGGTTTATAAATTCTTCCTTTGGAGAAATCACTTGCTGTTCATCATTCGATTCAAGGATATGTTCTTTCGCAATAGCTTCTTTTAATTGCTTTAAATTTTTTTCTTGTACTTTTTGCTGTGATTCAAGACGGAGTAAATATTCAGGTCTAATTCTAAAAACATGAAAGATGGAAGAAACCCAACTAATAAGTGCTAATGCAAACGCGATATCAAATAAGAAATGTCCTTCTTCTGCAATTAAAAATATGATAAAAGGTAAAGTATATATGAGTCCTGCAAAAAACCATTTTCTTTGTCTTACTCTGAAAGCTGCATAGAAAAAAGAAATATAATTAAAAAAAGCAAAAGGGAAAAAGACCCATAGCATCCAGATGGAGTTACGTAATTCCCAACATATCCCCTTCTCAGTTATACTCCGCATCATTCACTCCTCCTTTAGCTTCAATTTATTTTGTTCAGTTATAGTTTCTTCAAATTGAAAATATTCTTCTTTATAATTTGAATCAACTGTTTCCGATTCGAGTAGTTTCTCCAAAAGGTCAATATACTTGATGCATTCTTGTCCCTTCATGCCAATTGTTTCCGCAAAGATTTTACCGTCTTCTGTCAATTTGATCTGTATTTTTTTGGTTCCCATAGCATCACCTATTTAGAAATATTGTTGACATTAAAAGTTAAAACAATTGTTCGGTCTTCTTGCATAATTTCCGATTCCAGATGTAGGCCATGTTCTGCTGCTTGTTTCAGTAAATGTTGATAAGTTTCTTGTTGTATTAGATATTTGTATTCTGTCTGTAAATTTTCAATAAATTCCATGGCAGCTTGTGTGTCAACACTATTGTTAAATATCGCTTCAAAATACCCCTGTTCAGTTAGTTGAAAATAAATTTGAAGATCTTCAATTGTCGTTTGGTAATTTTGTTCAGTCAATTTTGTCACTTTGCAACCATACTGTTCAATCGATTTTTGAAGTAAATCTTCTTTCTTCATAATCGTTGGAATGATAAAGGAATCATTTTTTTGATTTGCAAAGGCTTTAATCGAACTAATTGTTGCAATACCAATTGGAACTAACAAAAGTTCAATGCTCAATTCATTCACCTACTTCTATTAAAAGTCAATCGCACGACCGCCACGAGTGGACTTAATATCCATATCCATGTTAGAGCTATTTGATTCGCAATACTCCGCTCGATCTTCTCTAGGCGTAGCCGCAACCGCTCTAACACTAGCCCATTCACGAATCTCTTTAATTTGTTCAGCCTGTGTCACCGCAAGTGGTACAATTAATTTCGAAACTTTTTCAAAATCACTAAATTGAACACTTCGTTCTTCATAAAATGCCTCAAATAATCCATTTATGACAACTTGTTCAATCTCTGCTCCTACAAACCCCTCCGTCATGTCAGCCAATTTTTCCAGGTTTTCAGTACTAATTTCAAAATTACCTTTTACGCTTGGGTTATTTAATCTTTTCTTTAAATGAACTCGGAAGATTTCAATACGTTCTCTATGTGTTGGTAAATCAACAAAGAAAATTTCATCAAATCGACCTTTTCGCAACATTTCAGGAGGAAGTGCCGATATATTGTTTGCAGTGGCAACTACAAATACGGATTTTTCTTTTTCTTGCATCCAAGTTAAAAAGTGTCCAAAAACACGAGAACTTGTCCCGCTATCTCCAGATGAACTAGTTCCGTTAAATCCTTTTTCGATTTCATCAATCCATAAGATGGAAGGTGCAATGGCTTCAGCTGTTTGAATCGCTTTTCTCATATTTTCTTCACTACTACCAACAATGCCGCTAAACACTTTTCCAATATCTAATCGCAGTAATGGAAGCTGCCACATTCCACTAATCGCTTTACTTATTAAACTTTTACCACAACCTGGAACACCTGTAATGAGCACACCCTTTGGAGCTGGTAAACCATACTGTTGCGCAGACTCTAACCAAGATTTATCTCTTTTTTTCAACCAACGTTTTAAATTTTCTAATCCACCGACTTCATCCATATTAAGATTACTCGATATAAATTCTAGTATCCCTGTTTTCTTAATGATTTGTTCTTTTTCTTGAAGGATCACTTCAACATCCTTGATTGATAATTTTCCATCATCAACCATTGCCCGTGCAAAGGCATTTTCGGCTTCCGAAAGTGTTAAACCCAATGATGCTTTTACGAGTTTTTCTTTTTCTTCTTCATTTAAGTTAATTTCAATTCTTCCTGTTTGTCGGTTTACTTCAATCATTTCATCAAGCAGTTGCTTCATTTCAGTAAAGGTTGGTAAAGGAAAATCAACAATTGTAATATCTTTCTCCAAATCTTGCGGTAATTTAAGAATTGGAGATAAAAATACAATATTCTTTGGATTAACACTTTGTTTTAAACTCATTACAATGTCACGTAGTTTTCTTATCACAAGAAGATCTGGTAATCTTCCTTGATCACCAAAATAAACATGGAAGTCTTGCAGTACAAAAATAGCGGGCTCATCATACTTTTCAATAAATTCTAATGCTTTTACAGGAACCTTCGTATCGTCTTTACGTATACCCTCTCCTACAATCCCTTCCGTAATCTTCCAAGTAAATAATTTTCTTGTTGTTTTAATCAACTGTTGATCATAGGCAATGTCATTAATAAGTGCTAGTGCTCTTTGCTCTTCCCAAGTTGGAATATATATAAATGGGAATCTAGCTTTAAACAAATTAGCTACAAATCTTTTTTGCTTTACTAAGTAATTCAATGCTTTCCCTTCTTCCTTTAGATTTTTGGGTTATTAAGAATTTTATAAGCAGTTGTAATGTTTAAAATATATCTTTACCCATATATCCTATAGATACCTGAATCCGTGATAAAAGGTAGCTTACCTAGATAATTTTGGAATAACTTTCTTTTACCTTAACTTTGGATATTTTTACTGGAATTAACGTTTTTGGGTATATCAAATAAGTTTCCCATACTGATAAAAGCTAGCAGTCTAAATAAATCAAAGCTTTGTAATTAGTTTCTTGTTCAAGGCATTTAAGCAAGTGTATGAGTTTAGTGTTGTAATTTTACCTTTCTCTTCATCATTAATATTACATTAATTTTGAACAATACTAAAAATAATAAATTGAATGAATTTTATAAATATTATTCATCCAGACTCAAAGATTTCTAAGCACTAAATAAGAAGTACTCCCGAAAATGTCGAAATAAGTAAGCGGCCAAACAGTCTATCGACTTAAGGTTGACCCCCTATGCCTATTATAAGACAAGGAAGCTTTTTTGACATCAAGATTTATCCAGATTTACCAGTTGCAAAGTTAGATCGGAGTGGCTCAAAATTCAATTATCAAATACAATCGGATATTGGTTGATACAGGCTCTGATAGTAACGGTTATTTCAAGTGAATTGGCTGAGACAATATTGTTCTTGAGGAAAATGATACGATTTATAGAATAAGTGGCGTTGGCGACTCTGAATTTGTATTTTCGAAAAAAGTAGATTCTATTAAATAGGATTCGAAAGTGCAGCCGCATTCATATGGTTGGCTGTTCTTTTTTCTATATATTTGGAACGATTATAGATTGAAAGAGGCGTGAGGATAAAAAAATGAAGGATATTTCTTTCGTATCTCGAATTATTTAAAAGAGTTACTTTTTTGTTAAACGAAAAGAACTCTTCTCATCCTCGGTAATTTGTTTTCCATATAAGGATGTCATTCATTGTATAGGCTGCATTATTGAATATGAACCGGCGATGCTCTCAGTAAACATTTAAAAAGATGACTTCAACAATAAAAGATAGCGGAGGAGTAGTCACTATATGTTACGTTTATTCATTATTTTTGTAGCTACAGCAAATGCGTTCATTGTTCTTTATGCACCACAGCCTCTACTCCCGTTGTGGACTCAAGAATTTAATATATCGATAGCAACGGCAAGCTCAGCTATTTCGATTACCATTATTTCATTAGCCGTGTCATCTTTTGTATTTGCTCAATTATTGGACCAATGGGATCGAAAAAAAGTTATTCTTTTTGCAAGTATATTATTAATTTTTCCGAGCATGATGATTTACATTAGTGAATCATTTTCATCAATTTTATTTTGGAGATGTATGTATGGTCTCATCATACCTGGCATCTTGGCTGTGATGATGGCATATGTATCTGAAGAATTTCCTCTAAATCAACGTGGAAGAGTGATGGGAGTATATGTAAGTGCTAATGTGGCGGGCGGATTGCTGGGACGGGTTATTTCTGGACCGATAGCCGACACATTTTCCTGGAGGACTGTTTTTTCAATAATCGCGGTGTATTCCATGGTCGTTGCTTTTTTAGTTTGGAAATATCTCCCTAAACCTAACTATCAAAGAGAAAGGAAGAAACAAAGTTTTGGCATACATTTTAAAAATCCTGCTCTGATAGGTACATTCACTATAGGTTTTTCGCAATTCTTCGCATTTATTAGCTTTTTCACATATATTCCTTTTTATGTTGCTCAACCTCCTTTTCAGTTAAGCAATACACAAATTTCGTTGCTTTATGCTACATATGCGTTCGGCATTTTCTCCGCTCCTATAGCCGGCATGATATCTGATAAGATTGGCCGGCGTTGGACAATGAGTATGGGGCATATTCTTGGCGGAATCGGTATTTTCATAACGCTTTGGCCAACGATTCCTGCGCTTGTTGTGGGATCATCATTGTTGACGCTCGGAAATTTTGCTTCTCAATCAGCAACAACAGCTTATGTGACAGATATGGCCGCCGATTCACGGGGAGCTGCTACGTCTTTATATTTGGTGTTTTTCTATTTAGGAGGAAGCCTTGGCGGTTGGATTCCCGGCCTTTTATGGGAAAATTACGGATGGCATGGTGTCGTTTTTTTAACAATTGGAACAATCATTTTGGCACTATTAAGTAATTTATTTCTCGCAGGAAGAACCCCAGGGAGATTGAAAGTTTCTGAATTATGATATGAACAAAACAGTATTATTTCCTTGCCGAATCATAGTGAATATTTATGACTAAAATAAGGATTCTTTTTCCACAATGGGATTGTCCCGAAAGTCATTGAAACTTGACTTGTATCGTCTCCTTAATGAATTAAGGTGAAGCAGACGGGAACATACTGCGATTTGATTTTGAGCCACTGTGTATGCTTTTTCAGCCAGGAAGACAGTTAGCTAATTCAGCCTTGTTAGCTTACCTACCACTCAACGTAAAGTTTTTCGTTTGATCGGTGGTGCATGAAAGATTTTTTCCCATGGTTTTCTTAACTTTATAAGAACTTCATTTTATTGTTCGATTAAGTGTAACTTTTCGAATAGGAACCACCTTTTCCAAGGGTTATGTACTTTATCATTTTTGAACATTGTTAGTGTGGTGGAAACATCGGATTTATTTGCAATGGTAGTGATTTAAAATATAAATCTAACGATGATTCCTCCCAAAATAAATAAACTAAATATGAGATACCATATACTTTCGCTTCGGTTTTCTTTCCATCCCTTAATTGCGTAATAAAAGGCAAATGCAAAAAGTATAAAGAGAAGTATATCCCCAATATATTTGAACACATTCCTCATCCTTCCTCAGTTGAAAATACATTTAAATAATATTCCTCAAGACTGCTAGCTGTCTCTTTGATCTCGGAAATAGATATATTATTTTTTAATATTTTCCCATTGGAAATTAAAATAATTGAATCACAATATCTTTCACAAACCTCTAGTTGGTGTGTAGACATAAAAATACTGCATCCATTTTGTGCGTATTGAATTAAGATGTTTTTAATATCTTTCATACTGACAGGGTCAATTCCTGATAAATACTCATCTAGCAAAAGCAGCTTCGGTTTTTTCATTAATAATGGAATAAGATTGAGTTTCTTTTTCATCCCAAGCGAATAATTGAAAATTTGCTTATTTAAGGAATTTAATAATCCCAATAACTGGAGCATTTCTTTAATTTCCGGACTGTCTATATCAAAATTTAATAACTCGCTCATGAATTTTAAATATTCTTTTCCGGTCAGCACGGAAAATAATAATGGGGCATCAGGAAGTAACATGATTTCTTTTCGATCCAGATCTGACAGTTTTACACCATTGACGTAAATTTCTCCATCATCGTAGCCGGTCAATTCAGATAAAATTCTAAAGGTTGTGGTTTTCCCCGCTCCATTTGGTCCGAGAAATCCGACAATTTTATTTTCAGCAATTTCAAACGTTGCTTGATCTAATATTTTTTTCCCATTTTCAATTTTGGTCAGATTATGGACTTTCAATAAATAATCAGAAGATGCTGCTCCCACTGGATTTTCACTCCTAATAAATAAATTGTTTTTTATTTAGCTTTCTTTTTACTAATAAAAGTGATATAAAGAGCATTCCGAATAGATAAATAGCAAGAAAAATAGGATTGATGAACAAATATTGTGATTTTGTTAAATAACCCATGATAAATAAAACCATGGGGATTGTCATACTAGGAAGTATGATAAATAAAGACATTGCATCTAAGATAGAATCGACCATTTTTTTATCGCCAAATTCATTCAATTCTTCAGCGTTTCGAAATTCAAAATGAGGATAGAAGGCGCTGGAAATATAATTTAAAGCGCCAAAAGCATTTAAAGCTAAAATTTGCATTGAGAGCAACCATATAATAGTAGTTAATGAAATGGGAGTGAGTATATAAACAATGAAATCACCTATTATGATTAAAGGAATTAACGTGATGATGTAAACAAAAAACTTTTGTTTAAATACATACCAAAGATTTTTTCCAGCATTTAAATAAATTAAGACATTGGTGCCATCACTTTCTAAGGCCATTCCCCCTATGAAATGCTGATAATGACGTTCCGCCAAAAAATAAATATGGTACAAAATAAAAAATGAAAATACTAATTGCTGCACTTTGTACTCATCATCTAAATTGGCGAGCAATCCGCTAAATATGCCAACAGAAAACCAATAAACGAAATCGCCAAACATATACGGAAGCCTCTTTTGAAAAAAGCTCGATCTAATAAATAAAAGAATCGTAAAAGCTTTTTTCTTTAAAAACGGCACTTTTAATAACGGGGAAGGCAGCCGATCAAAATACTCCGCTGATCGCCTGTTGGGGTTTTCTTTAAAAAGAATGATAAATAACAAGTAAAATACCATAGTAAACATACACATCAATATCGTGCCAATATATGTATATAGAGAATTAGCAGTGAAAATATCAAAAAAGCTTAAATTGATTTTGATCGTCGTTACACTGTCAAACAGAATTTCCCAACCTTTGTTAGACCATTTTTCAAATGACTCGGATGTGGGATTTTCTTTAATAAAGGGAATATCAATAAGCCATCCTGTAAACTTTGCAGCGAAAAAATAGCCTATAGAAAATATGATCATTCTTGATATGACAATTTTGGCTACTTTGTTTACGAAAGGTTTTTCTATTATAAACTTGTATACATAAAATGTGTGCGAAAAAGAGACAGCAATGCTGACAAACAAATATAAAGAAAAGCTGAGCAGTGTTAATCCAATTACCATAGATATGTTTAAACCGATTGCGTATGATAAGCTAAAAAGCAATGTTAAAATATGTATGATGAAACTTCTTATGTTCCAGCAGATTGTTTCGAAAATAACCATAGAGTTGGCTTTACTTAAACTCAATTTAAAATGTGACAGAAGCCACTCCTTGTCCATTGAGCTTAAATTCCACTTGGAAGCTTTTATGCCAGCAATAACAGAGAAAACTATTACATATACAAAATAAAACTGCCAGAGAATATAAACATTGTTGTTAATTTGGGAAATTTTTTGCAATAAAAAGTCCAAAAATGGCGCACCTGTCGTTGCTGTATGTAAAAATTCATTCATAATTACCAGTTTTAATACAGCATATGCAGAAAAAAAATAAAAAATAGCCTCTATGACATCAAGAAAAAAAGCTGTGATCGCAAATATATATCCTGAATACCCTCTTCTATTTAAAAATTTACCCCATTGATTTTTCCATCTTATATAAATCTTCCATTTAATCCATGCTGCTCTCATTTTGACTCCCGACTTTCATAAATTTAATGTAATCAATCCCTCTACAATGGAAGCTAGAAGGATTCCTATAATTACCATTACGACATGTTTTAATAAAAATTTCAACCCATATTTTCTATTAAAATAAAATGTAAATCCTAAAAAGCCGATAGCTCCTGCTAATAAAAAAAAGGGGATTTCAAATATTCCATGAGGTATAACCTTTAAAAATATATTTAATAAAGGTTGATCAGATAAAATAAGATGAGTTAGACCTGCTCCGATAGATATGCCATTAAAGAGTAAATAAATAAACGTAGGAATCCCAAATGTAAATAAACCCAGCATTAAAACTAGACAAACAAGTATATTATTTAAAAAAATAGAATACACTGAGTACCAGCCAGCTTTATAAGTTCTTTGGAGCTCAGCTGCCTCCTCCATTTGAGGCGAAGTCGAAAAAATTATCATGACCCCAATAATTAAACCTATGCCAAATACAATGGCAGAAAGGATAAAAGTGTTTCGTAGACGGGAAAAATAGTTCAACATCACTCACTCGCTAACTTTTTCTTAAGTTAAATAGAAGGTAGGATAGAGAAAGACTAACGGCTCTCTATCCTATCCTAAAAACATTATGCTACTACAGCTTTTTTGCCTCCGGCTCTTAGAGCTATCTGCAAGGCTTTTAATGTGAGACCTGCTCCGGTTATCAATGTCAAGAATGAAGCTATTCCTAAACCGGCGTCCAAAAATGCAGCAATAGTATTTGCAGTAGTTTCATTAATGCCATAAGCAACTAAAAGATCAAGTTCCAACATTATAATTCACCTCCTTTCAAATAAGTTCAATTAGTGTGTTAAATATAATTGTTACTGGAAATAATATGGAAACTATCTTTGTTAAAGACTGCTTTGTAACAATTGTTAAGCTTAAACAAATTAGAAATAATGACCACAAATTAAATAATTCAATTTTCGATAAAAATATTTGCACAAATTGATTCATGTTTAATCCTGAAAATAGGTAGGCCAAGCTGGTGACAGGAATATGATATTGAGACGGATCAGATAACACGTATTTTATACCGAGCCCCAAAACAACAGGGGATTGAGCGATGATGACAAATCTCAATAATTCCCTGAATTTTACTTTCAATTTTACGATGGAGAGAACTATTTTTATTAAGGCTGTAAGTAAAAGAATATTAACGAAAAATAAGAAGACTTGCATAATTGCAGCAAAAATAGTAAGAGCATTTTTAAACGATTGTGATGGATTGTTTCCTAAAAGATCTGCTATATATTCGGATTCCAATAAATTTTGACTTATAACAATACTTATTGCGGCAAACAATATAACTAATGTCAAAGTAGCTAGTATTCCTAGTTTTTTTTCATTATGTATGTTCAATAAAGTTTTTTGCGGCGAATAAATGATTTTAAATGGATAAAATATCCTTTTGATAAAAACATGACTAGGGTTTCTTACCAATTGCTCTTGCTCTTCAAGACGCATTATCAAATCACCTGCTTACATAATTTAATGAGTTTTAGATATTTATTTGCTAAAAAACAATGTCAATATTTCATATGATCACAATGCTCCTGCTTGTTGTTTAAAGTTTTAGAGAGAAGAGAAGAATTGATATATTTTTGGTAGAATTTACAATTTATTCTTCTTAATTCAAAATATATTACAAATCTTCTAAAAAAACATCGGTATTTTCCACAAAAAATGATGTGGAAAATACCTATTTTTAGAAAAAACAATGAAAAAAACTGTCATTTAGTGTAAAATTTTTACTATAAATACTAGTTGAAGGAGGGATAAAAAGCGAGAATCGATAGGATTCACTGAACTTTGCATTCGCGAAAGAAAAGATTGGATTTGGATGTGTTCTCTCACTTGTGTATATATGAAAAACAGACGGACAGTTAACGGAAAAGTAAATGAGTTTTTGGAAAAACACTTGTTTAGCTCTAAGCTTTAAAAAAGGCATCTTTAAACTGTTGCGCCTTTAGAGGAAAATGATTTGGAAACGAAGATTATTTTTTTCGAGATGTGTATACGCTTTTAGTCTATAATCGCTAATTTTTTCATCTGATTTTAGTGAAGCTAGTCTAAATACATTCTGTTCTAATTGAAATTCTTTTAATGGAAATTTTGTAAATTATTCTCACATCTGTTCTCTTCAATGTTTTTTAGACTTATAAAATGCTTTAAAAATAAAAGGGTTTATATTGAGTTTTCCGAGAAATCAATTAGAGTGAGTGACGATCTAAAATCTTCGAAGAAGATGGCTACGCTTAAATGCAGTCAGAACTGGGCATTGTAACTTCCTGATAACTTTGCCGAGATTAGGATGATTGAAATGAAAATTAAAGTACTACTGGTAGATGATCACTTACTAGTCTTGTTAGGAATCAAACAATTATTAGAACACGAATCAGATCTTGAAGTTGTAAATACCATTTGCGACCCTGCCGGCATCAATGCAGCAATATCAAAAAATCATCCGGATGTTGTGGTAATGGACATAAGAATGAAAGGCTACAATGGAATTGAGTTGACAAAGAAATTAATCGAAAGCTATCCGAATCTGAAGATTGTCATATTATCAGCTTATAACGATGATGAATATATTGACGCATCTTATCATGCCGGTGCTTATGCGTTCATTACGAAGGAAAACTCTGCTACAGAACTTGCAAATGCGATCAGACAAAGTTTTTTGGGCAACAATATCATTCCTAGAAAAAAAATAGAATATCAGAATCACTATTTAACCAAAACTGAGTTAGAAATTTTAAAGCTGATTTCTGAAGATAAAACGAACGCAGAGATCAGTGATATTTTGATGGTAAGCAGAAGAACGGTCGAACACCATGTTTCATCAATTATTAAAAAGCTGAATGTGTACTCAAGAGTTGGTGCAGTGGTAAAAGGAATAAAACTGGGACTATTAAAAACTATTTAAAATCGATATATTTTGTTCAAATCGGAAGCCTACATTCCAGCATGTAGGTATTCAAGACATAGATATTGTGTCTGAACTCAATTGCGCTTTAAACAACAAAACCGCTGTACCGTGTGTGAGAGTGTCTATCAAACATAGTGATTCTCTTATTTTTTAAAGCCGAAATGTATAAACTTGACTTTTCCAGGTGGAGGATTTAGCAAAAAGACCTATTTGTTCTCTCAATTTCATTCTTAAGCACTATTCAGAATAGGACATTTTATCTATAGGAAGATAAAGGTAAATATGTTATTTTTAAACAGAAAATTTTTTTAATATTTTGAATAGGAGGAATCAAAAATGAAAAAGAAATTGTTTATTGAAGAATTGGAAGTAAGGCAATCTAGCTCTCCGTTATTTGTGAGCCCTATTGTGGATCCGGGATATGCCACAACGTTAGCTTTAGGCGAAGAAGGAGGATATACAACTCAAGCTATCGGGGAAGAAGGCGGACCAATTGTTACCACATATGCACTTGGCGAAGAAGGCGGTTTTATAAAATAGGTTTTGTTAAAAGTTGGACAAGCGCCCCAGAGAATGTTTTCTGGGGCGCTAAAATTCGGAAAATTCTCATTTATTTCATCGGAGGTGCGAAATGGCGGAAGTATCTGTTGGTATTATCGGTTCACAATTTGAAAGGCATTGTCTTTATTTACAAAAGGAATTGGTTCGACAAGGCGCCCAAGCATTCATTTTAGATAATTCGCCGGATGTCCCCTACCCCTTAAGCTTTGGGGGTGAAGACAGCCATTATGAAAACCGTGATTTATCGGAAACGAACGTTTACTTTTTGAGAGCATTATTTGTTCCTACTCCTGCATTCGATACTTCTCAAATAAAGGAACAAATCAAGGAGAATGGATTTTTGGCATATGCGGCGGAGCGGGAGAGATATGCTGCTTGGCTGTCTTGGTTAAAATCTTCCTCTTACTTCGGCAGACTCATCGTCAATCCTGTTGATACACTGCTCATTCATTTTGCAAAGCCTTATCACCTTGAGTGTCTAAGAAGAGCAGGTATTCCCGTTCCTAAAACGTTAGTAACCAGCAATCCGGAAAAAGTTTTGGAATTCAGCCATAACTGCGATGTCATCTATAAACCCGTTGCTGGAGGAGCATTGTGCCGTCTATTGACAGAGGAAGATAAAAAACCTGAAAGATTAGAAGCATTGAGCACAGCACCGGTGCAATTCCAAGAATACATACAAGGTCAGGATGTACGTGTATTTGTCCTGGACAGAAAAGTCATCGCATCATTTATCATTGAGGGAGAAGGAATTGATTATCGTGAAGGCGCCCATCAAGTCAAACCCTTTGAGATAACGCCAGAGATCGCTCAGTTATGTATAGAGGCATGCGAAACATTAGGGCTTATTTTCAGCGGAATTGATTTAAAACTACGTCCAGACGGTTCTGTTATATGCATTGAATGTAATCCAAGCCCAATGTTCGAAGGATTCGATCGGGTTGCCCCTGTTTCAATTGTTTCCCAGCTGGCTTCATACTTGATCAAACAAGCCATTCTTAAAGAGGAAAATAAACTGAAAGTGAGAAACTGACGTTTGGAGAGGGAGTATTTGTGAATTACTCACAGTCATTTCAAAAACCGTTAGTATACAAAATAGGAAAGATAAAAGAAGATCGGTACTGGATTGAACGACCGGATGGACTTTTATTGCAAATAGATAACTATTCAAAAAAATTGTTGGAGCAGTTGGCAAACAAAGAGCCTATATCTTCTATTGCAGATAAAATGGAAGTATCGGAGAAGGAAATTTTACTATTTCTTGAAAAGTTAGGCATCGATAAGGATGCAGCCTTTTCCCTTATTGAAGAAAAACAATCTGATTTTGAGCCGGATCAAAAGCCGCTCATAACCTATTACAATCCTTGGCTGGAGCGTAAATGGTTTAACTGGATTACCGCAGGTGCTGTTTTGATTTCGATCATCAGCACCGTTTTGTTCATGATCAACACTCCATTTTTTCTCGTCACTGATCTAAAAGGTCAATGGATCATCGCCGGAGTTTTAACATTTTCAGTCCTCATCCATGAGCTTGGGCACTTATTAACAATGCCGCGTACAGGGAACATTTCCATTTCTGTTCAATGGTCCGGGCCTGTCCCGTTATTTAGCATTGTTTGCAATGAAGCTTGGAAGCTATCAAAATGGCAGCGCATGCGGATCAACATCGCGGGCTTTACGGCAGATTTGATTGTATGCGGATTAACATCAGTGATCGGCTTATGCTTTGCACAGCTTTCACCATGGATTTGGTCCTTTCTTATTGTTCATATGTTTAGAATGCTGTTTGCGATTTTCCCGCTGCTTCCTGGAGACGGCTACTGGATGATCGTTGATCTATTGAATCAGCCGAATTTGTGGAAAAATGCAATAGATCAACTAAAGAAATTGAAAATTAATTTGCTTTCCTTCTATGCTTTTGTGCGGATTGCCTTTCATATCTTTATTTGGATTTTATATACGTATTTCATTTTTTTGTGGTCAGCTATCATATTCACAAGGCCGTTTGAAGACGTTCTTTTATTCTTTTTACAGCCTGCGCCGTTGTTGTTATTCCTGAACCTTTTCTATCAGCTGATTTTCATTACTTCCCTCGGAATCAAGCATATAAGGCGGCTGGGCAAGGCGGAACGGGCTCTGGAACGGTAACGATTTTTCGCCATTTTATGAAAATCATAACTTAATGATTCGCCATAAACGGCTCTCGAGTTGTTGAAAAGATTGCAAGAGTGGAATTTTTGAATGATTATTCCCGGAACGGAGCCAATCTTGAACATAATTTAATTGATTTTTTTTGAAAAAATATTGACAAAAAATTCAATCCATGGTAATCTTTAAACCGCAGTAAATCAATAGGAATAATTTAGGTTCGATCAGACGACTGAAGGGCCTTGCAATGCTTGGAAATAATATATTTTCAGGCGTGCAAGGCCTGTTTTTATTTAATTTAAAGAAATTGGTTGGACCATTGAATGTCTGAACCAAATGCGTTGTAAAAAAGGAAATGGAGGGGTGGTTCATAGTGTCACACAAGTTTTTAGTACATAATGTCGGCGATTCTGTGGGAGTCGCAATAGAAGACATTGAAGCAGGCGAGCAAATCCAAGGGGTCATCTTAGAAGACGATTCAGTTGTTTCAGTAGAGTCTAGAGATTTTATTCCTCTTGGTCATAAGATTGCTTTAGTGGATTTGGATGAAAACAGCAAAGTAATTGAATATCGCGTACCGATTGGTGTAGCTACAAAAAAAATCTATAAAGGGAGCTATGTTCATACTCATAATTTAAAAACGGCGAGGTGGAAATATGGAGAATAAAATTTGGGGTTATCGCAGAGAGAACGGAAGAGTTGGTATTCGGAATCATGTAGTGATCATGCCTGTCGATGACATTTCTAATGCGGCAGCAGAAGCGGTTGCTAAAATTGTTCCTGGTACTTTAGCGATCCCGCATGCATACGGGCGATTACAATATGGGCCGGATTTAGACTTGTTTTTTAAAACGATTATCGGCAACTGTTCTAATCCAAATGTAGCAGCTGTTGTTGTGATTGGTATTGAGCCTAACTGGACAAATCGAATTGTTGAGGAGGTACAAAAAACAGGCAAGCCGGTAGCTGGATTTTCAATTGAACGTTATGGCGATTTGTCTACGATTGAAAAAGCAGCTCGAACAGCACAAAAATTTCTGCAGGATGCTTCTGAAATTCGCAGAGAGCCTGTGGAATTATCAGAAATTTTAGTAAGTATTAAATGCGGAGAGTCGGATACGACAACCGGGTTAGGATCATGCCCTACGGTAGGAAATGTAGTTGATCGTTTAATCGACGAAGGCGGAACTGTTTTGTTCGGTGAAACCTCCGAATTAACTGGCGGCGAGCATTTAATTGCAGAGCGTTGTGCCACTCCAGAAGTAAAACAAAAATTTTTAAGCCTTTATCAAAACTATGTTGAAGAAATCGCATCAAAAGGTGTTGATCTGCTTGGCAGCCAGCCGACAGAAGGAAATATAAGAGGCGGCCTCACAACAATTGAGGAAAAGGCGCTCGGCAATATCGAAAAAACGGGCACAAAACCGGTGGTTGATGCTTTAGGACCTGCGGAGGCTCCAGTAAAAGCGGGATTGAATTTTATGGATACCTCCTCTGCAGCAGCTGAATGCATTACTTTAATGGCAGCTGGAGGGGCAGTCGTACATTTCTTTCCTACCGGTCAAGGCAATATAATTGGTCATCCAATAGTACCCGTTATTAAGCTTTCGGCAAATCCAATTACAGTTTCTACTATGTCAGAGCATATCGATGTAGACGTTACAGGATTATTGAAACGGGAATATAATCTCCAGCAGGCTGGCGATTTGCTGCTTGATATTTTGATCCGAACAATAAACGGACGTTTAACTGCAGCGGAAACATTAGGGCATAGAGAATTTGTTTTGACGAAACTTTATCGCAGTGCATGAGCGGAGGAAAGTAATGAAAATACTAATCTCTGAATATATACCTGAATCCGGGATTAACAGGATGAGGAAAATAGCGGAGGTCGAATACAATCCGGATTTATGGAGAAATAAACAGGAATTAATAAACAAAATAATAGATGCAGACGCATTAGTCGTTCGAAACCAGACAATTGTTGATCAGGAAATACTGGATGCAGGGAAAAAATTAAAGGTAATCGGCAAATTAGGAGTCGGGCTTGATAATATAAATTTACTTGCAGCAAAACAACGTAATGTAAAAATCGTCTCCGCCAAAAATGCCAATTCGGTTTCAGTAGCAGAATATGTTATGGCCGTTATTTTAACGGCATCGAGGTCTATCATACAAGCCGGAGAAGACGTTAAAAAAGGAAATTGGAATAGGAAATTATTTACGGGAAATGAGATATACGGGAAAACATTGGGATTAATCGGAACGGGAGAGATTGGCCACAGGCTTGCTAAAAGAGCCATTGCATTTGGAATGAAAGTGATCAGCTATGATCCTTATATAAGAGAATTCGATTATCCTTTTTCTGAAACGGGGATTACAAAGGTTGAATTAGCAGAGGTCTTAAAAGAGTCCGACTTTGTAAGCATTCATGTTCCGCTAACGAATGAAACAAGAAATTTACTTAGTACGAAAGAATTTAACTTAATGAAAAAAAATGCAATTATTATCAACACTTCTCGCGGGGGAATTGTTGATGAATCCGCCTTATTCAAGGCGGTGGAATCCGGGCAAATAGCTGGTGCTTACTTAGATGTACTTGAGAATGAGCCGGTCGAAAAAGACTATTTTCTATTAAACAGCAGCAAGATTACTGTAACTCCGCATATTGCTGGATTAACAGAAGAGTCCCAAGAACGAATCACTAACATTATTTCAGATGAAATTATGAAAGTACTTGAGGGAAAAGAATCACTATTTTTAGTTTCATCTGATTTTTAAAGGGTGAGTGAAGTTTGACTGTTTATGATGCGAAAGCTCTAAAAAAATTTGTTGAAGATGTTTTGGTGAAGCAAAACGTTAAAAAAGAGAATGCTGAAGTTGTAGCAGATTCATTAATAAGGGCAGATCTTGAAGGTATCACAAGCCACGGAATCAGCAGATTGCCGATCTATTCAAAACGTTTAAAAGAGGGGCGGATTAATCCGACCCCGTCCATAAAAATACAAAAAAAAGGGTTATCCATTTTAACTGTCGATGGAGATAACGGATTGGGCCAGATTGCATCATATTATGGCATTAAAGAGGGAATCAAAACAGCAAGAGAAACGGGAGTTGCTGCCATCGCCATTCGAAAAAGCAATCATTTTGGATGTGCATCATATTATTGCAAGGCAGCTTGCGATGAAAATCTTGCAGCAATTGTGATGACAAATTCTCCGCCTTGGGGAGGCAAAAAAGCTTTCTTTGGAACGAATCCGATAGCATTTGGCTTTCCAGTCAAAAACGGACCGGATGTTATTATTGATATGTCTGCAAGCGTCGTTGCAAGAGGCAAAATTATAGAAGCGGCAAAGGAAGGAAAAGCCATTCCAAAAGGCTGGGCAATCGATCAAAGAGGCAATGATACGGAAGATCCTGCAGAAGCATTAAACGGAGCCGTTCTTCCTTCGGGAGGAGTAAAGGGGTATGGCTGGGCTTTGGCAGTGGAAATATTAACAGGGCTATTAACAGGTGCTGCTTACGGCCCACATGTCGAAAATATATATGACGATAACGGCCAAATAGCAAATGTAGGGCATTTTTTTATTTTAATCGATATAGAAAAATTTATGCCTGTCGATCAATTTACCTCTCTTCTGCAAAAAATGCTTTTGGAAATGAAAGCTGTTCCTAAAAAAGAAGAAGTCCATACAATTTTGTACCCTGGGGAACGAAGAGAACAATCTTATATTCATAAATTACATTGTGGTATTCATTTATCTCAGGAAGTGGAAAAGGATTTAGTGCAGCTGGCTAATCAGTTGCATTTGGAATTTCCTACCACAGGTGATCATTATGTTTGAAAATATTCGTTTTGATCGTTCCACTGTTCCGAATAAGATTGTTGAAGAATTGAAATCACTTATTCAAGAAAATAAGCTGAAACCCGGGGAAAAGCTGCCGTCAGAAAGAGAGCTTTCTCTTAAATTAAATGTGAGTCGAAATACAATAAGGGAAGCTTACAAAGTTCTCTCTACGCTCGGATTTATTGAAATTAAACAGGGGAATGGCGTTTTTGTAGCGGATGGAACGAATAATTTAGCTCAATTAGCCAATCATTACTTTGTCAAAAGCGACCAATTTGCAGATTTATTTGAAATAAGAATGCTCATTGAAACGCAAGCAGTAGTATGGACTGTTGAACGGGCATCCGATTCGGAAATTGACGTTTTGTATCAGTTTGTAAAAGAGACTGTACAATTAATCAGCGAAAATAAAGTGAATGAAAAGATTTTGTCTGAACGAGATCACAAATTTCATATTAGAATTGCGGAGCTTTCCAAGAACGCAATTGCTTATCGGATAATGAACAGTCTCACTAGCCTTTTTAACAATATCAGGGTGGAGACATCTAAAATACCTGATCGGATGCACCATTCGTGGCTGGAGCACTTAGAAATTGTCGAAATGATCAAAAAGCGCGACATAATTAGGTCAAGGAAAAGCATGGAGAAGCATTTGCAAAGTGTCGAGCAGACTTTAGAAAACGCAAAGAGGGATAACGGCTAACATATGACATTTAAGTTTATTTCCGAGAAAAAATCGACGGGTTCACCGCTGTATTGTTCGGCCTCTTATCGGTAAATGAAAGCAAAACTCTATCACCCTTATATATGAGCTGATGTGCCTTAGCGCCGACGCTTGTCATTCGCTGATTTTTATAGCAAAAATATATTGTCAGGCGCCATTTTTTCCGAGATTCATTGAGATACTTCTTGTGCTATTTGGAATTGGCTGTGTTTTGAAAGGAAAAAGGCAGAGCTGCCAGCAGGAAAAATTCGCCTCACCTTCTTTATTAAGCTTCTTAATTATGAGCATAGGCTGTGCAGCCAGTCCGTCAGCGGTATCCGTTCGCTGGATTTTTTTATGATGATGAGGAACTTATCCTAGAACCAGGCTATTTAAATTCTGAAGATTTTACGAAAGATGTACAAAATGAAACGGAAGCATAAACAAAATTAGCCGAAAAGACTAGAATCCGCAAATGACATGAAGGCCATTTTCTAATAAAATGATTTTAAGATTTAAAATAGATAGAAAATGGTAAGCAAAAACAACAGAGAAAGTTTTCTGTGCTGGCAACACCAAATCGAATAGTTTAATGGGGAGTGTTTTCGAACAGACGGGAGTCAGGATGCACTCCCCAGCTATTTACTATAGGGGGAAATTTTTGTGGCAGAAACAATTGCACCAATGACGGCAAAACATTTGGAACAATGTATTGAACTATATATGAAAGTTTTTAATCGTGACCCTTGGAATGAAAGCTGGACATATGAAACGGCTAAAGAAAGGCTTACAGATTTGCTGCATACTCCGAAATTTACAGGATTTTTTTGGGAAATCGATGGAACTCCCATTGGTTTTATAGCAGGGAACAGCAAGAAAACATATCAAGGAATAACTTTTTATTTAGCGGAATTATGCATCAATCATGAAATTCAAGGTAAAGGCTATGGCTCCAAGCTTCTCCAATATTTAGAGAAAGATTTACAAAAGAAACAAGTTAAAAGCATTTACCTCTTAACATCCACTGGAGGACTCGCAGAAAGCTTCTACAGAAAAAATGGTTATGCTGTGAATAACAATCGAATTGTGATGAAAAAAAATTTGTTTTAGACAGTTTTTTCCTAGCTGAAATTTTATCCAGCCAATTTTCGGTCTCCGCCAAAGAATCATGCAATCACTGTGCGCATATGAAACCGAATGAGATAATGTTTTAAAACGAGAAACGAATTCAAATTTTGTCAAGTGCTATTCCCCACGCTTATGTTTGGGGAAATTTTTTTTGTGATTGACAAAAAATAATGGTAAATAGTTAAATATATTTAATTAAATATATTTAACTATTTATGTGCGCCCGGCATGGGTGTAATCTCTAGGGTGAAAGTCCCGAGCCACGAAGGCAGAAGTAGTGGTTAGCCTAACGCAAGGGTGTCCGTGGTGACGCGGAATCTGAAGGAAGCGAGCGGCGAACTTCCGGTCTGAGGAACACGAACTTCATATAAGGCTAGGTATCATTGGATGAGTTTGCATAACAAAACAAAGTCCTTTCTGCCAAAGGTGATATAGAGTAAATGAAGCAGATAGATGGAAGGAAAGATTACACTCTTACCCGGGGAGGTCTGATGGATATGTGAAGTACCCTTCATAACCTACTTAGTGATAAGTAGCTGAACCATCAGAAGTCAGCAGAGGTCATAGTACGGATTGGTCTAGAACAATTCGGAAGGACCGAACAATTAAGAGAGAATAGCCCTTTGCATTCAGTGCGTCATGTTGAACACAGAAAACATAGTACCTCACTTGAGGGAGGAAGCGGTGAATCCCGCAGGGGTCCTCTTGGAGGGTGGAGTGAGCACTGGCATAAGAAGACCAGCTATTCACGGAAGGAAGAATAACGATGCTCTTGAAACGAATCCTGTCACGGGAGAATATGCTTTTAGCTTTACAAAGAGTAGAAAAGAATAAAGGTAGCCATGGAGTAGATATGATGCCCGTACAAAACCTACGTCAGCACATAGTCGAAAACTGGATATCCATTAAAGAAGCCATTCTCAAGGGTACCTATGAACCAATGCCTGTCCGACGAGTCGAAATCCCGAAACCCGATGGCGGTGTTCGGTTATTAGGTATTCCAACCGTGACAGACCGTTTGATTCAACAAGCAATAGCCCAAGTACTATCCAGGATATATGACCCTATGTTCTCCGAACATAGTTATGGGTTTCGTCCAAATCGAAGTGCCCATGACGCAGTAAGGAAAGCAAAAGGTTATATCAGGGATGGTTATAGATGGGTAGTGGACATGGATTTAGAAAAGTTCTTCGATCGAGTGAATCATGACAGGCTGATGAACACATTAGCCAAGACGATTAAAGAAAAGCCACTATTGAAGCTAATCCGCAAATATCTACAAGCTGGTGTCATGATTAATGGTGTGGTTTCAAGTACAGAACAAGGGACGCCGCAAGGTGGCCCTCTAAGCCCTCTACTTTCGAATATTGCACTAGATGAACTAGACAAAGAATTAGAGAAAAGAGGACATAAGTTTGTTCGTTATGCCGATGATTGCAATATTTATGTGAAGTCGAAACGAGCTGGGGAACGAACAATGGCTAGTGTTCAACGATTTATTGAGGGGAAACTACGTCTAAAGGTCAACGAGAAAAAATCGGCGGTTGACCGACCATGGAAACGGAAGTTTCTTGGATTTAGTTTTACATCTTCAGAAGAGCCAAAAGTTCGAATCGCCAGAGAGAGTATAAAACGAATGAAGAAAAAGGTACGAGAAATTACATCAAGAAAGATGCCATACCCAATGGAATATCGAATTGAGAAATTGAATCAATATTTAATTGGTTGGTGTGGATATTTTGCATTAGCAGACACAAAGAGTATCTTTGGAAAATTAGATAGCTGGATACGACGAAGACTCCGGATGTGTTTATGGAAAAGCTGGAAAAAGCCAAAAACCAGAATACGCAACCTCATAAAGTTAGGAGTTCCTAGCTGGAAAGCCTATGAATGGGGGAACAGTCGTAAAGGTTACTGGCGAATTTCAAAAAGTCCCATATTACACAAAACCCTTGGAAACCCCTATTGGAGTAACCAAGGGCTTAAAAGTCTACAAAAACGTTATGAATTCTTGCGTCATCTATCTTAATTGAACCGCCGTATACGGAACCGTACGTACGGTGGTGTGAGAGGACGGGGGTTAATCTCCCCCTCCTACTCGATTGGGGGATTTTATGGTTAAAGACAGCATTGCGTTTATTGCAAATTATTTGTGGAGGGAATCGATTAAAAATTTACATATGCATTTGACGGAGGCGGAGATTAAAAATTTCAGCAGCAATGACTACTATTATTTAACGACTATTTACTATATGGGGAAACCCAATTTTTCTCAGGTGGCAGAAGCTTTGAACGTGACGAAGCCGGCTGTTTCAGCGATGATTAGAAAGCTGTCAAAAATGGACCTTATAGAAAAAATACAATCGCAGGAGGACAAACGAGTTTATTATGTAAGTGTTACAGAAAAAGGAAAGAACATTGTCGAAGGTGATGAAAAGCTCTACAAGAAAATTGACTTGCAAATAAAAGAGTGTTTAGGAAGCGATCATAAATATGAATTTCTGGAAACTTTATTGGCAGAAATCGTTCGTTATTTGCAAAAAACAGATCGCTAATGCATCATATACATTTTTACATGGAGGAGCTGTTCATGAAAAGGAGTTTTGAGGGTAAATCTGTTATTGTCATAGGCGCTTCAGGGGGATTAGGTTCAAGCTTTGCAAAAGCTTTTGCCGATAAAGGTGCAAGGCTTCTTTTAGTTGGAAGGAATGAAGAAAAGGTTAAAAAGACAGCAGAGCAAATAACTGGAGATATAACAACAGCCGTTTTTGACATTACTGATTTACAATCGATTAAAGAACTGAAAAATATTGTAAAAAGGTGGTCGGCCCATATTGATATTGTCGTCAATGCTTCGGGTTATGACGTGAGAAAGTCTTTAGCTGAGCATAGTTATGAAGAAGCGAAAAACACGCTTGATATCAATCTTTTAGGAGCGATTCTTATAACGAAGGCATTCCTGCCGCATATGAGAGAACAAAAAGGCAGCACGATTATGCATATCGGGGGATTTGCAGATGGCCGCTTGGCTTTTCCATATTATAGTGTCGATGCTGCATCACGAGCAGGGCTGTTCACATTTATTGAAGCTGTAAACCGTGAATTGGAGTTGGAAGGTAGTCAAGCAAGGGTTGCCTTTTTTTCGCCAAGTCCTGCAGATACTGAAGCTGAAAGACCATTTCATCCGCTTTGGAGGAAAATGGGTGTTTCCATTATGCCTGTTGAAAAAGTGGCAGAGGATTTGCTTAAAACAATTGAAAAAAAGAAGACAGTACGAATTATGGGAGGGATGTCCACGATCCTTTTTGCCAAGGTTAACTCCATATCACCGAAGCTGGCTGATGCTATCATGATGAGAAAATATGGAAAAATGCTTCAACAATTTTTTTACAGGACAGAGGATGGCGGACAGCAAAAGCCGAGTAGGCATAAAAGAGGCTATCTCCGCAAGATTGCTGTCATTCTTATTATCGCCTCGTTTATTTTGTATGGACTAGCCGCCGTTGTCCCATTGCTTCCGCTCACTCTTACTCAAAAAGCGGCGGCTGTTCCGGCGCTGATTGCAATTGGCGAAATCGTTTGGTGGGCCGGGCTGGCAATCGCAGGTCGGGAAGTCGCTGCCAAGTACAAAAAATATCTTAATCCGTGCACTTGGTTTTCCTGTAAAAGAAAAACAATTTAAAGATTAGAAAAGTGCCATCAGCTGGAATTCTAAACTTTATGCGAGAAGTGAGGAGCTTGGAATTTTTTTAGCCCAGATTGGCATATTCTTATTGTTAGTTGTTGGAATAGGATTCACTTCAAAATTATTGGGTAAATATAGTTTGTATTTTTTGCTGGCTCTCACTTTTACAGCTTTAATTTTTGCTGTACTAAATACGAATGATTTTAGTAATCGGCCTTTCTTATATGTTGTTTTATTTGGAACAGTTTGTCTAGCTTCAATGATAAAATTGATGATCCAAACGTGTAAGTTAAAATAAAAGGTTCTTCGGAGCTTTATCAGGTAGACGGCAGCTTATAAATAGCGTAAAAGGACATTTTGAAATTCTTTTTAGTGAGAAAGACGTCCTCAACATCTATCTTGCTTTCTTCTAAATGTTGATTCGGTTATTAGGCAGGCGGCAGCATGGATTACTTAAATAAGGAAAAGAAAAGACTTACGTTTTGATAAGGCGAAATCCCTTTAAATTCGAACAGTCATACAATGCCCTAAAGGGGCTGTCTTAGAAAGTCAAATCGTCATTGATAACCACGATATATCAACGTTTCTAAAACATTAATGGGGGCGTCAATAAGCCGTAAAAATGACTTATTAGACACCCCCATTTTGTGATTGCATTTTAATTCATTCGGTTTTAAGCTTCTTTTTCATTAATTCATTTATTATGGCAGGTATTAATAAATACAATGCGTAGGCAAAAGACATCCATGCTGCAAAAGCGATAACCTGCGGCTCATCAAGCTTAGGAAAAATCAGCTGGTGGTTGGATAAAGAAAAAGTATCTAAAATTAAACCAACAATCGTGCCGATGAATCCAAATTTCAGCGGTGCATTTTCGGCTTTGTCAAACAATACATATAAATACGTGGCTCCTGCCAATAACACCCCTGTTCCAGCTATTAGCAAAGAGAGGCTGACAGCAAACTCCGCTGTACCCGGTCTGAAAAGAACGCTGTCCCCAAACATAACAAAAAACATTGTGGCAAAAAACCAAACAAAAACGCTCCAGCATGCTGTGTACAAATATCCTTTCATTTGTTCTCCACCTCTTGTAAGCCGCTCAATGCTATAAATAATTTCTCAAGTTCTGCGTATGTTTTCTCTACCGGAAAATTTTTTGACAATAGAGCCTGTAAGGCGATTCCGTCTACAACAGCGTTTAAAATGATCGCCCATGTGTCAAGCGAAATTCCTTTAATTGGTGATGAAGGCCATATTTTTAATAAATTTTCCGCTAGAGCTTTATTTTCTTGTAAAATAATCCCCTCAAGCTGTTCCCTGATTTTATCATTATGAAAACCTGAAACGACGAGCGTTAAGAACAATTTATGAAAAAAAGAATCATGAGAACAACGGCTTTTCGCTGTCTCAATCGCTTGTTTAATGATGTTGCCGTCACTTTTCGATAATTCGTCCCAAGAACTGTCGCAAATATCTTTTACAATATCCAATAATAATTGTTCTTTAGTTCGAAAATGATAATAAACAGTCCCCTGCGTAACCCCTGCCGTTTCGGCGACTGCCCTCAATGTGAACTTTTCAATTCCGTTTTTGACTAAACACTTCTTCGCGGAACGAATTAATTCATTTTTACTAATAACATTCGGCTTTGCCATATGATCACTCCTTATTAGTTATTCATATAACTAACTTAACTCAAAAAAATTTACCGTTTATTCACTGATTCATTTTAGATTATACAAAATTCTTGACAGTACCACAATATAAAATGGTCATAATTACTATCTTTTCAAAAGTCATTTGAATTCTCTAATTTGAATATTGACAAGAAAAGAGTTTTCATGTGACTCTTTTTAAGAGAGAAAGGGCAGGTGAACAAAATGGATATCAATGAGTTTCAACAATGGGTGAAGGAGTATTATGACAGCAGGGGCTGGGCTGAATTAGATATTTTTGTCCGCATTGGATTTTTAGCCGAAGAAACGGGGGAAGTTGCCCGAGCTATAAGAGCGCTTGAAATTGGCAGAGACAGACCAGACGAATCAACAGGTTCAGTTGAGGAAAATAAACAGGCATTAATCGAAGAGCTGGGAGATGTGTTAGGAAACATCATAGTGATTGCAAACAAATACAATATTCCTTTGGAAGAAGTATTTCATTCACATAAAAAGAAGCTGTTAGATCGTTATTCTACTGTTTAAGTTTTATGTCTTAAAAATTCCGTAATAAGGTAAAATTGCGGCATCGCTGTTTCACGTGGTGAACGGATTCTTCCGTATTCTTTGATGCCGCAAACGATTGTTGAATAGATTGTGAAATCCATTTCTTTTTATGGTCGACCAATTGCAAATAAACTTTCTTTTCCGGGCAATAGGGGGGATGCCCAATTTTCAAAAGTCATTAGCGATAAAAACGATTCCAAGGTTATTAGATAAAAGGCAGTGTTCGCATCAGAGGATGACGATTCTGCGTAAAACGGTCCCGAACTTATATAGCTTGATATTCACATAAGGGAGATGCCGTTTTTATTTGGTTATAAAAATTTTTGAAGTTTAACTGAAAGGCTTTTATAAATTATTGGTTAGAAAAATCCTGATGGGACTATTTTTCTATTTTTCGTGTAATGCTGCGGCGGCCGTCTATACTAACAGGAACATCTCCTGCAATTGTAATTCTTCTCACAACTCTTTGTTCGTCGCCATAGTCATTTATTGCATAATGCTGGGTTGCACGGTTATCCCAAATCACAACATCTCCTGCACTCCATTTCCAGCGAACCGTATTTTCTAATTGTATAATATGCTGCTGCAGGACAGTGAACAATTGGGCTGAATCAAAGGTGGAAAGTCCGACAAATTTTTTGACAAAATGACCAAGTAAAAGATTGCGTTCACCGGTTTCAGGATGTATATGGACAACGGGGTGCTCGGTTTCATATAAAGTGGAAGTGAATACTTCGTCATAGTGCTTTTTTGCTTCAGGAGATATATTATATCGCAGTGCTGCATAATCATAGGCATTTGTATGGATTGCCCACAATTGATCAGCAAGATTCCGCAGTTCTGTTGGCAGAGTTTCATAGGCAGCAGCTGTGTTCGCCCAAACAGTATCCCCTCCTGCTTCAGGGATCACAACCCCCCGTAAAATGGAGAATTTCGGAAATGCATCTACAAATGTAACATCTGTATGCCATGAATTGGCCCGGTCGCCACGATCAGAGTCTAGCTCAAAAATATAATTGGAGCCGTCTTTTGCTGGAACAGTTGGATGAACAACAGGATTGCCAAGCAGCTGTGCAAAGGCTTCCTGCCCCGCATCATCTAGATGATGCTGATTTCGGAAGAAAACTACCTTGTACTTTAAGATCGCTTCGCGAATAAATTGAATTGTTTCAGCATCTAGTTCATCGGAAAGTTTGATGCCTGATATTTCAGCGCCAATTCGTCCGGCAACTGGTTTGACAATAATCTCTGATTCATTTTGTACTTGTTTGACATCAGTCATAGAGATCGCCTCCTCAAGAAAGTTTATGATTCTACGGAATATTCATCTTTCTCAAAATTTCATCGGCACTTAATAGAAGCCCCACCTCCTTGCTCGTTGAGTGAGCCATTTTAATAAACCGATAATAAGCAAGAAAGCCAGAGCAGATGAGCTCCGGCTTCCAGATGGCTGGTCAGCTTTTTATTCCAGTTGTAAATCCTATGAATTCATATCGGTTTAGTAAAAATATTAGATTCACAAGAAAAAAATGTCAATATTAAATTTTAAAAATTTTTTATTTATAAAAAATTAATATTTTACAGTAAATTTTAGCTTGACTATTTTTCATTTGCTCAGTAACATTAAGGATAACTAATGTATACTAATTCAATAGGAAATATCGGTTAATTGATTGTTCCCACCGGTCAACCGGAGACATTGCTGCAAAATGTCTCCGGTATTTTTTTAATAGATGAATATGCCGACCAGTACACTGGAGGTCTTTACAGAAAATGTAAAGACCTTTTTTATGCGGGCTGGCATGGACTAAATTGAACTGCCGTATACCGAACGGTACGTACGGTTGTGTGAGAGGTCGGGGGTTAGTCACCTCTTCCTATTCAATTGAAATCAAAAGGGAGGAGTAAGATGAAGTTGTTGAAGAATTGCAGAGTGATAGGAATTTTATTGTTAGTAGGGACAGTTGTTTTATCTGCTGGCTGCCAGAACAAAACAGTTGCTGAAAAAGAAGGCAAAGCCGGAGGTGATGGCAAATATGAGACGCTGACACTGCGCTATCAAGGATCTCCTGGACAAGTCACTTTCCCGGAATTGGCGGAAGATTTAGGTTATTTAGATCCAATCAAACTTGAATGGGTTGGAAATACAACGAGTGGACCACAGGATATCCAAACAGCTGCAACAGGGGAAATTCATTTTGGCGGTGCATTTAATGGAGCAATTATTAAATTAAAAGCCAGCGGCGCCCCGATTAAAGCCGTGATCAGTTATTACGGCAGCGATGAAGATACGTTCAGTGGGTTTTATACATTAGAGGATAGTCCGATTAAAGAGGCGCGAGATTTAATTGGCAAAAAAGTCGGGATGAATACTCTCGGTGCACACCATGAATTCGTGTTAAAAGAATACTTGCGTCAAAATGGATTAACAGAGGAAGAAATTAAAAAAGTAACGATAGTGGTGATTCCGCCAGTCAATGCAGAACAAGCATTGCGTAATAAACAAATTGATGTAGCTGTGTTAGGCGGAATGCTGCGAGACCGGGCATTAGAAAGGGGCGGGATTCGGAAGCTCTTTAGTGATTATGATTTGTTTGGTGCTTTTAATGCGGGCAGTTATGTTTTTACTGAGAAATTCATTAAAGAAAATCCGAATACTGTGAGAAAATTCGTTGAAGCAACAGCGAAAGCAATTGAATGGGCGCGTTCAACCCCTAGAGAAGAAGTCATTGCACGTTATGAAGCAATTATTGAAAAAAGAAAACGAAAAGAAGATGGTGAAACAGTTAAATTTTGGAAAAGTACAGGAATCGGCTCGAAAGGAGGTTATATACAGGAGAAAGATTTTCAAGTGTGGATCGATTGGCTAATAAAAAGCGGTGAGTTGAAAAAAGGCGAAATTGGGCTGGATGACTTATACACAAATGAATTCAACCCTTACTAAAGGAAGCTTGAACAAAAATGTTTAGGAGGTGTTCAACAGGTGACAGATAAAATTCAATTTGACCATGTCACAAAAATTTTTAAAATTCGGGATGTTGAAAAGGGAAAAGGAAGCTTTAAAGAGTTTACCGCATTGGGGAACGTTCATTTTTCCGTTAAAAATGGAGAATTTCTAACGTTAGTCGGGCCGTCAGGATGCGGAAAATCAACTTTGCTTGATCTTCTCGGCGGATTGTCTCAACCAACATCTGGGAAAATTTTGATAGATGGGAAGCAAATCGACGGCCCCGGTTTAGATCGAGCAATTGTCTTTCAACAGTACGCCTTGTTTCCTTGGAAAACAGCTAAGGGAAATATTGAGTTTGGTTTAAAAGCGAAAGGTGTGCCAAAAAAGGAACGTTCGGAAATCGCCCGTCATTTTTTGGAGCTAGTCGGCTTGTCCGGCTTTGAAGAACGTTATCCCCACGAACTATCAGGCGGGATGAAGCAGCGTGTAGCTATTGCTAGAAGTTTGGCTTTTGACCCTGACGTTTTATTAATGGATGAACCGTTTGCGGCCTTGGATGCTCAAACACGCGAAACATTGCAAAACGAATTGCTTCGTATCTGGGAAAAAACAAAGAAGACGATCGTGTTCATTACTCATGGAATTGATGAAGCCGTGTACTTAGGACAGCGTATCGCTGTAATGACTTCACGTCCGGGGACGATAAAACAAATTATTACAAACTCAGCTCATTCCCAAGCAAAGGAAGACGATGCGCGTTCCACGCCGGAATTTGTAAAGACTCGCCATCAAATTTGGGATTTACTGCGGGATGAGGTCAGTAAATCGCAAAATGATCATAAAAAAGAGCATTCAGCTTAGGAAATTTAATAAAAGGAGTGATGACATTGGCTAGTGTTAGCAAATCCATTCAAACTACATATGAAACGAGAAAACATATCCGTTTTTCTTTTCACTGGATTCAAAAACTTGTGAAGCAAACAGCCGTTATTATCCTGCTGCTTTTATTTTGGGAAGTGGCGCCTCGCATTGGAGTGACCGATCCGACGTTCTTTCCGCCTTTTTCAAAAGTAGTTGAAGGCTGGTGGGGATTAGTTGTCTCAGGTGAATTATTGGCTCACTTTCAAGCGAGTATTGTACGTTCATTTATTGGATTTGGAATTGCGCTGCTTATTGCTATTCCTCTCGGATTATTGATTGGCTGGTACCCGATCGTTAGCGATTTGTTAAACCCGGTGCTGGAATTATTCCGAAACACAGCTGCATTAGCGTTATTGCCTGTATTTATATTAGTGTTTGGCATTGGTGAAACATCGAAAGTAGCGATTGTCTTATTCGCTTGTACATTTCCTGTTCTGCTAAATACTATTAGTGCCGTTCGAAATGTCGATCCGTTACTTATTAAATCGGCAAGATCAATGGGATTACCGCCATATAAATTGTTTTATCAAGTTATTTTGCCTGCATCTATTCCGACTATTTTTACCGGAATACGTATGGCGGGAACAGCTTCCATTCTCGTATTAATTGCTGCTGAAATGGTAGGGGCTAAAGAAGGATTAGGATACTTAATTAATTATACTCAAATGAATTTTCAAATTCCCGAAATGTATGCCGGTATTATTACCATTGCCATACTTGGCTTTGTATTAAATTATATTTTAGTATCTTTGGAAAAACGGTTCTCTGCTTGGAAGACAAATCAATAATAAAGGAAAGAGGGGAAAATTAAATGACGGCAAATAAGCGCGAAATGAAATTAGGTGCATTTTTCATGATCCCGGGGCATCATGTCGCAGCTTGGCGGCATCCTGATGCAGAAGCTCATAATGTCATGAACTTTGATTTTATCAAAAGGCTTGCGCAAACGGCTGAACGAGGAAAGTTCGATATGATCTTTCTGGCGGACACATATGCAGTAAGAACAGGGAATCAAAAGGCATTTGAGCAGACAGTGAATACACTTTTTGAACCATTTACTCTGTTATCAGCCCTTTCATCTGTGACCGAACGCATTGGGCTTGCAGCTACCGTGTCGACCACATTTAATGAACCCTTTAATGTAGCGCGAAGATTTGCCTCGCTTGATCATTTGAGCAAAGGCCGGGCAGCATGGAATGTCGTCACATCCAATACGGAAGCAGAAGCTCATAACTTTAGCTTAGAGCAACATCTTCCGCATGAACAGCGTTATGATCGTGCTGAAGAATTTGTAGATATAGTGAAAAAGCTATGGGATAGTTGGGAAGATGACGCTTTAGTGATTAATAAGGAATCGGCTCAATTTGTGGACGGCTCAAAAATACAGGCCATTCATCATAAAGGAAAGTGGTTTTCTGTAGAAGGACCTTTAAACGTTTCCCGTCCTGTTCAAGGCCATCCGGTTGTGATCCAAGCAGGTTCGTCTGAAGCTGGAAAAGAGCTGGCCGCACGTACCGCGGAGGTTATTTTTACAGCGTGGCAGACGCTTGAAGAGGCTCAAGCTTTTTATGCTGATGTGAAAGGAAGAATGAAAAAATATGGGCGTTCACCAGATGAATTGAAGATTATGCCAGGTGTTTTTCCTGTTATCGGAAGAACTGAAGAAGAAGCTGATAAGAATAAGAAGCTGCTGGAGGAACTTATTCCTGAAGAAGCAGGAGTTGCTCTTTTATCTGGAATGTTAAGTGTTGATTTATCAGGGTATCCTGTCGACGGTCCCTTGCCTGATTTGCCTCATTTGGAACAAATAAATGGAGGGAAAAGCCGTTTTAAGCTGTTAAAAGACCTTGCTGAGCGTGAAGGATTAACGATTCGTAAGCTATATCAACGGATAGCGGGAGCACGAGGGCATAGAGAAATTAAGGGAACACCTGAACAAATTGCCGATCAACTGCAAGAATGGTTTGAAAATGGGGCAGCTGATGGCTTCAATATTATGCCGCCATATTTGCCCGGAGGACTTGAAGACTTCGTTGACTTAGTGATACCTGAACTGCAAAAACGGGGATTTTTCCGCACGGAATATGAGGGCAATACTTTACGAGAACATTTAGGGCTAAAACGTCCTGAAAATACTTTAATTGCTAAAATAGGAGAGACACTGTAGATGAAGGGAAATATTGCATCTAAAAAAATAGTCATGCGAAAATGACAGTTTAATGGTCGAGTCAATTAGTTAGGGGTGTCCCAAAAAGTAAAACTTTAGGGCATCCTTTTTATTTTAGAAGTAAGAGCTGGCCGCTTCTTTATTGGAATTAGACTAAGATTCATTTATATAAATTATCTTTTTTATATAATTTACTCAACTTTCTCACAGTAAATTGGATTTCTAAGCCTTACGGTTAATGGGTTTGTTGGTTGTTTCGAATACTTCTTGACATAAAAATTTGCAAAAAAAACACCTCAACTTTTGGTATAGTTTAATTGTCCAGAAAAAACATTACCAAAAGCAGGTGAGGTGTCTCTTATTATGATAACGAATAACAGACTGAACAATCAACTACCAAAAGAAGTAAAAGCTATATTTGATGAACTTGAAATCTTAAAATATTTAAGGAAAGTGGGAATTAACAAGGGTTTCGGTTATTCCTGCGCCTATTTATTCCAGCTAGTTTTTAGTTTAGTTTTTGAAGGCAAAAATTTGTTTCGACTTCTTCAAAGTAAAAAAGCTAAAGATTTGCCGGAAAAAAACGCTATTTATCGCTTCTTAAATAACCCTCAATACAATTGGCGCAGGTTTTTACTTGTTTTGAGTACTTTCACCATTATGAAGGTAAGTAGTTTAACGAGACACGACCGTCCGAAAGTGCTGATCGTGGACGACTCATCTTATGAACGAAATCGCAGTAAAAAGGTTGAACTGCTTGCTCGCTGTTTCGATCATTCTTCTCAAAAAATGCGTTATTACAAAGGATTTCGTATGCTTACACTCGGCTGGTCAGATGGTGCTACATTTTTGCCTATTGATTTTGCTTTATTAAGCTCTACGAATTCCCAAATCAATGGGATTGATAACCGAATCGATAAGCGTACATCCGGTTATAAGCGGCGTGTCGAAGCTTTACAAAAAGCGCCGGAAGTTATTCCCAATATGATTAAACGGGCACTTTCTCAAGGAATCGATGCCTCATACGTTTTAATGGATACATGGTTTACCCAACAGCCTTTGATCAAGTCCATTGTGGATCAAGGGTTGGATGTTATTGGAATGGTGAAGGATACAAAACAAAGATATCAAGTGAACGGTGAATGGGTGAGCCTAAAAAAACTATACCAAACAGCTAAACCATCACAACATCAAAAGGGTATTTTGCGCTCTATTCACACAACGATGGCAAATGGCGTACCTGTTAAAGTGGTATTTGTCCGTAATCGTCATAAAAAGAGACAGTGGCTAGCTATTTTGAGTACAGACTGTACTTTATCGGATCAAGAAATCATTCGTATTTATGGGATACGTTGGGATATTGAAGTATTCTTCAAAACAGTCAAATCCTTATTGAAACTCCAAAAAGAGTTCCAAGGAAGATCTTATGATTCCATGATCAGCCATACCACTATTGTGTTTACAAGGTACATTGTTTTGTCTTGGCAAAACCGAGTAAGTACAGATTATCGAACATTAGGCGGCATTTTTTATGAACTTTGTGATGAAATCGATGAACTAGATTGGGCCTTTGCACTTCAACTACTCATTGAAATTCTTGAAGATGCACTTCAAAATGTAAATCAAAAGATTAAAAAATTCATCGAAAGTCAATTACGTAAATGGATTGTAGTTTTGCCTAATTATATCAAGGCTTATTTACCAAAATTGAGCTGCGAAAGTTGAGTAATTTAGAAATTAATAAATGTTTTAAATTGAAAAGTTCATACTCTATTTTTGTTGCATGGACTGGAAATTCGATAAAAAAAACTTTCTGAAACTTAGTATACGAGGAGTGAGAGGCTATGGAAATATTTCTAGCTTGGAAGGATAATTCTTGATTGAATGTTTCTTGCTGCTCGATGTGTTTCAATAATTTAGAAATGTGATCATCCGAATGAGGGAACGAACGATTTTCGTTTGGTTTTTCAGCTGGAACGTGGCCCGTTACTTCTTCGAACGCCCCTTTCCCAAACCGGTCAACGACAACGATCGCGGCGTTCTCTAACTGCATGTTGTGTTGTTGAACAAGGGTTTGGAAGTGTCTTAGTTTGACTAGGTCGCTTTCAATAAATAATCGCTGTGCTCGGTCATTTTTGATGAAGGTATAACCGTTCTTTTCCAAAGCTAGGTACCATTTTCGTAATGTACTATCACCAATTTCTAAGGTATGGCTCACTTCTTTGGTACTGTAAGCTCGTTCTTGCGATTTCATTCGTTCAACCTCCTAGTGGGATGGGACGGGATATAGAGCGTTCTCCTATCCGTTTTAGAAGCATTCGACAGATATAATTCATTTACCTGTTCTGTAAGGAGGAAAAGGGAGAGAAGGACTGCATAAAATCCGCCTTTTTTATGCAAGATTTAGAGCTTCATAAAAGGGGAAAACCCTTGATCCATCAAGGATGTATAAAATCCTGCATAAACGAGTCAAAACAGAAAACCGCCAATTCCTTGCGTATCAAGGGGTTGGCGGTTTTCATTACTTCCCATAGTTGGCTTTATGTTACCTAGATTTGTATAAAGCATTCACATATGTTTAATGATTTATTTTTTGGGTTTAAATTTATTATCTATTTCTTTAAATTCCTCACTATCAATATCTGGTGGTTCATCCTCATCTTTTCTTAATTTCCAACCAATAAATCCAGTAACCATCGCAAATATGAGTGAACCTTGCCATTCGATTTCAATATTTGCCATAAAATTATCTATTACTTCAATCAATAAAAAGGTAAGAGTTGTATTCAAAATAAATGGTAGCCATCCTTTACTCGTTTGAAGTATGCCAACAGATTTTAAAGCTTTTGGTATTGCATCTGTAATAAAAGCAAGAGGTATTTCAAGGAATAAATACAAAATAAAGAACAATACTAAATCCAATAATGAATTATATTGGAAACCTATTATTCTTAAAATGATGTATTCAAAAAAAGCAATAAAGAGTAATATTATCAGTACGATAGAAATAGAGATACCAACAGTTTTAAATTTATTGATATGAACTGCCTCCTTCAAATTATTTTTCTCAATATTTTAAATTAGAACGGGTAATTATCATTACCAATTATTAGTAAAAAATGATTTATATATATATAAAGAACCTGAGAAAGTCTCTTTTCTAATTTTTATTTATTTATCATCATTAAGGAACTATATGCATTCACTTTTCCTTCTCCAAAATAATTGTCTCTACCAGGCTTACCGATATCAGAACTTCCCTTCTCTAGATATTTAAGCACTTTATTAACAGAAGGCTTATTACCTGTTCGTTCTGTATACTCTGAAATAATAAGAGCTGCAGTAGCACTGACTTGTGCTACTGCATAACTTGTTCCTTCAGTTAGTGTGTATCCTTGAGGAATTCCAAGCCCCTTTACTTTCTGCATATTTTACAGCTTTTTTATATGCCTTAATCAGTAACTTATCTTCTTTTTCAGACTTAATAAAATAAGTACCGACGCTTAAGTTGATCACATCATTATCATTATTAGCTGCATCAATAATAGCTTCTATCACCCATACTGATTTCCCTACCTCATTTCCAATAACTTTGTAAGGAACAATTGTTGTCTCTGGAGCAATACTTGACATTATCCCAGCAATAGTTGTGCCATGACCTAATTCATCAGTAATATCCATGTCATTTGTGACATAATTTTTTGCTAATGTTAAATCAATATTTTCTTTTATCAATGGGTGTTCTATATCTACTCCACTATCTATTAAAGCAATTGTGGAATGTTCCCCTGTATCAATAGATAAATTCTTATAATCACTTGTCACATCTTTTAAATACCAATTAAAAGGCGTAAATGTTTCAGAATTTAGTGATGGAAACTCGATATTAGTGTCAAATTGATTAGATTCTTTAAACTCATCGAGTGTTAATTGCTTCACTTCGTTTAGAATTCTATTTGGTGTAACGGCATCTTCGTAAGGGGAAATGAGATCTGGTAATTCCCCTTGTACATCTATATATTCTATTATTTTATTTTCAATTTTATTTACATCTATATTTTTAGAATTCTCTACATATATTAATCCAATATCTTCGATTGCTGTTACATTCAAAGACGGGTATTGGTTTTTCATTATTTCTAAAACTTCTTTAGCCTGTTTAGGACTTTTTAATAAATATGTGTAGTTTTCTAGAGAATTATTTTTTCTACAGTATTGTTTGATTCGGCAGAACCATAAACCGGAAATGAGACTAATATTAAAGGAATACTTAGAAGAACAAACAAATACTTTTTACTTAAATTATTTTTCTACCCCACTTTATACAAATTCAAAATTTCCAAACATTCAGTAGTATATCACACTACACTAGCATTGCAGTAATTAAATCTGATGATTCAAAATACTAAGAATGTTCAATTTTTTATTGATTTCGAAACAAAAAAATCCTTTACAATGGAAGTACAGGTGGTTCCTGCCCAAATCCAATCGTAAAGGATAACCATTATGGACAAGAATACACTAATTTCATCATTTGGTAAATGGGTTTCACCCATAAATATTCAAAAACTTAGCGAACAAGTCAAAGAATTGAAACAGGACTATTACACAAAAAAGCTGACAACAGAAGCCTATATTAAACTTTTATTGGTAGCCCAGCTGCTCGAATTTACGAGCTTAGAGGAAATGAGTGATGCACTTGTAGACGAAGATCTTCAAAAAGCACTCGGATTTGAATCGATAAGTGCCTCTCAGCTATCCCGAAAAAACAATCAGATCCACCCACTAATTCTTGCAAATTTGTTCTTGGATCTTGTTTGGAAAATTCAACGGCACCATTATCAAAACGGAAAGAATATGCCACTGAAAATCATTGATTCAAGTACACTCCCGTTGAATTTGACCCATTATAAATGGGCAAAATTCCGGAAAACAAAAGCTGGTGTAAAGCTACACTTACGGCTCGTTTTCATGGATAAAGACACCGTCTATCCTGAAAAAGCAGTGATTACGACAGCAAAAGAACATGACCGAAATCAACTCGAAGTCCTAGTGGATGATCAAGAAGCCATGTATGTGTTTGACCGCGGTTATGTGGACTATGAACGTTTTGATCGGATGACAGATGATGGCTATTTCTTCGTTTCAAGACTGAAGAAAAACGCAGTCATTCGTGAAGTCTATACATTTTCACTTCCTGATGATTGTCACGTTCTATCCGATAAAATGGTCTACATTGGTACCACACAAAATCGTACTGAAAATGTCTATCGTCTACTAGAAGTTATGGACACAAAAGGGAACTTACTTCGTTTCATCACCAACCGATTTGATTTAAAACCAGAAGAGATAAGTGATATTTACCGATCTCGCTGGGCTATTGAACTCTTTTTCAAATGGCTCAAGCAACACGTAGAAATTAAGCACTTTTATGGAATGAGTGAAACAGCTATTCAAAATCAAATTTTCTTAGCCCTGATCACGTATTGCTTACATGTTCTCATTCAATTGGAGATGAAAAGTAAGAAATCCCTACTTCGAATTACTCGTTGGTTAAAGAGAGCTCTGTGGAAACCAGCTTATGTTTGGTTGCGAAAATTTGATGGGCGAGCCAGTCCATAATCTCCCTTTTGTCGTTGTCGCTCTGGTTTAACTGTATATATTTACCAAATGGGCAGTGCCACCTTTCTTTAGGTTTTGTCTTTTTGGCACAAATTCACAAAAATTAATTAACAGAAAATTCTAACTATATTTATGCAATGCTAATGATCACACTATTATAAAAAATTCTAATATTTTCATATATTTTACAAATTTAAACTTCGATTATATTTTTCGTTTTTATTAATTTCGATTAGGAACTGAAAGCAGCAGGGATTTATCAAACATATCATCAATGATTTCGTTTTTACCATATAAGTATATGTTTTTCAGTATTTCTCGAAGCTCCTCATGAAAATTTAGTACATTATTGCGAAAATGGCAAAGAATTTAAAGGTAAAACAGCACAATTATTTGTATAATCAGAAAATAAAAATTGTTAAAATTATTCCATAAATTAAATCAAATATAAGGAGCATTCCTGTTAGAAGTTTTTTCGGGGACTTGAATAAAAAAAGCCCTCTTGGTATGATTCGGGGGTGTCAATCGCACGAATTGACCCCTAATTTGGATACCAAGGAGGACTATACATGAATTCTATCTCAAACAAGAAGATTAATCAAGTCACCGATCAAACGCTCGTCGTTGGCATGGATATCGCGAAAAAGAAGCATTACGCCTGCTTTGTGGATGAGCGAGGGAGGGTGCTGAAAAAATCGTTTCCCGTTCCGCAATCCAGAGAAGGGTTGGAATGGTTGTACCAGTGCATCGTGAAAGCGATGGAGGAATTTGAAAAAACGGAAGTGATCGTTGGCATCGAGCCAACGGGACATTATTGGCTCAATCTCGCTTACTTTCTTGACGAGAAGGGCATTCCTCTCGTCATGACAAACCCGATGCACGTGAAGCGCTCCAAAGAGCTGGACGACAATCTTCCAACCAAGCATGATGCGAAAGACGCGCTCGTCATTGCCCGGTTAGTGAAAGACGGCCGATTCAGCTATCCGCGCATTCTGAAAGGGATGGAGGCCGAACTGCGCGTGGGAGCGACATTTCGCTCCAAATTGGTGGAAGAACAGGGAGCGATTCGAAATCAAATGATTCGCTGGCTTGATCGATATTTTCCGGAGTTTTCCCAAGTCTTCCCGTCATTTGGGAAAATGGCGCTCGCGGTGCTGGAATATACGCCATTTCCGAGTGATCTGGCAGGAAAAGAACTAGAAGAGGTGCTGGCCCTTTACCGGCAAAGTGAGGGATTACAATCGCCACAAAAGCCGAAAGCGAAGAAGTTGATGGAATTGGCCCAACACTCCATTGGCGTAACGGAAGGACAACAGATGGCCCGTATCGAAATCGCCACGCTTGTCCGCCGATATCGCCAGCTGGAAAAAGAGATCGAGGCATTGACAGAACAGCTGATTGAACTCGTACAGACATCGGTCGAGTACGAATGGTTGAAGACCGTTCCGGGCTTAGGCGATGCGACCATCGTAGAATTGTTATCAGAGATCGGGAGTTTCTCCCATTATCAGGATCCGCGGCAGCTTATCAAATTAGCGGGCCTGACGCTGCGGGAACATTCCTCCGGCCAACACAAAGGGCAAAAACGGATCTCCAAGCGTGGAAGAAGGCGGTTGCGCGCCCTCCTCTTCCGCGTGATGATGCCGATGATCCGCCACAACGAAGCGTTTCGGCAGCTGCACGACTATTACACGACACGTCCTGATAATCCGTTGCGGAAGAAGCAATCGATTGTGGTGTTATGCGGAAAATTATTGAAGGTATTGCACGCTGTATGTACGAAGCACCAAGCGTTCGATGCGAAGCGAATGATGCAGGACATCTTTGGCCTCGAAACGGCTGCTTGATGCCTATAGTCTCGATTCTCTAGACAACAAGGATGACACGGAGAAGCTGGCGCGATATCATCCATTCGACCTTGAGTCCCTAAAGGAGCTTAGCCGGCCTCTGCCTGATGACTAGACCGAACGAAGGAATGTAGGCACAAGGATGCCAAGAGACATGGGAGGGTTCGTCATCATCAGCGATGCAGAGATCTACGGTGCATCCCATACGCTTCCCCCCACTACAACCAAATTTAACCAGTAGTGGCCGCGAAGCGTACCCAGTCAATGTAAGATATACACATATTTAAGAAATAATGTTAGAAACTTTGTCGAAAAATATTTTTTTGACACCCCTGAAACGGCTACTACCGTTGATATATCAACATTTATAGAGGGAGTGGTTGAAATGGCTATTATGCGGGTTGGCAAGGCTGAAATAAGAGTCATGGATCTTGAAGAATCAGTCAAGTATTACACAAATGTAATTGGTCTTGAAGAGATGAGAAGAAGTGAAGGGAGAGTTTATTTAAAGGCGTGGGATGAATTCGATCATCATAGCCTTATTCTTCAGGAGGCTGACTCTCCTGGCCTTGATCACATTGCTTTTAAAGTAGAAAACGAAGAAGATTTAGCCAAGTACGAAAAGAAGATTGAACAATTCGGGTGTACATTAAAACGGGTTTCAAAAGGAACAAGAATTGCGGAAGGAGAAGCAATTCGTTTTGAACTTCCAACAGGCCACCAAGTTGAATTGTATCATAAAATCGAGCGTGTCGGTACGAAAACAGGAGATTGGAATCCTCACCCATGGCCGGATGGACTGCGGGGAATTGCGCCGCATCGTCTCGATCACCTAGCATTAACAGGAGATGATATAGACACTGTAACGAGATTTTTCACTGAAGTCCTGGATATGTTCGTTAGTGAAAAAATTACAACAGTAGATGGAGAACAAATGGTGGGGAGCTTTATTTATGCTAGAAATGGAAAACCGCATGATGTTGCCTTTATTAAAGGACCGGACAAGAAGATGCACCATGTCGCGTTCTATGTTGACAATTGGTATGATGTGCTAAAGGCAGCAGATATTTTATCAAAAAATAATGTCCAATTCGATGTTACACCGACACGCCATGGCATTACGCGAGGACAAACAACTTATTTCTTTGATCCTTCAGGCAATCGCAATGAAGCTTTTGCGAGCGGTTACATTACTTATCCTGATTTTCCAACTATAACATGGACTGAAGACAAAATCGGTCAAGGAATTTTTTATCACAGAAGAGAGTTGACGGAGTCATTCGCCAAGGCATTGACGTAAGAAAAAGCAAAACTGATCATAAGCGAGGATAAAAACATGCCGATTATTCAAATTCAATTGTTTGGAAGTCTTACAGTAGAACAAAAAGAGGCGTTAATAAAAGAAACATCGGACGCAGCAGCCCATGCCTTAAATGTGCCATTGCCGATAAAAGCGATGTTGGCGTTGTACGGGCGCGCACAGCCGTTTGAGCACCCAGTCATGCGGACGGTGATGGTCTCGTCCGAGAGGCCAAGCTCATGAAACAGCTGCTCAAACTGTGGCAACAGATCGGGCAGAGCCCGCTCCGACTCGGCCAGCGCAAGTCCGCAGGTCGGCAGGGCTACACATGCCATTGTATTTTTTCGGACTGTTGATAGCTCATGTGGAAGCGGCACTCCCGCAGAGCGCAATCGCTCTTCAATCGCCGGTCGAAATTCGTCTGGAATGCCGCTCAGGATCACATTTTGCTGCGTGGTGAGGCGAACGGTCGGACGAAATTCGCGCACAATGTTTTGAAGTGGCGATTTCAATTTCATGGTTTCAGTATCTTTAATACGACCATATGGAACAAACAGGCCAAGGTAGCTTATCCCGTCACGCTCACGGTGCCAGCCGAGATGGTCGTGCCCGTTGTACCATTCCAGCTTTCTTGGTGGCTCTAAAGTACGCCCAAGCCTTGTCTCAACCTCTTGCCGGAACCAATCCAGTCCTCGCCGGTCGATTAAATATTTCATGCGGGCAAAACGGCGGTTTGAGCGATCTCCGAAGTCCCGTTCGATGGTCACAATGGCTACGCAAGTATCAAGGATTGTGTCTACGACATCCTTCCTGGGCACATAGCAAAGCGGACTCGCCAGCCTCGGATAAGTTGCCTGAACGACCGCCGTTCGTCCCATACCGCCGCCTACCAGCACAGTATAGCCAGCAACGTGTCCGTTCTCGATATGTGCCACAAGTCCGATGTCATTGTCGTACACATCGATGCAGTTATCTCCTTCCGGTACCATCGCAACCTTGAACTTGCGCGGGAGGTATACATCACCGTACAGCGGCTCCTCAGTCTCTCCATCAGAAAGCTGAACCGGTTCGCCGTCAAGCCAGATTTCGTGATACGCATTTGTCTTAGGACTCAGCCGATCAGTCAGTGCAAGCAGATCTTCCCGCATCTCGGCGCGGAACGGCTCATCGCCCGGCTTTGCGCAACAGATGATGTTCCGCCCCGAATCGCCGCAGGCGCCAAGTGTTGTGATTAGTGATTCGTTCAGCCTTTTTATGGTAGCCTTCAAGTTCCCTTTCAGTATGCCGTGAAGCTGGATGGTTTGACGCGTCGTAATGCGCAGCGTCCCGTATTCCGAATATTCATCGGCTAAGCGATCGAACACCAAATATTGATCCGGATTCAACACCCCGCCTGGTATTCGGGCACGCACCATCATCGAGTAATGCTTCTCTTTGCCTTCTTTCAAAAGCTTGTGCCGCAAATCCCGGTCGTCCTGCTGGTAAACACCGTGAAACTTCAATACCTGTACATTTTCTTCCGAAAACATCGGTTTGCCATCTTGAAGAGCTTCCTTGATTGTCCCCCGTAAATAGCGGCTTTGTCGCTTAATCACTTCGATTTTTGATTCTTTTTTGTTTTGAGTAGACAAATACAATCACTCCTCCCTGAATTCTGATTTGTTTACTATGATATAAAGAAAAAGACGAAAACACACCATCCAAAAGGACGTCAATTTGACCCATCCACTACAAAACTTGTTATATTTTTCAGCCGATCTATATAGTGAGCTGTTAGGAGCAGTCATCAAGAAAGGAGGCGTCTCCATACGGAAATGTGTGCGGATCAGATTCAGGATTTGTGAAATCTGCGTTTGCAGGATCAGGGAAAAAATCGTTCTAGAGGATACAGATTTAATTAACACGCAAAAAAGTAAACGAATGGAATTTCTTTTTTTGCTGTAAAAGTCAGGATAAACATGGTTCTTACGTTCTTTTGGTGAAAAATCGAGGTCATTGATAACACAGAGATAAAAATACTTATTTGTACACTCATTTTCTCCATTAACCTCCTTCCCATCACCAAGATTGAGTAAGAACCATAAACATGTACATTGTTGACTGTTTAAGAGTGTACATGTTTTTTTCTCTTTAAGTGATTTTGATATGTACAATATTAATCAAGGTCGCGCATGTTAAAATCTTGTCCAATCACTTTTGTGCATTCTTAAACTAGCATTTCATTTCTGCCGATTCACCCCGCACCTTTAAATGTAATGAAGGGGGGAATCAGTTTTTTTTATCATGATATTCTTGAAATACCTTCCTATATTGTAATAAAATGAAAATAGATTCATAGAACTTTAGTTCTATCAGGAGGTGGGATGCGAAAAAACTTAGGACTTTTGTATATATGGTCAGGGAAATGAGAATTTCCTTTTTCAACCGGCATGATCCGGTAAGGAAGGGAATTTGCAAACCCTAAAACCTGTGAAAAATGTGCTTGCCCTCATAACAGTGTGTGCATGCTGCAGACAGCTGGCAGAAAACTATATGATTGATCAAATAGTCACTAAATTCAGGTAAAGAGGCATTTGGCAAATAGAACATTTGAAAGAAGAGGGCTGATTTTTATAATAAGATATTTTTGACATTTAAGGCTTAAGCTGACCTCATGATCATGGTAATTGCCGCATGACAAATATGCTCCTGTTCCATGAAGCTTGTACATATCATAGTTTGAAAAAGAGCCAATCACAAAATAAGCAATTTCTTTTATAAAATAATTTCGAATTTTTTCGATATGATAAAAATAGGACTAAAAAATGATACAATGAAAGCGATTATAAAATTGGGAGGGGAAATGAAATGAAAGCAGCAAGATGGCACAACGCTAGAGACATTCGAGTAGAGGAAGTAGAAGAACCGAAAGCAGGGAAAGGAAAAGTAAAAATTAAAGTAGAATGGGCAGGAATTTGCGGAAGCGATTTACACGAATATGCGGCAGGTCCAATTTTTGTTCCTGTTCAAGAGCCTCATCCTGTCAGTAAAGATGTGGCGCCAATTATCATGGGCCACGAATTTTCTGGTCAAGTAGTTGAAGTTGGAGAAGGCGTTACGAAAGTAAAGGTTGGGGATCCTGTCGTTGTAGAACCTATTCTTCGCTGTGGAGAATGCCCAGCTTGTAAAAAAGGTAAGTACAATCTTTGCGAATCTTTAGGATTCCACGGTTTATCCGGTGGCGGCGGCGGATTCTCTGAGTATACTGTCGTTGATGAGCATATGGTGCATAAAATGCCTGAAGGTCTTTCTTATGAACAAGGAGCATTGGTGGAGCCTGCGGCTGTAGCCTTGCATGCTGTTAGATTAAGCAAAATCAAACCTGGCGATAAAGCCGCTGTGTTTGGAACAGGTCCTATAGGTCTTCTTGTGATTGAAGCATTAAAAGCAGCTGGCGCTGCAGAAATTTATGCAGTAGAAGTTTCCAAAGAACGTTTGCAAAAAGCGAAAGAACTCGGTGCTACATCTGTCATCAATCCAATAGAGGAAGATCCGGTTCAAAAGCTTCATGAATTAACCGATGGCGGAGTCGACGTTGCGTTTGAAGTAACGGGAATACCGGCTGTTTTACAACAAGCTATTGACAGCACTGCATTTGAAGGAGAAACAGTCATCGTTAGCATATGGGAAAAAGAAGCGGGCATTCAGCCAAATAATATCGTATTAAAAGAAAGAAATGTAAAAGGAATTATTGCATACCGCGATATCTTCCCTGCTGTAATGGAATTAATGAAACGAGGCTACTTCCAAGCAGAAAAACTCGTTACGAAACGAATTAAGCTAGATGATATTGTAGCAGAAGGATTTGAAACGCTGATAAAAGAAAAAGACCAAGTGAAAATTTTGGTAAAACCAGAATAAACATTTAAGCAGAGTAGGGAGAAAACGGTGCGGACAAGCTGATGCTTCAATAGATGGATGCAATGTGAAAAACGCGGTGCACCGTTTGGCGAGCAGGGAGAAAGTTGCAGGGGATTTGCCGATGCTTAAAAATACATACAAACCAAATAAGTAAGGTTAAATCCCCTCTCTCTATCCAAATTTTTTTTCGGGAGCCTTAATCATTCCATAAAAATTCCGTTGGTTCAAAAACATGTAAATACGTTAAGACATCGGTACTTGGGGGATAATTTTGCCTTCGATACGTTCAAAGATGTCATCTTTAGTCCATGGTTTTTAAGACCAATAATAGCTTTAGAAGGCTCTTTTGAAATTCGGACAAGTTCAGCCACTGTTTTTGCAAGTTCAATTGTTCCACAAGGATAGTTAATCTCTGTAGCCTTTATGCCGTCCATCCAAGCATGAACATGTACAATCGCTCCTACCTCCGGGTGTTCTTTATAAATCATCCAGTGCTCAATAGCGTCGACAGATGCCCTTTTTGGTGTTATATTCGGGGGAACGCTTACTTTCATGGCATTTTTATCAGGATCATATCCACTTATTAAGAGAAAATCTTCACCGACTGTTTTCATATCTGCTTTGTTAATTCCGCTTGCACTCATCCAAAAGCTTTCACTGTCCCGTCTGGCACTGAGGTTTCCATAGCTTAGTCCTCCTAATCCGTAAAGTTTTTTTAAATGGCGAAGACCACGAGGTGTAAGATATTCTTCCGATGGAAATGGAGCGGGAAGTAAATTCATGCGATCAAGCTTTTTTCCGTATTCGCTTAATGATCTCGTAATCTCATCTCCGTTCCACATCTCTTCCGGAAGATCATCATAAAAATTATTGTCAATGACTAACTGCGAAGCTGCGAGCGGTTCCAATCTTTCAAAAATTTGTTTAAAAAATGTTTCTTCTTCTCCTTTTCTATACTCCAATTTATAAATACCTTGTTTAGGTGTAAGAAAATAAATATCTGTTGTTTCATTATCGTTATCTAAGATATACATAAATGATTTGCTAAAGACCTGATTAAATACGGATAGGCTGATTTCCTGAAGGTAAAAGATGTAAAAACGGGGAAAGTGTCAATCCGAAAAAAAGGGGTAGCTTTTTCGGGTTAAAAACAGGAGCGCCTGTTCTTCCGGTTGCGATTATTTGTCTAGATGCGAAAAAGTGGATTCGAAAGCCAGTAAAAGTTGTTGTTGGGCCAATGATATATTTAAATGAATTTAAAAGTTCAGATTATACCGTACTTGCAGAGGCTGTTATGAAACTTATGATGGTGCTGCAGCAATCAAAAAAGGTTAGTCTCCCATAGCTAGAACTGATTATGCAGGAAGAAATCAAAAATTTCTTCGAAATCTAACAGGAGGAACGGCATAGAAGCTACCATCGAAACTCAGCGAATATGTTTGTAAATGGCTACATTTAACCATATTATTATATTAAAAAAGGGGAAAAGGGATTCTTCCTTTCCAAACAGGAGACTGCCCTATCTATCTTGCATTACACACAAAATTCTTGACGGTACCGTAAAGGACGTAAACGACATTTAGTTAGCAAATATTGATGATAACGATAGCATCAAAATTTTTTTGTACTAATAAAAATAGAATGCCAAGCCATTATTAGTGTAAAAACCACTCTCCGATCAGTACTTGAAGCAAATCAGTACTCTTTTTCCACCGCTTAATCCTGTTAAGCGTAAATCCAAACAAAAGGCGGCAGATCAGAATAAAAATTGTTGCTTTGGAACAAGCCGCAAAACACTTAACGGATGGATAAATGGAAATTATATGTGGTAGCAGGAAATTAAATCAAGGGGTGTACAATAGTATAGCTTCAATATAAGCGGAGCAAATTTTCAAGCAAAAAACGGGCAACTCCATAAGGAAGCTGCCGACCACATAAATGTATTAACTTAAGAAAACGGAAATGAAAAACGACGAATCCTTGAAAACGGGAATCGGAATCTCCTAAATCTCCGAAAACGAAATGGGAAATGCCCAAACCCTCCAAATCCACCGAAAGGACCTCCGAATCCACCGAAAGGAGATCCGAATCCTCCGAAAGGACTTCCGAATCCACCAAAAGGACTTCCGAATCCACCAAAAGGACCTCCGAATCCACCAAAGCCAAATTGTCTTTCTTCTTCGTTATCTTCTTCTCGTTGGTCGCCAATAGGTACTAATAAATAGGCATGATCATTATCGGCTTTATCAATAATGCCATCATACATTTTTCCATCGTCCATTTCCAGCAAGACGTAATAATGCTTATGTCTTTTGCAAAAATCATGCTTGCTCACATGGTGATCATAATGATCCCGATAATGCATATTTTCTTCATACGGCTCCTGAGGATTCGCATATGGAACTTGTTGATCTAGGTTATAAGCATAGTTCAAGTTATAATCATATTGCATATTGATTTCTCCTTTCCTGAAATTCGATTATATTGTATTCACCTAATTTTTCTTTGTTACAAAAAATAACATTTTATTGGATATGTCAAGCAATCATCCCTTTTGCAACATAAGACAACTCCTTCAATCTATGTCTCATTCATTTTTTCTGCAAAGATAGTAAAGAAGTTTTTTCTTTTGTCTTTTGTTACTCATCAAAAAATTTTTTAAAGGATTGCCAGTAAACTTAGGAAAAAACAAAGATCAATTCCTTGTATTTCAAGTGATAGCCGACGGTCATTGGGGATTTTTCACATTGACAGCATAAATGGAGTTGTGTGAATAGATTCCTGTAAATAGGAGAAAATTGTAATAAAATAGATAGAGAATTTACAAAAAACTTGGCAAGACAGTGCATGGGAACATCTTCCATTTGAATGTGCAAACGAGATGAATGTATCAACGGATTGGGTAACCAAGCAGGAAAGTGGTTGGACCGCTTAATCGGCAAACAAGCAGTTGTTGCTTTCTAATCCATCTAGAAAACTTCTGACAACCTTCTTCTGTACAGAAGCTTCATCGAGAAACGCCCACCTCTAAACGAAGTGAATGTGGAGATGATAAAACCATGCCAAATAAAACGGTTTTGGCATAATATATAAAACTTTCATATCTTTAATAAAGGAAAGATCTTTAGTATGTATTATTTTATCGTCAATAAAATCTCAGGAAACGGAAAAGGATTAAAAGTTTGGAAAAAGACTGAAAAGTTGCTTCAAGAAAAACAGATAAATTATCAAGTGCGCTTTACCAATCGTCCAAAACATGCAGCAGAAATTGCTAAGGAGTTGTCTTCTGAAAAATGTTATGCTGTTGTAGCCGTAGGAGGAGATGGTACAATCCATGATGTTGCTAACGGGTTAATCAATTCGAATATACCTTTGGGTGTTATTCCTGCAGGATCGGGAAACGATTTTGCAAGGGCTCTTGATATACCAAAGGACTATAAAAAGGCTTTAAAACGTATTTTAATGGGAAAACAAAGAAAAATTGATATTGGAAGAATTGGCAACGAATACTTCATTACTGTAATGGGGATCGGTTTTGACGGTAAAGTCGCCGAGATAAACAATGGCTCGAAATATAAAAATTGGCTGAATTTTATTAGATTAGGTAATCTTTCATATGGACTTAGCTTCTTGCATGTTTTATTAAAATATCGTCCTGTCAGCATTCAATTAATGGTTGATGGGGAGAAACTAGTTTTTTGTAATGTATGGTTAATTGCAATTGCCAATATCTCAAACTATGGCGGAGGTATTAAAATATGTCCAAATGCTTGTTATAATGATGGACTATTTGACATTTGTATAGTACACGGCATGAATAAATGGGAGCTGTTGCGCACTTTTCCAAAGGCGTTTAAAGGCAAACATATACTACATCCTGGTGTAACTATGATAACAGGGAAACAAGTGGAAGTTATCTCCGATTTACCTGTTATTGTGCAAGGAGATGGCGAGATTCTCACTAAAACTCCGATGAGTGTGACGATTCAAAGAGGTGGGTTGCTTATCATTTAAATAGTGGTTGTAAAGATGAATGATCTTAGTGAGAACACGACTTAGGTATTTCTGTTTGGGAAGTCATTCACCATAATTAGTATAAAAATGGAAAAACAATTTAATACACGATGCATTCCAAGTCTTTTCTTGTTAACTTATAAGGGATGTAAATGTCTCTCAATAAAAAGATTTTCTTAACATACTTTAGCTTTATTATCAATTTGAAAATTGGGGAATTATAAAATCGTTATTGGACTTTAAATGCAAAAGTTATTTACTGAATGTTTGTAAATATAATAAATTTTAATCTTTTCAACGTTGCAGATATATTAGTTTTAGGCCAAAAAAAACAGTCAGGAAATTAAAATCTTTGGAAGATGTGGCGAGTTTCTGATATTTTTCGTACAAGTTTGTATTTTTTCTCAGAGTTCATGAGCGTTTGTACATTTGATTTCGCTAACGAACTGTTTGATGATTACAGCTTACTCATAACGCATTTTTTATGGATTTTAGTCTATTACTATATTAATCTGTGTCTCTTTTTTAATCTAACTTTATTTAGAACGAGAATATGTTCGTGGATCCAAAATAATGTTTTGCTCACTTCTCATTGTAAAATTGTTGCAATTTAAATTATTTCCTGAATCCGTGATGAATTGAAATCGACTTTGATTTTGTTGTAATTTTGATGGATTGATAATCCATAAAACCCCTTTTATGCTTATGACCTATGTCATCTCTATTTCCGAAAATGGAACAAATCTCTTTTTTAGGTATACGAACCAAAAAAATAGACAAAAAAGCACAGGGAGTGACGTTGGACATCAGTTCCCGAACATTCGTTCGTTATCTTACCTCTCTCCATTTCTGATAGACGTTCAGTAGGGGCTCGCTATAGCCACTCCTTCGCGTCAGTTTCATCCAGATCTGTCGTGATCGACGGACGAGTCGCCCTGCCATCGTGATCACCGTCTGAATAATCGTCTTGATGCGGCGGCGTTTCACTTTGTGGTGCAACGGATGTCTCGGATCGCTTAATAGATCTTGTCCAATCAGACGAAGAAGATTGTAAACGAAGGCTCCCATGACCAACACGAGCGCATTCGTTTTCATCTTCCCAGATGGAAGCCGCTCTAAATCTAAGTCGCTCTTCAGTTCGCTATGAAACTGTTCGCATGTCGCATGGTCATGATACAACGCGAGCACATCGCTCATTCGAACATGCTCGTATCCTTTGAGCCGCACCCAATAGCTTTCCACTTCATAATCAGGAACGAGCATCAGCTGTCCATTGCGTTCCATCGTCCGTTCCGTCACTTGGGTGACTTGAACGTACGTATACGTGTTCCCATCGATCGCTGCCTTCTGTGGAAGGCATAGCTCATAGGTTTGTACTCCTTCGCTTTGTCCATCATCGACACGTTTGCCCTTTTGCGAAGCGATCTGGAACCAAAGCGCTTTCGATTCTCGGCGTAAGTTTCGCTTGATGACAAAGTCCACGTCTTCCTTTAGGCATACGTGCACATTCGCTTCTGCATCGTTTCCTGCATCCATGCGAACAAGCAGACGAGATGAAGTCAGTTGACGAGCTCGACGGATAGCGGTGACTAAAAACGAGGGCATGTTGTCTTGCACATGTTGTTTCCCTGGACGCAACTCGGCATGAACGAGATACCCTTCCTTCCCTGCATACGCAAACAACGGTGTAAAACCGTCAAATCCTTTATACGTTCGACTGACTCCTTCTTTTTTCGTATCGGAGTTGTCAAATGGGGAACCATCTATATCAAGGGGAAGCCATGTCGTCTTTCCTTTGGTCCAACAAGGGGACAAAGTGGCATGTCGTTGAATCAACAGACGTATGGACTCCTCCCAAAGAATCGTTTCGGTCATCGGAAGACAAGCGAGCTGATCGAGTCGTTGTCGCAAGGTTGGAGAGGAAGGCACGTGCTGAATCCCCATCGATGCCGAAAAGATATCGTCCTGACGATACGCTTCGATATGATCGAAATCCGTTTTTCCTGTGGCAAGCAAGCCAATCATCGAGCGAATGACATCGCTATGGGAAATGTGCACTTCTCGACGAACCGTTGGAAGCCGAAGTGCGTTTACCCGTTTATCCAGTTTCGTTCGATGGAGTAAGTAGCCAACGAGAGCAAGCCCAGCACTTGGGGTAATCGCTTCATCTGTCAATACAAACCGAATCGGGAAATCTTTCATCACATCACCTACTTGATGAAGAATCGTCAACGTCGTTTTCCCTTATCGTATCAACGGTTTGCGACCATTGTAAAGATGTTTTGTCACGGATTCAGGTTATTTGCCAATAAATAGTTTGAAGAGAAGGCTCTTGATCGTTCAATCAAAAAATAGGAGAAAGTAAAAAAATGATAAAACATTTTCATGGAAAAGGGCAATGAATCAATTCAGAATTTTAACCCATTTTTTATTAAAAAATAAAGTACCTTAGTCAATTTTTAAACACTGCGATTCAAGTTGTGTCCTAGATGTTGGCAATGGAAAATTAGGATTGTTCGGTGCGAAAAGCACATAAAGTTTCTCCGTTAAATATCAATGAATACAGCATCTAGTGAAACAAAACAAGAGCTGAGACGTATGAAAATGGTGCTATACCGTATTTACATCCTTAACGATTAATCAGCCATCCGAGACGAAGGAACTAGGTGATGCACTTGAGGGGAAAATTGGAGAAGAGATTTTTCTATTTATATACTGGGGAGGCAATGGCAGCAGTCATTTTTTTTATCATTAGTTTCATTTGGAATAAAGTCTTTGCCCATTTGCATTTATATTCGCTGTACTCTTTTTGGATTTCGTTTTTTCTGTTAGAGTTTCTCTTATTTCAGGGTAGTGTGTATTGGTTTGCAAAATGGAAGCGATTAAAAAAAGAAAATACTGCCATAACTCCTGCTTATATCGTCCATCGATTAAAAAATATAAAGAAATGGAATACACTGTTTATCATCATTTCGCCTTTCATGTTTTTTGTCGATCTAGTCAGATGGTATCCGTCGGTACCTGCAACAGGATTGTACATAGCGGGATTTATTTATGTTTTTGCCATACTTGAGTATATAAACTATTTTCATATTCAGCTTTCATATGACAATTTTTCTGATATGAAGTACCTCTTAAAGTCGAAAAAGCTGAAAAAATCGTGTTTACGTAAAGACTTTGAAAGATTAGGATAAAGTAATAAGATAGCGGAAGGAAGATTATAAATGATACATATTCTGCTTGGCGCTTCACCTTCGGGAAGTTTAAAAATGGTCTTAAGGGATTTAGATGTGGAGAAAAAAGAGCGCGTCATTTCTTTTTGGGAAACATTCTCGGTAGGTCCGATCTGGAGACTGCATGAAGACATTGGAAAAGAAGCGAGATTTCATTGGATAAAAAATAATTTGACGGATGCATACAATGAGTTTCATGAGTATGAACAAAACTTTCAAAAAACAGTCAATGAAATAACAGCGATTCCAGAAGGATCACCTATTATGATATGGATTTCTGACAACGCTCATGAACAGACCGGATTGCGATTTGTTTTATATCTATTGAAGAATAAAAATAATGACATCTTCCTCATCAACACGACAAAGGTATATGGCGAGCTTTTTAAGAAACGAAAAGAAAAATATACTGTTTTGGATACAGGTGAAATTCCTCCTGAAAAGCTTCGATTCATATATGAACAAAGTAAAAATGAACCGCCTCTTTCCCAGCATGAAAGAGAGAGTTTTGAAAAGGAATGGCTCGCTCTTGCAAATACTCGCGAAGTATTGCGAATTTGGCAAAACGGAACGATACACAGCGTTTCGGAAGATTATTATGATCTTTTCATAATAAACAGAGCGAAAAAGCTGCATAATGAAATGAAGACGAAGGATTTTATAAAATCAGTTAGATTAATCGGTGAAGTACTGGGGCATCTAGACCAATATGTAGGAGATGAATTCTTGGAATATCGGCTAAGAAAGCTGATTGAAAAGAGAGCTTTTGAAATGGAAGGCAGTCTGGAAGCTATGGCCTTCTATAGTGTTAAATTGCGATAGGAAAGTGGTGAAATATGATTTACGCCATTATTTTATTTATTCTTGCTGGTTTAGCTGAAATTGGCGGAGGGTACTTAGTCTGGCTATGGATACGTGAAGGAAAACACTACTTGTACGGAGTTATTGGTAGTATGATCTTGGTTCTATATGGGCTGATCCCTACTTTGCAAAACTTTCCTACATTCGGTAGAGTATATGCCGCTTATGGCGGCGTGTTTATTATTCTTTCTGTTTTGTGGGGATGGTGGGTTGATAAAAAAACTCCTGATATTTACGATTGGATCGGAGCAGGCATTTGTTTAATTGGAGTTTCAATCATGCTTTGGGGTCCAAGACATTAGACTGTCCATTCTGATAGGGATTTTTAATAGAATAGCTGCAATTAAATAATGTGCGAGTGAGTAAGCTTTCTCGGAACATATCGAGCATGAGCAAGACAAATTCCGTATAGGGAGTATGGCATCCTAATTAATTGACAGTTTTAGCGTTATGCTGAATGACTTTTTTCCGGTGATGCCGATAATGTGCGATTTTTTAATAAAGGCTTCAGCTTGCCGTTACACTTCAGAGATATTACAGGCTCTGAATAATGGCAACAAGCGTGGCGGAAGGTGCAATCAAAATGATTTTTTTGTTTTATTTGAATAACAGATCGCTCTCATTCCCGACCAATCCAACGAGTCTTTAAAAAATGGACGAAAATCTCCTTAATGTCAAGCTATTGCAATTTTTTTAGTATATAAAAAGATTGCTGGCGTTCTTAGGAAGCCCCTGCTGTTGAATTGGTGAAGCGAGGAATTCAATTTTTTAGAAACTTTTATAGAAAAAAAACGTTAATACATATGTAAGGAATATAAAAAAAACGGGGTGTGCTCATGATCTGGGCGTTGGTATTGATTATGCTTGGAGGAGTGTTAGCTGGTTTTTTGCATGTTTGGTTGAAAAAGCGGATATCCTTTTTTCCGTTATTGGTGATAGAAATCGTACTGTTATCTGTTCTTGCAGTCTATTTATTTATAGCATATGAATTAGGTTTTACAATTAGAGCGATGTCTAGCTTTGGATACTCTTTTCTTATGTGTTTAATCACGTTTTCCCATGAATCGGGTTACGATAAAATAAAAAATGAAGCAAACAGAGTGGAAATTGAAAAGATTGAACTCAATAAACATTCGAGTCGGGTTTGGGTTGATGCGGCATTTGCGATGACATTCATTGGTCTATCTGTCTTATATTTTGTTTTCAATTCATACGATTCTGTTTGGTCTCTTATTTTGTTATATACGAATGTTGTAATGATTTGTCAATTGTTAAAAAAAGCTGTTCTTTATCGAAACCTTGAAGTGTATTTCAGTAAAGAAACAAATTGTATTTACATATTATCGAACATCACAGCGAAACGATATCCGCTTTCAGAACTTTCAGAAGCAAAGCTCGAGTCAAATGTTGATGTACTTAAATTATTCCCATTATTTACGATGTTTTCAACAAATGAAGATTTCACGACAAGTATGGGAAAAACATTAAAGCTAGTATTTTCAGGCGAAACTGTCTATTTTAATGCTAAAAACACTTCTTGGCTTACGACCATTGAAAGCCGGGAAGAAAAGGAACTACCGTCGGAAATTGCACAAGTTGAAGTGCTTCCATTTTATCATAAAAAAAATATAAAAAGACTTCTCGGCAAAATGTACTTTGCCATTTCCGTCAAAGGAGTCGGCGCCTACACGACATTGACTGTTATCTTATCACTGCTAAAGGTTCCTATTTGGGTGATCACGATTGCGGTCATTGTTTTTTGGATATTTAATCTTTACATTTCTGATCGATTATTAAAAATTGCATTAGACGTGAAAGAGATAGATGATCCAAATGTTTTAGCTGTTGCAGACAAAGTGCTAAGTCGGGCCGGAATTTCTGATGTGAAAGTTTTTCAAACAGAGGCGAATGAATTAAACGGTTTTGCAGCTGGGGCAAACATCGGTCGATCAATGATCGTATTAACGTCGGAAACGTTAAAGCTTCCGTTGGAAGCAATCGAAGCGGTTTTTGCTCATGAAGCTGTGCATGTAAAAAAACGGGATGTCATGATCGGTCAAATTATACGTATACTTGCGCTTTTAGTAATTGTTTTATTTATTTACTGGTTATACCATTCTTTTCTACTAAGAAATGAGTCTCTTCTTTTTTACATTGTTTTTGTTCTTATTTTATTCCTTCCTCTTATCCAGTCTCTTCTTTTGCAATGGATGGAAGTGCGGGCAGATCATTTAGGGGCTATATGGCTTGACAACGGAAATGATCAAATGGCAGACGGTTTAACTGCTTTAGCTGTAAAACAAGATGAGTTGACATACAAAGCAGAACGCTACAATTTAAGTAATGAAGAACAAAATTCATCGATTGAGCGGGATTCATGGTTTTTCAGATTTCTAGAATTTCAATTTATGATCCACCCGCCAATGTATTGGCGTATTCAATCTTTAAAGGAAACTGGAACGGAATGGAACATGAAAAAAATACGAAAGTGGTGGAAAGAGCGTTTTTACGAATCGCTTCCTGATAAAAAGAATAAAATGGAAAGCATGTGAATCATTTTTATCGTTTGAAATGCTTATTAAATTAAACGATACAAACGTAACCCCCATACGAGAAAATGTGGCGAATTTTCATATTGAGTCGGCATTTTGAGTGCCGGCTTTTTGTATTTTATGGGTATCCGCTGATCATAATCTTTTTGTCTTCACCTTTTCCCAATGCCGGGAAAATCGTAATGGAAGACGAAAACCAATTTGGCCCGCTAGCAGTCAGAGTGAGAAATAGAAGAGTATTTGTCAATCTTCTTTTCTGCAGATTTGACCACATAATTTAGGAAAATGAATGTGTTTTTTTCTACAATAAGTAGATAACAATTATGATAATGAGATGCTACAATCAACTTAAAGATAATTCAAAATATTAAGTAAAAGAGAGGTGTTTCAGATAAATTGCAAACGCTTACTTAAAATGTGAAATACAAAAAATTTTTGATGAGGAGGTCTATCATAATATGAAACGGATTAACCCAATGAACGTAATTGACAACAGCCGCATTCATTCATTCCATATTTGGCTGATTTTCTGGTTATTTATCGTTATTATGTTTGACGGATTTGATGTTGTCATTTACGGTGCTTCTGTCCCGCTGCTTATTAAGGAATGGGGAATTTCGGATGTCACTGCCGGGGCTATTGGCAGCTATACAGTTGTCGGAACAGCAATCGGTGCTGTTTTGTTTGGATTGTTATCGGATAAAATAGGGCGAAAAAATATTATTTTGTTGACTACGTTCTTGTTTAGCTTTTTCACGCTGCTCGCAGGTTTTGCAGCAAATCCTGTCTTATTTACGATCTTTCGTGTCATTGCAGGTGTTGGTCTGGGCGGAGTTATGCCTAATGTCGTTGCAATAGCAACTGAATATTCACCGCGACGGGTTCGCACAGCAATTGTTTCATTCATTTTTTGCGGTTATTCTGCAGGAGCTATTCTGGCAGCGCTTACAAGCAGGCAGCTCCTTCCTACAGTTGGATGGGAGTCAGTATATTGGGTAGGCGGAATTCCCTTATTGTTCATTCCTTTCTTGTTGAAAAGTGTTCCAGAATCCATCGACTTTCTTTTGGAAAAAGGAAAGGAAGAAGAAGCTAAAAAAATTCTTGCCAAAATTGAGCCGGGAATTAGCAGCGATGGGGAATTTGAAAAAAAGGAAAAAGTGAAAGAAGCGGGATCGCCTATTGTCAGTTTGTTTGAGGAAAAACGTGCATTCAGCACCGTTATGTTCTGGATTTCCTGCTTTAGCGCATTTGTATTAATTTATTCCATGAATACATGGCTGCCGCGCCTTATGATGGAAGTTGGCTATGATTTAAGCTCAAGCCTTGCATTTACTGCTGTCATGCAAATTGGGGCGATTGTCGGAACAGTTGTTTTCGGCCCTATAGTTGACCGGCTAGGCTTTAAAAAAGTGCTTGTTCCATTGTTTTTCTGTGGAGCCATTGCACTATCTTTAATCGGTTTTGCCAACAGTACATTCATCGCTTTTGCCCTGATTTCTGTTATTGGTGCAGCATCCGTCGGGGTTCAAAATATGGCGAACGCATTCGTTTCTCAATATTATCCTACTAATATGCGTTCAACAGCTGTAGGAAGTACAATGGCATTTGGCCGTTTAGGCGGAATAGTTGCCCCTACATTTGTCGGGATTTTACTTTCATTAAATTTACAGCCGCAATATAATTTTGCAGCTATTGCCAGTGCAGCAGTGCTTGGCGGTTTAGCAGTATTGTTCATTCAAGAGCAGCATTCAGTCTATTACAAAGAGAAAAAACAATCTGAGATAATCAATGAAGATGTAGCCGTCGAAAAATAATTTTTGTAAAATCCCGAGGAGATATTTTCTTCGGGATTTGAAATTATTCTTAGCGGTAAAGCGATTTGTAAAAAATAAAGTCGCTCAACTTTGGAAGGGGAAAGAAAAATGCCAATAAAAATAGAGCATCTGTTAACTGCCAGCATAAAGGTAGAAGAGCCGATTATTATTGGTGATGTTGGATTAGGGATAAGGAGGGTTATTCCGATTATTGGTGGAAGATTTGAAGGCCCTAACATAAAGGGAAGAGTACTTTCCGGAGGAGCCGATTACCAATTAATACGAAAAGATGGGCTGACGGAATTGTTAGCCCATTATACAATTGAAACAGACGACGGAGTGCCTATTTATGTAGTTAATAAAGGATATAGGCACGGACCGAAAGAAATTATGAATAAGTTGATTTGCGGCGAGGAAGTTCCACAAGACTCGTATTATTTTAAAACATCTCCCGTTTTTGAAGTAGGTAATAAAAAGTATGATTTCCTTAACAAGATGATATTTGTAGGAGAAGGAATTAGAAAACCGTCCGAAGTACAAGTAGCATTTTATCAAATTCTTTAATTCATATGTTATCGGCCTTTTATCGATTTGCAAAAACAGTGAAAACCGGAAATCTGGATGTATTTGGCGAAAAATTGAAAGAGATGGAAAAGGACTTAAAAAAACTAGCAGAAATGTATACTGAAAGAACAAAAAGCCTGCTAGAATCCGTGACGAATGAGGATCTAGATCGCCAAGTCGATCTTTCCAAAATTTTTGGAGCGAAAATGTCTGGATCGCAATGATTGCAAACTGCGATGGATCATGAAATCCACCATAAAGGACAGCTGTTCGTCTATGTGCGGGAAATGGGGAATACGGCCCTTCTACGTTATGTGATGCGCGGTTGATGAAATGAACCAGATGATCATCGAACTGATGTCATCTGGTTTCTTTCAGAACTTTGTTTGTGCGGAAGGCAAAATAAATCGATGTCCCTAGTATGACAATTAAGAAAATATAAAGCGGGTAGACTCCAAGTCCATCTGCTTTTCCGAGTGCGACTTGAGCGGTTCGCCAGACCCCGAATAAAAAGAAATAAACTATTTCTGCTTGCAATAAACGGATGAAAATCCTTCCTTGATTATAAAGAAGCTTTTTTTGTTCTTTTGTAGCATTGTACTGATAATAAAATGCGTCGGGAATGCGGGACAATAATGTTGTCAAGACAAATATTCCTAGTCCTGTAAAAGGCAGAACAAGAATGAAGCCTTTTCCGCCGAATCCATCCGGTTCGCCTTTGAAATTGAAATGCCGTGGTATAGTATCCGGCAAATGCTCCCAAATGAAAATGACGTAAATGAACATTGCTGAAAGCCCAATAATTGAAAGTGTCAAAAGAACATTTTCAATTTTCTTTTTTTTCTCCACAGAGAAAACCTCCGTTTTTCCATTATCGATGTTTTCATACGTATTCACCGTTTGTTGTGTTTCATTTAATCGCAGCTGCAGGATTCTATTACTCATTTACATCCCAAGTAACTGTAAAGCTTCCTTTCAGTTTGTCGCCTGTGACGATGATATGGTAGATGCTTTTTTCTGCCGCTTTGATTTGATATGTGCTTTCGTCGACTTCTTTCATGGCGACAACGTCGCCGTCTTTGTTCAATACATGAAAACCATGTCCGCCTCCGTTATTGTTTTGAATTTTAACGGAAAACGTAATCGTTTGACCTTTTTCCGCATAAATCGGAATGGCGTGTTCTCCGTGGAAATAGTCGAAAAGTGCGATATAGCTTGAATTCCTTTTCCATTCGCGCCAATCTTTTTTTACAGTAAAATCCGTGTTTAAAATAATACACAAAATAAACGGAGCACAGATTGCAAAAATATATTTAAAAAATGCGTTTTTTCGCGCCATGTATGTTCCAAAATAAAAAACTAATGAACAAAGAGCTCCAACTGTTCCGCCAACAATCACCATCATCCATCCGAAAGGCAAAAAAAAGAGATATCCTGCCAAAACGTAAAAGGCAATTTTAATGGTTCCAGTGATTTTAGGAATTTTCACAGCCAGCAGGTCAATAAAAATAGAACAAATTATTCCGTATCCGTAAAAAATGCTCCAAAGAAAAGGGTTATTCAAATCTTTTGAAACTCCATACAATTCAAAATCAGCTGCAATGAAAAAAACAGTAAAAAAAATAAACAGCGAGAATCCGGCGCCGGTGAATTTGGGTTTAACATAAGAAATAGCATTGAGGATATTTTTTTGTAAAAACACTAAGTGATCACAGCCTTATTTTATTTTCTCAATATTATGTTTATTATAACATTAATTTTTCTCTGTACATTGACGTTGCGTAAAGGTTTATGATGATCTTGTCAGGAGGTGAAAGGATGGAATATACGGTAAAACAATTAGCAGAATTGACCGGAGTTACAACAAGGACATTGCGATATTACAATGAAATTGGGCTTCTTATGCCAGCGAAAATCAATTCATCCGGATATCGCATATATGGGGAAAAAGAGGTTGATAAACTGCAGCAAATTCTTTTTTATCGAGAGCTTGGAGTTGATTTAGATACAATTAAAAAAATCATCAATTCACCATCCTTCGACAGCATGAAAGCTTTAAAGGAACACCGCGAAAAGCTTCTTGCAAAACGCAGGCAGCTAGATTCATTAATCGCAAATGTGGAGAAAACAATAGCGGCAAAGGAAGGAAGGATCACGATGAGCGATAAAGAGAAATTTGAAGCTTTTAAACAAAAATTAATTGAAGAAAATGAAAGAAAATATGGGCATGAAGTTAGAGAAAAATATGGAGGCGAAGTCGTCGATCGATCTAATCAAAAACTGAAAAACATGACAAAAGAGCAGTTCGAACAGCTGAAACAGCTTGAGGAAGAGGTCTTGAATACACTGAATAAAGCATTTGTAACTGGAGATCCAGCGAGCGAGCTGGCACAGAAGGCAGCTGATTTGCATCGTCAATGGCTCTGCTATTTTTGGGATCATTATACGAAGGAAGCTCATAGAGGAGTAACAGAGATGTATGTAGCAGATGAAAGATTTAAAGCGTATTATGATAAAAAACATCTTGGAGCAGCGGAATTTTTAAGAGATGCAGTTCGAATTTATACCATGAATTGAAAAGAATTTTTTACAATTCGGTCTTTGGAATGCTTTCTTTGATGAACCATATTTTAATTCTGTGGCATCAACTACCCATTTTTCATTTGGCTTTTCCGCTGTGAATTCACGATTCAATATATTTTCTGCAACATGTTGAGGAGTAGATCGCTTATAAGATTTCTTCTTTTTTCGAATAACAGATTGTATACCGGCAACTTTCATCAGTCTTTATGATTGAAGTTCTGACCAAGCTTTCGATTTATATTCAACGTCATCCGACGGTAACCATAGATGCCGTCAACTTGTTTTTTGCAAAATAAAAGTGCAGAGAATTGCAAAATCCTTATGCAGTGATTTGCAATGGGGCTTTACATGGAGGAGGAGCCATGATAACCTTTTTGGTTTTGCCAAAACTGTTGAATCTGGCGCTTGGCTAAAGAATCATGGCTACAGAGGATCCATGTCAAGCCCTTGATGGATAGATCACATATCTGTATATTTATTCAAAATTTTGAAAAAGATATACTGCAACACTCTGTATTTTTTTCTTGCAGAAAACAGTCAACTTTCTCATGGAGAACTTTCATCTCTTTTACGATTTCTTCATTCTGAAGTTCTCGGGAGGAAGGCGAACGTTTTAACCACTTATAGTAAGCAGCCCGTGAAATACCGGCGATTTCACATAATAAGATTATGCTTAGGGTTTTCTTTCTCGTGAAGTTCCCGGATTGCGATATACTTGTCTTCAAAACGGATTTGGTTTACTTTCGCCTCCTTTCGATTTCCTCTAACTTTCTTAAAAAGATTCTCCGCACGTAAGCGTTCATTTTCTCTTTCTAACTTTTTCATCTCCAGTTTCATTTTTTCTTCTGGAGATAACTTTGCTTCTTCTTTTTTTCTTCCTCGTTTGTCTTTCAGCGCTTCTTCTTTACCATTTTCATACTTCTTCACCCATTGATATACTTGTTGATAAGAAACTTCATAAGTCTCTGCTGTTTTTTTATAATCTTTTCCGTTTCCTAAACAATCAAGCACAATTTGTATCCGTTCATTGCAAGTCGTTTTTCTTCCTTTAGTCATAGAGCTTGTCTTTCCTTTCGACGTTAAATCTCTATGGCTATTATACTTCTTCATCCATCGTTGAAGTACCGATCTACTTGAAATACTATATGTCCTGACAATTTCGTATTGTGAGAACTCACCAGATAAATAATCTTTTACAGCTGCTTCAGCTGCTTCCTTAAAACCTTTCCAAGAATTTAAACGTTCTAAACCCTCTATTCCAAATTCCTCAAATTCATTTATCCATTGCCTTAAAGAATATTTAGTAATTTGATGCCTTTTACAAAGCTCTTGAATAGTACATTCTCGGTTTTCATATGCAAGTAAAACTTCAAGTTTGAACTCTGTAGTATATTGCTTATACATAGAAAACTCCCCCTAAGGTAAAACAGATTTTTTATATTTTAATCTGTCTACCTTAAGGGGAGCATATCATGAAAGATCAGCCTCTTTATTTTTTACTTAAAACGTATGCGCTAAATCTTTTGCTCTCGCAATTGCGTTTTGTTTAATTTCCTCTGCTTTTTCAGGTTGAGCAGCGTGTCCTTCTACAAACAAGCCTTCAAATGAAGGAACACCGAAAAATTGCATCACAACAGCCAAATAGCGGTGACCCATTTCCATTTGAGCTGCTGGACCTTCTGAATAAATGCCTCCACGCGCTTGAATATGCAGGGCTTTTTTATCAGTCAATAACCCAACAGATCCTTGTTCAGTGTATTTAAACGTTTTGCCTGCAACTGCAACTGCATCAATATATGCTTTCAAGACAGGCGGAAATGAAAAATTCCATAAAGGTGTAACAAAAACGTATTTATCCGCTTCAATAAATTGTTCACAAAGCTCTGAAAGACGTCCAACTTTCGCTTTTTCCTCGGAAGTAAGCTCATCTAAGCTTTTTCCGGATCTCAGTTTCCCCCAGCCATTTAATACATCAGCATCGATTTGGGGAATATGTTCTTTATATAAATCAAGGTGAATTACTTCATGGTCAGGATTCGCTTCTTTATAGGTTTCGATAAAAGCCTTTCCTGCTGCCAAACTGTAAGATTGGGTGTCATCAAGTGGATGTGCTGTAATGTACAATACTTTTGTCAACGTAAACCTTCCTCTCTTGGTGCAATTTTAGTTTTTTAGTGAAAAAATAAAATTTATAAATTTTTATTTTGAAAATATTTATTTCGAGATAATTTTATAGGAATTTGTTTTAGATTTCAAATGATTTGTTTGCAAAAAAATTTATCCAAATTTAGTCAAATAATTTGTTTTCAGCTGTCTAATTTGTTTTTCACGTCTTATCGGTCAATAAACATGGCTGATCTACGAATGAGCCTTGATCAGTTATTTTTGATTTTGAACGCTTTCGCCGTGAAAACCGTTTTTCATCCATTTGTTTGGAATATAATTTATTATTCCCTGTAATGTGAAGCTTAGCTATTGCCATCTTCTCCTCAAATGATAAGGCAGCATTTTCTTTACGGAAAGGCAGAGTAAATGCCCGTTTCTTAAATTCTTTTCCAATAATCCCATCGTCCTTCATTTATTTCTTTTTCGATTGTTTTAATATATTTCTTTAGTTCAACGGGCATCTCGTCATTTTCCAGCTCATCCATTGTAAAAGTAATCATTTGCGCACCGCTGAAATCCATGACCTGTACAACTCTTTGCCGACCTTTAAAATATGTTAGCATAATGTGATATCTACCCATTCGTTTCACCCTATTTTTCGTTTTTTTATGGGACCAATTGAAAGAATGTTGGATCGTTTAAACGTTCGGAAAGTTTTTCGAAAGTGGCAGTAAGCGCGAATGTATTTATCGTTAAAGTCTTTTACTGTAATCAATCTTTCTGTTATTACCCCTTGATCGGTCATGTAGATCATCTTTAAAGCAAAACCGTACTTTTTGGCATTCAGCAGCAAACCGTTCATGATTTTCACCTCACAAAAAAGAACGTTTGTTCTATTTTTATTATATGCGAATATATGTTCTGATATGAAGAAGAAAATTTTGGAACGATTCATTTTTTTGGGCATCTTTCTTTAGAATGGAATGGCAGAGATTGAAATCACATGGAGAAGGGAATGCTGTTTTTTTCGAGAAGCGTGCAAGTGGGGAAGTTAAAATCATTTTAAATAAAAAATAGCTGTCAAGCGGGCCTCTATATCGATGATTTATTGACAACACATGCTGTCTTGGAGTGCGTATGTAAAACAAATCAGCTTAACTTTAAGAAGCGAGGCGGAGTGCTGTGTTGACATAACTCATCTGCTCCAAGGATGGGGAGAAACTAATCTTATTTACTATTAATACGGCAAAATTTACATCCCATTAAATAGAACTGATGAAGCAGTTATTTTTTATCATAAGCTGCCAAAGCTTGTTCAGGTAGTGTGTTCAATAGTGATATTTAGAAATGATAGATTTCGAGTGTTTCAAATTGCAAGATGTATGTTTAATAAAATCAAGATTTTTCTGCAAGCACTAGCTCCTAAAATGAAATGCATTTTTAATTGAGGCTGTACAGAAAGTCAAATCTCCATTGAAAACAAAAAATCATAAACTTTCAAAAAGATGAAAGGGGGCGTCAATAAGCCGATAAAACGGCTTATTAGACAGCCCCCGCCATTGTCCGCACATTCCTTCATTAAATTTTTTGCAGAGCTTGTCTGACATCTTCTTTTAAATCTTCGATATGTTCTATGCCGACAGAGAAGCGCACGAAGTTTGCCGGGATTCCTGCGAGCTGCATTTGTTCTTCGTTCATTGTTCCTTCCCACATCGCTGCTGTATGTACAACGAGAGACTCGACTCCGCCAAGGCTTACAGCGTTAGGAGGAAGCTTTAATGCGGAAACAAAGCGCTGTGTTTCAGCATAACCGCCCTTAATGGAAAAGGCAATAACGGCACCAAAGCCTTTCATTTGCCGCTTAGCAAGCTCGTGCTGCGGATGGCTTGGCAGCCCCGGATAATATACCCGTTCAACTTGAGGCTGATTCTCAAGAAATTCGGCTAACGCCAAAGCGTTCGCGTTAATCCGTTCGATCCGCATAGGAAGCGTGCGCAAGCCTCTCAGCAATAGCCAACCATCCATTGGCGAAAGCACTGAACCGATGGAAATATGCGTATTCCAAATACGTTCAGCTAATTCCTCGTTTGTGCAAATTACGCCAGCTGTCAAATCATGATGGCCGCCCATGTATTTTGTTGCACTATGGACAACAACATCAACCCCAAAGTCATGTGGACGCTGATTGATAGGGGAAGCAAACGTATTATCTGCGACAACGATAATTCCATGTTGGCGGGCAAGATCACACACTGCAGCTAAATCTGTCAATACCAATGTAGGATTGGCAGGCGTCTCAACCATAATAAGTTTTGTATTCGGACGAATTGCCTTTTCAAACGCAGAAGTGTCGGATTGGTCAACGAACGTCACGTCAACACCAAATTTCGGCAGCAGCTCATCCATAATTTTCGTTGTGCTCATATAATGATTTTTTTGGGCAATCACATGATCGCCTGCTGCTACAAGCGATAAAATAGTTGTCGCTATCGCTCCCATACCAGAGCCGGTTACTAAGGCTGTTTCAGTTCCTTCAAGATCTGCTACAATTTTTTGAACCCGTTCATGCACTGGGTTTCCGTAACGTGTGTAATATCGCGGATGACGAGGTGTTCCAGCAATTTCAGAAAATTCGCTTGCACTATGTGCCTGGAATGTTGCGGAATAGTAAATAGCAGGATTGACTCCTTTTTCGTCCGTTATAGAATCGTCGCCATGGATGACAATTGTTTCATCTCTGAGTGCTTGAGGATTCCGTTGTTCTTGTTCATTTCTTTTCATTATTTATTTCTCCCTTAAATCAAAGTAATTTTATAGATATTATATATCTATTATTAAAAAAAATAAAACTAGTTTGAGAATTCATTTTTGTTCATTATATGATAAAACAGTATGAAACTTTTCGTTTTGATAAGAAAGGGTGCTTGAAAAATGAATTATACAAAACGTTTAAACGAGTATTACGCCGTGATTTTCACATCGGAAAGAACAGAAGGGGACAATGGTTATGAGGAAATGGCAAAGGAAATGGATCAATTGGTGTCCAAACAGCCCGGTTTTTTAGGAGCAGAGAGTGCAAGAAATGAGAATGGGTACGGAATTACAGTTTCATATTGGGAATCATTGGATGATATCAAACGCTGGAAAGAAAATGCTTTGCATAAAGCGGCGCAGGATAAAGGCAGGAAGGAATGGTATAAACGTTATACAATCAGAATTTGCAAAGTAGAAGAGGAAAGGGTTTTCCATATTTGATAGATACTATAGCCCAGAAGAATGGCCGCTTCCCTAAAAAACCAAGGGAAAAGCATGAGACTAGGTTCATAGTAACTTCGCAAAATGTTTTGACATAGCGCTGGATTGGTGAGAAAAAATTGCATATTATATAATGAAGTAAAGATTGTTCACTATTTGTGAACATTAGGATTGCGCAACTTTTCATTTTAGCTTAACACTGGAGAGAGAGAAAAATGTTAAAAAACATAAACAGCATAATGGAAAAGATGCTTCCTTTTTTAACCCCGTCAAGTGTTGTGATCGGGATTGTATTTTCAACTATATTTGACGATTTTTCTCAGCTTGTTCCGTGGATTTTTGCTTTTATTACGTTTGCGGGCAGTTTAAATCTTAGTTTTCATGCGTTTAAGCAGGCTCTTTTGCATCCGCTGCCGATTTTCGTCGTTCTTTTGCTGCTTCATCTTTTCATCCCGCTTTGGGCGTTTGCTGTCGGCCATCTTGCTTTTCAAGAAGACAGCTTCACAATCATTGGTTTAGTTTTGGCCGTGATCATTCCAACTGGTGTTACAAGCTTTATTTGGGTATCAATCCATAAAGGAAATTTGGCTTTAGCTCTTGCTGTTATATTAATAGATACGTTTATTTCTCCTTTTGTCGTTCCTGCCAGTTTATTAGTATTGGTGGGGAGAACGGTAGAAATCGACGTATGGAATATGATGTCTGGCTTATTTTTCATGATTATCCTGCCTTCCATTTTAGGAATGCTTGTAAATGAGTGGACGAAAAAAGAATTGAAACAGCGTATTGCAGCCGTTTTAAGTCCGTTTTCGAAAATAGCCTTATCGCTTGTAGTGATCATCAACAGTGCGATAGTGGCTCCTTATTTGGCGAACCCGAATAAAAAATTAATTTTGATTGGGTTTTTCGTTTTTTTGATTGCTACAAGCGGCTACTTTTTTTCATGGATGACCGGGCGTCTATTAAAATTTCAACAGGATGATATCATCACTTTAACGTTTACGGGCGGAATGAGGAATATTAGCGCCGGTGCAGTGCTTGCGATCACTTATTTTCCGCCGCAAGTGGCGGTACCGGTTGTCTTAGGCATGCTTTTTCAGCAGGTTTTAGCTTCTTTTTATGGACGCATGCTTGAAAAAGTTTATCACCATGCGCTTACTGAAAAAAAGTATGCGGCAAATGCAAAATGAACGCTTTTATGCAAAAAAGCATTTATAAAACGTTATGTGAGCATCCCCTTCAATTAAGGCATTTCTGCCTATATTGAAGGGGTTTTTTAAGGGCAATTTCAGGCATTGATGTGTTAATTATTTTATTCGCCAATTGGACGCAGAACTGGTAAGGAGCATCAATAATGACGTTACATGAATCAGCATTTTTTAACAGTGTTTTAGTAATATTTATAACTCAAACTATAAATTAACAAAAATTAACTTTTTTTACAAGGAAAATAAAAGCAAATATAGAATTGATTTGGTAAGCGTGCGCTAATAGATCCTAAAAATAAATTACAGAAGGTATTTAAACAATGTTTCGGCTACTAGTCTCTGACAAAGTGAACAATGAAGGACTGAAACCGTTGATAGAATCAGAAGCGGTTGAAGTTGTCCAAAAAAGTGTATCGGAAGCAGAAGATGAACTAAATCTTTTTGATGCTCTTTTGGTGAGGAGCAGCACAAAAGTAACGAAAGAGCTTTTAGGAAAGAGGACCTCTTTAAAAATTATCGGAAGAGTCGGAGTCGGTGTAGATAACATTGATATTGATGAGGCAACAAAGCAAGGAGTAATTGTCATTAATGCTCCCAATGGAAATACCATTTCGGTAGCCGAGCATACACTTGCGATGATTTCTTCTTTGATGAGGCACATTCCGCAAGCGAATATTTCAGTTAAAGCAAAAGAGTGGAATCGGTCAGCATTTGTTGGATCTGAACTTTACGGGAAGATCTTAGGCATTATCGGTTTTGGGCGCATTGGTATTGAAGTTGCCAAGCGGGCTAAAGCCTTTGGAATGAAAGTGCATGTATTTGATCCAATCCTAACTCCAGAGAGAGCAAATAATTTCGGTGTCGAAATGCTTTCTTTTGATGAAGTTCTTTCAAGTGCGGACATAATTACAGTTCATGCACCCCTGAACGAAAAAACGAGAGGATTGTTAAATAAAGATACATTGGCAAAAACAAGAAAAGGGGTAAGGATTATCAATTGTGCAAGAGGCGGAATTATTGAAGAAGAAGCTCTTTTAGAAGCTCTAGAAAATGGCCATGTCGCAGGTGCAGCGCTTGATGTTTTTGAAGTCGAACCGCCTATTCATTCAAAATTGGCTGATCATCCGTCAGTAATTGCGACGCCGCATATAGGAGCCTCGACAAAAGAAGCGCAGTTTAAGGTCGCTGCACAAATTGCCGAGGAAGTTTTGCGATTTATAAAAGGCATGCCTGTTAGGTTTTCTGTCAATTTTCCGCCCGTTGCACAGGAGGAGAATATTAACAAACAATTGATTTTACATTAAGAGTGCGGCTGAAAAACAAAAATTACAATTCCTTCTTGAATGGAATTTATATTTATTGGAGGATGATAGAGTTATGTATACAGAAATTCTCAGCGACAAGCTAAATTCGTTGAAGGAAAGAGGGCAATACCGTGAATTTATTACGATTAACCGCATATGCGGCCAGTATCCTTTGGCGAAGTTGAATGGCAAGGAAGATGAGCAGCCTGTTGTTGTTTGGTGCAGCAATGATTATCTGGGAATGTCCCAGCATCCTTTAGTAATTGAAGCGATGCAAGAAGCAATCCGGTTAAATGGAGCCGGTTCAGGCGGATCGCGGAACATAGGCGGCACACACTACCAATACACTTTGCTTGAATCATCATTGGCTGACTGGCACGGTAAAGAGGCAGCACTCGTTTTTCCGACCGGATACAGTTCAAATGATGCAACATTACAATGCTTATTGCGTCTGTTCCCTAATTGCATAGTGTTTTCCGACGAGCTTAATCATGCCTCCATTATCAATGGGATACGAAGTGCAAAAGCTGACCGCGCCATATTTAGGCATAATGATGTCGAACATTTGGAGGAATTACTAGCTTCCCAGCCGCATAATCGAGCCAAAATCATCGTATTCGAGTCAATATATTCGATGGACGGCGATATCGCACCGATTAAGGAAATTGTGAATCTTGCTAAAAAATATAACGCACTAACATTTCTCGATGAAGTTCATGCTATCGGTATGTACGGTCCTCGAGGAGCAGGAATAGCTGCAGAGCTTGGAGTTGCCAATCTCATTGACATTATACAAGGAACAATGGCGAAGGCGATAGGAGTGATAGGCGGGTATATTACTGCATCGGAATTGCTGATTGATGCTGTCCGCTCCTTTGCATCCGGCTTTATTTTTACTACCTCCCTGCCGCCGGCAATTGTTGCTGCATGCTATACAAGCATCGGGTATTTGAAATCTTCTGATAAAGAGAGAAATGAACTGCATAGAAAGACTAATCAGCTAAGAAAGATGCTCGTTCAGGCAGGTATACCGGTAATGCCATCGAGTGTAACACACATTCTTCCTGTAATGATTAGGGATGCAAAAAAATGTAAGGCAGCTGCTCAAAGAATGCTTGAAAAACATAAAATCTATCTGCAGCCTATTAACCCGCCGACAGTTCCTGTTGGTACAGAACGGTTTCGAGTCAATGTTACACCGAACCACACTGAAGAGCAGATGTTGCAGCTAACCGATGCATTAAATGAAGTTTTTTGCCACTTTAATATTCCATTTGCACAATCGGCCGATGTGTTCGCATAATTGGTTAGAGATAACCTATTACAATTCTGAGATAAGAGTAGTCCATAGTTTTTTGCCACCCTTAACGTATACAACAGAATAGGAGAGGATATTTATTCATGGATCATAATTTAAAAATTGTTGCTAGAAAGGCAACCATCAATGATGTTGACATGCTGATTGATTTAAGGAAGCTGTTGCTCAATGAAGGGGCAGGCCACTATGTTTCGAAATCACCCGAAGAACAAATGGCATGGCAGAAAAGCTATCGGAAATGGCTTATTCACAATATACCTGCAAATGAAAAAATGGTAATTGCTGTAGCCCACTATGATGGCGAAACCGAAATATCGGCCTGTGCTATAGGAATCATTGATGAACGTGCGCCGATGAAAGGATGTTTAAACGGACTTGTTGGGTGGGTGCAATCGGTTGTTGTTCACCCTGAACGGCGCCGTAGAGGGTTTGCAGAATGTTTAATGAACTATATTTTGGACTGGTTTCAGGCCAATAATGTTGAAAAAGTTATCTTACAAACAACACCGATTGCAAAAAATTTATATAAAAAGCTCGGATTTATTGATTCAGGCGAAGAGCTTTTAATAAAAGAAATTTAAATGTTAAAGGGAGGCAACTGATGAACGTCTTAATTTGTGGTTTGGGATATGCAGGGACAAGATTTCTTAAAGCTTTTTCCAATATGAATAAAGATATTGTTGGAGCTAGAAAAATCAATTTTGCATATGTTAATAGAAATCCTAAACGCAGGGATATTCAATACTTTAAAGAGGTGGATGCTGCTATTGAACAATTTGAGCCTCACATTATTGTAATTAGTGTAAATGATGAGTTCCACATGGATATAATTAAAAAGTTGGAAGGATACAAAGGCTTTGTTATTTGCGAGAAGCCCTTGGCGAATACGAACGATGATTTAGAGCTGCTGGAAGCGAAACTTAAAAGTGTATCTGGATTCTGTCTTAACCTTATAGAACGTTACTCTGATGCAACCATCGTCTTGAAAAAGTTTGTTGAAGAGCATAATTTGCAGCTTATTCGGGCCAATTTTTACTGGGGAAAGAACAGAATGAATGATTATAGGCCAACTGTAGGTGTGATCAGCGAAATAATCCATCCGCTAGATCTTATCCAATGGATTTGTGCATCCAATACTGATCTGGAGTTAAAGTCTATTCAAGGCACTCGATCAGACTTCTCCGTATCAGGTTCTGACGTACTTGACAGTGCAGCCGTAACTGCATGTTTAGGAAAAGCGGCAATAACCGGGTATAGCAGCTTCGTAAATATTGTCCGAAAGAGAGAAGTCGATCTTGTATTCGCTTCTCCACAAAACCGTCTAATCTTTGCCAATATGGTGTTTGATACACCTGTATGGGATGTTGACCATCTTCGTATATGGGAAAGAACTCCTTTCGGAGAACAGGTCATAATGGACATGAAAACGAATATTGATGACTCGAAGCCTGAACTAAAAACAATACGCAAATTGGTAAGATTGGTTAATGATGTTGGCGGGTATGTAGTAAACGGAGCAGCTCCTTCACAACCGTTTGCTAGCCTTCAAACAGCTTTGAAGCTCCAAAAATTATTAAATACAATAGAACGTGATGCTCAGACAATTGGACCGATAAATTATGTTGTTGGTTCACAACGGGAAATTTACAACGATGAAAATGATTGGGAGCGTCTAGGCTAAATGAATGCAAAATTTCAATTGATAATAATTGTAAATTTATCGGTTTTTTGAACCAATTTTTTAACGGCAAAATGATGTTAAAGACAAAAAAAGAGGAGACAGATACAAGAGTTCTTTCCCCAATCATCAAATCGGCTGCTAAAATGCATTGAAATTTACTTTGGCAGAGAGGGAAATGATTATTTTCATTGTACTCCTGCTTCTTTTTTTATTGCGGTTATTTCAATTATTCTCCTTGTTTAATTAAGGATTTGATAGAGAATTTTAATTGCCAGTATCATTTCATGAGATTATTTCTATTAAACTTGGTGAAAAAACGGAATGACAGATTTTCTCATTAAGTTAAGAAATGCATGAACAGTTGGAGACAAATTTCCACTTTTCCACGCAAAGGCAGTTGAAGTAGTAATTGGGTTGTTGTAAATGTCGCGATAGACAACTTTATTTTTTAATACATGCTGGATAGAGGATGGTACAATCGCTACGCCCATTCCTGATGAAACAAGGGATAGGACTGTAGGCAATTCTTGTGTTTCTTGAACTACTTTAGGATGGAATCCCGCTTGATAGCAACTGTTTATCACAGTATCATAGTGGCTTTGATTTGCCTTCCTTCCCGTCAAAATAAATGAATCGCCCGCCAATTCTTCAAGATGAATCGGGGAAGTGCCGGAAGCTAGCCGATGATCCTCTGGCAGAGCAATCATCATTCGTTCTTGCCGAATAACCTCGAAATGAATTCCGTCATTTTTTATGTTGGCGGGTTGGCAAAGGATTCCTATATCAATTGCGCCCTCATGCAAAGCTTTTAATTGCTCTCTAGTTGTCAATTGTTGCAAATCTATATGAATATTAGGATATGCTTTACGATAGTGCTCTATAATTGTTGGAAGAATATCATAGGCTGATGAGGAAATGAATCCTATCGCTATTTCTCCGACCTCTCCACGGTTCACCCTTTTTACTGATTCGACAGCTTCCTCCAGATCTTTGAAAATTTGATTAACTTTTTCCAAAAACAATTGGCCTTCTTTCGTCAGTTCTACTTTTCTTTTCGTTCGATGGAAAAGAGGCACGCCTATTTCTTCTTCTAATTGTCGGATTTGAAGGCTTAAAGGCGGCTGTGCCATATTTAAACGGGCTGCAGCTTTCCCAAAATGCAAATCTTCAGCAACTGTTAAGAAATATTTCAAGTGGCGCAGTTCCAATTAATCTCCTCCTTTATTAATATTTATAAGATATTAGTAGTTTTATAAATATATATTAGACATATTACATTCCGTCTTGTAAAGTGAAAAATAGATAAATCTTCCGTAAAGATAATTCCGTAAAAATGGAGGCTAAGTTATTATGCAAAAAGTTTTTCTCTTGACGATCGGTATGTTCGCTCTTGGGTTTGATGCTTATGTGATAGCTGGTTTGCTTCCGGATATCGGTGCAACTTTTCATATAACCCCTTCACAAACAGGGCAAGCCGTGAGCGTCTTTACGCTTTGTTATGCACTGGCCGCTCCGGTATTTGCAACACTGCTTGCTGGAAAACCGATGCGCAATATTTTATTGTTGGCGCTCGCAGTATTCTCGATAGGCAACGGGATAAGTGCACTAGCTTCAAATTTTTCCATGTTGCTGATTGCACGAGCAATTGCAGGCATCGGCGCCGGACTTTACTCTCCGCTAGCATCAGCAGCTGCAGCATCACTAGTGCCCGAACAGAAACGCGGCAGAGCACTTGGCATGACTCTTGGCGGCATGAGCACTGGAACAGTCATAGGAGTCCCTCTTGGACTGGTGATTGCGGAACATCTGAAGTGGAATGGAACTCTTTGGGTGATCACTGCACTAGGCTTAATTGCCATGATGGGAATTGCCATCTGGTTTCCACATTTTGCAGCTTCAGCTCCACCTTCACTCCGCCAGCGCGTCGCAATGATGACAAATAGACGGGTTGCAGCAATTGTTGGCATCACTTTTATGACCAGTGTTGCCAGCTTGGGTCTTTACACATATATTGCTGTTATTTTGAATAACTTGGCGGACATTTCCAACAACACGCCATATCTTTGGGCATGGGGAATTGGCGGCGTAGTTGGCAGTTTTTCCATCGGCGCTTTGATTGACCGGACAGGCAAACCGGGTTTGCTCATGGCAGGAATTTTGGCCATAATGGCTTTGTCCATGTTCAGTGTGCCATTCGCCCTTTCATTTCCGATCCTGTCATTTCTGCCTTTTATTCTATGGGGGGCGATGGGCTGGGCATCGCAAGCCCCGCAGCAGCATGAATTGCTTCACATACAGCCTAATCAAGGTGCAGCGGCCGTTGCTTTGAACAGTTCCGCAAATTATTTGGGCAGTGCAATAGGTTCTCTTCTTGGAGGGATAGTGATGCTGGCTGGATTGGCTCCTTCCCAACTTCCGTTTGCCGCCGGCGGCCTTGCATTAGTGACATTACTGGGACAATGGGGGATTTTATCAAGCAAAAGAAAGCATGGAAGTGAGAGAAAACAATCTATGCAACAATGACTATCTCCAGATTGAATAAACATATCATACTCATTTGTCAAATATCAAAGGGGTTGTTTATAAAATTTTATACAGCGAGCCATACTAAATAATGGTGATGGCTGAATGTACGAAAAAGAAGAATTGATCCGCTTTGTCCAAGAAGCGAAAAAGTATGGGCATCAGGGGAAAGTTGCCAGTTACATACCGGCTCTTGGCAAAGCAAATCCAAATGATTTATCTATTGCTATATATATGCCTGATGGGAGAATCATTGACGCGGGGGATGTAACGGTAAAAGTGACGCTTCAAAGCATTTCAAAAATTATCGCTTTAGCTCTTGTCATTATGGATCACGGTGAAAAGGAGGTATTCCAAAAAGTCGGGATGGAGCCGACGGGCGATCCGTTTCATTCCATTGCTAAGCTTGAGGAAACACAGCCTACAAAGCCGCTGAATCCGATGATCAATGCCGGTGCACTTGCCGTAACGCATATGATTTCGGGAAGAACGGTGAAAGAACGGCTGCAGAGACTCATTCGTTTTGTCCGCAAGCTAACAGGAAATCCAACCATTTCTTATTCGCAAGAAGTCGCTCAATCCGAATTTGAAACCGCGTTTTTAAACCGCTCCTTATGTTATTTTCTTCGACAGCATAATATTATAAACGAAGATGTCGAAGATCTGATGGAGCTTTACACGAAGCAATGCGCCATTGAAATGACATGCATCGATTTGGCGCGCATCGGCCTCGTTTTTGCGATGGATGGGCGCGATCCGTTTACAGAAGAGGAAATCATGCCGCTTGATGTAGCGCGTATTTGCAAAACGTTTATGGTCACCTGCGGCATGTATAATGCTTCGGGAGAATTTGCGATTAAAATCGGGATTCCGGCAAAAAGCGGCGTCTCAGGAGGCATACTCGCATCTGTTCCAAAAAGATGCGGCATCGGCATATTCGGTCCAGCATTGGATGACAAAGGCAATAGTCTGACCGGCATCAAACTGCTTGAATTTTTATCTAAAACATATTCATTAACACTAGCATTGCAGTAATTAAATCTGATGATTCAAAATACTAAGAATGTTCAATTTTTTATTGATTTCGAAACAAAAAAATCCTTTACAATGGAAGTACAGGTGGTTCCTGCCCAAATCCAATCGTAAAGGATAACCATTATGGACAAGAATACACTAATTTCATCATTTGGTAAATGGGTTTCACCCATAAATATTCAAAAACTTAGCGAACAAGTCAAAGAATTGAAACAGGACTATTACACAAAAAAGCTGACAACAGAAGCCTATATTAAACTTTTATTGGTAGCCCAGCTGCTCGAATTTACGAGCTTAGAGGAAATGAGTGATGCACTTGTAGACGAAGATCTTCAAAAAGCACTCGGATTTGAATCGATAAGTGCCTCTCAGCTATCCCGAAAAAACAATCAGATCCACCCACTAATTCTTGCAAATTTGTTCTTGGATCTTGTTTGGAAAATTCAACGGCACCATTATCAAAACGGAAAGAATATGCCACTGAAAATCATTGATTCAAGTACACTCCCGTTGAATTTGACCCATTATAAATGGGCAAAATTCCGTAAAACAAAAGCTGGTGTAAAGCTACACTTACGGCTCGTTTTCATGGATAAAGACACCGTCTATCCTGAAAAAGCAGTGATTACGACAGCAAAAGAACATGACCGAAATCAACTCGAAGTCCTAGTGGATGATCAAGAAGCCATGTATGTGTTTGACCGCGGTTATGTGGACTATGAACGTTTTGATCGGATGACAGATGATGGCTATTTCTTCGTTTCAAGACTGAAGAAAAACGCAGTCATTCGTGAAGTCTATACATTTTCACTTCCTGATGATTGTCACGTTCTATCCGATAAAATGGTCTACATTGGTACCACACAAAATCGTACTGAAAATGTCTATCGTCTACTAGAAGTTATGGACACAAAAGGGAACTTACTTCGTTTCATCACCAACCGATTTGATTTAAAACCAGAAGAGATAAGTGATATTTACCGATCTCGCTGGGCTATTGAGCTCTTTTTCAAATGGCTCAAGCAACACGTGGAAATTAAGCACTTTTATGGAATGAGTGAAACAGCTATTCAAAATCAAATTTTCTTAGCCCTTATCACGTATTGCTTACATGTTCTCATTCAATTGGAGATGAAAAGTAAGAAATCCCTACTTCGAATTACTCGTTGGTTAAAGAGAGCTCTGTGGAAACCAGCTTATGTTTGGTTGCGAAAATTTGATGGGCGAGCCAGTCCATAATCTCCCTTTTGTCGTTGTCGCTCTGGTTTAACTGTATATATTTACCAAATGGGCAGTGCCACCTTTCTTTAGGTTTTGTCTTTTTGGCACAAATTCACAAAAATTAATTAACAGAAAATTCTAACTATATTTATACAATGCTAATGATTCATTAAGTATTTTCTAATATTTGAGGAGGAGACATACGATGCTTGAATTCACTGTTAAATTTCACCTTGAAGATGATATGGAAGAAATGAAAGTGCAAAAGCTGAGCCCGGATGATTTTGAAAGGGTGACAGAAGGAGGGACAAGACATTTGTTTGATCTCGATACAAACATTGGTTTTTTCGTCTTTTTTGACGCTGGGGACAGCGATGGCAATATGTCTTATCTTTCCCTTCGCTACGAGGAGGACGAGGAAGATCCGAGCGAATGCTACCGGTTTGAACTAAAAGACTTTTATGAATTTATAGCTCTTTATCTAAATGACTTAGAATTCGGTGATGAAGTGATGGCGGAGCAGGAGGAAGAGGAAATATACAGCCCCATTCAGCATCTTGCTCATCTTCTTTTCCATGTTGCTGAAGAAGGGAAAACAGTTGAAGTTTGAATACGTTGAATGAAATCCAGGGCATGCATACGAATTCAAATGCCAATTTTTCAGAAAGGCTTATTTTCAATCAACAACATCTATGTGTTTCAGAATTGCATTTTTTGTAATAAATGAAAGTACCGCGGGCGATCCAGATTGATGTTCACCGTTTCGTTAGGGCTTGGCAGGAGAAACGATTTTTGAAAAGTGCTTTTGAACTATGGATTTGGCGAAAAGGTAAGAGGCGCATAATATCGAGCGGCGTCCGATCTTTTTTATATTTCAATGTTTTTTTACCTTTTGTTCATCGTTTCGTCATATTTTTTGCCTAGTATGTGAATAAGACAAACGATGAAGAAGAGGAGGGCTTTTGCTATGGGATATTATGATGAAATAGATCAAAACAATCGTGTGGAAAGAAAAAAGAACAGTTTGTTGAAGCCGGTTCTTTCTTCTTTAATCAGCGGTGTTTTGGGCGGAGCTGTTGTATACGGTGCGTTGACCTACTTGCCATTCCAAGATCATAACAAAGCTTCAAATGAAACAGAGCATATAGCGGTCAGTCAAAATACAAACGATCAGGAAGCATCTGTTAATGTTGCGAAGATTTCCAATCAAGGCGATATTGCAGAAATTGCTGAAAAACTTTCACCAGCGATTGTCGGCATTTCTAATTTGCAGCAGCAAAGGACAGATTGGTTTGGATCGCGCCAAGGTTCTTCCAGCGAAGAAGTGGAAAGCGGAAGCGGAACAGGAATTATCTTTAAAAAGTCCGGCAATGATGTTTTTATTGTTACAAATAACCATGTTATTGAAGGGGCTTCTTCATTGGAGGTAACGCTTTCCAATGGCGATAAGGAAAAAGCAGAGGTAGTCGGTGCTGACTCATTGACAGACTTGGCCGTCATAAAAATTAATAACAATAGTGTTAACACAGTAGCTGAGTTTGGTGATTCCGATAATATACGAGTCGGCGATCAGGTCATTGCAATCGGGAATCCGCTTGGCAGCGATCTTTCTAGAACTGTAACAGAAGGGATTATCAGCGGAGTCAATCGCACAGTGACGATTACAACTTCTGAAGGAGACTGGGCGCTTGATGTCATTCAAACTGATGCAGCGATCAATCCAGGAAACAGCGGAGGCCCTTTAATTAACATGGATGGGAAAGTCATCGGCGTCAGCAGTATGAAAATCAGCCAGGAAGGTGTGGAAGGGCTCGGATTTGCTATTCCAAGCAATGATGTTGTGAAGGCGATCAATCAATTAATGGAAAAAGGAAAAATTGACCGTCCGTTTCTTGGAGTTGCATTATTAAATGTAAGCGAGCTTCCTGAGTATTTCCTTAGAGACACACTCAATTTGCCATCTGACGTTAAAGAAGGTGCGGTAGTTGGAAGAGTTCAGGCAAATTCTCCCGCCGATCAGGCCGGATTGCAGGAAAAGGATGTGATCGTCGCATTGGATGGGCAAAGCATTCACAACACGAGTGAGTTAAGAAAATATTTGTACAGTGAAAAGAAATCAGGAGACTCAGTCAAAGTCAAATTATATCGGGACGGAAAAGAAAAGACCGTCACAGTTACCCTTTCAAGTCAAGACTTATCGCAAACCTGATCGGGAATAGTATTAAAAAGAAAGGGCCCGCAAAAAGTCAGTTCAATTAACTTTTTGCAAAGCCCTTTTTTCAATGGTTTTTCATCAATGTGAAAATGATCTATCTCTGATAAATGAATGATACTCGCCAATTAACAACAGCATCATTTGCTTAGAAAAATTTCATCGCTATACATAACTTGTTTACATATTTGCTTCGCTAGACGAGATAATTTTTGGTTGAGCAGATTGTACAGCTTTGCTTGAGATTGCTAAAACAAATAAACAACTAATACTAATTAAAACTCCGTCCAATATTAGCGGAGCTCCCCAGCTGCCTGTGCTGTCTCTTAAATATCCTGATACGACTGGCGACAATACGGCGCCAATTTCTGCTATCAGATTCAGCATGCCAAATGCCCCGCCTTGTTTGCCTTCCGGCGCCAATTCTGCATTTAATGCATGTGAAACCGGCTGCAATGCAAAAAAGAATAATCCTGATATAAATAAAATGATTGATGTAATAATCGGGCTGCTATTTTCCGTTTGAATATACCAAGCAAAAACAAATATTGAAACAGCTAAAAGAAAAGTTAAAAGCGCTAATACATTTCTGCGGCCGTTCGGTCTATCAGCTAACAGGTCAGAAATTTTTCCGCCAAGCGGGAACCCGATAACCCCTGCTACTGCGTTAAATGAAGCTACTGCTGCTGCGGCAACTAGTGCTCCGCCGCCAAATTCTTGGACAATTGCCGTAGACCAGAATCCATACAACCATAAATGCCATAAAATCGGCAGGAAAGATAGATAAAGGAAAAACAGGTTTTTATTCATAATCAAAGGGTGCACTTCTGATTTTTTTGTTACATAAAGATATATGATCAATATGGGGGCTAAACTAGCCAAAATAAAAGCTATGACAATCGATGAGAGCCCTAATTTTGTTGATGTGAAGTATATCGCCATGATGATAACCAAAAACACAAGTGAATAAATACTTAAGTGATATAACGATTTTCCGTAAAATTCCTTCACACCAGGTGAATTTGGATCTGCTGATTGTATCAATTTTTTATCAGGCTTCATAAATTTAAACATAAGAACAGCAACGATTAAAGTAATGAATCCCATGAATAGAAAAGGAACTCTCCAAGCCTCATTTCCCATTAGAGGAACAAAAGCTTCCAGAAGAAGAGGTGTACCGATTGTTGCCAACGTTAAGCCGATAGACAGGCCAGTAATAACAACTCCCATTCCTAAGCCCATTTTTTCCGGAGGAGTGTTGAAAGCAATATAGGATCTGTCATTTGAATAAAGGATTCCTTCACCTAATCCAAGTAATACACGGAATAAAACAAACATGACGAGTCCGCCTGATAAGCCTGTGAAAAAAGTGGCGACGGCTGCCCACAAAATACTTAATATAATAATAGGGCGGTATCCAAATTTATCTCCCAAGTTTCCTCCAGGAAATTGGTTTAACATAAATCCGGCAAAAAACAAACTGCCTATTAAGCCCCCAAATTCATGAGGATTCGGGACATCTGAAAAAAATGATATTTTATGTTCTATCATCCAAGTAACAATTGGGCCTGTCGCAGTTCTGTCGATATAAGAAACAACCCATCCTAGGAACAGCATTCCCCATATTGTATGGTACCTTTCCCATTTTTTCATTATCATTTTCACTCCTATCTAGATTTAAAATTTAACATAACCTTTAGATAACGCTTACATAAAAGGGCAAAAAGAAATAGAAAATGCTGCTGGTTGAATATAAGATCATTGGCTGCTGGTTTTTTATATTTCGGACGATGTGCGATGAAAGGAATATAAAACTTTTTTAGCCTACATTCTTGATGATTCCATCTTGTTTTTGAACTTTCTCCGCAGCTTTAAAATTTTTGTACTTTCAACTATTCCAAATGAATTCAAATTTTAAATGCTTTTTGCTCCCGCTTTTTAAACTGTGGAATGGTTTTTTTCCTCTCTCATTTGATTTTCTTGACTAATAGCGGGCAAATATACATCTAAAACAGCGGAACGGCCAGACTTGACAGTTTTTATTGCTTCATTCAGAGCCTCTTTCAGCTCATGAGGGTTTTCTATTTTTCTTGCATAGGCGCCACCTGCAGCTTCTGCAATTTTCGAAAGATCAGCATGAGGAGTGAAATCTACGAAAAATTGATTCGTTTCATTTGCGATACCATTCGGATGAACAGCTAAGGTTGACAGTTTCGGAGATTTCCAACCGCGATTATTATAAATTACGGTTAAAAATGGCGCGTCATATTTTTGCGATATCCAATGAACGCTCGAAGGGACGCTAAACAGATAAGATCCATCTCCAGTAAGGCTGATCACTGTTTTAGACGGGTCTGCCAGTTTTGCTCCTATCGCTGCTCCGCCGTTCCATCCAAGTCCGCCTCCGCCGCTGCCAAAAATAGAACCTGGTTTGGTCATTTGCAAATGGGTATATAATGTTTGGAAATTTGAAATGCCTTCATTGACAATAATCGTGTTTTCATCGCACACTTCCCGTATGCAGGCAGTTAAATACTCAGGCGTGATAATGTCGTCAAAAAATTGTTCAGCTTTTTTCCATTCTTCACGCTGAGCTTTATGATATTTTTCTATTTGTTTTCTCCTTTCATTTACTTGCAAGCTGTCAATGTCAGCGTTTTTAATCACTTCGTTCAACTGGCGCAAGGCCGTTTCGGCATCAGCTGCGAAAAAACGTTTTGATGGGATATACCATAATGTCATCCCTTCCTTCAGCGGATCTTCATCAATATAGTAAATCGTACAATTTGGCGATGGTTTATTATTCACTGGAATCCAAGGAACATCACTGTCAATGACCATTATAAAATCTGCTTTTTCGATTAAATCGTTTTGTGTTGAAGTATTCCACTGATATCCGCAATGAAGCGGATGATCAGATGGAAAGTTCATATAGTTTGGCACTGACTCTAAAACAGGTATCGCAAGTTTTTCACAAAATTTAACGAGTTCTTTCACCGCTTGTTTGTTTTTGCCAATATATGACGTGACAATGAGCGGATTATTTGCTGCCAGTAAATCTTTCACTAAAGGATCTATTTCTTGCGGTGCCAGTGCACGCGCTGCAATTGGTCTCCATTGCTCAGGATGAATTTCTACTTTTTCTACTTCCTCCTCCAAAACTTCTCTAGCGCTCGTCAAATATACGGGTCCTTTCGGGCTGCTTTGAGCAATTTGCAGTGCACGATGGACAATTTGTTTTACATTTTTCCCGGTGCGAATCTCATGAGTATACTTCATGTAACCCCTTACAATTCCGGGCTGATCGGGAACATCCTGAATCCAGTGAATAAATTCGTTCCTGCTTCCCCGAAGCTCCCCTTCTTGAGTATATGGAGAAGTTCCGGCAAAAATGAGGACAGGCACCCGACCTTTCCAAGCATTGTGAATGGCAGCGCCAAGGTTTTGCGTGCCGCATTCAACATGCACTAAAACAGCTTGAGGTTTCCCGCTTACTTGAGCATATCCATGTGCAGCGCTTAAGGCAACCATTTCATGTGGACAAGTAATGATTTTCGGAAAATCAATTCCCTCTTTTTCAGCTTCGGCAAGGGCTTCAATAATGGCAGGGTGATCGCTTCCTAGATTTGAAAAAATAAAGGAAACATCAGCTTCTTGTAACGCTTCTAAAAGTGCCTTGCTTGTCGTATATCGGCTGGTCAAACAACACACACCCTTTCAATATAATTTAGATAATTAATACTAGTCAGATAATTCCGTAATCAGAATTGTACTTGAAAAGAAAAGATAGTACAATACTATAATAACTATCATAATAATAGAAAATATCTATAGAAAGGAGCTATAAAATGGAGTTCCGTCTTTTGCAATATTTTGCAATATTGAGTCAAGAGCTGCATTTTACGAAAGCTGCAGAAAAGCTGGGGATTACGCAACCAACATTAAGCCAGCAAATTCGCCTTCTTGAAAACAGTCTTGATACAGTTCTTTTTCGAAGAATGGGGAAAAAAATTGAATTAACGGAAAGCGGAGAGATTTTACTTGAACATGTGAAAAAAATTTTTTCTGAAATTGATCAAGCAAAAATTAAAATACATGAATTAAAAGGATTGAATCGCGGCCATTTAAAAATCGGATGTGTTGGCAATCATCTTCTTTATTCTTCCTTGCTTACGTTTCACTCACAGTTTCCAAATATAAAACTCTCTGTTTACGATCTAAAAACGGAAGAAACGTTAGAAAAAATAGTCAAGTCTGAGCTCGATATAGGGATTGTCTATTTACCAGTTCATCATCCGCAAGTAGAGGTTATTAAATGGTTTTCATTAGAGTTTTTTGCCATTGTATCCCTTGATCATCCTTTAGCTGAAAAAAATTTAATATATTTGGAAGAGCTTCAATCGTACCCGATCTTTTTATTGCCCGAGCAATATGTTCTTAGACAGACGATCGATTCATTTTGTAATAAAGAAGGCATTAAGTTAAACCCAATTGTGGAATTGTCGGATACGTATTCGTTGTTAAAGATGACGCTTTTACATAACGGAATTACGATCCTGCCAAAGCTTTATGTTGAAAACAGCCCGGAGTTTTCTGTCAAGCTTTTGAAAATTGCAGACGAACTTCCGCGTAAAGAGGTTGCAATTATTTATCGAAAAGGTCTTCTTTCTTCCACTGCCATTCGAACATTTATCCAGCAGCTGACAAGGAGATGACTCATTTTAATTTTTAAATAGGTAAAATATTGGATTTGCTTTCAAAGGAAGGTAGGGATAGAATCTATACGTATACATTTTTTAATAGAGGAGCGAATAACAATTGGATTTATTTTCAGTTGGCATATCTATTTCATCTGACGCCATCATTGCCTTATTAAAAATTATTGCAATCGATATTATTTTATCCGGCGATAACGCAGTTGTAATTGCAATGGCAACGAGAAATCTGCCGAAAGAACAGCAAAACAGAGCTATATTCTGGGGGACTGGAGGTGCGGTCGCATTACGGATTTTGTTTGCATCCGTCATTGTTGTCCTGTTGAAAATCCCATTTGTCAACATTGTCGGCGGATTTTTGCTGCTTTGGATTGCTTATAAAGTTTTGGTAGATGACGGAGAAGCTGCGCATGTCCAATCTCAAAGCAGTCTGCTTAAAGCTATTCAAACGATCATTCTTGCAGATGCCGTCATGAGTTTGGATAATGTGGTTGCAGTAGCAGGTGCGGCACACGGCCATATCGGCATGATTGCGGTTGGAGTTTTGATCAGTATTCCAATTATGATTTTTGGATCAAAAGCGATCGTAAAATTAATGAACAAATTTCAATGGATTGTATATGTTGGATCTGGAATTTTAGCTTGGACCGCCGGTGAGATGATCTTTAAGGATAAACATATTGAACAATGGTTTCACATCCAAAACTTGTGGATCGAATATTTACTTATTGGAATTATGACATTGATTGTGTTAGCGATCGGTTATGAGAAAAATAAGCGTGCAGAGAAAGAAAATAAATTGCAGCATAGTGCTTAGCAGGCGGCTGTTGAAACGGCGCCTGTTTTTTATGAAAAGAAATTCCACGTTTTAATAGATTTAGTTATGTCTAAAATTTTTGTTATCGGAAAATATGCACACTTCTGTAAAATGACGGTTTCTTTTGCAACAGCTCTAATTTGAATGTAAATTCGAGGGATCGTTCTTGTGTATAAGCATTCATCGTCCAGAGAAGGTGAGTGCTTTTTTATTTTATCCACAGATATTTCAGACAATTCACAACTTATACACATTATCCATACTGTTTTTGTGGATATTATGTAACTGTTGGAGCTTAAGAAGCTGGATTTTTTCCATAAAATTCTACTATGAATGTGGATAACTATAGTAATTGTTAACAATTTGTGAAATATTTCACAAATATATTGAAGTTAAATTCAGAAAATTATATATTGAAATTGAAGAAGTTAGTGAAATATTTCACAAACTTCTTCGAAAAATAAAAGTGAAAAAACAAACAAAGGAGATGGTTGAAGATGGAATGGCTGAAAGGTCCAAAAATGGCGGTTGTCTGGGCGGCTCTTAGAATTTGGCTCGGTTATCAATGGTTTGTCGCGGGAGTCGAAAAGCTGGGTGGATTTGATGCGACAGGATTTTTAAAAGGGGCGATTGCTAAAGCAACCGGAGAACATCCGGCCGTTCAAGGATGGTATGCAGCGTTCCTTGAAAACTTTGCTCTTCCGAATGTAGAACTTTTTAATTTTATTATTCCAATTGGAGAAGTGTTAGTTGGCATCGGACTGATTTTGGGATTGTTTACAACTCCTGCATTAATTGCTGGTGCGTTTATGAACTTGAATTTTATGTTAGCTGGAACAACAAGCACGAATCCGATTATGTACACTGAAGCAATCATTTTAATGGCAGTAGGCGCAGCTGCGTATTATTGGGGAGCTGATCGGTTTATCCTGCCGTATTTGAGAGATAAATTTACAAACAAAAAATTCAATCAACAAGCAAATGTTTAAATGCAGCAATCATCTTGACTTTTAAAAATTTTTGAAACATAATTTTAAAAAAAGTATATTTTCGGCGTTGAAAGGGGCCAGTAAATAGACTTTAGGCGAAAAAGAGAGTGAAACCCTATGGCTGAAAGGTTTCATCGCTGATAAGCTATTGAACCTACCCCTGGAGCTGTCAGGCTCATAACCTGACCGTATCCTTCGTTACAGGCTAAAGGGAGCACTAAACTAGTGCTAAAAAAGGTGGTACCGCGGATATAGACTCATATTCGTCCTTTTTCGAAAGGATGATATGAGTCTTTTTTATGACTGTCAAGCAATGAAGAGGTGTTTTTTAGTGAGGAAAAAGCGAGTGGTCGTAAAAATAGGAAGCAGTTCTTTAACAGATGACAACGGGGGACTCAGCAAAGAAAAGCTGCACGAGCATGTTGAAGCGATTGCTAAATTGAAGGAAGCAGGGTATGAAGTAATTTTAATTTCGTCAGGAGCGGTATCAGCAGGGTATGGAGATCTTGGATATCCTTCCAGGCCTGTGACAATTAGAGGAAAACAGGCGGCTGCGGCAGTGGGCCAAGGGCTGCTTATCCAGGCTTATACAGAAGCATTTAAAAAATACGGCATTGTATGTGCCCAGCTTTTGATGACAAGGAGCAATTTTCAGCATAAAGAGCAATATCAAAACGCATACGCCACCTTATCGGAGCTTCTAAAGCGGCAAGTGCTCCCGATCATCAATGAAAATGATTCGGTTTCGATTGAGGAATTGACGTTTGGAGACAACGATATGCTGTCAGCTCTTGTGAGCGGATTATTGCATGCCGATTTTCTTATTATTTTGACGGATATTAACGGTTTATATGAAGAAGATCCTACCAAAAATCCGAATGCGAAACGATTTGATTTTTTGCCGGAAGTAACAGATGAATTAATTGAACAAACAGAGGCAACATCCGGTTCGAAAGTTGGAACAGGTGGCATGAAATCAAAGCTCATGGCGGCAAAAACGGCACTTGCCCTCGGTGTATCCGTATTTATCGGGAAAGGTCAAGGAAAAGAGAAATTAATCGAAATTTTAAATGGGAACGGTGACGGAACATATATTGGCAAAAACGATTTAAGTGCTGTTCGTAATTCAAAAGCATGGATTGCTCTTCATTCGATCATATCTGGTGATGTGGAAGTCGATGATGGAGCAGTAGCGGCTATTTTGAAGGAAGGGAAATCGCTCCTTCCTGCTGGCGTTAAGCGTGTCAGCGGCAACTTTCAATCCGGAGACGTGGTGCAAATTTTAAACAAGGAACAAAAGCTGATCGGAAAAGGCATAGTCAATTATTCATCTGAAGAATTAAAAGAAATTATGGGCATGCCGAGTCAAAAAGCGATGGAAATGACAAAGCGCATACATCCTGAAGTGGTTCACCGTGATCAATTTGTAGCGATAACGAGTAAGGAGATGATGATATGAGTGAAGTGTTGACAAAAGGGAAGCTGGCAAAAGAAGCTGCTGCCAAGCTGGTTGCAAAGACTACTGAAGAAAAAAACAACGCATTATCAATCATCGCTGAACAATTGCAAAAAGAAACGCCTTATATTTTAAAAGAAAATGAAAAAGACATTGAAAACGGGAAAGCGAATGGTTTATCCGACGCTCTAATTGACCGTCTTCTTTTAAACGAAGAACGAATTAACGGAATGATTGAATCGTTAAGACAATTGATTTATTTGCAAGATCCAGTTGGGGAAGTGCTGGAAAGCTGGACTCGTCCGAACGGTTTACAAATCGAAAAAGTTCGGGTGCCGCTCGGAGTTGTTGGGATGATTTACGAAGCCAGACCAAATGTGACAATTGATGCCTCAAGCCTTTGCTTAAAAACAGGGAACGCTGTTCTTCTTCGCGGCAGCTCATCCGCATTGCATTCAAATATGGCGATCGTAAAGGTGATACGAGAGGCGTTAGAAAAAGCGAATTTTCCTGCCGACAGTGTACAGCTTCTGGAAGATACCAGCAGGGAAACAGCAGCGGAAATGTTCAAATTAAATGATTATTTAGATGTGCTAATTCCTCGCGGAGGGAAAAATCTGATTAAAACAGTTGTTGAAAATTCATCTGTCCCTGTGTTAGAAACGGGCGCAGGCAATTGTCATGTGTTTATTGATGAATCAGCAGACAAAAAGATGGCGATTGATATAACTGTAAACGCAAAAACACAAAGACCTTCCGTCTGCAATGCAGCCGAAACTCTTCTCATCCATGAAAATTGGAATAAGGAGTATATTCGCGAGCTCATTGAAAAGCTCGAGGAGAAAAATGTGGAGTTGCGAGTCGATCAAGCATTGTACAATGAATTCCCGCATTTGAAATTAGCGACAGAAGAAGATTGGGAAACGGAATATTTAGATTATACAATGGCAGTGAAACTTGTTTCGAATGTAGATGAAGCAATCGAGCATATTAATCGTTACGGAACAAACCATTCTGAGGCAATTATCACAGAAAATGCCGCAAATGTAGAAAAGTTTTTCAAATTAGTTGATTCCGCAGCTCTTTACCACAACGCATCGACGCGCTTTACAGACGGATTTGAATTTGGGTTTGGCGCAGAAATCGGGATCAGCACGCAAAAGCTCCATGCCAGAGGACCGATGGGACTCCCTGCACTGACTTCTACAAAATATATTATTAAAGGAAGCGGACAGATTAGAGAATAAGAAATGATAAAAAAATGGAAGCAGACATCTTGATTCGTTCGGATGTCTTCTTCCAATTTTTTTATGCTTCCTTCAATCTGCTTTCTTCGTCTGTCATGAAACCGTTTCGTTTTGTATACAGTGTGTACATATCCTTTGAAATTTCAAAGATGTTGTATAAGTTTTTGTTTTCAATATGGGGAAGCTGACGAGATTCATCGGCAAGGGAGACATATGGAAGCTTCTGCGCGGCTTTCATGGAACGTTCATTGTCTTTCCGTATTTTCATAAAGATCGTTTGAATTCCAAATTCATAAAAAATCTCTTGAAAAAAAGCGTCCTTAGCAAGCTGATTATATCCTTTACCATGGTACGGCTTGCCGAGCCAAGTTCCGAGAAATCCAGTTTGATCAAAAATATCATACAAGCTGATTGTTCCAATAGGAGAGCCCCATTCATCCAAAATGGTGCGGGAAATTAATTCCCCTCGTTCCTCTGCTTCAATCAACTGTTTTGTTATAAACATGTATTCTTCAATCGACGTTGCTTTATGACGAACATAAGGGAAGACCTCTGGATGAACCATAAGTTCGAACAACTCTTGACAATCCGCTAGATCACGTTTTTTTAACATGCTCATCCTCCTCTATCAACGAGGGCGGTTACCACGAAATCTAACGGATCCCACCCTCGAAATTTTTATTTATCAAGTAAAAATTTCGGGGTGGGAATCGAACCCACTAGAACCGGTCAAAAGACCGGTGGCGCACCATTTGCCTTCCCTTAAAAACAAATAAATTTAATTGTCAGCATTTCTTCTAGTATCATACTTGATTTCTATGGAAAAGAAAACAAAAAATTTGTAAAAAGATTATTAAGAAAATTTTACTTTTTTCTTACTACTTTAAGAGTTTCTATAAGCAGTGAATAGGACAAAATTACAATATTTTCTTTGACGATATTTTTTTCCTATTGCTTTGATGCAATAACAATGAGGACCGCATTTCCTGACTGAAGCAGATTTGCCTGCTGCCAGCAAAATATTTAGAAATCATAATAAGAACGGTTGAATTTTACTTCATAGTTTTATAGCATCAACGGCTAGAAAAGTCAGCAAAACGTTCCTTACAAGCTGAAAAATCTATTGTTACAGTATTCATACACTTTCATGCTTAAAACTTCCATTTATTTATTTTTTCTATGGTACTATAAAAATGAGGTGTCTGTACATGTTTATTGTAAAAATAGAAGTTCAACCTAAAAAGAAAAATCGTTTTAATATTTACGTCGATAGAGGAAACGGTGAAATATTTGCTTTTAGCGTCGGGGAAGATGTTTTAATTAAGCACGGGCTAAGAAAAGGGATGGAGCTTGATGAGCTGGATATAGATGCGATTTTGCACGAGGATCAAATAAAAGCAGCATTCAACAAAGCTTTAACTTTTCTTGGCTATCGAATGAGATCGGAAAAAGAGGTCCGTGACCATCTTGTAAGTCAAGGTATAGATGAGAGGGTTATTGAACGTGTAATGGTTGAGCTTCAATTAAAAAATTATGTAAATGACAAGGAGTTTGCGGAAGCCTTTGTAAGAACGCAAATGAAAACCACTTTGAAAGGGCCCGGCATAATAAAAGCAGAACTGGGACAAAAAGGGATTGAGAACGATTTGATAGAAGCAGCTCTTCATCATTTCACGACAGAAAGACAAATAGAAGCAGCGTATAAATTAGCTGAAAAGCAATTGGGAAAAAAAGCGAACATATCTATGTCGCAGCTAAAGCAAAAAATAGAGCAGACAATGTTTAGGAAAGGTTTTTCATCCGAAGTGATTCAAGCTGTTTTAGAGATGCTGCCTTTACATGAACGTCATGACCAAGAATGGGAAGCATTATTAATACAAGGCGAAAAAGGGAAAAAAAAGTATTCCCATCTAGATATGTACACATATCGTCAAAAGCTTGCGCATTTTTTATATCGAAAAGGTTTTTCGCAAGAACTTATTCAGCAATATTTGCAAAAACACTTAGAGAAAAGCGAGGAATAGGAAATGGAAAAACGGTACAGTGAAATGACGGAATACGAGCTAAAAAATGAAATTGCCCGATTAAAAGAAAAAGCGCGCAAAGCGGAACAGCACGGAATGATCAACGAATATGCTGTCCTGGAAAGGAAAATTGCTATGGCAAAAGCATATATGTTGAATCCTGACGATTTTCCGCCAGGTGAGACGTATGAAATCGATGGAGCTCCTGGTGAATATTTCAAAGTTGAATATTTAAAAGGAGTCTTCGCTTGGGGGTATCGGTTATCATCTCCTTTAAAGGAGGAAGCACTGCCGATATCGATGTTGATTAAAAAAAGTAATATAAATGAGAAATAAGTCGAGAACGAAAAATGAAGGAAGTTGGGGAAAAGAGTGGCCGTTGATTTCTTTCAATCGTTTTTTTCTTCCTGTTCGTGGCTATGCTTCCTCGCGCCTAACTTTGCATTATGGTTATCAAACTGAATACTCTCTCAATTGACCTTGAAAGGATACGGATTTCGTTTTTAGCTTGAAATCTTTTGTTAACAAATAGTATCAAAAAATAAGGCGAATAATGGAAATTTGTTTACTCAAGCAATGTTGAAGCTAAATATTTTCTTTATTAAATTTAATCGAGGAAATCATAGTTGAGTTTTGAATCTAGGCGATTATTTTTAAAAATTAAAAAAGGTCTGTATAAACAAGATCATGCCAAATAATGGCATGATCTCGTATTATTTATTTATGAACGTTTTCGCATTTCGTTTTCCAAAATGATTAAGCTTTGGGTTTGCTGGGTTTCCCCGTTTACTTGACGGAATGAATGTTTCGGTTTTCCCCAAGCTCCTAAAAATTCGTTTTTCTGCTTTTTTGATAAGGATGATCGGTTAGTGTCCATTAGTAAACACCTCTTGAAAGGTCAATGGTTATGAAAAATTTTTATCCCGTTCTCCTGAAGCTTTCATCCTCTCTTGAGGGTGTGTGTTAATGGTTCCATTCGCACGACGTGACGCGAATTCCGCTTTAGCACGTGGCTCACCGTCAAATTTTTCATGCTGCGGAAATCCTTTTGCTTTATTGCGCATCGCAGATCCTCCAAGGAGAAAAAAATTTGCGCTATTGGACGCGCATAAATAGTATTTGCTTATTAGAAGCCAATATAAAAGAAAATTAAGGAAATGTCATAATCAATCAATTAGCGGTTTAAGTTTTTTCTTCATTCTTTTTTTACTGAAAATCCAACCTGTGTACGAACGAACAATGTTGAGGTCTTTATCGAGCTGTGCAACTGCTACAAAGGGATAATGACCTTTGCTGAAATAACGCAAGTCAATCAAACGGATTTCGGTATAATCAAGCTGCTCTTTTATTTGCCAATGGAAAACAGGGGAAAAATGCAAAAATGCTGAAATATTCCGGTCTTTTTTTGCGGCTTCCATTGCAGGGTGATTCGGCAGCTCTTTGCGCTCAAATTGGTCGACGATTTGAATTTCGGTAAAATTTGAATATGCAACGTAATAATGTTCTTTTGTCACAATGACGAGCTGCCACTTGCGGAATTTCATTGTTGGGTTAAATATGACGTTTTCAACATTTTTCCATCTGTTTAAGATTTTTTTCTTAATCGATCTTTGCATTAGAAGTCTAACGACATAATATAAAGCGATTATGCAATAAATAATTAAAAAGGTATAGCCCCCATGGGCGCCGGAAAGCCAAATGCCAATGCCGACAATATGAGCGATGAAGATAAACGAATCAAACGTATTAATTGTGCCCAGCGCAATCCACTTTTCAGAAAAAGGTCTGAGAGCTTGAGTGCCGTAGCCGTTGAAAATGTCGACAACAACATGAAGAACAACAGCTAATAACGTCCAAATCCATACATGGATGAGGCTGCTGCTTGGCATAAGAAAATGAATTGCTCCAGTGATCAACAGCGACCATAATAAAACTGCGGGAATTGAATGAGTTATTCCGCGATGATTTTTTAAATAAGCTGCATTATTTTTAAATTTAAGAACCGTATCAAGATCTGGTGCTTGTGAACCGATAATCGTGCCAACAAGAACTGCCTCGCTTGTCAGAAAGGAACCGCCGACAGCCGGATCCAAAGTTGCTAAGCCTCCCAATGCGATTCCCATGACGAAATGTGTACCTGTATCCAAAGCCATCCTCCTTAGCTGAAAAAACAATCGTTATGATGATATTTGAATTTTTTCCATTGAACGCAAAAAACATAAATTCATTTTTTCTTTCATGCCAAAAAAAAATAATGTACGATAAATTCATAAGTTCTTTTTAGTGTAACATATTTTGAAGTGCATAATGGAGGAAATATTGAAAAATGGGTCAATCACTGCAAAAAATTGAGAATTTCGATATTAAAACATTTCAGGAGGACCTGATCGGCTGGTATATACGGGAAAAAAGAGATTTGCCCTGGAGAAAGGACCAAGATCCATACAAAGTATGGGTATCTGAAATAATGCTTCAGCAAACACGGGTGGAAACGGTTATACCGTACTTTAACAATTTTATTAAAAAATTCCCGAATGTTGAGGCGCTGGCAAATGCGGATGAAGAAGAGGTTTTAAAGGCATGGGAAGGCCTAGGCTATTATTCGCGCGCACGAAATTTGCACAGTGCAGTGAAAGAGGTGGCAGCAAAATACGGAGGAAAACTTCCGGATGACCCGAAGCAGCTTGGAAAATTAAAAGGAATTGGGCCTTATACAAAAGGAGCAATATTAAGCATTGCTTATAACAAGCCTGAGCCTGCTGTTGACGGCAATGTGATGAGAGTGCTGTCAAGAATTTTACTGATTGAAGAAGATATAGCAAAGCCAAAAACAAGAAGAATATTTGAAGAAGCGGCTGCAAATCTTATTTCAAAAGAACGTCCTTCCGATTTTAATCAAGCATTAATGGAATTGGGAGCAATGGTTTGTACGCCGACTTCTCCGTCCTGTTTGCTTTGTCCTGTACAGGAGCATTGTCTTGCCTTTTCAGAAGGATTACAGGAAAAGCTGCCAGTAAAAACACGAAGCAAATCAACAAAGCAAGTTTCGATTGCTTGCGCGGTTTTAGTGCAAAACAACGATTTATATATTCATAAAAGACCTGACACAGGACTGCTTGCGAATTTGTGGGAATTTCCAAATTGCGAAGTTCGCACAAACAGAATTCCTAAAAGGATATATCTAGAAAATTTTTTGCGGGAAGAATACGGTGTTGAAGCGGAATTAAGCGAGCTAAAAGGAACGATTCAGCATGTTTTTTCCCATTTGACATGGAATATTAATGTTTATTTCGGCAAAGTTTGTAGCGATGAATCAATGAAAGAGCTTGAAAAAGTTTTCATCAAGGATATTGATCGATATGCTTTTCCTGTACCTCATCAAAAAATATTTGCTCTTTATAAGGAAAAAGCTGGCATACAAGTGAAGCCGTAATTCCATTGGGAAGTGAATGAAAATGCAATCGGCATGTACCGATTGCATCCATTATGCCTCTAAAAATTGGTTTAATCAGTCTTTGTTAATACCGCCGCGCGCTTCAATTTCTTCTATAATTTCACGGTGAATGGTATGACCTTCTATATTCAGGTAAGGCATAATTTGTTGAAAGGCGCGGTGATAATGCTGAAGCTCCTCACTGCTCCAAGCTTGCTTCGAGATCATGGAGAGCTCTGTCATATCTCGTATAGGCAATTTACAAAAACTCCTTTTTATATGTTTTTCTATATCTATTCTTTGTTACGATAGAAATAACTATTCAATACATAAGGAGATGTAAAATATGAATGAAAAAGTAGCGCTTGTCACAGGATCTTCAAGAGGAATCGGCAAAGCTATTGCCTTGAGGCTTGCTGAAAAAGGGTATCACATCGTCATTAATTATGCTCGCAGCAAATCGAAAGCGATCGAAACCGCGGAAGAAATTGAACGTCTTGGTGTGAAAACGCTTGTGGTGAAGGCAAACGTCGGAAAACCAGAAAAAATAAAGGAAATGTTTGCAGAAATTGACAAAACGTTTGGACGGCTTGATATTTTAGTAAACAATGCAGCATCTGGAGTTTTACGCCCTCTAATGGAAATTGAAGAATCCCATTGGGATTGGACGATGGATATTAATGCAAAAGCACTTCTTTTTTGTGCGCAGGAAGCAGCAAAATTGATGGAAAAACACGGCGGCGGACACATCGTGAGCATCAGCTCTTTAGGGTCTATTCGCTATTTAAAAAATTACACGACAGTAGGGGTTTCTAAAGCAGCTCTTGAAGCTTTAACTAGATATTTAGCAGTTGAATTAGCACCGAAAAATATTGTAGTAAATGCGGTTTCCGGCGCAGCTGTCGATACGGATGCATTGACACATTTTCCGAACAGGGAGGAAATTTTAAACGAAGCAAAAGAAAAGACTCCGGCTGGAAGAATGATTGAAAAAGAGGATATCGTAAATGCAGTTGAATTTTTGCTCTCTGAAAAAGCTTTCATGATAAGAGGACAAACTTTGATCGTAGATGGAGGCATTTCCTTATTGCTGTAACTGCAAATTTTTTTGGATAAGTTTTTTCCCTCCTGGACATGATATATGACGTGGAGGTGAAAAATGATGGCAAAACAACAGCAAAACAAAACAAATGCTCAACAAGTGAGAAAGCAAAACCAACAATCAGCTCAAGGATTTGGAACAGAATTTGCTGCTGAAACAGATGCACAACAAGTAAGACAACAAAATCAACAATCTGAACAAAATAAACAACAAAATTCTTAACTATTAATTTTGAATGTTTCTTTTAAAAGAGCCAGGCAAAAAGCGGAGAACGTTTCAGCTCTCCGCTTTCTTTCATTAAAGGAAAAAAACATAGATGATGATCGCCAAAATGATCCGATAAATAGCAAATGGTGTAAGTTTAATGCGGTTGATCAACTGCAAAAAGAATCTTATGGCCAAAAGCGCGAAAATAAACGCACTGATGAATCCGGCGATAAAAAACGGCAGGACGTCGATCGTGAAATGCTCCCAATTTTTAATAAGAGAAAGACCGCTCGCCCCCGCCATTATCGGCACAGCCATAATAAACGTAAAATCGGAAGCTGCACGATGGCTTAAACCGGCTAAAACCCCGCCGGAAATCGTTGAACCGGAACGCGAAAAACCAGGCCAAAGGGAAATGCATTGGATGAGGCCGATGGTTAGCGCTTGTTTGTATGTAATTTGATCAACCGTTTCTGCTTTCGGTTTTCTTGGACCAAATAGGTCTGCTGCAATCATTAATAATGCCCCTAACACAAGGCCGACTAATACGCTATGAGCGGAAAACAAGTACGTATCAATATAGTCTTCAAATAAAAAACCTAAGACGGCAGCAGGAAGAAGTCCTGTGATGACAAGGCCAAGCGTTAATCTTTGACCGTTTTGATGCTGCATTTTCTTAATCTGTAATAAATCGAAAAAGCGATCTTTAAATACGATCACCGCTGCTAGTATTGATCCAAGCTGAATGACGACTTTAAAAGAGTTGGCGACAGGCTCTGAATATATTTCTTTAGATTTTAGAAGAATGTCATCAACAAGAATCATATGTCCAGTAGAAGAAACAGGGGCAAATTCCGTTAACCCTTCAACAATGCCTAAAATGACTGCTGTGATGATTTCCCACACGATATAGTAACTTCCTTTCTCTCAAAAAAAATCAAAGTTTGTAATGATTCAATCTTGTCAGATTGTACATAATGAATGAATGGAGAGTCAATAATAATTTTGACCTAAGCGTTCATACGACAAAACTTCTTAATTGTCTACATAACTTGTCAAAGGAATCAAGTGAAATAGTTAGAATATGTATCCATAAACATTTTATGAGGGAGGGATTCATTTGAATACATATAACCGCTTTGATCTGCTAGTTGGCGAACAGCTTGAAACGATGGATAAGCTTGTATCGCTTCAATCTAAAATAGAGCATTATCAACAAATGGAATTGGAATTTTTGAGACAAAATGATGATAAGAAATTGCGTTCTGTGCAAAAAGAAATTGAAAAAATGAAAAATGAGTTGATAGACATTCAAAAAACGTTTGAAAAGCAAACGGAAGAAGTTATTAAAATGTACCAAATCGAAATGTATGACTCGAGTCAGCCATTTTAGCGGCATGGCTCTTTTATTTTCTTTTTGAATATCAAACGTTATAATAAAGAAAAATGATTTTTTCGGATTTGAAGTGAACTGTTCATTAGAAAGTAGGGAACAAAATGGCGCTGCCAAAGGAAGGAGATATCATTCAAATACACAGTTATAAACATAATGGATGCATTCATCGTGTTTGGGAGGAAACGACCGTTTTAAAAGGATCGCAAAACTGTATTATTGGCGGCAACGATCGAACAACGGTTACCGAAGCTGACGGCAGAACTTGGATTACAAGGGAGCCGGCGATTTGTTATTTTCATGCACGTCATTGGTTTAATGTAATTGGAATGATTCGTGGTGACGGCATTTATTATTATTGCAACATCAGTTCTCCTTTTGTTTGGGATAATGAGGCATTAAAGTATATTGATTATGATTTGGATATTAAAGTGTTCCCGGATATGACCTATACACTGTTAGATGAAGATGAATATGAACGGCATAAGAAATCAATGAAATATCCGCAAGTCATTGACCGTATCTTAAAGAATAATGTGAACAAATTAATTTATTGGATACGCGGTAGAAAAGGTCCGTTTTCCCCTGAATTTATCGATCAGTGGTATGAAAGATATTTAACATATTTATGATGGAAAAGTCTGTTGGAATATCAACAGACTTTTCGCTTTGCATTGATCTGAAAGGAGAGAAATGGTTGGGTTCGATTAAACGCTATTTTCAATTTGTAAAACCATATAAAAAACAAATTTTTTTAACGATTTTCATCGGGATTATAAAGTTTGGCATTCCTTTGTTAATTCCGCTCGTATTGAAATATATCGTCGACAATATTTTAAACGGATCATTATCAAATGACGTAAAGATAGAGATGCTTCTTTTTTTAATGGGCATCATGTTGTTTATATTCCTCGTCATACGGCCGCCGATCGAGTATTATCGGCAATATTTTGCGCAATGGACGGGAAGCAAAATTTTATATGATATTCGCGATCAACTGTTTACTCATCTTCAGCGGCTGAGCTTAAGATATTATTCAAACAATCGTGCGGGAGAAATTATTTCGCGGGTGATTAATGATGTTGAACAAACAAAGACGTTTGTTATTACGGGCCTTATGAATCTATGGCTTGACCTTTTTACTATTATATTTGCCATTGGGATTATGTTTACGATGGATGTCACGTTGACCATTGTATCGATTATGTTGCTTCCTATATACGGATTGTCAGTTAAATATTTTTACGGCAGGCTTCGTCATTTGACAAGAGTTAGGTCGCAGGCGCTGGCAGAGGTGCAGGGGCATTTGCATGAGAGGGTCAGCGGAATGGCTGTCATTCAAAGCTTTGCGAATGAAGAGCATGAACAAAAAGAATTTGATCGTGAAAATCGCAATTTTCTTGAAAGGGCGATTGATCATACAAAATGGAACGCAAAAACGTTTGCTGTTGTTAACACCGTTACTGACCTAGCGCCTCTTTTCGTCATTTTTTACGGGGCTTATGAAGTGATACAAGGGAATTTAACGATCGGGACGATGGTTGCCTTTACAGCCTATATTGATCGGTTGTACAATCCTCTTCGCCGTTTGATCAATTCATCAACTACTTTAACACAGGCTTTCGCTTCAATGGACAGAGTATTTGAGTTTCTTGACGAACCTTACGATATTGTTGATAAACAGGATGCAATAGCAGCAGACAAACTTTCGGGGGAAATTATTTTTGACAAAGTATCCTTTCGCTATCATGACAACGAAGAATTTGTACTAAAGGATATTCATTTAACGATTCAAAAAGGGGAGACGGTCGCTTTTGTCGGGATGAGCGGAGGGGGAAAATCCACCCTTGTGAGTCTTGTTCCGAGGTTTTGGGATGTAACGGAAGGAAAAATTTTGTTGGACGGCATTGACGTTAGAGATTATAAAGTGCAAAGCGTCAGGGAGCAGATCGGCATAGTTTTGCAGGATCCTTTTTTATTCAGTGAATCGATAAAAACGAATATTTTAATTGGCAAACCAAATGCAACGGATGAAGAGGTCATAAAAGCGGCCAAAGCAGCTAACGCTCACGAGTTTATTATGAGTTTGCCTGATGGCTATGATACGAAAGTGGGCGAAAGAGGCGTGAAGTTATCCGGCGGTCAAAAACAGCGAATTGCAATTGCCCGAGTATTTTTAAAAAATCCGCCGATTTTCATTTTGGATGAAGCTACGTCTGCTTTGGATTTAGAAAGTGAACAATTTATCCAAGAAGCCCTTGATAAACTGGCAAAAAACCGTACGACCTTAATTGTTGCCCATCGTCTGTCTACAATTACTCATGCAGATAAAATTGTACTAATTGAAAACGGGAAAATTGTTGAAACCGGAACTCATGAAGAACTAATGAAAAAGCGCGGACATTACTATAAACTATTTCAAATTCAGCAATTGGGTGAATGGTAAAAAATACCGCAGCAAAATGGGTAATTAGTCATTTGCTTTGAAATCCATAATATACTTTAATTTTAGCAAGACTTTTGCCAGTCAAGTTTTTCATAAATTTTTGATTCAATCCCTTTTGAAAAAACGATTTTGGTAGAATAAAAGAAAAGACTAAATTCGTATAAGAACGGAGGTTGTCATGGCGGCGGAAAAGCAGTTAATTGAAAAAAACTTTTATCAAACATTATTAAAAGAAAATGAAACGAAACATCCGATCCAACTGCTTGGGGAGCTTTTTCAAGAAGAACAAAAAAAGGTCGCATATGATCTGTCTTATGTACGCTATGCTCAAGGAGAAGTATATTTCCACCACAAAGATTATGAAGCGGCAATTTTTAAATGGGAAAATATAGAGAATGAGCTGGCGCCATGGGCGAGAAAAAATGTCGGAGATGCATATTTTGAATTAGGATTATTTTCATCTGCGGAAGAAATGTACCGTTCCATTGAAACGGATTCAAAAGTTCTTAAAGCAGAAGCATCGCTAAAGCTGTTTTCGCTTCACCGACTTCAAGGAGAAAAAGAAAAGGCGTATGAGGCGATTCGTGATGCGGTATCGATCAACCCTGACCATGGTCAAGCATCCACCATCGCTATTCAATTTTATGAAGAACAGGAAGATTGGGACAAAGCTGTCCATCTTACGGTTGAAGAATTAATTCGGACTGAAAAAGCGGAATGGTTTCAGCGTTTGATCAATTATGTTGAACAAGGTTTTGTCAAAGAAAAAGAGCCGGATTATTTCTTTAAAGCATTAACGGTTTTATACAGAACCGACGTAGAGCAATTCGAGAAGCTTGCTGTTTCGCTGTGGCGATGCTATAAACACGATCAAAAATATTTTATTCCATGGTTAAAAACGATAAACAATCTAATTTTCAATGTGAAAGTGGACGAATTTCAGCATTGGGATGAAATATCGCGCTTTTATGAAGAATCCTATAATAAGCTTCTTGGCGGATCATATTTACTAAAAGAGCTTCAAGATATTATGCCGGACATTTTAGCCAATTGGCTGAAACTATCGACAGGAAAACAACTATCGACCGCTGCAGCAGCTGTCGTTGCATGGAGTGAAATTTACCGTTCAAGCTTAGATGAGAAAGTGATTGAAGAAGCGGAGCACGTTTTGGCATCAGGTAGTCATGATCGTGCTGATGGTCATGAAGCCAAAAAACGGCTATTTGCGAAGCTGGCCGATTGGGCGGAAATAAATCAAGTAAATCTTGGGCAGAAATATCATTGGATATTAAAAAAGATTTTTGAACAGAACGAACATTATTTGCTCATTGTTGGAGAAAGCGGTTTTGCCCGATCGCTGCTTGGCCATTCTCTTCCAAGCATTCCTTCATCAAAAATTACTATTTACTGCCATGAAGACCGGACAGACATAAAGCAAATAAATAATGAAAGCATAACAGATGTATTCGCTGAAGAAGATGCGGCAGTTCGTGAAGATGGAACAATTGTTGCGGTATGTGCGCCTAATGATTTGTTAAACGATCATAAGCTAAGTTTAATAGAAGTACCTGACATAGAGCATGTTGATCAAGAGGAGCTAAAGGAATATATACAACTGGCTGATGGGTTGGTATATGTCCATCCAGAGCATCAACCTGCTTCAGTTGAGAAAATGGTAGAAAGCCTGGCATCGATTGCTTTAAAAAAGGAGCTTCCAATTTACTTTTTGCTTGAAGATAGCGGCATGCTTCATAATCATTTTAAAGAACAAATACTTGACTTTTTCCCGGAAGCTGAATTTTTCCCATTCCCTTCAAGAAATGAAGGAGAGAAGCGGAAACAGTCCTTCGCTGAATTTATTCATTCACGTTTTCCGTTTCATCAAGATAACAAAACGGAGAAGCTGTTGTTTTTCTTGAAAAAAGCTATTAAATATGCTTATAGCAAACGGATGGAATTAGAGCAGCATTTAGAAGAAAACATCGATAAAAATAAAGAAATCGTGTCTCGATTAAAAGGATTAATACACAGCCTTGGCGATATGGAAAATGAAAAAGCTAAGGAATTGAGGCAGTCACTCCGCTCCACATTGGAAGAGATAAAAAAGGATCTTCATGATGAGTTAAGGACTATTTTGCGATCTGCATCGAAATTCATAACGGAAAACAGCGATTTCAGCCATTTACACATAGAATTGAACAAAAAAATGAACGATCAAGTGAAGGCGCATTTTGCTGAAACGCTGCTTCCAAAAATGTCGCAAAAAATGGGAGAATGGGTTTCATTTGCTGAAAGCGAGCTAAAACAATGCCAAGTCTATTTAGATGAAATGTGTGAATCGTTTAATTCATTGTACGGTCATGACCGTGTGAAGCTTATGTCTGATTTCAAAGTAGTGGATGATTGGCGGCGGGATATTGATCGTCTGACAACAGTGGTGAACATCGAAGAAGAAAATATTATGAACCGCTTTAAGCCTGCACAAGTTATATTAAAAGGAGCAGGAAAGCTGTTTTCGTCCATTGGGAAAAACAAGCTGTTTATCGCACAGCAATACAAAAAATACATTGAAACTGAAACATTCGATGATGCGATTCAATCGATGATCCGAAAATTTTTTGCTCAATTCGACTTATTTGAAAAAGGAATTGAACGAGATGTGAAAATGTTTTTCCGTGAACCTGTTCACAACCTTGAACAAATTGTGCAAGAAGGAGAGCAGCAAATTCGGACAGATCAACAACAATTGGACAGCTTGAAAACAAACCCAGAGATTTATTATGATCCGCTGACAGTTTTTGAATTAAACTTAAGACAATGTGAAATATTGAATGAATACCATTCCTTAAACAATAAAGCGGTCGAAACGAATATAAATAAGTTTTCTAGCGGAGATTAAAGCAATGCTTAGCACATTTTTAGATTAGGGGCTGTCCATAAAGTCAAATCCCCATTGAAAAACAAAAAAATCATAAACATCGATATATCAACGTTTCTAAAACATTAAAGGGGGCGTCAATAAGCCGAAAAAACGACTTATTAGACAGCTCCTATTTATTTTATTAGTAGAAGTGAAACGCAGGTCAAGACTGTCTGAGAGCTTTGAGCTCAAAAAGCTGACCGTGATTCTAAAGGAGCCTCCTTGTGATAACATCCAACAAAGCTTTGAGTTGGAAAGCTGAGAAAATACAGCTGTTCCAAATGATATAAAACTTGCCTGCGCTTGGATGATATAAGACGATTTCAATTTAACAAGATGAAGCGGTTTGGAAACAGCATTTCGGCGGGGATCAGTTGGATCTTGAAGACAAATTAAAACGCAGCCTTTATCCGCAAAGCTGCGTCCATGAAATTCCAGTTATCATTTGCAGCGGATAAAAATGAAATAAGATTTATTTCCAAGGCAGAAAAGCTACCGATACTTTTCTGAGAGAAGAGAGGTCATTCAGCTTCTCAAATAAATGAAATGATTGTCTTAAAAAAGATGAAAGACTACTGAATTCATGAATGAAATTCTGTAGTCTTTTACAATTTTTTGCTTTTTTCATCGCCTTCTGAAGGCTGTAATATACGGAGATGAACTTGTTTACTCTTCATCCTCCACATGAATTTTATTTTCTTTTTTATGGAAATGTTGAAAGCTGTTAATCAATGTATCTAAATGCTCCAATTGATCGTGATAATCAACGATGGCGGAGACTAAAGATAGTATTTGGTAAAACGAATCGGAATCTTCCGCTTCTTTTTCAAATTTCAAAAACGCTTGAATGAATTCTTTTCGGTTAAATTTGTCATAAGGAAGCAGGTCTTCATCGTGATTGTTTTTAATTTTTTTCGTTATTTTTAACAGCGCCTGCTCATGCAAAATTAATAAAAAGTCAAGCTCTGATATAAGCATTTCATGGAGCTTTCTAGGTATTTGCCGAAGTTCGTTTTCCAAGCAATGAATTTGGCGCAATGTGTAAAATGCCCTGTTCGTTGTGATAATCATCTGTCTATACAGGACAAGTTTTCTTGATTTTGGCAATACCTTCGCTTTAGAATAAGTTCGCTCTTCTTTGTAAAGCAAAAATAAATGATCAAGTTTTATCAGCTGATCTTTGATTTTGTCTATTTCCTCTTTAAGAGGGGCAAACTCAGATTTATTTCGAATATTGATCCGAATCCATTTCATAATCTCATGGGAAATTTCGGTGATTTTATGGTAAAGCTTTGTTTCGTATTTTGGCGGCATAAATATCAAATTAACAAAAAAAGCTGATAAAACCCCAAGTAAAATCGTTAAAAACCGTATGGTAGCAAACTGTACAAAATCGTCACCTGTTGTTTCAAGTATCGCAATAACCGTTACTAAAGCAATTGCGATTGTGTTTTCAATCTTTAATTTTAAACAAATAGCAATGGTAATCACTGCTGTAAGACCAATAATAAACGGGTTTATTCCGAAAGAAATCCCGAATAAAACTGCGACAACAGCGCCGATTATATTTGCCTGAACTTGTTCAATGACGGTTAAATATGATCTATATATTGACGGCTGTATCGCAAAGATAGCTGCAATCCCTGCAAATGCTGGAGATGGAAAATGAAGCATCTCTGCCAGCATTAATGCCAGTGTAATTGCAATACCTGTTTTTAAGATACGGGCTCCAAGTTTCATGTTGAATAAAAATTTTTCCTTCCTTTCATCAAAAAGGTTGTAAGCTATTCAGACTATACATTGTTTAACACGAATATTCAAGGTTATTTTAAGAGAAAGGAAAAAATTAACACTCTTGTAATATGATATGATCCTTTAATATAGACAGACCAAATAGTTACGTTGTGATCGAGCGAACTTTTGCACTTTTTTCGTACAACTGAAGAGGCGGCAGTTTTACATCACCTCCATCGTTTCCAAAAGAAATAAACAACCTGAGTCCATAAATATCGGGCTCAGGCTGCTTAAAGATTTACTTTTTCATTTTGCCTGCTTGTGCAGTAGGCGCTTTAGTAAGACTCATTTTTTGTCATGTGAAAGCTGTTTAAACGATTGTTCGACTGCCGAAATGGTTTTTTTAATGTCCTCTTCTGTATGAGCGATTGTAATAAACCAGGCCTCATATTTAGACGGCGCCAAATTAATGCCTTGATGAAGCATCAGTTTAAAAAATTTAGCAAACATTTCTCCGTCTGTTTTTTCGGCTTGCTCATAATTCGTCACCTTTTCGCGTGTAAAATATACTGTTAATGCACCTTTTAAACGGTTGATGGTGATCGGTATATTATATGATCTTCCAGCGTTTAAAATGCCTTCTTCAAGCATCCTGCCGAGCTTATCAAGATAGTCATAAACTCCTTCTTCGCTCAGCACTTCCAAACAAGCAATTCCTGCTAAGATCGATGCAGGGTTTCCTGCCATCGTCCCTGCCTGATAAGCCGGTCCTAATGGCGCCACCTGCTCCATAATTTCTTTACGGCCGCCGTAAGCTCCGATCGGAAGGCCTCCGCCGATAATTTTTCCAAGTGCGGTTAAATCAGGCTCTACATGAAGCAGATTTTGGGCACCGCCGTACATAAATCGAAACGCTGTAATAACTTCGTCAAAAATAAGCAGCGCGCCTGCTTTGTGAGTAAGCTGTTTGACTGTTTCTAAAAATCCTTCCTTAGGTTCCACAATACCAAAGTTTCCGACAATTGGTTCAACTAAAACGGCTGCAACTTCATTTCCCCATCTATGAATAGCTTGTTCAAACGCCTCCACATCATTAAAAGGTACAGTGATAACTTCTTGAGCAATGCTTTTTGGTACCCCTGCGGAATCAGGCGTTCCAAGGGTCGATGGACCTGATCCTGCTGCGACAAGCACCAAATCGGAATGTCCATGGTAGCACCCGGCAAATTTAATGATTTTATCCCTTCCTGTGTATGCACGGGCAACTCGAATTGTTGTCATTACTGCTTCTGTTCCAGAATTGACGAAGCGGACCTTTTCTAGAGAAGGGATAGCTTCTTTTAACATTTTTGCAAATTTGATTTCATGAGGCGTCGGTGTTCCATATAGGACGCCTGTCTCGGCAGCGTGCTTGATTGCTTTTGTAATATGAGGGTGTGCATGGCCGGTGATGATCGGGCCATATGCTGCTAAGTAATCGATATATTTGTTGCCATCAACATCCCAAAAATAGGCACCCTGCGCCCGCTCCATTACAACAGGTGCTCCTCCGCCGACAGCTTTATAAGAACGGGACGGGCTATTTACCCCTCCTACAATATGTTCGAGCGCTTCTTTATGCAGCTGTTCTGATTTTGTAAAATTCATTGTTTCACCTTCTTTTTTACTTAACTGTACAGCCAAAAATATTCAAGCATCCTCGTTTATTCTAGCACTTTTCGTAAAAAAGAAAAAAGGTGCATGCAAATTGTTAATTTCAAATAATTCGAGTAAACTAATGTTTGTGATTGATCGATGGAGGTTACAGCTATGAATGTCATTGAAGTAGAGAATTTGCGCAAAGAATTTAAGAGCTATTCAAGCCGCTCTGGATTAAAGGGGGCTTTTCGCGATTTATTCACTAGAAACTATAAAATTAACAGAGCTGTTAATGATATTTCCTTTACAGTGAAACAGGGAGAAATGGTGGGTTATATAGGCGAAAACGGCGCAGGAAAATCGACAACGATCAAAATGCTAACAGGGATTTTAACACCGACATCAGGGAAGGTCCTGGTGAACAATATGAATCCTCATAAGGAACGGGAAAAGTTTGTCCGGACAATCGGTGTTGTATTCGGACAGCGTTCACAGCTTTGGTGGGATATTGCTGTTCAAGAGTCATTCAGGCTTTTAAAAAAGGTATATAAAGTGTCCGATCAAGATTATAACGAACATATGGATCATGTCATTAAAACGCTGGATATCGGCCCTTTGTTAGATAAGCCGGTGCGAAAGCTGTCATTAGGGCAGCGGATGAGATGCGAGCTTGCCGCAGCATTAATTCATAATCCTCCTCTTTTATTTTTGGATGAGCCGACGATCGGCTTGGACGTTTTAGTCAAGCTGAAAATTCGTGAATTTTTGAAAGAGATAAATGCCAAATACAAAACAACGATTTTGCTGACGACACATGATATTGCGGATATAGAAGCATTGTGTGAACGCGTCATAATGCTTGATGAAGGAAAGATTATATATGACGGCTCTTTGGACCATTTGCGCGGGAATTGGGGAAAAGGGAAGCAAATTGAATTTCAATTTGCCTCTTCTGTTGATGAATCCCTTTTATTGCAATTAACGAGTGGTTTTCACGTGCAATGGATGAAGGGAGATAAAAGCAATGTTTGGATCGCGCAAATTGCGAATCATGAGGAAATGCCGGAAATCATTAGCCGCGTCATGAAGGCTCAAACTATCGTGGATCTAAGCATTAAAGAAATATCAACGGAGGAGATTATACGCAACATTTATGAAAAAGGTGATGCGAACAGTAACTTAGAAAAGGTGATCATGAATGTCTAAATATTTGGAAATGATCCGCATCCGTTTTTTAATGATGCTCGCTTACAGGACAAACTATTATTCTGGAATTCTCATATACAGCATTAATATCGGTGCTTACTACTTTTTATGGACAGCCATTTATGGGGGAAAAGAAAGCATTCAAGGTTTAGATGCAGCGCAAATGGTGACATACGTGGCAATTTCATGGATGGCAAGAGCATTTTATTTTAACAACATCGACAGGGAAATCGCAATGGAAATTAGAGAAGGAAAAGTGGCAGTGGAGCTGATTCGTCCCTACAATTATCTTGGCATGAAAACGATGCAGGCGTTTGGAGAAGGCGTTTTTCGCCTTTTCTTTTTTTCCATGCCTGGAATGGTGATTGTAAGCTTTATTTTTCCGCTCGAATTGCCGCTTGATTGGCAGGCGTGGTCTTTTTTTGCCATTTCCATATTTTTTAGTTTTGTTATTAATACAGAAATTAATTTATTGACAGGAATCTCAGCTTTTTTCTTATTTAACAACGACGGACTAATGAGAGCGAAACGCGTCGTCATTGACTTGTTTTCCGGACTGCTGCTCCCCATTAGCTTCTACCCAGTTTGGGCTCAAGAAATAATGGAATATTTGCCTTTTCAAGCAATCAGTTATATTCCAAGCATGATCTTTACAAAAGGATTCCAAGAGGCTGAAATTACAGACGCTATTCTTTTTCAATTGTTTTGGTCCATTTTATTGATCATTCCAATTTGTGCTATGTGGGCGGTTGCGAAAAGAAAAATGATTATTCAAGGGGGGTGAAAAGATGTTTTATGTGTCAATGTTTTTTCAATATATCGCTCAATATTTAAAAACAAGGATGGAATACAGAGCGGATATGATTGTAGAGATATTGTCTGATCTATTGTTTCAGGCAGTAAATTTAGTTTTTATTCTCGTCGTATTTGGACATACAGAATCGCTTGGCGGCTGGCAAAGAGATGAAATTATTTTCATTTATGGCTTTTTCTTAGTTCCTTATGCTTTATTCAGCACCTTTTTTAACATTTGGGATTTTAATGAACGATATATTGTAAACGGTGAAATGGATCGCATTTTAACGAGACCGATCCACAGTTTGTTTCAGGTGATATTGGAGAGAATGGAGCTTGAATCGCTTTTTGGCGTTATTACAGGGCTTGTTGTCATGGGGTATGCAGCAGCCCGGCTGAATCTTACTTTTCATTGGTATGACATTTTTATTTTTATTCTATTTGTATTTGGCGGCACCCTTGTCTGCGGCAGTATTTTTGTTGCGCTTGCATCGATTGGGTTTTGGTCGGATGCAAAAACATCGATTATGCCAATGATGTATAACATTGGAAACTACGGCCGCTATCCAGTAAATATTTACAACGATGTGATACGTTTTATTTTAACGTGGATTTTGCCGTTTGCCTTTGTGGGAGTTTATCCGGCTTCCTATTTTTTACGAAAAACGGATTGGTATATTTACGCTTTTTTAACTCCTGTGATAGGCCTTCTGTTTTTTATTTTGTCGGTTATTATTTGGAATATTGGAGTGAAGCGATATCGAGGGGCAGGAAGCTGATCATAGTTTCCTTTCGTTAAGCGATAAAATTCAAAGAGGCTGTTGACATCAGTTTGGTTGACGAACAAGTTTCCTTTAGCTAGTGATAAAATTCAATAAGGCTGAATAACATGTACAAACAATAATTTTCGGGGGAAATTATGGCGATTGTCGTAGGAACAGGGATAATGTTCTGTTTGGTTATGAGCATTCGAACGATGTTTTCTGCTGTGAAAAGAGGTACGTTCCTTACGTTTGAAACTGTATATTTAATTGCTTTAGTATATGCCTCTTTTTTGTTAGGATTTGGTGTGATTTATTTAATTTTAACTCAATACGGCTTTCCGATTTTAGCTGAATCTGGGCGGCCTCTTTATGGGACGTATTTAGAAAATTTAACCACCTGCTTATACTTTAGTGCAGTTACGCTGTTTTCTGTAGGCTATGGGGATATCACTCCTTTCGGCATTGGAAGGTGGATTGCAATTGTACAGGCGATGATTGGCTACATATTGCCTACGGTTGTTGTTGCCAAAACAATGATTGATATTGAGAAGAAACAATAGTTGTAACATGAAGCGAAATTCGGTACGCTGAAGATAAAATGAACAACTGGAGGGATTAGATATGGCAGCTGAAGTGGGAAAGCCTGCACCAGATTTTGAGCTGACTGCTGACACTGGAGAAAAAGTAAAACTTTCTGATTTTAAAGGAAAATATGTAGTGCTGTATTTTTACCCGAAAGATATGACTCCGGGATGCACAACGGAAGCGTGCGATTTTCGCGATAAATATGAAAGCTTTCAAGAGCTTGATGCCGTCATTTTAGGAGTAAGCCCTGATCCGCAGGAACGACATCAAAAATTTAAAGAGAAGCACGGGCTCCCTTTTTTGCTTCTCGTTGATGAAGATCATAAAGTTGCGGAACAATACGGAGTATGGAAATTAAAGAAAAACTTTGGAAAAGAATACATGGGAATCGAACGATCTACTTTTATTATAGACAAACAAGGAATATTAGTGAAAGAATGGCGAAAAGTAAAAGTGAAAGGACATGTTGAAGAAGCTCTCACATTTATTCAAAATAGAGAAGAATGACAGCAAATGATTTGCTCTGTTCACCCTATGTTGTCAAGGCGGGCATTTGTGCCCGCTTTTTCCCGTGCAAAAGCGAAAATCTTTTTCTTAAATTGGTGCATTTTTTCAATGGATAGATAAAATGTTCTACTAAATTAAACGCTCCCATTGACAAAAGTCTTATAATCAATGTACACTAATTATAAATATTATAAAGTAATAATGATACAAAATAAGAATGTTTTCAAGAAATGAGGTGCATGGCGATGTCAGACAATACGTTAAAGGAAGCTCTTGAAATTTTAAAACAAACGGGAGTCCGCATCACTCCGCAGCGTCATGCGATTTTGGAGTATTTAGTTAATTCAATGAATCATCCAACTGCTGATGATATATATAAAGCGTTAGAAGGTAAGTTTCCAAACATGAGTGTTGCAACTGTTTATAACAACCTTCGGGTATTTCGTGAAGTTGGACTGGTAAAAGAATTAACGTATGGCGATGCATCTAGTCGATTCGATTTTGTGACAACGGAGCATTATCATGTCATTTGCGAGGAATGCGGAAAAATCGTTGATTTCCATTATCCAGGTTTAGACGAGGTGGAGGATCTTGCAGAGCATGTAACGAACTTTAAAGTTAGCCACCACCGAATGGAAATATACGGGAAATGCCCTGCATGTCAGCAAAAAGAAAAAAATATGCACTGAGAAAGCTGGTAGGAAAACAAACTATCAGCTTTCTCTTTTCCTTGATTTACGATTGTACTTTTCGTCGAATTCTTTGCCTTCAAGCTCTTTATCAAGAGTCAAAGGCTCTCTGCAATACATGCACATATCCACACGACCGAGCATTTTTGTCACTTTCCCGCATGAAGGACATACAACTTGAACAGCTCTCGTCGATAGCATCCCGATCCAGAAATAGACGACAGTACTTCCGATGATGGATAATAAACCAAGCAGCATGAAAATGGTCATGACCCATACATGTTCTCTGAAAAAGATGCCTATGTACATAATGATAAAACCAACAAATACTAAACTTAAGGCAAAAGTGCGGATTTTATTTATTTTGCTTGTATATTTTTTAGCCATTGTACAAACCTCCTGAACACTACTATAGCATATTTTCACTTTTTTTTCGTCACAGAACGGCCAATTGCTAACAGTATTTCTTTTTTTATTTATAGAAGCTTTTGTTTAATGTGTTTTATTCAGACAGCGGATGAATAAATGATTTGCAGCGAATCTATATACACTTAAAGAAAGGACTCGCCATCCAGATACATTAGCTGTATTATTTAATACCTGAATCCGTGACAAAACATCTTTACAATGGTCGCAAACCGTTGATACGATAAGGGAAAACGACGTTGACGATTCTTCATCAAGTAGGTGATGTGATGAAAGATTTCCCGATTCGGTTTGTATTGACAGATGAAGCGATTACCCCAAGTGCTGGGCTTGCTCTCGTTGGCTACTTACTCCATCGAACGAAACTGGATAAACGGGTAAACGCACTTCGGCTTCCAACGGTTCGTCGAGAAGTGCACATTTCCCATAGCGATGTCATTCGCTCGATGATTGGCTTGCTTGCCACAGGAAAAACGGATTTCGATCATATCGAAGCGTATCGTCAGGACGATATCTTTTCGGCATCGATGGGGATTCAGCACGTGCCTTCCTCTCCAACCTTGCGACAACGACTCGATCAGCTCGCTTGTCTTCCGATGACCGAAACGATTCTTTGGGAGGAGTCCATACGTCTGTTGATTCAACGACATGCCACTTTGTCCCCTTGTTGGACCAAAGGAAAGACGACATGGCTTCCCCTTGATATAGATGGTTCCCCATTTGACAACTCCGATACGAAAAAAGAAGGAGTCAGTCGAACGTATAAAGGATTTGACGGTTTTACACCGTTGTTTGCGTATGCAGGGAAGGAAGGGTATCTCGTTCATGCCGAGTTGCGTCCAGGGAAACAACATGTGCAAGACAACATGCCCTCGTTTTTAGTCACCGCTATCCGTCGAGCTCGTCAACTGACTTCATCTCGTCTGCTTGTTCGCATGGATGCAGGAAACGATGCAGAAGCGAATGTGCACGTATGCCTAAAGGAAGACGTGGACTTTGTCATCAAGCGAAACTTACGCCGAGAATCGACAGCGCTTTGGTTCCAGATCGCTTCGCAAAAGGGCAAACGTGTCGATGATGGACAAAGCGAAGGAGTACAAACCTATGAGCTATGCCTTCCACAGAAGGCAGCGATCGATGGGAACACGTATACGTACGTTCAAGTCACCCAAGTGACGGAACGGACGATGGAACGCAATGGACAGCTGATGCTCGTTCCTGATTATGAAGTGGAAAGCTATTGGGTGCGGCTCAAAGGATACGAGCATGTTCGAATGAGCGATGTGCTCGCGTTGTATCATGACCATGCGACATGCGAACAGTTTCATAGCGAACTGAAGAGCGACTTAGATTTAGAGCGGCTTCCATCTGGGAAGATGAAAACGAATGCGCTCGTGTTGGTCATGGGAGCCTTCGTTTACAATCTTCTTCGTCTGATTGGACAAGATCTATTAAGCGATCCGAGACATCCGTTGCACCACAAAGTGAAACGCCGCCGCATCAAGACGATTATTCAGACGGTGATCACGATGGCAGGGCGACTCGTCCGTCGATCACGACAGATCTGGATGAAACTGACGCGAAGGAGTGGCTATAGCGAGCCCCTACTGAACGTCTATCAGAAATGGAGAGAGGCAAGATAACGAACGAATGTTCGGGCACTGATGTCCAACGTCACTCCCTGTGCTTTTTTGTCTATTTTTTTGGTTCGTATACCTAAAAAAGAGATTTGTTCCATTTTCGGAAATAGAGATGACATAGGTCATAAGCATAAAAGGGGTTTTATGGATTATCAATCCATCAAAATTACAACAAAATCAAAGTCGATTTCAATTCATCACGGATTCAGGTTAATAGAAAAAGAATGCTGCTTCTCTGCAATCCGATTATTTGGCCTTTGCTTTGCTGCTGTTGTTTATACAAACCTCCGATAAACCTTTGATTATAAAATATTATGGATTACTTAATGAAAAGGCAGCACTCAATATAGCAACAAATTTTTTAGGCAGTAGCCGGAGAATTATCGACTGATGTTTAAATAATGGAAAAATATTGTTTGACTGGAACGAGTATCTTTCCGATCTGAATCGAGCGTTAAAATACATTACCATTTCGGGGCGGAAAAGTTACCATCGTCGAAGATAATCAGGAACTCAACCAGAAGAGAGAAAGTGGAAAAATTCAGTTGAATTTGCAAAATTAATTAGACAGTGTTGGCTAAAGGAAAAGCATTGTTGATGCAAAACGATATCTTTGAAGCATATAATCATATTGTTGCTGCACTGCATCACTTGTAAAGACCGGAAGTGATCGGTTTCTGGTTGCTATATGTGCTCAAGTAAACCAAGCTGTATAAATAATTGAATTAATTGAATATGATAAAGGGCAGTATAAAAACGTTTCAAATTATTTTTATATTGCGTTTGGCTGTCTAATCCGTTCAATAGCTGATTTCTGTGCGGCTCAAAAAATGTTTTTCCGAGTTATTTGAACATCTTAAAGTCAGACTGTATTTTGCGGATTAAGTGTGCTGCTGGAATATTTAATCGAGCGGATTCAGTTGTTTAGAATCAAAGGAACAGGCGTTGGCAGTTTTTATTGATTTTTTTTAAAAAAAAGTGTTGACACTAAAATTTCATGATGATATATTATAAAGCGTCGCTGTTGAAAAGATGAATAATCTTCGAAACAGCAAAATAATCTATAAATGTAAGTTTAAAAATTTTATTCCGATTGTTGACATAACTTCATTTATCTGCTAGAATAAAAAACCTGATCGGAAATGATCTTTGAAAACTGAACAAAACGAAAAGCGTGCCTGTTGATTCTAAAAGAGCATTTGGTAACAAACTTTTTTTGGAGAGTTTGATCCTGGCTCAGGACGAACGCTGGCGGCGTGCCTAATACATGCAAGTCGAGCGGACCGAAGGGAGCTTGCTCCTTTAGGTTAGCGGCGGACGGGTGAGTAACACGTGGGCAACCTGCCCTGCAGACTGGGATAACTTCGGGAAACCGGAGCTAATACCGGATAACACCGAAAACCGCATGGTTTTCGGTTGAAAGGCGGCTTTTAGCTGTCACTGCAGGATGGGCCCGCGGCGCATTAGCTAGTTGGTGAGGTAACGGCTCACCAAGGCGACGATGCGTAGCCGACCTGAGAGGGTGACCGGCCACACTGGGACTGAGACACGGCCCAGACTCCTACGGGAGGCAGCAGTAGGGAATCTTCCGCAATGGACGAAAGTCTGACGGAGCAACGCCGCGTGAGCGAAGAAGGTCTTCGGATCGTAAAGCTCTGTTGTCAGGGAAGAACAAGTACCGTTCGAACAGGGCGGTACCTTGACGGTACCTGACGAGGAAGCCACGGCTAACTACGTGCCAGCAGCCGCGGTAATACGTAGGTGGCAAGCGTTGTCCGGAATTATTGGGCGTAAAGCGCGCGCAGGCGGTTCCTTAAGTCTGATGTGAAATCTCGCGGCTCAACCGCGAGCGGCCATTGGAAACTGGGGAACTTGAGTGCAGGAGAGGGGAGCGGAATTCCACGTGTAGCGGTGAAATGCGTAGAGATGTGGAGGAACACCAGTGGCGAAGGCGGCTCTCTGGCCTGTAACTGACGCTGAGGCGCGAAAGCGTGGGGAGCGAACAGGATTAGATACCCTGGTAGTCCACGCCGTAAACGATGAGTGCTAAGTGTTAGAGGGTATCCACCCTTTAGTGCTGCAGCAAACGCATTAAGCACTCCGCCTGGGGAGTACGGCCGCAAGGCTGAAACTCAAAGGAATTGACGGGGACCCGCACAAGCGGTGGAGCATGTGGTTTAATTCGAAGCAACGCGAAGAACCTTACCAGGTCTTGACATCCCCTGACAACCCTAGAGATAGGGCGTTCCCCTTTCGGGGACAGGGTGACAGGTGGTGCATGGTTGTCGTCAGCTCGTGTCGTGAGATGTTGGGTTAAGTCCCGCAACGAGCGCAACCCTTGACCTTAGTTGCCAGCATTCAGTTGGGCACTCTAAGGTGACTGCCGGCTAAAAGTCGGAGGAAGGTGGGGATGACGTCAAATCATCATGCCCCTTATGACCTGGGCTACACACGTGCTACAATGGGTGGTACAAAGGGCAGCGAAACCGCGAGGTGGAGCGAATCCCAAAAAACCACTCTCAGTTCGGATTGCAGGCTGCAACTCGCCTGCATGAAGCCGGAATCGCTAGTAATCGCGGATCAGCATGCCGCGGTGAATACGTTCCCGGGTCTTGTACACACCGCCCGTCACACCACGAGAGTTTGTAACACCCGAAGTCGGTGGGGTAACCCTTACGGGAGCCAGCCGCCGAAGGTGGGACAAATGATTGGGGTGAAGTCGTAACAAGGTAGCCGTATCGGAAGGTGCGGCTGGATCACCTCCTTTCTAAGGATATATACATTGAAATAGGGTGCGCTTTTCCGTTTTGTTTAGTTTTGAAGGATCATATCCTTCTTGATTGTTCTTTGAAAACTGGATAACGGAAAGACATTCACGAATAGATCGCTCATGTTAGGAAGAAACGGTTAAGTTAGAAAGGGCGCACGGTGGATGCCTTGGCACTAGGAGCCGATGAAGGACGGGACAAACACCGAAATGCTTCGGGGAGCTGTAAGTAAGCGTCGATCCGGAGATGTCCGAATGGGGGAACCCACTGTCCGTAATGGGGCAGTATCCATACCTGAATCCATAGGGTATGGAGGGCAACCCGGGGAACTGAAACATCTAAGTACCCGGAGGAAGAGAAAGCAACAGCGATTCCCTGAGTAGCGGCGAGCGAAACGGGAACAGCCCAAACCAAGAGGCGTGCCTCTTGGGGTTGTAGGACACTCGATTAAGGAGTGACAAAGGAACGGGGTAGACGAAGAGGTCTGGAAAGGCCCGTCAGAGAAGGTAACAACCCTGTAGTCGAAACTCCGTTCCCTCCCGAGTGGATCCTGAGTACGGCGGGACACGTGAAATCCCGTCGGAAGCAGGGAGGACCATCTCCCAAGGCTAAATACTCCCTAGTGACCGATAGTGAACCAGTACCGTGAGGGAAAGGTGAAAAGCACCCCGGGAGGGGAGTGAAAGAGAACCTGAAACCGTGTGCCTACAAGTAGTCAGAGCCCATTAACGGGTGATGGCGTGCCTTTTGTAGAATGAACCGGCGAGTTGCGATTTCGTGCAAGGTTAAGCCGAAAGGCGGAGCCGCAGCGAAAGCGAGTCTGAAGAG